>NC_011138.3:3810780-4480937 GCF_000020585.3 Alteromonas mediterranea DE
TTTTTTCTGAACTAGGTAGCCAACGGCCATGGCCAAAACCATAGTAAGAAAGAAACCGAAAGCGAGAATAAATGTAGACATCGCTACCCCCTAATTATGAACTGTGACCAGTTTATCAAATTCTGGCGACGCATACTCCTCAAATCCGTCATCGGTGCGACGAATGAGGAATACGGCAAGCTGTTCTTGCTCGGCGATCGCTATCGCTTGCTCCCACCCCATAACATTGAACGCGGTAGCTAGACCGTCTGATGTCATAGATGAAGGGTGGACAACGGTTACCGATACCAAATTATGCGAAATAGGTTTACCGGTAGTTGGGTCTATTAGGTGCGAATAACGAACCCCGTCTTCTTCGTAATAGTTACGATAGTCGCCCGACGTAGCAACCGCGTTTTCACCTATTGAGACAACTTTTTGAACTGCGCGTTCAGTAGTAACCGGCTTTTCAATAGCGATAAGCCACTCGCTGCCGTCGCCACGTTCACCTTTCACGCGCATTTCACCGCCTATTTCTACAAGGTAGTTTTCAATACCGTGCTTTTCAAGGATCTCTGCCACTTCATCTACACCAAAACCTTTGGCTATGGTCGATAAATCGACGTAGAGCATGGGGTGGCTTTTTTTGAGACCGGTTGGCGTGGTCGACAGTTTCTGATAACCCACATAGTCTCTAATTTCGTCGATCTCCCCTTGGCTTGGTACTTTCTCGGGGCGTTTTGTTGGGCCAAACCCCCACAAGTTCACCAAAGGGCCCACCGTTACATCAAGCACACCTCCGCTTAAGCTAGCTAAACGCAACGCTTCATTAACCACGGTCAAAGTGTCTGGCGATACGGCAAAGTTATCGGTATAGCGATACTGATTGAACCTTGAAAGTTCTGATGTAGGGTCATACGTTGACATCATCTTGTTTACTTCAACAAGACGTGCGTCTATTTCAGCCTGTAACCCTTCTACCGGCTCCTTACCTACAAGGTATTTAACGTTGTAGGTTGTACCCATTGTTTGGCCCTGAAGATGTACTACAGGCGCTTTTTCATCACTACAGCTTGCAAGTACTAATATGCCTATTGCAAAAAAAGCGAGAAAAATTCGAATTGCGAAACGAATCACGATGTTGTCCTTAGCTAATTTGCACATTTTTCACTAACAATGTGCATTAAGCGTTTTGCTTCAACAAAAAAGGGGCTTGCGCCCCTTTTATTATGCTTAACTTTTTAAGCGATTAGCTTAGCCACCGAAGTCATCTAGCATGATGTTTTCGTCCTCAACACCTAGCTCTTTAAGCATGTTGATTACAGCCGCGTTCATCATAGGTGGTCCACACATGTAGAACTCACAGTCTTCTGGTGCAGGGTGATCTTTCAAGTAGTTCTCAAGAAGTACTTGGTGAATGAACCCTGTGTAACCTTCCCAGTTGTCCTCTGGCTGAGGATCTGAAAGTGCTACGTGCCACTCAAAGTTATCGTTTTCTGCTGCTAGCTCGTCGAAGTCTTCGGTATAGAACATTTCACGAAGTGAACGTGCACCGTACCAGAAGCTCATCTTACGCTTAGACTTAAGGCGACGAAGCTGATCGAAAATGTGTGAACGCATTGGGGCCATACCCGCACCACCACCTACGAATACCATTTCGTTTTCAGTTTCCTTCGCGAAGAATTCACCGAATGGACCAGAGATAGTCGCTTTGTCACCTTCTTTCAGGCTCCAAATGTACGATGACATTTTACCAGCAGGAAGGCTTAGGTTATTAGGTGGCGGCGTAGCGATACGCACGTTCAGCATAATAATACCTTCTTCTTCTGGGTAGTTCGCCATTGAGTACGCACGAATGGTCTCTTCGTCTACTTTAGACTCAATGTCAAAGAAGCCAAAGCGCTCCCAGTCACCGCGATATTCTTCAGGAATATCGAACTCTTTGTACTTAACGTGGTGAGCTGGTGCTTCAATCTGAATGTAACCACCCGCACGGAAGGGCACGCTTTCACCGTTAGGAATTTTAAGCTTAAGCTCTTTGATGAAGGTAGCTTTGTTATCGTTAGAGATAACTTCACAATCCCACTTCTTAACACCAAATACTGACTCTTCTAGCTCGATTTCCATGTCTTGCTTAATAGCAACCTGACATGAAAGACGGCAACCTTCGCGCGCTTCACCTTTAGTGATGTGGTCTAGTTCAGTTGGAAGGATCTCACCACCACCTGAGTGTACGTCTACACGACACTGACCACATGAACCACCGCCACCACACGCAGAAGATACGAAGTATCCTGCATCAGCTAGAGCACCAAGTAGCTTGCCACCCGGTGCAGTTTTGATTGCTTTGTCTGGGTCACCATTAATAGTGATAGTGACATCACCACTTGGTACCAATTTAGACTTGGCAAACATGATAATAAATACCAGCGCTAGAACGATGGCAATGAACATGCCGACGCCTAGATATATTTCTACATTATTCATTTATATGCTCCCGAGCTTTCTTACAGCTGAATACCAGTGAATGACTGGAAGCCTAGTGCCATTAGACCCGCGATCATGAATACAGAACCTAGACCACGAACACCATCTGGCATATCAGCATATTTAAGCTTTTCACGTACTGCCGCAAGCAACACAATTGCAATTGCCCAGCCAATACCACTTCCTACGCCGTAAACAACGCTTTCGGTCAGGTTATATTCACGCTGTACTGCAAACGCTACACCACCGAAGATTGCACAGTTAACGGTAATAAGCGGAAGGAAGATACCTAGTGCGTTATAAAGCGCTGGGAAGAACTTATCTAAGCTCATCTCTAGGATCTGTACCAATGCCGCGATAACACCGATAAAGGTTAGGAAGTTAAGGAAGCTTAAGTCAGCTTCTGGGAAACCTGCCCACGCTAATGCGCCTGGAGCAAGAATGTTTACATAAATAATTTGGTTAACCGGAACCGAGATACCTAGTACCACGATTACCGCTACGCCAAGACCCATAGCAGTTTTAACTTTCTTAGATACCGCAAGGAAGGTACACATACCTAAGAATAGTGATAACGCCATGTTCTCAACAAAGATTGAGCGAACAAATAACGACAAATAATGTTCCATGACTTACTCCTTAGGCTCTACTTGCTCAGGACGGATAGTACGGATAACCCAAATCATACCGCCGATTAAGAAGAATGAGCTGAATGGTAAAATTAACAAACCATTACCTTGGTACCAGCCACCGTTTTGAACCAGTGGAAGGATTTCGAAACCTAAAATAGTACCGAAACCAAATAGCTCTTTAATTGTACCAATAACAATCAGGATGAAAGAGTAGCCTAAGCCGTTACCAATACCATCAAGGAAGCTCATTAGAGGTGGGCTCTTCATGGCGTAAGCTTCAGCACGACCCATTACGATACAGTTAGTAATAATCAGACCAACGAATACCGACAGCTGCTTCGATATTTCATACGAATACGCTTTCAGAATTTGGTCAACAACGATTACCAACGATGCAATGATGGTCATCTGGATAATAATTCGAACGCTAGATGGAATCTGGTTACGAATTAGTGAAATAAACAAGTTTGAGAACGCTACAACGCTGGTAAGCGCAAGCGACATTACCAATGCTGTTTCCAGCTTAGTGGTAATTGCCAGTGCTGAACAGATACCCAATACCTGTAGGGCGATCGGGTTGTTGTCCAGGATTGGCCCAAAGAGGGCCTTTTTCATTTCTTTAGTATCTGCCATGAGACTTCCCTTATGAACGCCATGCTTGGTTCTTCAGGAACTGGCCGAAGCCTTGCTCGCCTACCCAGTAACGAATAGTGTTTTCAACACCGTTGCTGGTTAGGGTTGCACCTGAAAGCGCATCGATAGTGTGAGGATTGCTAGGGTTAGCATTTTTCACTACGCGAATAGCAACTTCGCCATTCTCGTAAAGCTCTTTGCCGTCCCATTTGTCCTGCCAAGCAGGGTTTTGCACTTCACCACCTAGTCCTGGCGTTTCTTTTTGCTGATAGTAAATAAGCTCGCGAACCGTTTGGCCGTCTGCATCTATCGCTAAGAATCCGTACATAAGATCCCAAAGACCGCTACCGTGAACAGGAAGGATGATACGAGATACATCACCTGCTTCGTTGCGCACTAAGTAAACACTTGCCACGTTAGGGCGACGTTGGAAACCTACATTGCTGTTAGTTACCTTTGTGCTGTACTCAGTCTGCTTAGCAGCTTTATACATGTCGTAATCTGGCGCAGGCGCTTCAACAAACGTGCCTTCTTCAAGATTAACGTAACGCTGCTCTACTCGCTCGCTGTACGTGCTTTCGATAGCGTTATTGCTCATGCCCATTTCGTAAAGGCCTGCAGCATTAAGAATGTTGCTCTTTTTATCAAGAGCCGCGTTTGTTTGCTGTAGAGAGCGAAGGCCAACAGCCGCGCCAGAAACAACAATTGAACAAACCAAACATACGGCTACTACTACACCGATAGTTTTGCCTAAAGATTCTTTCTTAGCCGACACGTGCTACCCTCCGCTTGATGTTGCTTTGTGCGACGAAATAGTCGAACAGTGGCGCCCACAAGTTAGCAAACAGAATTGCTAGCATTACACCTTCAGGGAAGGCTGGGTTTAGGACGCGGATTAGTACCGTCATGAAACCAATGAAGATACCGTAAGCCCACTTGCCTTGGTTTGTGAACGATGCAGACACCGGGTCTGTCGCCATAAAGAACATACCAAACGCAAGACCACCAACAACAAAGTGCCAATGTGCAGGCATTGCAAACATAGGGTTAGTGTCGCTGCCAATTAAGTTTAGCAAGGTTGCGAAGAACGCTACACCAATCGCTACACCAGCAACAATTCGCCAGCTTGCTATACGCATGTACATGATGAACAAGCCACCAAGAATAATAGCTAGTGTAGATACCTCACCTGCTGAGCCCGCGATAGTACCGATGAAGCTATCCATCCACTGCGTCATATCAGCGTAGTCTAGGTTGCCCCAAGCGGCTTGGCTAAGAGACGTTGCACCCGAATAACCATCTGCTGCTACCCATACTTGGTCACCTGAGATTTGTGCAGGGTACGCAAAGTAAAGGAAAGCACGACCAGACAGAGCTGGGTTAAGGAAGTTACGACCTGTACCACCGAATACTTCTTTAGCAATAACAACACCAAAGGTAATACCTAGTGCTACTTGCCATAGAGGAATCGTGGCTGGAAGTGTTAGTGCAAACAGCACTGATGTTACGAAGAAACCTTCGTTTACTTCGTGCTTACGCACAGAAGCGAACAGTACTTCCCAGAAACCACCAACAGCAAACGTTACTGCATAAATAGGTAGCCAGAAACATGCACCGTAGAAGAACAGGCCTAATATGCCAGCGTTTGTCAAATCACCGCCTAGTGCAGTGAAAAGCCCCGCCTGCCATGTGTCAGGCAGTGTTCCTGCGCCAGCAGCAATAGCTTCTTGCGCTTGAAAACCAATGTTGTACATACCGAAGAACATAGCTGGGAATGTTGCCATCCATACCATGATCATGATGCGTTTAAGGTCAATGCTGTCACGCACGTGCGTGTTCGCTTTGTTTACCTTACCTGGCGTATAAAAAATGGTAGCCGCAGCTTCGTAAAGCGCATACCACTTTTCATGCTTACCACCCGGCTCGAAATCCGGTTCAATTTTTTCTAAATACGCTTTTAAACCCATGACTTAACCCTCTTTCTCTATCGTGGTCAAACAGTCGCGTAAGATAGGAGCGTAGTTGTATTTGCCAGGGCATACGTAAGTACACAATGCCAAATCTTCTTCGTCCAACTCTAAGCAACCCAACGTCTGAGCACCGTCAGTATCACCAGAAATCAGGTCCCTAAGCAGAAGCGTAGGAATGATATCTAGGGGCATAACGCGTTCGTAATTACCAATTGGAACCATAGAACGTTCTGAACCATTGGTAGTTGTTGTCATATCAAATTTCTTGCTACCACTTAGGTGACCTAAGTAAGCACGAGTCACTGAGTGTTGGTTTGAACCAGGCATGATCCAACCGAACAATTTCTTCTCGCGACCTTCTTTTAATAGTGAAACTTGTGTGTGGAAACGACCTAGGAATCCGTGTACACCCATCGCCGTAGTACCACTAAGTACTGAGCCTGAGATAACACGTACTTCACCGTCTACTTGCTCGCTAGCAGTTAGTTCGGTTAAGTCTGCGCCAATTACAGTGCGCACTAAGCGTGGGTTGGTTGCAGCAGGACCTGCAAGTGAAATAACACGACGGTTATCTAACTCGCCAGAGGTCAGCAATGCACCAATCGCCATTACGTCTTGGTAGTTGATGTGCCAAACCGTTTTGTTCATGCCAGCAGAATCAAGGAAGTGGATGTGAGTACCCGGTAGGCCCGCAGGGTGAGGACCACCAAATTCTTCAACATCAACTGCCGCATCGCCAGTAGCAACAGAAGCACCTGCCGCTTTACAAACGTAAGTCTTGCCACCGCTCAATTGCGCTAACGCTTTAAGACCATTTACGAAATCGTCTTGGCGCTCAGCAATTACCACTGCAGGATCTGCTGCTAGTGGATTAGTATCCATTGCTGTAACGAAAATTGAGTTTGGAACAGAGTCTAACTGAGGCGATTTGCTGAATGGACGGGTGCGTAACGCTGTCCACATGCCTGACTCTACAAGGATTGACTGAAGTTGCTCACGTGTTGCACTCGCGATCTGGTCAGCTGCAATTTTGTCAAATGTCACAGCATCGCTGCCGTTTACTTTGATAACTACAGACTGAAGAACACGTTTTGCACCACGGTTAACCTCTACCACTTCACCCGCAGCTGGCGCAGTGAATTTAACGCCAGGGTTCTTTTTGTCTTCAAAAAGTACCTGACCTTTCTTCACTACATCGCCAACTTGGACGTGCATGGTAGGGCGCATACCCACATATTCTTCTCCCAGAATGGCAACGCGCGTTGCAGCAGATGCATCAGCAATCTCCTGCTTTGGCGCTCCCTCAATTGGGAGGTCGAGACCTTTCTTGATTTTTATCATATGTAATTGCACTACTCTAATAGAAATACCCTTTTGCATGACCGCAGAAATCCTGCCTGTCAGCATGCAAAAACGCACTATTAACAGGTGTTAAACACCTTTTCGTTGTTGATTGATGGAACTTGCAATGCCGCGGTCAGCCTGTTATGAAGCCGCAACGCATAATTCCTTTTGCGGGCATTTTGTTCGCCCAATATTTATAGACCACCAGCAGAAAATTACACTTATTATTATTGTTGTGTAGCGGTAATCGCTACTGCTGTATAGGCAGAGGCAGAAAAGGCCCCCACTTAATTTCGGGATTTTAGCATTAACCCATACGTTTGTGCCACGCTATTTCAAGATAAAGGCAAATTTTTCTACAATTTAATGTAAACCTTTGGTCTTATTCATTTACATTTTTACCGCTGACACCCCATATCGGCTTGCAATAAAGCACAAAAAAGCCGTCAAATCAGACGGCTTTTGCACAGATAGCACTAGGTTAATTAATGGTAAGTTTAAGTTTTACCACTTAACCAGTGGGTCAACTTCACTGTCGTAATCAACACTGGAAATGTCAAAACCGAATAGTTTTAAGAACTCGTGGTGGTAACCTTTGTAGTCACTTAAGTCATGGAAGTTCTCTTGTGTCACCTGATCCCATAGCGCTTTAATTTTTGCTTGGGTAGCGTCGTTGGTTTCTTTGCCGTCCATGCGATAGCGATTTGCTTCATCTAGCGTAGGAGTATTTCCAAACAGGCATTGTGTGAATAAACCATGAATTTGTTCAATACACCCTTCGTGTGTCCCCTCTTCTTTCATCACTTTGTAAATAAGTGAAATATACAGAGGCATTACGGGAATGGCAGAACTTGCCTGCGTTACCAGTGCTTTTAGTGAACTTACGTTTGCTTGTACAAGCAAGTCACTGTTTTTACCAATAATAGCAGCAGCAGCGCGATCTAGGTCTTCTTTTGCCTTACCGATAGTTGCTTGACCGTAGATAGGCCATGTAAGCTCTTTACCGATATAGGTATATGCGGTGGTTTTACAGCCTTCTGCAAGCACATCGGCTTCACGCAAAAAGTCCATCCAACGCTCCCAATCTTCGCCGCCCATCACTTTAATGGTGTTAAGGATCTCGTCGTCGTTGGCTGGCTCAAGCGCCACTTCATGCACTTTATCTTTATCTGTGTCGTAAGTTTTTGTGGTGTATGCCTCGCCTACTGGCTTAAGCGTCGACTTGTAGGTCACACCAGTTTCTGGGTCGGTTCTGCGCGGAGACGCAAGGCTATAAATAACCAAGTCGACCTTGCCCATTTCGGCTTTGATTTTTTCGATAGCTTCGTTTTTGATCTCATCAGAAAAAGCATCGCCGTTTATTGTATCTGCATACAAGCCTTTCCCTTTGGCTTTTTCGTGGAACGCCGCAGTGTTATACCAACCAGCAGTACCCGTTTTGCGCTCCGTTGGTGCTCTTTCAAAGCACACACCTAGTGTTTTAGCACCATAACCAAAGGCAGATGTGATGCGCGACGCTAAGCCATAGCCTGTTGAGCTACCAATAACCAGTACATTTTTAGGGCCTTCGCCTAAGTCACCTTTTGCTTCTACATAAGCAATCTGTTCATCAACCGCTTTAGCACAGCCCACTGGGTGCGCGTTTGTACAAATGAAGCCTCTCACTTTAGGCTTGATAACCATAATAATTTTCCTTATTTGAGCGTGGGGCTATTGTAATGCCGAAGCCACTGATAACAACTCGGAGCAGATGGAAGCCTGCCGATCTTTAATACAATTTTGTCAGCATATCGCATACATGCATTCTCACCAACAGAACATAGTAGCATCACATATTTATATTTGAAAAAGCGAAACACAAACAACCTCAGATTATGAGTGAACTGTTTGTTTACAAACTAAGCCTCAGAAAAGTAAAAGAAATAGGCTAGAAGATAGAAAGGAGTAAAGGATTTAACAAAGAAGAATACAGGTATTCACAGGAGTACCATTGGGCACTCCTGTGAAGAAATCATTAACCTAGAACGTCAAGAAGTTCTACGTCAAAGATCAGGGTGCTGTAAGGTGCAATAGCTGCGCCAGCGCCTTGCTCACCGTAAGCTAGGTCGTGTGGTACGTATAGACGATACTTTGAACCTGCTTTCATAAGTTGAAGTGCTTCAGTCCAACCTTTGATTACGCCGCCTACTGGGAATTCAGCTGGCTGACCACGCTCGTAAGAGCTATCAAACGTAGTACCGTTTATAAGCGTACCGTGGTAGTGAACACGTACTGTGCTAGAAGCATCTGGTGTCTCGCCGTCACCTTCAGTAACAACTTCGTATTGAAGACCAGATTCAGTTACCGTAACTTCATCACGCTTCGCGTTTTCTTCAAGGTACTTTGTGCCTTCTTCAATAACCGCTTTGCTCGCTTCTTCTTTAGCTGCTTGCATACGCTTGTGAATTTCGCCGAACGCATCACGTAGCGTGTCGTTATCAACCTGAGGGGCTTGACCCGCGAATGCGTCTTTTAGGCCAGCTACAACTGCATCGATTGCCAAACCGTCGAAAGGGTTTGATTGCAATTGTTGACCCATTTGAAAACCAATGCCGTAACTTGCTTGGGTTTCTACTGTATTGAATGTATCAGTCACAAGAACTCCTGAAATTAAATTACAAATGCAGTACAAATTTCAAACAAAACGCTTAGTGCGAGAATGTTTCTGCATTTTCCGGTGCAAGAGTGTATCACACCACAAAATATCTTGCTTTGAGCAATGTTAACTAGGGTGCAAAAGTATCAAAATGTTGTAAATTATAACCTAAAGTGGTTAGACAAGACGCAAAGGACACAGTATGGTTAGCCCATATATTTAGGAGGATAGCATGCAAACACACTACGATGCTGAACTGAAAGATACCGTTCGATACCTTGGTAAAACCCTTGGTGAAACAATCAAAAATCAATTAGGTCAGGAGTGGCTAGACCGGATTGAAAAGATTCGAAAAGGCGGCCGAGCTTCTTATCAGGGAGACGCTACTTGTAGCGAAGAACTGAAAGAAACTTTCAAAACAATGTCTGACAGCGATTTGCTTACTGTTGGTCGTGCCTTCGCACAATTCTTGAACCTAGGTAATATTGCCGAGCAAGAATACAACGCGGCAATGAATGTTGATGCATCTATTGATGCCCTTTTCAAACACCTAGATAAAGCAGAACTTACCGCAGATAAAGTACAAGACGCGGTTGCAAAGCTGAACATCGACCTTGTTCTTACCGCTCACCCTACTGAAGTAACACGCCGTACACTCATTCACAAGCATAAAGAACTTGCTGACTGTCTTCAGGCAGTGCATCAAGCCTCGCTTAGCGATGTTGAGCGCAAAAAAATTGAAACGCGTATTGCCGATCTTATCGCGCAGGCGTGGCACACTGAAGAAATTCGTTCCGTTCGCCCGACGCCTGTTGATGAAGCGCGTTGGGGCTTCTCGGTTATTGAAAACTCGCTATGGGAAGCCGTACCTGACTTTATGCGCGAGCTTGATGGCCGCTTAAACGAAGACTACGACGTATCGCTACCGCTAGACGCGTCACCCGTACAATTTAGCTCGTGGATGGGCGGCGACAGAGACGGTAACCCATTTGTTACTTCAAAAGTAACTGAGCAAGTACTGCTGCTGGCAAGAAAACGTGCAGCTAAACTTTTCGCGCTAGACCTTGATCGTTTGCAAGTCGAGCTATCAATGTACGATTGCAACGACGAACTACGCGACAAAGTAGGCGATGCAAACGAACCGTACCGCGCCCTACTTCGCCCGCTGGTAAACAAGTTTATTGCGACTCGCGATGGCATTGCCGACTACTTGGCCGGCAAGAATCCAGACACGTCTAACTGGATTGAAAGCGACGACGAGCTTATCGAGCCGCTAATGCTTTGCTACCAGTCATTAATCGACTGCGGTATGCAAGTAGTGGCAAACGGCCTTCTACTAGATACTATCCGTCGTGCTCGTGTATTCGGTATTCACCTTCTTCGCCTTGACGTACGTCAAGATTCTGAGCGTCACGCCGACGTATTTAGTGAGCTAACTCGCTACCTAGGTTTAGGCGATTACGCACAGTGGAGCGAAGCCGACAAGCAAGCGTTCTTATTACGTGAGCTTGGCTCGAAACGTCCGTTATTCCCAGCGCAATGGGATGCATCTGACGATGTAAAAGAAGTGCTAGATACCTGTAAGGTGATTGCGAAACACAGCAAGCACGGCTTCGGTATCTACATTATCTCTATGGCAAGTGAGCCATCGGATGTCATGGCGGTTCAGCTGCTTCTTCAAGAAAGCGGTGTAGACTGGCCGATGCCGGTAGCACCACTATTTGAAACGCTTGACGATTTGAACAACTCACCAGATGTAATGCGCAAACTCCTGTCTATCGACTGGTATCGCGGTTACGTGAAGGGCCGTCAGTTCGTTATGATCGGTTACTCTGATTCAGCGAAAGATGCAGGCGCATTGGCTGCTGGCTGGGCACAGTATCAGTCGCAAGAAGCATTGGTTGCCATTGCAGAAGAGTTCGACGTAAGCCTAACCCTGTTCCACGGACGTGGCGGTACGATTGGTCGTGGTGGATTGCCAGCACATGCGGCAATTTACTCACAGCCTCCTGGCTCACTAGAAGGCGGTTTCCGCGTAACAGAACAGGGCGAAACTATTCGCTATAAGTTCGGTATGCCAAAACTGGCTAAACGCAGCCTAGGTATTTACGCCAGCGCCATTATTGAAGCCATGTTGTTCCCACCTCCGGCACCAAAAGAAGAGTGGCGTGAGCTTATTACCACCATGGCAGCGCAAGGTCGTGATAACTACCGTGCAACTGTACGTCACGATGAAGAGTTTGTACCTTACTTCCGCGTGGCTACTCCAGAGCAAGAGCTAGGTAAACTACCTCTAGGCAGCCGCCCTGCTAAGCGTAAACCACAAGGCGGAATTGAGAGCTTACGTGCTATCCCATGGATCTTCGCTTGGGCACAGACACGTTTAGTGCTGCCAAGCTGGTTGGGCGTTATGCGCGCTATTGATAGCGTGAAGACTCCTGAGAACGAGAAAGTGGTTAACGAGATGTTCAGCGAATGGCCGTTCTATCGTTCACGCCTTTCTATGTTAGACATGGTGTTCCACAAAGCTGACCCACGCATTAGCGAAGCTTATGATGAGCGCTTGGTACCCAAAGAACTTAAACACTTTGGTGAAGCATTGCGTAGCGAGCTTAAAGAAAGCATCTCTTCACTGCTGGCTATCACAGGCGATGACGACATTATGAAGAACGACCCGCAGGGTAAGGAATCGATGGAGATCCGCGCAGGATACCTTCAGCCGCTTCATTACCTGCAAATTGAGCTTCTAGATCGTATCCGTAAAGCCGGTGACGATGCGCAGAACACCAGTCTAGAACGTGCCATGATGGTTACCATTGCCGGTATTGCTATCGGCATGCGTAACACGGGTTAAGACCCGTATTAGCGAAGCGCTTGAATTGACGCAAATAGCTTTTTTATGTTGGTCGCCATTCGCTTCGCTAAGTAATAAAACGAAAAAAGCCCGCGTCATCATGAAGCGGGCTTTTTGTTACTTAAGTGTTTTTACTTACACTAAAGATAAGCACTAACAGGTAAGGTCGAAGCGGTCTGCGTTCATCACCTTTGTCCACGCGGCAACAAAGTCCTTAATAAACTTCTCTTTGCTGTCATCTTGCGCGTATAGCTCAGCATATGCGCGCAATACAGAGTTTGAACCAAACACTAGGTCAAAACGCGTAGCGGTAAACACTTCATCACCTGACGCTCTGTCGACAATAGCGTAGCTATTTTTCCCGGTCGGCTTCCATGTGTATTTCATGTCGGTAAGATTTACGAAGAAATCTGTGCTCAATGCGCCTACGTTATCGGTAAATACACCGTGCTTACTTTCGCCGTAGTTAGTGCCAATCATACGCATGCCGCCTACGAGTACCGTCATTTCTTTCGCTGTTAAACCAAGTAACTGGGTTTTATCTAGCATTAGCTCTTCAGGTTTAACCACGTAGTCTTTTTGAAGATAGTTTCTGTAGCCGTCAGCAATTGGCTCTAGTGGCTCAAAAGATTCAGCATCGGTCATGATGGGGTTGTAGCGCTTTGATGGGTCTTCAATATCAATAGGCTTCTCTTCCTCTTTAATATTGATAGGTTCCCACTGCTCGGCACCGGCTGGCGAATTTTTTCAATACCTGCACCTTCTGGATCTGGCCCTAATGCTTCGGCACTGCCATTACCGTGACATTTACCTACCGTATGACCACCGGCGGCTAATGCAACAGTTTCTTCATCATTCATTGCCATGCGCGCAAAGGTTTCACGTACATGGGCAGCGGTTTTAAGCGGGTCAGGCTTGCCATCAACCCCCTCAGGGTTTACGTAAACAAGGCCCATACTTTCATAGGCAATAGTGCCTGCTAGGACAAATAAATCAGCACAGCTCAGTTTGTTGCCATACTTCTTTTTAATTGGCCAAAGCAAACGGCGAGCTTTATCTAAGTTAACGTTGTCTGGCCACGAGTTTAGAGGCGCAAAACGCTGGTTACCTGTTGAAGCGTTACCTCTGCCACCGCAAACGGGCAGTAATCAACAACCAGAGCATTCGCTTAGCAATATTCTTCCCTCCAATCACTCAAATAGCTTTAATCATGAAAAAAAACCGTTATCTTATTTATCGACATAACAATTTCATAAAGGACTAAACATGCATTTGCTACCGGCCTTAGCAGGTTTATTGTTGGGGATTTCGACATTAAGTTTACAAGCGAAACCGCTATCACTGTCACCCGGATTGTGGGAAGGAATTAGTGAAGATGAAATGCAGTATAAACTTCTCCAAATAAACGATAGCGGCGAACATTTTCTTTATGAAATCCACATACCTTCAGGCCTGAGGTACGCCAAACGCTCAGCCTTTAGTGATGAGGATATATCCTGTAAAGAGAACCGATGTACGATCAGTACCATTATCGAAGAAGACGTAACCCGTTCGCTTACTCTGTCCCCTTACCTAGACACCAGCTTTACCGCGCTTGAATCAAACTACAATGACAATAAAGGCTTACTTTCCACTAGTTACCGACTCATAAAACAAGAATCTAGCTCAACGCCTCGCAAGTTTTTCGAGAAATACGGTACTTTGCTAAACAATGCGGAACGCGCAAACGACGAGACGCCGTACGGTTTGTGGGTGGGCATTTTACATTATTTAGATAAACCAGAATTGGCTCTTCTTCAGTTGTATGAAGATAGACAAGGGTCGCTCACGGTTTTCAGAAAAGGGGAGACGAGTGAATTGGCTGTTAGCACACAGATCTCACCGAAAAATATCTCGCTTCAATACCCTATTGTTGAAATAACCACTTCCCACGCGACTTTTGCTACCCATCTTTTCCTTATGTCTGAAGGCAATAGCGTATTAAAAGGTTACGCTTACGCTGTACATAAAGGTGTAACTTTAGATGCCGGTGAAATCAGGCTTTTCGATATCACGAAATATCTTTCACTTAACTAATACACAAAGGTCGTAACAGAACCTTTAATCGCTGGGGTGATAAGAGCTGATAATAAAGTGGAAACTTGATGTGAAGTCTGAGAACGTAATTAAAATGTAGGCTCTCCACCGCAGAGAAGCGGTGGCGAAGCCTACAGGGAAGTATTCACGGCGTGCCTACGTTCAAAGGCCCGCCAATGATACTCACCGATTAGCCGTTTACGAAGTCAACGCCTAGCTTGATGTCGCCACGTAGGCCTTCAAGCATGTCGTTTTTCGCTTTTTCTTCGAATGCGCTAAGCTCGCCGTATGGCAAGATTTCTTCAACACCGTTTGCGCCAAGGCGTACTGGGTGTGCGAAGAATGCTGCGTCGTCGCTGTCGTCAGTTTGTACGTAAGTGTACTCAACCACATTCTCACCTTGCATTGCTGCAACTAGAGATAGACAGAAGCGTGCTGCTGCTTGACCCATTGAAAGAGTTGCAGAACCGCCGCCCGCTTTTGCTTCAACCACTTCAGTACCCGCATTCTGGATACGAGTGGTTAGGCTAGATACTTCTTCGTCTGTGAACTCTACGCCTTCAACTTGTGAAAGAAGAGGAAGGATTGTAGTACCAGAGTGACCACCGATTACCGGTACGTGCACTGAAGATACGTCAACATCTTTAAGTTCAGCAACAAACGTTTCAGCGCGGATAACGTCAAGTGTCGTTACACCGAAAAGCTTATTCTTGTCGTAAACGCCTTTTGCTTTTAGCGTTTCAGCTGCAATCGCAACAGTAGTGTTAACTGGGTTAGTGATGATACCAACACACGCGTTCGGGCAGTTATCAGCTACACCTTCGATTAGGTTTTTAACAATGCCGGCGTTGATGTTGAACAGATCAGAACGATCCATACCTGGCTTACGAGGCATACCCGCTGGAATTAGAACAACGTCTGCTCCAGTTAGTGCATCAGCTAGGTCATCTTTACCGTGACCGGTTACTTTTACCGCAGTGGGGATGTGGCTCAAATCAACGGCAACACCAGGAACAACTGGCGCTACGTCGTAAAGCGCTAAATCTGAACCTGCTGGCAATTGTGTTTTCAACAACAAAGACAGCGCCTGACCAATACCACCGGCAGCACCTAACACGGCTACTTTCATACCATTTCTCCTATGGGATTACTTCACGTATTTAAACGGAACGTCACACTAATGCAACGCGGGGGAAAACTCAATCACCGGATCGTCTTATTAACGTTATTTATGGCGATTTTATCTCGATATTCATTATCATGAATGATTATGCAAAGAAATTGCGCAAAGTCTACCTGTACGGCACAATATGGGCATAACAAATAAAATTCACCACACATAAACCCTCAGAAAAGAAAAGAGCGCTAATGGCAAACGCAAAACAAGAGCAACTCATCAAGGCTTTTAAAGAGATTCTTAAAGCGGAAAGTTATGGTTCACAAGGCGAAATTGTTGACGCATTAAAAGCACAAGGCTTTGACAATATCAGTCAGTCTAAAATTTCAAGAATGTTAAGTAAATTTGGGGCTGTGAGAACGCGCAACGCGCGCGGTGATATGGTTTACTGCCTTCCCCCTGAGTTAGGTATGCCTACGGCTAAAAGCCCCCTCAAACAGCTTGTATTAGACATTGTGCACAACAACGTGATGGTCATCATAAGAACTAGTCCAGGTGCAGCTCAACTTATCGCCCGCTTACTTGACTCGCTAAGTAAAAAAGATGGCGTGTTAGGTACAATCGCTGGTGATGATACCATTTTCATCGCTCCCGCTGATGTCACTAAAATTGAAGAATTAAGACAGCGCGTAGAAGATTTATTTGAGAATGTCTAGCCAGGGCGCTAAAAGCTAGGCAACCGAAAACAAGAAACCGCATACATGATGCGGTTTCCAACTACATTACAAATTAAAACGTTCTTAAGATAGAAGTTTGATCAATGCATCGGCTGCAGGACGTGACGATGGCGGGTTTTGCCCCGTCACCAACAATCCATCTGTACAGACTTTAACAGCAAAATCATCCGCGCTTTCATACTTACCGCCCTTTTTAACTAGCTCGTCTTCAACCAGATAAGGGACTACGTCAGTAA
Organism: Alteromonas mediterranea DE; assembly: GCF_000020585.3. Taxonomy (NCBI): domain Bacteria; kingdom Pseudomonadati; phylum Pseudomonadota; class Gammaproteobacteria; order Alteromonadales; family Alteromonadaceae; genus Alteromonas; species Alteromonas mediterranea. The sequence continues at coordinate 3,827,481 of NC_011138.3, forward strand.
GCTCCATCGCAGCTTCTTCGCTATTTGAGAAGCCAGTAACCTGCTTGCCATCAACCAAATATTTGCCATCTGGCGTCTTAACATCTTTTAGCACGATGGGCGCGTGGCACACAGCCCCAACGGGTTTATTGGCTGCGATAGTGTCTTCAATCAATTTAATGGAATGCGCATTATCTGATAAGTCCCATAGCGGACCATGACCGCCCGGGTAGAAGACAGCGTCAAACTCATCTGCACGTACATCTTCTAGCGGAATAGTAGACGCTATGGCGCTTCGAGCCAGCTCATCTTTCGTGTATCGAATCGAATCGTCCGTCATTGCGTCGTCTGCAAGACTATTGGGGTCAATCGGTACCTGGCCGCCCATCGGTGACGCTAAGGTGATTGTATATCCCTCATCTTTAAATGCGTAGTATGGCGCAGCGAACTCTTCTAGCCACATGCCGGTTTTCTCGCCGGTGTCACCCATAATTTCGTGAGACGTCATTACCATTAGCATACGTTTTGACATAAGCCCTCCTTGCGAGCATCTAAAAATTTATCATGTGTTTGTTCGTTCAATGGAGAGACTTAGATCATAAGCAAAGACTATGCGCGCTCAGTAACAGGTGTGTGAGATAAATCGCAGGCATAAAAAAGTGCCACTTCCAGTTAAGGAGAGTGGCACCTAACACTACAACTTGTAGTTAGTGTTTACTACTTCTTAAAAGCGGTAGTTAACACCTACGCGGATTTCCCAAAGAGAAGGACCGCGAGATACGCTCTGCTCTGGTCTTGAGAACGCGCTGTACTCGTATTGACCTGCGTCATTGAAGTCCGCAGCAATAACTTCATCACCGCCGAAGCTACCTTGACGGAAGTCACCCCATTGGTCGTTGATTAAGTTGGTCAAGTTTTCGATTACGAAGAACGCGCTTGCTGTATGACCTTCATAGAAGCCAGGTAGCTCTTGAGATACACGTAGGTCAGCTTTAAACCACCAATCAGCAGTTTCACTGTTACGCTCAAGGATCTCGCCGCGCTCAAAGCCGTTATCTTCAACCCAACGGTTGAACTGTCTTTGAGCTTCTTCCGCAGTTTGAAGTACATCACCATCACGGTTTGTCTGATCAACAAACACTACGTTCGGATCGTTTACTTCAGGAATGTAAATAAGCTGACGAGCAAATACACCATCCCAAGGGAACGCTGAGTTGTTGCTGTGAACGTAAGAGAAAGGCTTACCTTCGTTAGCCGTTGCAAACAAGTTGAAACGTGTTGCATAACCGTCAAAGAACTCTGCAGTATAACCTAGTGAGAAGTTAAAGCGGTTGCCAACAGCGTAGTCAGACGTTGCCGCAGACGGGTTGTTAGGATCGCTTGTTGCAAAGTTAGCGTAGTTTGAGAACGCTACTGCGCTTGTCATTGGGTTAGCATCTTCTGCGTCAACATAAGCGTATGAAGCGCCCATATCGAAGCCATTATCCCACTCTTTGCTTACGCCGATTGAAAGAACAAGTGAACTACCGTCATCACCTGAATCAACATTACCTAGAATGAAGTCCTGCGTTTCATTACGACCTGAGTCAATATTGGTGTAGATTGGGCGACCATCGAAACGGTTTTCACCGTTGTAAACAATGTTCGCATCTCTAACTATTGCTGAATCTTGGCGATCGGTATAGATCATGTCAGCGTTAATTAGGTAGTCATTTTCAGTTACATAGGTGAAACCTAACGCGTATTTCCACTCAGAAGGAATCTCAAAGTCTGGGTCAGTTGCGTTAGTGTTACCGTCACCATCCGTTAGGCTAGTGTTCGCTACTACGTCAAATAGCTCTTGTGGTACGTCGTAAATCGGACGACCTTGACCAGTTAGCTCTAGGTCAAACAATGAAGTAGTGCCACTTACGAAGCCATTGATTTGACGTTCACGAGTACCAATGTTCGTTACACCGTCGTTAGAGTATGCATTTGAGATCCAAACGTTAGGGTTACCACCAGAGTAAAGACCTAAACCACCGCGTAGTTCTAAGCTTTCGTTAACTGTGTAGGTAAAGCCGAAACGTGGCTGAAGAAGGTCAATACCATCTACGTTTGCAGTGTTGGCAAAACCATAACGCTCAGTGAAGTTTTCGTTCAAACGAGGCGTATCGTCAGAGCCGTATGTATCATAACGAAGACCAGCCATGATTTTGAGGTCGTCAGTTAGGTAGAACTCGTCTTGTACGTAATAGGTAGTTACGTCGAATGCAAAAGAAGCACCAGCATCCGCTGGGTTGTTTGTACCCGCAGAGTTGTTGTAGTAGATACGATCAACAAGACCAGCTTCGAAGTCAGCGATGCTGTCGAAACGGTATTCACCTACAGTTTGCTGCATAAACAGGTTAAATACGTCAGTTTCTTCGTATTCAACACCAGCCGTAATTTCGTGGTCACCCCAGAAATAAGTACCCGCTAGTTTAAAGTTAAATACTTCATAGTTAAGGTCGTTAGACTGACGAGAGTCATCTGGACCGATGTAGATAGTTCCACCGTTATCAGTTCTGATTTGCGCTTCAGCGAAGCCAGAAGCTGCGTCTAGTGACTGTTGACGGTTATCTAGGTCAGTGTGGCCAATACGAAGCTCTGTTGAAAAGTCATCAGTCCAGTTTGAGTATAGTGAACCTACAACAGTAGTTAGTTCAGCGCCTCGCTCGTAGAAGTGATTACTTAAAGAAAGTCTTGAAGAACCGCCGTCAGATTGGCTTACGCTAAAACCGTCGTTCCAGTTATATACTAATGAAGCACGGTGGTCTGCGTTAATGTTCCAGTCTAGTTTAATAAGAATTTTTTCGTCTTCAACTGGCGCAGAACCCGGTGTACCGCCTACATCATAGCCATACACGTCTTGCGCAATTTGTGAAACCTGACTGATGTCGTCTTGAGTTACACGACTACCCAGCGCGTTGTAATCATAAAGCTGAACACCTTCAAGCTTTTCGTAAGCTGCGAAAAGGAACAGGCTATCTTTAATTAGTGGAAGACCAACGTTGAAACCGTAACGTTTTTCTGTGTAGTTACCGTTGTCACGCTCTACACTGTCAACTTCGTCGCCGCGGTAAGAATCAGACGTAAAGTCGTAGAAAACACCACCGTGAACTTCGTTAGTACCTGATTTAGTTACTGCGTTGATGTTACACGCAGTGAAACCACCGTACTCAACGTCAAACGGAGCAAGCTCAACGGCTACCTGTTGGATAGCGTCGTAAGAGAAAGGCATACGCTCGGTTGGGAAGCCGTTGCTGTTAAGACCGAAGTTGTCATTCATGCGAATACCATCTAGGGTCAAGCTGTTGTTACGCGGGCTTGCACCACCACAGCTAATCGAGTCGTTGAAGCTTTCATCAACGAAAACACGAGGGTCAACACGCACGATATCACCGATGCTACGGTTAATAGCTGGTGTATTTTCTAGCGCCTCTAAGTTGAATACAGTCTGTGGGCCTGTTGCACCAAACGCTGTCGCTGTTAATGCGCTACCGCTTACAGAGATAACTTCAATATCACTTGCGTCTTCTAGCGTAAGGTTAACGCCGAATGGGTTACCTAGCTCTAGGAATACGCTATCGATAGTGGTGTCTTGGTATTCGTCAGAGTCAACTACGACTCTGTAAGGACCGCCAACGCGAAGGCCACGAAGGTTGAACGTACCGTTAGCGCCAACAACCACTTCACGGGCTGTGCCAGTAGGTTCGTGAATAACAGTAACAGATGTTCCCGCAGCAGGTGCACCTGTAGGGGTAAGGATGCGGCCTTCCATTGCAGATGACGTTTCTTGCGCCATTGCAGTGGTCGACAAACCGATTGACAGCGCAACCGCAGCCGCAATGCGACTGAATTTAGCTGATGAGCTCATGTGTGTGTTTCCCTTTTTGTTTAAAATTCTTTTTTACTCGGCCTAGTGTAGTGCAAAAAGTTCTACATAAAACCAATGACTATCACTGAACCCGACAAATTGTCGTAAAGGTTCGTGTCAAATTTATTACAATTTTACATTTTTATTTAACAGCAATCGCCCGAGGCTAGTGAGTTTGCAAAAAATTACCTGACCACATGGTCAAGTTAATTTACTTGTTATTATTATTGTCAATTTGCGACGAATAGCTGAATCTATTCTTGCCACATATGCGACTAATAAACAGCGTTTAATAAAAATCAGGTTTACCTATAAAAATTAGCCATTTTTCATATAGTTAACACCTTAAAATAAATTTACCTATTGCAATAAATAACCTTAACTGATGAAATCACTTTATAAATCGTTAATTCATTTGGTCGTTTTTTTGACGAATTTCAGAATTGTTGCTTCCGGAAAATGGATAATTTTTATGTTAGCCGCCATCTTGTGCGGTTCGATAAACTATTTTCAAAATTCCGTTTCTTATAGTGACATCGCCCCTCAAACTGGTCAATATTTAACCTGCAAAACCGAACTTGTAGGAAATATTGACGTTTTTTCAGTCTATGTTACCGATGGACGCATTGCCGAAATGGCAAGGCAACGGTTGTGTAATGATGAAACGATAAAACGGCAATACGGTGAAGTGAAAGTAACCATCGGCCAGAGTGATTATGATACGTTCCGATACATTAACCATGGCGTCGTCGATTTAGCGCTCGTTAAAAGTAATGTGGTAAACGCCTTCGGCGCAGACCAAATATATGGTTTAACTAAAATTGCTTCCCACCCAGATTACTCTGCGTTCTTTATAGCGTTAAGAGAGCGCCCTCAGTTATCCAAAGAATACCTATTGGGAAAGCGAATTGGGTTACTTGACTACCCTAGCAGTCGATCAGGACACATTGTTCCTAAAACAGTTTTGCAGAACTTGGGGTTAAGCGATAACAATGTAAATATCGTCTACTACAGTTCGCACCAAGAGTTAAGGCGGGCCCTGCTTGCGGGTGAGATTGATATTATTTCTTCGTATTGGGCACAAGAAGACAAAGATAGCTTTTCTAGAAACTATGCCACTCCCCTTCAAGAGAGCGTAAGCGGTATGCAGTGGTTCTTAAAAATGCAAACTCAGAACACCGACTTATTCTGCGCGATGCAAAGCGTTGTACACGAAATAGCCATGGCCCATCCTCGCCCCTATTACAAAACTATTACATTGGAAGAGGGGTGTAATTAATGGGTAATAAACAGCTTCACTTTAAGTCCAAGCCATTTATCGCATTAAATTTGGTTGTTCTAATAGCACTTCTCCAATGCATTGCGCTGACAGCTCAGCTATTGTCTTATCAAGCTTCCATTCATCGAGCGCTAGACAAGGTAGAGCGCAGAATTAGTCTAGACAGTGCGTTTTTAGATGTAGGAAATAACACGTTAAATACGCCGGTTAATCAATTTGCAATCTTTCGCTATCTTGGCAGATTAAACGCTACACTCAAAGATGAAGGATACCCTGTCCTCGTAAGAGAGATACAAGGGGTGGTTACAACGAAAGAAGACTTTAGCCAGTATCCAAAACTTGTCACCACAAGCTTTAAAAACGCCGAGCAAGAAATCACGGTAGAAATGCGAGGCAAAAGCCTTTTAAGTGCACTATCGTTCAGTTGGGCTGCACTAGCATTATCAATGCTTCTTACCCCTTTCTTCGCGGTATCAAACCTAACTAAAAAGCGTCGCGCAATAGTAGAAGAGATAATTCCACCTACGCCTAAATTAGTCATCAACCTCAAAGAAAAGACAATTTCCAATGGTATCGATGACAAAGCCGTTACACTACAAAATAAACCGTTATGCTTTTACACCGCACTGGTTAAATATTGCATCGAGCACCCTGGCGAGCCGCTTCCCCCCCATAAAGACGTGCCAACTGAATTGCTCGCCTTAGCGAATAAAAGCTTCGGTCGACTGATAGAACTGGGCCATACCAAGCGTAAACGCCCAGATTTCAACGCGAACCTTGATAAAACGCTCAGTGAAGTACGCGCGGCGCTTGATGAGGTGTTCGTTGGCTATTCTGAAGAAAAAGAAACGTATTACCCACCTAGGGCACAGGGCGAAGGGTCGCGTTCGAAACAACACTCTTACGCGTTACCATCTATAAGAGAAGAGGATATTGAAATTATTGGAAATTAACTAAAAACTGACCACTTGGAGAACTTTTTGTTATTTTTTGCTAATTAAGTAAACAGCCTGCAATACCTTGAAAATACGATAAAGTTCTAGCAAAGACCGATCCAAAATCTGATAACTTGCGAATATGGCATTGATTCGCGAGGCCTAAACGCGTATCTTTGCACCAACAAAACCAGCTTTATAGTACTATGCAATCGCCACTTATTATTGCCATTTCTGGGGCTTCGGGCTCTGGGAAGTCTCTTTTTACAAAAAATTTGTTCAACGGCTTCAGTGCCCAAGGACGTCCCGTTCAAGTGCTGCGCGAAGATCACTACTATCGTGCGCAAGATCATCTTCCCATGGAGCAGCGTGAGAAGAACAATTATGATCACCCCAACGCCTTTGAACATGAGCTTTTAAAAGCGCACTTACAAGCATTGCGTGACGGTCAACCTATCGACTACCCACATTATTGCTATAAAACGCACACACGTTTACCTGAAACGGAGCGTTTAAACCCCGCACCGGTAATAATACTTGAAGGTATCATGTTGCTAGCCCGTACCGACTTACTACCCTTGTACGACGTTAAAATTTTCATCGATACCCCACTAGATATTTGTTTAATGCGCAGAATGATGCGTGACCTTAAAGAACGTGGTCGCAGTATTGAATCTGTGGCAAAACAGTACGAAGAGACTGTTAAGCCAATGTATCATCAATTTATCGAACCTAGCCGCTTCACTGCCGACGTAGTAGTGACGCAAGGTGGCAAAAACCAAATTGCATTAGATGTGATTAAATCACACATTCAGCAAGCGCTTCTTTAAGGGAACATTACTATGGTAAGTTTACTGGGCATAGCCGTCCTTCTGGGTATTGCTTTCGCGTTATCCTCCGCAAAACGCAGTATTAATCTGCGCACTGTAGGCGGCGCATTTGCTATTCAAGCATCGGTTGGCGCCTTTGTCCTGTACTCGGAACCTGGTAAAGAAGTCTTGTTAAGCGCGACAAAATTTGTCGCCAATATTATTGCCTACAGCCAAGAAGGGATTAATTTTCTATTTGGCCCTATTGGCGACAAATCGATAGCGTTTATTTTCGCCTTTAACGTGCTTCCTGTTATCGTGTTTTTCTCAGCCCTAATTGCGGTCTTATACCACCTTAAGGTAATGGGCATTGTTATTAAGGTGATTGGTGGCTTTCTACAAAAAGCGCTAGGCACAAGTCGTCCTGAGTCTATGTCGTCAGCGGCCAATATTTTTGTCGGCCAAACTGAGGCGCCGTTAGTCGTTCGCCCATTCATCCCACACATGACCCGTTCTGAGCTTTTCGCCATTATGGTGGGGGGCCTTGCTTCCATTGCAGGCTCTGTAATGGCAGGTTACGCCGGCATGGGTGTAGAGCTTAAATATTTACTTGCAGCCAGCTTTATGGCGGCACCGGGTGGCTTATTGATGGCAAAGATCATTTTGCCTGAAACAACCAAACCCAACGAAGATTTACATGACGTAGACGCGGAAGATACCGGCTACGCCAATGTATTTGATGCAGCCGCCAGCGGCGCCGCATCAGGCATGCAGCTTGCGTTAAACGTAGGTGCAATGCTACTTGCTTTTATAGCACTTATTGCCATGTTCAACGGTCTTATAGGCTGGACAGCAGGGTTATTTGGCTATGAAAACGTAACGTTTGAAGGGATCCTGGGTTATGTGCTTCAACCTCTTGCATGGGCAATCGGCGTTCCATGGGAAGAAGCGCAACTTGCAGGCAGCTTTATTGGACAGAAGATGGTGGTAAACGAGTTCGTTGCCTATCTCAACTTCTTAGAAAGCCAAGAACAGCTGTCTGAAGCATCTCAGGCCATTATCACCTTTGCACTTTGTGGTTTTGCAAACTTCTCTTCTATCGCCATTTTGATGGGTGGAATTGGTGCTATGGCACCAACACGCAGAAAAGAAATTGCGAGACTGGGGTTAAAAGCTGTTATTGCTGCAACGTTATCAAACTTAATGAGCGCCGCGCTAGCGGGCTTTTACCTCTCTCTTGGTTAAATTTCATTAAATTAGACCAGTTGGTCAAGAAAATACTAGACTAACTGGTCAGGTTTATGTACATTACGCGCAAATTCATCGCGGGGTTGATTTGTATCAATTTCTGCGACTTTTTTCTGTAGCCCGTCTACCTTTATAATGCCGCAGTCAATATATACGGGATAAAGTTATGCAATTAGTTGCTGTAGATTACCAAGCGGACAACGCTCAAGAAGAATTCGTGAAGTCACTTCGCGAAACCGGGTTCGGTGTTTTAAAAAACCACCCTATCCAGCAGTCATTGGTTCAAGGTATTTACGATAATTGGCAGGCCTTCTTCGACAGTGAACAGAAGAATGATTACCTGTACAACAAAGGTAAACAAGACGGATTTTTCCCTCAGAGTGTTTCTGAGGTAGCCAAAGGCTTTACGAAAAAAGATATTAAAGAGTATTACCATTTTTATCCGTGGGGTCAGTGCCCAGACACACTACGCCCTCAGATTTCTCAATACTATGAGGAAGCAAATGGCTTAGCGAAAGAAGTTACTAGGCTGGATAGAAAAATACTCTCCTTCAGAAGGTGAGCGGTAAGTACAGTCAACCGCTAGGTGACATGATCAAAGACTCAGATCAAACCTTGCTACGTATACTGCACTACCCACCACTTAAAGGTGATGAAGAAGTTGACGCAATCCGCGCTGCTGCACACGAAGATATTAATTTAATTACTATCTTACCTGCAGCCAATGAGCCTGGACTGCAAGTACAAGCTAAAGACGGTAGTTGGTTAGAGGTTCCTTGTGACTTCGGGAATTTGATTGTGAATATCGGCGATATGCTTCAAGAAGCATCAGGCGGATATTTCCCATCAACTACACACAGGGTAGTAAACCCGGACGGTGCAGACATGACGAAATCTCGTATCTCGTTACCACTGTTCTTACACCCTAGACCAGATGTTGTTCTTTCAGAACGTCATACTGCAGGGTCATACCTGCAAGAGCGCCTTCGTGAGCTGGGCGTTATATAAATTAAGTTCCTTTTGTAGTGTTATTCTTTGCCGCAGCTAGTCTGCGGCTTTTTTTTGCCCTCGCATTAGCGACTAGCCAACGACGCTAATTTAGACGAATAACGCTGTTTTTCTTGCTCGTTCGGAGAATGCTTAACTGCGTGCTTAAGATAACGCGTTGCTTTACTCACATCACCTAGCTCATGAAATGCTTTTGCCATTCCAAACAATAGTTCATGACGTGCGTTATCAAGCCTAAGCCCTCGCTCGTAATGGGTTATTGCCACATCGGCTTTTCCAGCCTCGAAGGCCTGCTCACCTAAGATATAGTGATAAAACGGGTTATTTTTACGTTTAGCCTCTACCATTTGAGTTATCTTTAGGGCCGCATCATCTTTATTTTGATAGGTATAAAGAATCGATAAGTTTTCCCAAGCCGTTAAGTTTTCATCGTCCAGTGCTAACGCATGCTTGTAGGCCAACTCAGCTTGCTCGTACTCATCAACCATTCGGTACAAAACGCCCAAATTTACCCAGGTCTGCTGTAACGCAGGGGAGATTTTGGCTGCGGCTCTAAAATAGCTGTAGGCTCGGGTATAACTGTTCGCCACTAAAGCGTCAGCGCCCTTATTGTTGTAAAACATAGCTATAACCTTGTCTCTCGATACTGCCTTTCTTGGGAAGTAATTGCGTAACATTTGAGGGTCGAAATCTACATCTGCCCACGTTCCGCCAACCGAGGCTACAGGGCTTTCATTAGGTAGTGAAATACGCAAATTAATATGCCCGTTAAGCAAGCTAAATCCTTCACGGCGAGTCCAATACTCTGGGATATCTACTTCATAAAAAGTGGCGGTAAGCCCAACGTGTTCAGCTAACGCCAGAGTCATAATAGACAATGAAAGGCAATTGGCAGCGCGGTTATTAAACGTGGTATTTGCTGTAGTATTGGCACTGTTTCGATAAAGCATCCCGCGGTCAGAATGATCGAAAATGGCCTTTACTAACCCTTTCACATTTTTTTGTAAAATGCTTTTTTCATGCACGGCTTTTTCTGCAAATTGCTGTGCGTCTTCATCTAAGTAAAAAATCTCTTCGGGCGGCTCGACGGGAAACAAACTAAAAGAGGGAAAGAGGCTATCGTTTAATAATATTGGTGTAGCATCTGCCTGATTGTTATTAGTAGACGTGCACCCACCAACTACAAAACAAAACAGTATTGTTACAAGAATTCGAGCATTCATAATAGGCACCTTTTTATTTACTCGATAGCCTAAATTATAGCACTCGCAACAAATTTCACATTTTATTTACAACCCCAAATGTTAGCCCCTCACCGCAAAAGAACGTATTTGTTGGCTTTTAAAACCGCGTAAACAAGTCGAAGCGCTGAAAATTTGGTGCTTCGCTTCATCTTTTATTGCGAACTCTTCTAATGCGCGTGGCGTAGGTATTAACGCTAACTTTTTTGAGCATTAATGTGCTCGCATTTCAAAAATATCAAATCTGCTGAAAAGGAGTTCGTATGTTCGCTGTCTATACCTATAGCATTGCCGGCCTGTTACTGATTATTTTTACTGTGTTTGTTCAAAACATCGTGGCCGCCATTGCACACAGAAGACAATCCCAGTATATCCCGGGTAAAGTTAGTGATGAGTTAAGTCATGATAGTTTTGTATTTAGAAGCCACCGAACCTTTCATAATTCGTTAGAGAACGTACACCAATTTACGCTTCCTGCCATTCTATGCATGTTTTTAGGCGCACCAACAACGCTATTAGCGTTACTAATATGGATATATGCATTATGCCGAATAATGCATATGGGGCTATACTACGCAATAGCTACGGAAAAAAACCCTAGCCCCAGAAGCTATTTCTACATGATTGGCGTGCTTTGTACAGTTGGCGTGTTTGGACTTGCGATTTTCCAATTATTTATGTAGGAACGCTGCAACTATGTAAATAATGTGAACCAAATGGTTCAATATTCAACTTATGATTAATCTACAATTGCTTCGTTGAGGAGTAATGTGTGTTATGGAAGTCATCACCCGCACTGAGGAGCGAGCGTGTATATTGAGCAAGTTGGCGAGCGTACTTTAAAAGATTGTAAAGTGCTTATCGTTGACGACCAAGCCAGCAGCAGACTTGTACTGGAAACATTACTTGAGGACACGGTTCCCTGTACTTCTGTGAGTTCAGGACAGGAGGCTATTGAGTACTGTAAGTTTCACACGCCTGATTTAATCTTAATGGACGTGTCAATGCCTGAACTCGATGGGCATCAAACCACCGCGCTTCTAAGGAGTAAGCCTTTATGCGCTCACATCCCTATCATTTTTGTTACTTCATCGAGTACCGATGAAGAAGAGACTCGGTGCTGGGACTCTGGATGCGTTGATTTTGTGGTGAAACCTGTAAATGCATGTACTCTACGGAACCGAGTGAAATCACATATTAATCATAAGCTGAGGAACGACCTGCTCGAAAAGCTCATTTATGTAGACAAACTAACTGGTGCGTACAATCGGCACTACCTTGATGACTACCTTCCTCGGCTAGTAAAAGATGAGCTTCGAACCTCTACTCCCCTTGCCTTAGTCATATTCGACATCGATCATTTCAAACTCTTTAATGATATGTATGGCCATTTAGACGGCGATAGTTGTTTATGGAAGGTCAGCAAGACCATTAATGATGCGCTGCTACGCCCCATGGATAAGCTGGTAAGAATTGGCGGCGAAGAGTTTCTGGTCATATTGCCTAACACTGATGTGGAAGGGGCAACAGCAGTGACCGAGCGTCTGCTGAAAACTGTTTACGATTTAAATATTCCACACTCTGCATCTGGATACGGGCGCATTACACTAAGCGCAGGGCTCGCCATTAAACATGATGATGCTAGCAAAACAATCGACCATGTCATGCTGGAAGCCGATAAGAATTTATATGCGGCAAAAACATCTGGAAGAAACCAATTGAAAGCGCCTTCGGTAGTGATAAAAAGCATTTCTGAAAATCACCACGCCCATCTTCCAATCAAAAGTCAAAGCGAGTAGCTCAGCCTAATTGATATTGACCCACAGCCTTGGTATGAAGCAATGCCTTTAATGAGTCTTCGCCGGTAACCCCTAATTCGTTTAGTTGGGCAAAAAATAACTGTAACGTGGCTAACGCATCGTCTAATGCATTGTGGGCGGGAAAGGCGGGTAAGTCTAAGCGCTGCCGACACACCGTAAGCGTAGCGCTATTATTAGGAAGAACCTGATGTTGTTTGTTTAACTGATATAGCGCCAGTTGTAGGGTATCAATGTAAATCACCTCTACTGTTTGTAAATTATTCTGCTTGAACGCCCGGTCAAGTGCCATTAGGTCAAGTTTAGCGTTATGAAATATCAGAATATTACGCTTTAGTAGTGGCAGTAAGTGACGCAGTGCTTCGTCAAGCTCCTCTCCTCTCTCTAATATGTCTTGCGTTAAACCATGAATGACCGGGCTTTGCCCTAAGTCGGCACGTGTATTAATTACATGATATCCGCTTGATGCAAGAGAAATTCGCATCCCCTTACCTTCCACATAACCCAATGAGGTTATTTGTGTTTTAGACGGCTGCAGGGAGGTAAGTTCTAAATCGATAGCGGCAAATGAAGTCTTACCTACATAGCGTTCTCGAAGCTTTGCTTTAAACCTGTTTTTATCGAAAAACACTGAGGCGCACGCTTGTATAAACTGCTTTATCATCGCATTTAACCTACGCCGCCAGAAAACTTCATTACCATTGCCTGATTGGTTCTATCTATGGCTTTAAACGCAGCTTTAAGCTGATGTTTTTCTATGGACGATAGACTCGATATCGACACTCTATTGTCGGTCACTTTATTTTCCAACTGATGACGCCAGCGCAATCTGTTTAAGAAAAGCCAAATGTCGCGCAAATTAGTGGCATCTCGTTTTGACAGTTGAGAGCGAGATGATAATGCGTCTAAACGAGCAAGGGTATTAGGTAGTGTGATCCCGTCCGCCAATGCATAAATACGGGCTATATTATTAATTAACGCTACCGCTCGGGTTTTAAGGTCAATGACATCCTTTTCTTTTTGTTTGTCGTTTTTCGCTTTTTCATAAATAAACTTCTGAAACATCGATAACGGAACAGAAATCTCATTACTGTGTCTTGCCAGAGCAGCCAAAAACATGTTTTGTTGCATAAGAGGAGCGCGCTGTTTTTGTAGCTGCTTAAACAAGCTGACGTCACCTGCGGCGCAGCGCACGTCAAGAAAGATATTAAAGTGCATGATGGCGTCTTTTGTCGGTGCCTTTACCCAGTGCCGTGCCTCCTCTATGGCCTCGTCTAGTGACAGCCGAAGCGCGGGATTACTGGCCATTATGTTGCCATCGCACAACTTTATGCCGCACTTTGCTAGGCCATTGCAAACATATTCCGACATCTTGGAAAAGTAGTCAGCCTGCGCTTTAGTCGGGGCCTTTGCCAATAACAAGCCGTTGTCTTGATCTGAGCCCATTGTTTGATCTTCTCTTGCCTGAGAACCATACACAAGCCAAGCAAACATCATAGGGGCTTTGCCGTTGGCTTGTTGAAAAAAGCCAATCAACTTTCTTGTCATAATGTCGGTGGCCTGAGACAAAATTTTTCCGGCGATATCATAATCCCCCGCTTTTTTTGCGTGAGCAGCAAAGTAGTGAGGTAGCTGCCAGGACAGCCGAGTCAATTCATACAAGTTTTCAGCTTTACTAAGCTCGCCAATAATGAAGAGAACGTTGCCCCTTTGATGGCGAATAATATCACTCGCCGTTACCATACCTAAGGGCACCAGTGACTGATGATCGATAACGGGCAGGTGATGGATATTTTTTTCTGTCATTAGTGCTAGCGCATCAAACAAAGTCCTATTTCCAGTTATTTGCGCAGGGCTTTGCGTCATAATTTCACTTACCGGCAAATGGGTATCTAACGAAGCCGCAACCACCCGGGATCTCAAGTCGCGATCGGTAACAATGCCGGTAAGCTTGTCATTCTGTGTTACCAACAATGACGACACTTTTTGCGTTGTCATTAGCTGTGCCGCCGCTGAAATCGACGTATCTGCATTTACCGATACAGGCGCTTTTTCAATAACATCACACAGCCCTTTATATAGCCACATTGAATTAGTATCAGAAATAGCATGACTCTGCAGGGCGTTGTCTCTTAACCCATTAAAGAATTGTCGTATCGCCGGCTGCTCAAATAAGGGCGAAACAGCCGATGCATCGAAACGATAAACGAGCCCAGGGCTGTCTACACTGATACTTAACGGGAAGGAGCGCTGCTCCATGATCCCCGCATAGCCAAAGTAGTCGCCTTCACTTAAATGACGCAAAGGCGCATCTGAATCTTGAATAGAGAACTGCCCACCTTGTATAAGAAAAAGTGCGTTATTTTCTTGGTAAAGGTCGCTAACATTCTCGGAAGTAACGTAAATAAGCTCGGTGTGCTTAACTAGCTCCAATTTCTGTTCTTTATCAAGCACATCGAAAGGCGCAGACGTATTTAAGAAGTCTTCCACTTGTTTAGCCATTGCCGTCATAGCCGTCGTCCAATTTTTAAGACAAAAAAGAAAAAACCAACCTACTCACTTTCGCCAGTAGATTGGTTTTATTTGCTAAAGCCTATCTGAAGGCATTATCCATTTAGTGAGCTGACGCTTCGCCCGCACCTTTCGGGTAACGAATGCTTTCAACCAGCTCTTGGATTTCTTCAGGTGCTTCATCGGTTGCTTTAAACACTAGGAACGCCACAATGAAGTTCACCAGCATACCTACCGTGCCAATGCCCTCTGGCGAAATACCGAACCACCAGTTATCAGGCGTATTGGCTGCTGGGTTTACAAACTTGAAGTAAATGATGTAAGCCGCAGTAAAGGCAATACCTGAAATCATGCCTGCAATGGCCCCTTTATCATTCATGCGTTTGCTGAATATACCCATGATGATAGCGGGGAAGAAACTCGACGCAGCCAAGCCGAAGGCAAAGGCGACCACCTGAGCCACAAAGCCGGGCGGATTAATACCGAAGTAGCCCGCGATAACAATTGCCACCCCCGCAGCTAACCTCGCATACATAAGCTCGGCTTTATCGGTAATATTTGGCATGAAGTTTCGCTTCAACAAATCGTGAGATACAGAGGTGGAAATTACCAACAGCAAGCCTGCCGATGTAGAAAGGGCTGCTGCCACTCCCCCCGCTGCAACCAACGCAATTACCCATGCTGGTAGGTTTGCAATTTCAGGGTTTGCCAATACCATGATGTCGCGGTCAACTTTCATTTCGTTGCGCTCATCACCCGAATAGAACATCTTGCCATCGCCGTTTTTATCTTCAAAGGCGATTAGCCCAGTCTGTTCCCAGTTTTTAATCCAAGACGGCGCTTCTGCGTAGCTGGTTCCTGTCATTTCAGGGCCATTAATGGTTTCAATCATATTGACCCGAGCGAATGCCGCTAGCGAAGGAGCAGTGGTATACAAGATAGCAATGAACGCCAATGCATAACCTGCTGATTTACGTGCATCATGAACTTTAGGCACAGTGAAGAAACGAACGATAACGTGTGGAAGACCCGCTGTACCCACCATAAGTGCAAAGGTAATAAAGAATACGTCTATGGTACTTTTGGTACCGGATGTGTATTCATTAAACCCAAGTTCGACGGATAAATTATCGAGCTTTTGCAGCATATGGACGCCGGAGCCGTCAGCAAGTGTGGCACCGAACCCTGTTTGCGGCAGGATGTGGCCTGTCACCATCATAGAGATAAATACCGCTGGTACAATGTAAGCGAATATCATTACGCAGTACTGTGCTACCTGAGTATAGGTAATGCCTTTCATGCCGCCCAATACGGTGTAAAAGAACACGATAACCATACCGATAACCACACCAGATACGATGTCTACTTCTAAGAAACGGCTAAATACCACACCGACCCCACGCATTTGGCCTGCCACGTATGTGAAACAAACAAAGATTGCGCAGAATACAGCCACCGTACGTGCCGTTTGAGAGTAGTAACGATCACCGATGAAATCAGGCACCGTAAATTTGCCGAACTTACGTAAATAAGGTGCTAAACAGAGTGCTAACAATACATAACCGCCGGTCCAGCCCATAAGGTAGACGGCGCCGTCATAGCCCATAAATGAGATAAGCCCAGCCATAGAGATGAAAGACGCTGCCGACATCCAATCTGCTGCGGTAGCCATACCGTTCATCACAGGTGGCACGCCGCCACCAGCAACGTAAAAGTCGTTAGTAGACCCAGCGCGAGCCCAAATTGCAATTGCAATGTAAAGCGCAAAAGAAGCGCCAACAATAATAAATGTTAAAGTTTGAACGTCCATGCTTTACTCCTCATCTACGCCGTAGCGTTTATCCATGGCGTTCATCTTTGCCATATAGACAAAGATCAATGCAACAAATACGTAAATTGCGCCCTGTTGTGCAAACCAGAAGCCTAATTTAAAGCCAAAGAACTGAATTTCATTTAAGATATCGACAAACAGTATGCCGGCACCAAATGATACGATGAACCAAACGACTAAAAGCTTGGCAAGAAGTGATAAATTCTCCTTCCAATACGCTTTTTTGTCCTCTTCGTTTCTAAATGCCATTGTTTCACCCTCATGTCAGGTTAACTAGTTGTTATGATTTTACAATTCCCTAACGCTCGGCTTTGTTAACGTTATTGCTGTGATTCGGTCTTTATCAAATGAAAGAACAAAGCAGCAAAAGTCAAGCATCTAGGAGGTCGGCTATTACTCTAGTCCTGCATCATGAAATTCAAAATGAGACCATGGTCGTAGGTAGACCATGGTCGAAATGGTTATAATAGCAACAGCATTGTTAAATCTTCGTTAAAAGGAATGTTATGGTTTTTGGTTGGGTAACGCTTGCAGTTCTGTATCTCTTCTTACTATTTTCATTAGCGAGTTGGGGCGAAAAGAATTCACCTACTGCCCGCGCACTCACCTCTCACCCGGCTATTTATTCACTCGCGCTCGCTATTTACTGTACGGCTTGGACGTTCTTTGGAATGGTAGGCCAAGCAAGTCGAGACACATGGATTTACCTTCCCATTATGCTTGGTCCCATTTTGGTTTATGTATTGGGGTATAAGTTTATTTATAAGCTGACCTTGGTGAGTAAAAAGCAACATATCACCACCATCTCAGACTTTATTGCTTCACGTTATGGGAAGCGCCAAACCGTTGCGTTAGTAGTAACACTTATTGCTTTATTGGCCACCATTCCCTATATCGCACTTCAGTTGAAGGCCGTTGGGGCGACTTTCCAGTTGTTAACGCAACAACCAAACAGCAACGGCATTATTATTGCCGCCACCGGCTTCATTGCCGCTTTTGCTATTTACTTTGGCACACGCCAAACCGATGTCACTGAATACCGCCGGGGCTTGATGTTAGCCATAGCATTCGAATCGACCATCAAATTACTGGCTTTGGTGCTAGTGGCTGCGGTTGGGTATAGTGCATGGAAACGAACCCAGTCAGGGCCGTTTTTTGAAAGTTTTACTAATGAAATCGCCCTCTCTCAGTTTGGCTCGTTCAGCTTTATTGCACAAACGATCATGGCTGCCGCTGCAATAGTGTGTTTACCCCGCCAGTTCCACGTTGCCATTATCGACAATTTAAGCCTTGGGCATTTGCGCACTGCGCGTTGGCTCTTTCCCTTATACCTTACTGTTATTTCCGCCGTGATCCCGATAATTGCTATCGCGGGCAAAGCGATCTTCGCCAACCAAGGCATAGAGCCCGACTCTTACGTGTTATCACTGGCCGTATTTTCCGAGTCGGTACTGCTTCAGGTTATTGTATTTGTGGGCGGGTTGTCCGCGGCAACGGCGATGATCATTGTCGCTACGCTAACCCTTAGCACTATGTTAACTAACGATGTTATTTTACCTCGCATATTAGCGTTTACGGGCAACACAGATGACAAAAAGGACGTATCGAGAAAGATTCGTTTAATTCGCCGTATTGTTATAGCGTTTATTCTACTTATGGCGTTTTTATACCACCAGCAAATGACCAGCAGCCGCTCTCTTCACTCTATCGGCTTAATTGCCTTCTCGCTGGTTATTCAGCTAATGCCTGCCATTGTGGGCGGGCTGTATTGGAAGCGGGCTCATGCACACGGGGTATATGCAGGCCTAATGGTAGGCTTAGTTATTTGGGTGCTGTGGCTAGTGCTTCCCATTGTGAGCGAGCAAGTATCGCAAATGGAGCAAAACGAGTTAATCAGCCAAGGCGCCATGATTAGCTTGGCGGCAAATAGCTTTGTGTACATTTTATTTTCTCACTTCGCGCCCCAGCGTCTTATCGATCGCATTCAAGCCGAAGCCTTTGTATCTCCCGCTATATCCAGCAGTAACACAGTAAAAACCCAGGCAACGAACGTAACAGTATCAGACCTTATTACTTTACTTTCTACCTTCATGGGATCTGGTCGGTGTGAGCAGTTGCTAGACCAATACCAGCACCTTAATAACTGTCAATTGAAGCATGACGACACGCCTAATGAATCCTTTTTATCCTTCTGCGAGCGTGCATTAGGTGGTGTTATTGGCGCATCGAGCGCAAAAGTGCTGCTAGACAGCGCGTTACGTGGTAAAAAAATGGACTTCACTGAGGTTATCAACTTCTTTGATGACACCACGCAGGCGATGCAATTTAATATGACCGCGCTTTTAACGTCGCTTGAAAACATGGATCAAGGAATCAGCGTTGTCGACAAGCATTTAAACTTAGTAGCGTGGAACAAGCGCTACGCTAATCTCTACCCTTACCCCGACAACTTACTTGCGGTGGGTACCCCGATAGAAAAGCTCATTCGATACAATGCCGCTCAGGGTGAATTTGGTACAGATAACGTAGATAGCGAAGTTGAAAAACGTCTCTCACATTTGCGCTCGGGCATGCCTCACCGCTTTACCCGCCAGCGCAAAGATGGCCGAGTTATTGAAATGGTCGGCAACCCGCTACCTGGTGGCGGCTTCGTAACAAGTTTCAACGACATAACAGGGCATGTGGAAATTCAGCAGGCTCTAGAAGAGTCGAATATAGATCTTGAAGCGCGAATTAAAAAGCGTACTGAAGAAGTGCATTCAATTAACGCCGAGTTACGTCTTGAAATTGAACGTCGCTCTGAAGCAGAAAAAGAGCTGATAAGAGCAAGAAAAGCGGCCGAAGATGCTAACGCCAGTAAAACCCGGTTCTTGGCGCTCGCCAGTCACGACGTTCTGCAGCCGTTGAACGCGGCAAAGCTTTATGTCAGTGCGCTAGAAGAGCAAGAGCTACCCGAATCGTCCCACGCCATTATTCAGAAACTTGGACACAGCGTTACGTCGAGCGAAACACTGATTGGTACACTGTTAGATATTGCACGTTTAGATCAGGGCGAGATGAAACCGGATATTGAATCTATTGATATTACGGCACTACTTTCCCCGCTGATAGACGAAATGGCCATGCGAGCCAAAGAAAAAGGCTTGGGCTTTAAAGCCATTATGCGTCCCTGCTGGGTTAGAGCAGACAAAACCTATTTGTATCGAATAACTCAAAATTTGCTATCAAATGCTGTGAAATACACTGAAAAGGGGCGCGTTTTATTTATTGTAAAACCAATAAAAAACACCGTTCATTTTAAAATTCTCGATACGGGCATAGGTATATCTGCCGATAAAAAAGACAGTATCTTCGGCGACTTTTTCCGTGCAAACGAGAGTAAAGAGCACGGCTTGGGGCTGGGCTTAGGGGTAGTAAGGCGCCTAAGCCTTCAACTAAACAGCGATATCCAAGTCATGTCACAAATAGGGAAAGGCAGTTGTTTTACGTTTACGCTCGAGAAAGCCGAACCCAAACGGGTATCGAGTATTGTATCGAAACCTCGCGGCACCACCTTCACGGGTATGGACGTTCTGTGTGTGGACGATCAAAAAGAAAACCTTGATGCCATGAAAACCCTTTTGCAAAAGTGGGGGATTAACGTTGCCCTTGCCAACAACTGGGATGATGCACTAACCCTGTGTAAGACAATTCAGCCGCAAATTCTGTTAATGGATTATCAGCTTAGCCACGACAGCGAGAAAAACGGATTAGCGCTGATAGAGGAAATTAGGCACAGGCTTAACATTGTGGTGCCAGCCGCTTTGATAACCGCAACCCCCGATGAGAGCTTGGTCACACAATGTAAAGCGCAGGGCGTAAACTTTTTGGCAAAGCCACTTAAACCCGCCAAACTCCGTGCCCTTCTTCAAAGTATGACGCGCTATATTAGGGAAGCAAAAAACGTTTAGCTTTAATTGTGGGCACCTTTAGTTACGAATTAGAGAAACTCTTCGTGAGCTTTACTATCTTCTGTTTTCACAACAGCGGTTTCACTCGAAGATTTTGCCACTATCTTACCCATTGAGCCCCATTTTTGTTTAGGGTTCAGCAACACTGGGCGAGTAAGAATTAAATTATTCGGGTACATCAGTGTTTCACGCTCTGCTGTAACCAGGCGTGTACTAAATGGGCCCACGTCAGCAATAATTCCTTCAATATAGTTATCCCCGTCAAGCACGCGAACATAGTTCCCTCTGCGATAAGCCACATTCGTCAACAAAATAAAATAAGCGGTAATGTTACTAATGAGTGACCAGCTGGCAAAAAGCGCGACACCTGTTACCGTAATAATGGACGTGGACAGCACCAACAAGCCTGAAAAATCAATTCCCCACGCAAGCAAAAGGAGCGCAAGAGAAACAGTGGCAACGATAACCCGCGCGGCAAACAAGCCTTTAAGGGCACTATGGGATTTAAGCTTAGACTTTTCGATATTGCTTTCTAGCTTTGGCAATAATTTGCGAGACATGCCCAAATAAAACAACAGCACCACGCCACTCCACACGGCATTTGACTGGTATTGCGTCAACCACGTCAAAAACCCATGCCACCATTCATTCATCACAGTAAACCCTTAATTTTTATAGCGCTATTTATGTCAAACGCGCGAAGATTGCCGACATAAGACGCCGACGCGTCTTCATGCTAACGTGAATAACTCACGAGTTCATGCATTAAAAGCAATCGACACAACAAGAATTATTCGTAAGACAGTGTTAAATACTTCTATTAGTATGCGCGCAAAATGACGTACCTAGTGATGCCTGTCGCATTATATTGTTCTCGCTTGCTCACAGCGTGCCCGTTGAGGGCAAAGAATGAGGGCAAAGTGAAAGTGATAATACACCATCAATAAAAACGACACCTCGCATCGACAGAGTGTGATATTCACGCTTTAATAACACTAGCTGGGTCAAAAAAACGACAACTTTTAAACTACAGGTTTTTATAATGCGTATTGCAATTCTTTCAAGAAACCCTCGCCTTTACTCTACTTCACGCTTAGTTGAAGCCGGTCAGGCTCGAGGGCATGACGTTGACGTTATCGACACCATGCACTGTTACATGGATATCACCAGTGCGCGTCCATCTGTACGCTACCACGGTAAAAAACTTCCCTATTACGATGCGGTTATCCCTCGTATTGGAGCGTCGGTGAGTTTTTACGGTACGTCGGTAGTGCGCCAGTTTGAGATGATGGGGACGTATAGCCTTAATGAGTCGGTCGCGATTAGCCGCTCTCGCGATAAGCTGCGTTCCCTACAACTTTTATCACGCAAAGGCATTGGCATGCCTAGAACGGGGTTTGCTCACCACCCAGATAAAATTGACGATGTTATTAAAACTGTAGGCGGCGCACCGGTGGTGATTAAGCTTCTAGAAGGTACCCAAGGTATCGGTGTGGTGTTGGCAGATACACAGAAAGCGGCAGAGTCGATCATCGAAGCATTCATGGGGTTAAACGCCAGTATTCTAGTGCAAGAGTTTATTAAAGAAGCAGGCGGAAGCGACATTCGCTGCTTTGTAGTGGGCGGCAAAGTGGTCGCGGCGATGAAGCGCCAAGCGGCACCGGGAGAATTTCGCTCTAACCTTCACCGCGGTGGGCAAGCAAGCTTAGTGCGCTTAAGTCCCGCTGAGCGAAAAACGGCAGTCGATGCGGCGAAAACAATGGGTCTAAATTGCTGTGGGGTAGACATTCTGCGCTCAAACAATGGCCCGGTCGTCATGGAGGTCAACTCGTCGCCAGGATTAGAAGGTATAGAAAAAGCCACCACGAAAGATGTGGCCAGCATGATCATTGAATTTATTGAAAAAAGTGCAGAGCCGCATAAAACCAAAACCCGAGGAAAGGGCTAACCCTTTTTTACCTTTGCTTTGCAATAACCTACTTATAGGAAAACGTGAGTGGTAAACGATGTGCTAACAATTGGGGGTGAGAGCATTGCCCCTGGCGAAACAAAAAAGATTGAGTTAGAAATGCCGCCGCTTTATACGGCTACTAACATGAGCATTCCGGTGTATGTAAGACGTGGAAAGCGACCGGGCCCTACTATGTTTGTAAGTGCAGCCATTCATGGCGATGAACTAAACGGGATAGAAATCGTGGGGCGTTTAATTCGTTCAAAAGCGATTGAGCGCATTAGGGGTACATTAATTGCGGTACCTATGGTTAACGTATATGGCGTACTCAATCAGTCTCGCTATTTACCAGACCGACGGGATTTAAACCGCAGTTTTCCAGGAAGCAAAAAAGGTTCTTTGGCCGGCCGTTTAGCGAACTTATTTTTTAAAGAAGTCGTAAGCAAGTGTGATGTAGGAATAGACCTTCACACTGGTGCAATACACCGCAGTAACCTTCCCCAGATTCGCGCCGATTTAGACGATGCAGCCGTGCTGGAAATGGCCAAAGCATTTGGTGTTCCTGTGTTACTCAATGCAGAATTACGGGACGGATCATTGCGAGAAGCGGCCAGCGCAAACGGTGTTAAAATCTTACTTTACGAGGCCGGGCAAGCACTGCGCTACGATGAGTTCTCTATACGAGCAGGTGTAAAAGGCATTATTAACACCATGCGTCATTTAGGCATGCTCAATAAAAGCCGCAGTAAGGGTCATAGCATTGAACGTTTTATCGCCAGACAGAGCGGCTGGGTTCGTGCCCCGGAAAGCGGGTTTGTTACGCACTTAGCACAACTTGGCGATCATGTGGAAAAGGGTGACAAGCTGGCTATCATTGCAGACCCGTTTGGCAACTATCTAGATAGTATTGTCAGTCCTGCAGAAGGGGTCGTCATTGGTAAACAAAATATTCCACTCACTCAAGAAGGTGAAGCGATTTATCACATTGCATACTTCTCTGAGCCTGATACCGTTGCAGAACACGTAGAGTTATTGCAAGACAATTTATTGCCACAAGAACAAGACCCTGGTTTATAAAATTGGTATAACAATAAATGAACAATAAAAAAATCGTTGGTGCGGTAGAGCTGTGTGACCTACCCAAACTTGCTATTACTGACCTGAATGTGCGCGTGGATACGGGCGCAGCCACGTCTTCGTTACATGTAGACAATATCGAAGAATTTGAGCAAAACGGTGAGCTTTGGATTACCTTCGATATCCATCCAGATATTCACAACGTTGAGCGAGTGGTGCGCAGAGAAGCGCGAGTGGAAGGAAAGAAACGAGTCAAAAGCTCTACGGCTACACGGGAAAAGCGCTATGTGATAATTACGCCTATAATAATGGATGGGTACCAGTGGGATATACAGTTAACCCTTACTGACCGCTCTGAAATGACGTATCTTATGTTACTTGGACGCGAAGCAATGAGCGGGCATTTTATTGTCGACCCAGAGCACGATTTTTTGCTTACGGGAAGAGACTAATTATCACCACGCGTTGAAAGGCCAGACGATAGGTGGTGGGCTTCACCGGAATAAATAAAGTGAACTTTATGGACATGTGGACTAAACAACTAGGGTGGGTCGCGTTACTACTAAGTACTGTGACGTCTTTCACTATTAGTGCTCAAGAAGTCGTGGCGAGTAAGGTTCAAAGTGAGCTACCCCACACTGTTATTCGGCTGCCAAATGTTCATCCCGGCAGAGATGCCGTGTACGCGTATGCAAAAACACTTTTAGCAGAGTCGTTACGTGTTACAAAGGCCCAATATGGCACATTTGAGCTTTTAGTCAGCGACCAAGAAACAGCGCAAGAGCGTCAATTGCGAAGCCTTGAACACAATATGCTAGACGTAACCTGGAGTGTGACCTCTAAAGAACGGGAACGTCAGTTTTTGCCTATCCGTATCCCTATTATGGCCGGGCTTTTTGGTAAACGAGCTCTATTTGTAAAGGCAGGTGACACTCGATTAAAAGGCGTGGAAACCCTTCAGGATTTACAAGCTTTCAGAGCCGTCTTGGGCTATGACTGGCCCGATACAAAAATTTTTCGCGCCAACGATATCCCAGTATTAGAAACCACATACCGCGCCTCTTTCCGTATTGTATCGGAAGGCTTTGCAGACATGTTTCCTCGTAGCGTAATGGAAATTCATGAAGAGGCCCAAGATGATACCCTTTCACGTGATCTCGTCATAGATCAAAACCTTATCATTGCTTACCCAAGCCCCATATTTTTCTTCGTAAGTAGCGATAACCAAGCGTTGGCTAACCGTATTACCGAAGGTTTACTGACTTTGTTTGAAACGGGTAAATTTCAGGCGCTATTAGTGGCAAATGCTAATTTTAAGCAGGGCATGTCGCTTATTGAAGAGCGAACCGTGATAGGCATTGAAAACCCATTTTTGAGTGAACAAAGCCGTTTGGCGCTAGAGAAGTTTCTTCCCGAGTTTTCTGCGTCAAAGCCTTTAGAAGATTTTGAGGCTACTGAGATGGCGGTTCCAGTTCAAGTTGAGAAGCAATAAGCACCGCCTGCGTGCGATTATTTATTCCTAGCTTTTTGAAGATAGCCGTAACGTGGGCTTTCACGGTAGCCTCAGCAATATCTAAGTTAAAGCCAATTTGCTTATTCAACAACCCATCTCGCATGTAACACAATACTTTGTATTGCGATGGGGTAAGCGATGCTACCTTATCTGCTAACTCAGAAAACGCTTCGTTCACTTCATCAACATTTTCACTTAAGTTTTCAGGTAACCATACGTCGCCATCTAAAATCGCTTCTACGGCATTAGCAATGTCTTGTGCACTGGCAGTTTTAGGGATAAAGCCAAGTGCGCCAACACTAATTATTTTCGAGATGAGAGTGGTATCTTCGGTTCCCGACACGACTGCAACGGGAAGTTCAGGAAAGAGTTTACGAATGTGCAATAAGCCGAACAAATCATTGCTGCCCGGCATATGTAAATCGAGTAACAGCAAATCGATATCCTCGTTATTAAGAATATCGACTGTGGTGGTTAAGTCGCCAGCCTCTTTAAGCGTTAAGGCTGGCAATGACAACGATAACGCGCCTCTTAGTGCATCGCGATACAGCGGATGATCATCAGCGATTAGAAGGGTTATCATTGTCTATATCCTTAGTTTTACTTATTTAGACGTTCCTCTATCAGTGTATCAACAACCGACGGATCCGCCAATGTAGAAGTGTCACCTAATTGCTCGTGCTCGTTAGCCGCGATTTTTCTAAGAATGCGGCGCATAATTTTACCCGAGCGGGTTTTGGGTAAACCGTGTGACCACTGAATCATATCGGGCGTGGCTATTGGACTAAGCTCTTGGCGTACCCACGCTTTAAGCTCTTTGGTTAGCGCTTCGTCTGCTTCAACCCCTTCATTTGGTGTCACGTAAACGTAAATGCCCTGCCCTTTAATATCGTGAGGAAAACCTACTACCGCAGCTTCCGCCACTTTAGGATGAGCAACCAGCGCACTTTCAATTTCTGCGGTGCCTAGGCGGTGACCTGACACGTTTAACACGTCATCTACGCGGCCAGTGATCCAATAGAAACCATCTTCATCACAGCGGGCACCGTCACCGGTAAAGTACACCCCTTTGTATGCACTAAAATACGTATTGATAAAACGCTGATGGTCGCCGTATACCGTGCGCGCTTGGCTTGGCCAACTGTCTTTAATCACCAAGTTACCTTCGGCCGCTCCCTCTAACTCTTTGCCATCTGCATCAAACAACGCCGGCTGAATACCAAAGAAAGGGCGACTGGCTGAGCCTGGTTTTAATTCCGTCGCACCGGGTAGTGGTAAAATCATGTGACCACCGGTTTCGGTTTGCCACCACGTATCGATAATGGGGCAGCGGCCTTGACCAATCACGCGGTGATACCATTCCCACGCTTCAGGGTTAATCGGCTCACCCACGGTGCCAAGTAAACGCAGTGATGATAAATCGCAACCTTCAGCGGGCGCATCGCCGTGAGCCATTAGCGCACGAATAGCCGTAGGCGCAGTGTAAAGGCTATTTACTTTGTACTTCTCTACCACTTGAGCAATGCGCTTAACATCTGGGTACGTCGGAACCCCCTCAAAAAAGACTTGCGAAGCGGCGTTAACCATAGGGCCGTACACCATGTAGCTGTGGCCTGTAATCCAACCCACATCAGCCGTACACCAGTAAACATCATCGTCTTTATAGTCGAATGCATATTTAAAGGTCATGGCAGAATACAACAGGTACCCCCCTGTGGTATGCACCACGCCTTTGGGCGTTCCCGTTGAACCTGATGTATAAAGAATAAATAGCGGGTCTTCCGCGTTCATTACCTCTGGCTCACACTGGGCAGACATGCCGTCTACGGCATCTTGCCACCACACATCATGCTTTTCGTTCCAATCAACGTCACCACCAGTAAGTTTATGGACCAGTACGTGAGTAATCGACGGGCATGCATCGCCTGCCAGCGCTTTATCTACATTCGCTTTTAAGGGAATGCTTCTTCCAGCACGGCGTCCTTCATCAGCCGTAATAACGACTTTTGCACTGCTGTCGTTAATGCGATCGGCAATGGCGTTTGGCGAGAAGCCGCCAAAGATCACCGAGTGAACAGCCCCTATTCGGGCACAGGCAAGCATAGCGTAAGCCGCCTCTGGCACCATTGGCATATAGATAGCTACACGGTCACCTTTTGCTACGCCCATGCCTTTCAGTGCATTCGCTAACTTACATACTTCGTAGTGCACTTCTTGGTAGGTAATATCTTGACTATCTTCAGGAGAGTCACCTTCCCAATGAAAGGCAACCTTAGTGGCATTATTAGCAAGATGGCGGTCGATACAGTTATAGCTGGCGTTTAGCTCACCGTCTTCAAACCATTTGATAGACACGTCGTTTTCACCAAAATGCGTGTTTTTAATTTTGGTTGGCTTTTGGTACCACTCAAGAATAGACGCATGTTCGCCCCAAAACGCTTCGGGTTGATCTATAGATTGCTTGTACATTTCGTCATATTGCGACGCATTAAGATGTGTAGACTGAAGGATATTCTCAGGTACAGGATAAGTTTTGCCGGCGGTCATAAAGATTGCCTCCAATATCAATAATGTAAAATTCTTGTTGTATGGTGAAACACTCTAGCCATTCACTCACAAAGCAAAATGAGACTTTGGTCTTAACAACCTCCTACTTAGGTTCTCGTAACGAAGAATTAGTGTAAAAATACTGCGACTATAGTCTTATGCGACCATAGGCTTATTTAATTTTGAAATAATACGTACACAATCAGCAATGTTAACGTTGAATTTACATTTATTTAACCACATTTTGGAACAGACACGATGAAAGCTAAAATAAAAAATACGGCTACCGCGGTAGCATTGTGCCTAGCGGCATCTAGCGGCGCGGCGCAAGCAGCAACAATCGGCGACACAAGTGTGAAATTCACAGGCTATATCAAAGTCGATGCGATGGTAAGCGACTACTCTGACGGCACCATTGCCTCGGGAAGCGTAGGCCGCGACTTTTACATTCCTTCACTAACTCCGGTTGGTGGCGTTGACGAAGACCCACAATTTGATGCCCACATCAGAACCTCACGATTCCGCTTTGCAACGTCAACGCCTACGGCTGAAGGCGATACCATAAACGGTGTATTCGAACTCGACTTCCTTGTAACTAGCGGCGGTGATGAGCGAATCAGTAACTCCTACACTCCGCGAGTACGCCACGCGTACTTAACTTACAAGAATTGGTTGGTGGGCCAAACATGGACGACCTTTATGGACGTAGGTTCATTACCAGAATCACTTGATTTTATTGGTACCACTGACGGCATCACCTTTGCCCGTCAAGTCATGGTGAGATACACCAACGGCGGGCTGCAGATTGCGTTAGAAAATCCTGAGTCGACTATCACCCCCTTGGGAGGTGGCGGTCGTATAACAAGTGACGATAGCAGCGTGCCTGATTTAGTAGCAGCTTACACGTCCAAACAAGATTGGGGTTATGTAAAAGTGGCAGGCTTACTTCGCCAGCTTTCCTACGATAACGCCGCAGGAATTGATGCAGATGAAACCAGCTTCGGCGTATCAGTTACCGGTAAATACAACTTGGCAAATGGCGATGACATCCGCTTCACGTTCAATTCAGGTAAAGGTCTAGGACGATATTCAGCCCTTAACGCTGCCAATGGCGCTGTACTGACAGAAAGTGGCGACCTTGAAGCAATCGACTCTACCGGTTACGGCATTGCGTATCGCCACAAGTGGAGCGATAAAGCGCGCAGCAGCATCATGTTTTCAGCATTTGAGGCTGATAATGACGCAACGCTTACGGGGATGGCAGTAACCGAAAGCACATACAGTACACGCGTTAACTACTTATACTCGCCAACAAAAGCACTGACCGTGGGCGCAGAGTACGCATTTGCTCATCGTGAAGTTGAAGCAGGTTTAGAAGGTGATATGAATCGCTTCCAAGTTTCAGCGAAGTATGCGTTTTAATTCAGCCTTTCAATAGACCCTATGAAAACGGCGCCTGCGCCGTTTTCATCATTCCCTCGACGTACTACATCGTAGTAAAAATAATCCCCAATGGCATGATAAAGAACAAGCCACCTATGTAGGCTGCTCCATACATTTTACGCTCTGCTGCTATAACAGATAATTGATAGGAAAGGTTAAGCGGAATGTTACGCAATAGCGGAAAGCCGTAAATAAGCGTTACGCCCAGTACATTGTAAATCAGATGAACAAAAGCAATTTGTAATGCAAACCCACTATTTACTCCCACTACGCCTAGTGCCGCGATTAGCGCAGTAATGCAGGTACCAATATTGGCACCTAAGGTGAACGGGTAGATGTCTTTTGCCTTTAGAATACCGCTGCCAACCAAAGGCACCATGAGCGATGTGGTTGTTGATGACGATTGCACTAACACAGTCATTACCGCACCTGATGCAATGCCGGAAAGTGGCCCTTTACCAATGCTAGTATGCAATAGCGCTTTAGCCTTCCCCACCATGAGCGATTTCATAATTTTGCCCATATAGGTGATAGAAAACATAATAAGCCCAATACCCAAAATAATCTTAGCCACGCCAGGGTAAATAGAAGGCAAAAATGAAAATACGTGGGTAGCAAGGTCGGTAACAGGTTGGGTTGCCACTTTTATTGGGTTAACACCATCAACCCCAATGGCTTGTCCGGTATGAAAAATTGCGACCATTTGAGCGCTTAAATATTCCAAAATACCAAATGCCATTTCTAAGGGTAAAAATATCAGCACTGATAACACGTTAAAAAAATCGTGTATGGTGGCGGCGTTAAAGGCCCGTTGAAATTCTTCTTTTCTTGCTACGTGGCCTAGGCTCACCAGGGTGTTAGTAATACTTGTACCAATATTAGCTCCCATCATCATGGGTATCGCAATAGTAATAGGTAAACCACCGGCTACCATGCCCACAATAATAGACGTGACCGTACTAGAAGATTGAATAAGTGCAGTGGATACCATGCCAATAATTAACCCCATCACAGGGTTAGAAGCGAAGCTAAAAAGCGCTTTGGCATGATCGCCAGTGGCAAATTTGAACCCGCTGCCAATCATACTAACAGCAAGTAACATAACGTAAACTAGGAGCACTAAGAGTAACCACTGACGCCAATTATGTGTTTTTTGAAGGGCGTCGTTCTGGGCTAGCTGTGGGTCGGTCATTGACATAATACGCACGGTTTAATACATGAAAAGGCCATAGTATGACGTGCGTATTACACAAAAATGACGGGAGTACGCATGCCTCCCGCCAGTTCTAATGGGCTATGAGGGGCTTAGAAGCCCATAGGATATTGCCTTAGCACACTGTGAACGTCATCTAAGGTTTCTTGAGAAAGCGATAAGTCGAACGCATCAATATTCTCTTTTAGCTGGGGCATCGTTGTTGCGCCGATAATAGTAGAAGTGACGCCAGGGACCTGCTGACACCAGGCTAACGCAAGTTGAGACGGCGTAATTCCGGCCTTTTTGGCAATCTGCATGTACTCAGCGGTGGCAGCCTGCGCCGGCGGCTTATCTCTAAATAGTCCCATTCGCTGTGCTAATGTCCACCGGCTTCCTTCAGGACGCGCCCCCTTTTGATATTTACCGCTTAACATTCCCGTTGCTAAAGGCGACCAGGGCAAATAAGCAATATTCTCTAGTTCACACATTTCTATCAGATACGGCCAATCTTTTGCGTGAAGTAGACTAAATTCATTTTGAATGGAAACAGGAAGTGGGATATCCATTTCATTACATAGCATCAAAAATGTGTGAATTCCCCATGGCGTATCATCCGACAATCCCCAATGCCTTATTTTTCCTTCATCAAGGGCGCGCTTAATTCCGGTTAGTATATCTCGCATACCATCAAGTTCTTGCTCCCTATTGGTCTTCGTAGGGTTCGCGCCATCAGGCCAGTGCTTACCAAAGTGAGGGGTGACTCGATTAGGCCAATGAAGTTGATAAACATCGATATAATCGGTATTCAGGCGTTCTAATGAATACGTTAACGCATTGGCGATTGCATCGGCGGTAATAGGCCCTGCATTGCGAATATACTTTAAACCGCTACCTGCAATTTTAGTCATCAGTACAATATCAGCGCGCTTTGACGGGTTGCGCGAGAGCCAATTCCCGATCACGCGCTCTGTATCGCCGTACGTATCAACATTGGGCGGCACTGGGTACATTTCTGCGGTATCGATAAAATTAACGCCTTTATCAAGGGCGTATGCTAGTTGCTCATCTGCGTCTTGCTGAGTGTTTTGAATACCCCATGTCATTGTACCTAAACACACGTCAGACACTTGTAAATCGCTAGTTCCTAAGCGGTTAAACTTCATTTTGCTTCTACCTTTTAATGCAATAATGAGTTGACCGCTTACATTAGAAAACCTTCGTTTAAGAACTACGGGCTTTTTTAGTGGCCAACTCGGCTTCTACACTGGCTAGTCGTGCCTCGATATCTCTCTTTGACTCAACCATTTCATTTGCCAGTTCAGCAAGTGATTTCAACTCTGCAAACCCTAACTTTCTTGTATCAATCATCTGATACTGGCGCTTACAGCGATAAAAGAATGTTAGAAAGTTAACAAAAGCGCGATGAAATGTCGCAAAACTCTTGATCAAAACAAGAATTAATACGACAGACGTAAGCGCTGCTATACTAAGACTGTAAATACGCACCTGCCCTTCTTGTTGTTCAATAACAGGTTGAAGTGCGGCATCCACACCTTTTAATTGCGTTTCAACATTATGCGCGCTTTGTCTAAATTCATTTCTTAAACCTTCGTTATGAGTGACACCTAATGTAATAACGCCGTCAACAAGCCCTATCAGCGCTTCGCGATACTGCACTATCGTGCCACGTACCGCAGGGTCATTTTGGTATTTAGCAGAAAATTGTGCACTCATATCTTTTATTTGCTTAGCGTAATAGCCTTCTCGGGTGATTTGAAAGTTGCGCGTGGCTAACTGCATAGTAGTGAGCTGTTCGATTGCTTGAGCTTTTTGCGCAAGCGGCCCCTCAGCCAAGGCATTCTCTAGCGCTAAGATACGGCCTCTCAACCCGTCGTTTTGTGTTAAACCAATGCGCTCTTGAACAAGTACCACCTGTTGAAATGCACCACTGTATGCCTCAATTGATGTAGAGAGGCTTTCAACATCAGCCACGGGCAACTTATATTCATTGAACAAGGGAATAAGCGTAGTTAAACGCCCTTTGAAAAGATAAGACTGTTCAAGAAAGTCATCGAAATAAGACGTATCGTGGCGTAATAGAAAGTCTTTTTCATGCCTTCGCATTTGAAGTAAATCCTGCCCCATTCTTAGTAGAACATCTCGCTGCTGATTTAAGCTAATTAACTGCTGCGTAAAGTAGTGTTGGCTTACCACCAAAACCCCCATACCTATCACGCATATCAGGGTCATTAACACTAGCCTAGATTTAATTGAATCGAATTTCATGACTCACTCCTCTGGGGAGAAAAACGAACACTAGGAATATAAGCAAAAACTAATAAAACGCAAAAAACACATTAACATACGTCACAAATATAGATGTTTAATACGCGTTTTATCATTAAACCTTTGTAGCATTTTTGAACGTTCTGCTGTTACTTTAGATATTGTCACCAAAAGAGGAAGCTGCAAAAAAATAAAAAATGCAGCAAATAACGATCTCATAGTGAACCCACTTCTATATTCTTATGGGCTTAGTATTGAACTAGCTGTATAGAATACAAATAGGGCGTTCCCCCCTAGTTATATTCTATGCTATTTAATACGGTTGATTTCATCGAGGTTCTCACAGCTGTACTCCTACATGAAGGTTGGTACGAGGTTTAGGGGCTTTCACTTCTACGCATACTTGGTCGCCGTAATAGTTGTCAGCGTAATTGCACTGCGTACGAATAGGTTGATTAATAGTGGAGGAAACACGGTGGCTATTCGCCATTGTTAGTCTTTTTAATAGTGTGCTCATTTAGCTCTCCTTGTTAAGTTGAAAGCATTATTATTGATTTAGTAAAACTATTAAAACGAGATAAGTTGATTCAGTCGACAGACTTTAAAGATTATAAAGATGCTAGTTAATCGAATTTATTTATGAGCGAAAGAAATGTGGGCGTAAGCGTTGGGAGGGGTTACGCGTAGGAAAGCGTTGAGCTAATGTAAAGTACTATAAGGAGCAGCGTTTATTTATAACGCTGCTCCTACACCTTCTAGAGAAAAAACCTTAAGCATCTAGCCATGGGCCAGTAATCGCCAACGTTTTAGTAGGTGAGTAAATATTGACGAAAAGTGTTTTGCCGTTAGGCGAAAAGCACGCACCAGCAAGCTCAGTTTGCGCATGTAATTTAGCAAAGTTGTACACTTCTCCGCTTGGCGTAACACCGCGCAAATGGTTATCGACAATGTCGGTGTACTGGTCTTCACACACCAATAAATGCCCGTTTGGACACACCGTTAAATTATCGCCAAAGTTGTACAGGTTCTTATCTTCACTTTCTAAAAACAGCTGAAGCTTGTCTTGTTTTCCATCTGCAGATGGAACAAGCTTCATCACCTGACCTAGCTGCTTTTGCCCGCCATTGGTACAGCAGAAATAAAGCTCATCTTCGCCCCAATGTATGCCTTCACCACGAGCGAAAAGCGCAGCACCTTTATCATGCCCTTGCACGCGTAAATCATCACTAGGGCTTTCTGGGTTGTCTAACGCGACCCACTCGACATCGAACCATGTAGCTACTGGCATATCGTTGTCATTCCAGTTACGTGTATCGAACTGAAGCTTATTTTTTACGACTAAGGCTTCTAACTGGCCGCCAGCCGCCAAGTTGCCGTACTCTTCAGGTACAAAGCGATAAAGCAAGCTATCGCCTCTATCTTCGGTTAGATAAACAATGCCGGTTTTAGGATCTACACACGCGGCTTCGTGGTTAAAGCGCCCCATTGCTTTCAGCGGCTTAGCTTCTATCAGTGAGTCGGCACTTGCAGGTACTTCAAATATATAGCCGTGATCTTTGTTTACCACATCGCCATTAGGGCCGTAAGGACGGTCTACCGATTCTTCACACGTAAGCCATGTGCCCCAGGGCGTAATGCCACCAGAACAGTTTCTTACCGTTCCAGCAAGGCTAATGAACTCTCGCTCTACCGTTTGCGTGGTAAGGTTGTACACCATCGTTGTAGTGCCACCCGGCAAAGCAACCCCGTTATGGTAATTGTCGTAGGCCAGCGAGCTAGTATGCTTTTGGATAGACGGTGGCTGAGCACTTAAATGTTTGGGGTGCAATTCGTGGTTACGAATAAGCGCTACTTTGTCGCTGGTATCGTCTATAGGTAGACACCCCATACCATCCGCTCTATCAGGTACGTGCATGCCATCTGACATCGCATTGCCAAGACTAGATATTACCTTGTAGCTAAAGCCTTTAGGTAAATCGAGGAGCTTTTGGGGGTCAGCAACAAGCGCGCCATAACCTTCACTAATTGGCATAGACGCCAAATTCGACGTCTTACCAAAAGCACTGGTTGCAAGACCACCAAATGCCAAAGAGCCCATTATAAATTGACGTCGTGTAATCATAAAAATCTCTTACTGCGCTAAATTTTAATATTATCGTTAGATATTGTTACACTATAACAACATGGACTAATCAAACTAGCAAGAGTGCCATTCTCGAAAACGATAAACAGCGAGTAAAACACGCTTAAGACTGGATAATACTGTAAACGGTAATCGCAAATATTTTCTTAAACCTAAGGAAGTGTTGGGTTTTGCTTAAGCTCTGCCCAATAGGCTTCCGGCTCTGGACGTGAAAAGTAATAGCCTTGAAATCTTTCACAGCCTTTACCTTTCAGATAGTTTAACTGCTCTACAGTCTCCACACCTTCTGCAATGCAGGTCACATTAAGCGCTTTTGCCATTTCGAGGATTGCATCAACAATCTGCGCCGCTTTTCCATCAAAATCTTTACCTATGTCATCCACAAAATATTTATCTATTTTAAGTTCACTAATAGGAAGCACTTTCAGGTATGCGAGGCTGGAATAGCCCGTACCGAAATCATCAATTGAAAAACGAAAGCCGAATTTCGCCAGTTCAAGCATAGTTTCCTTAACCAGCTCAATATCTACGACTAAAGCGGTTTCTGTTAATTCCAGCATTAACCTATGAGGTGGAATGCCGAATTGATTTACGCGAGAAAGTAGCGAATTTATAAAGTCTGGCATAACAATTTGTCTAGCACTGATGTTGATCGCAATAGTGGTATTTAAGCCGGCCTTTACAAAGTTACTCATCACGTTCAGCGTTTTTCGTAAAACAATGTCGCCTATTTCGCAGATAGCATAGCTCTCTTCGGCGATAGGAATAAATTCGCCAGGGCTTACCGGACCTAACTCTTTCGAGTACCACCGCACTAGAGCCTCGAAAGAAGAGACAGTTCCATCATGGGTAACTTGGGGTTGAAGCACTATTGATAATTCATCGCTTTCTATTGCTTGTTCAAGCTTAGATTTTATATCTAAGTAACGGTCGAATTCTTTAAACCCATCCTCTGATATATGACAAAGACCAAAAGGCGCCGACTTTTTTGCCCTTTTAACAGCCTGTTCGATTACATTGATGATTGACTCAAAACTTTGACCTTGCGGGTTAAAGATAGCACTGCCGAGTGACGCAGTAAGAGACCATTTCACTGAATTTATGACAATATCGAAATGACGTGGACTAAGGAGTGCACTTTCCACTAAGCTCGCATCGAATTTATGGAGATCTTCTTTTCTATAGGTTTTCTTCGACAACACGACAAAACTATCGCCACCGTACTTAAATATCTCATAATCATGACCGATGACGAAGAGCAACTGCTCGGCGACTTTTCTTATGGCATAGTTTCCGTTACCAAAGCCGAACCGCGTGT
Organism: Alteromonas mediterranea DE; assembly: GCF_000020585.3. Lineage (NCBI taxonomy): Bacteria > Pseudomonadati > Pseudomonadota > Gammaproteobacteria > Alteromonadales > Alteromonadaceae > Alteromonas > Alteromonas mediterranea. The sequence goes on from NC_011138.3 coordinate 3,863,460, forward strand.
TAATTTGCGCCATATTATCGATATCTAGCAACAAAATGTGTATATATTCTTGATTCATTGATGCGCGCAGCATCAAATCTTTAAAACGTTGATGAAACCACTGTTGATTTCGAAGGTGTGTAACAGGGTCAGTATAAGCGAGGTTATAAATTGTATCCTGCGCTTCTATGCGTTCACTAATATCTCTAATAACACCTATAAAGCCCTTCTCACCCAGATCGCTACTTTCAGACAATGACAGCTCCATCTGAAAGATATCGCCATTCTTTCGCTTAGCAGGAAGCTGCCGGCCTACTCCTATAATTTTGCCTACCCCAGTCTCCATATAGTTACGCATATAAAAAGCATGGTTAGAGGCGTAAGGCTCTGGCATTAATACCTCTACGGATTGAGCGAGTAACTCGCCTCGGGTGTAACCAAACATTTTAAGCGCAACGTCGTTACAATGTGTGATTGTGCCCCTGGTGTCGATACTAAATACAGCATCATTGATATTATTCAAAATGCTTTGAATTTTCTTAGCCCGGTCTGCACTGAGAATTAGCGCTGTTTTATATTCGGTAATATCTTCGAATGCACCAAAAAGACGCTTAACCGCGCCGTTTTTGTAAAGCTCAGCCTTCCCAGAAGCTCTTACCCATCTAACAGAACTGGACGAATCGATAATTTGGCACTGAATGTCATAGGGGCACTGCTTATAGCGTAAATTTTCGAAGGCGAATGTAAGCTCGGCAAGATAATCAGGCGCAATAAAATCGAGTGCTTTTTGTATGTTTATCTCACTATCAATTGGCAAATCGTGAATTCGATAGGTCTCCGGTGACCATATCAACTTTTCAGTTTCGGGGTAGAATTCCCAAGACCCCGTGTGCGACATACGACTTATTTCATCAATAAGCGACAAGTTATGGGCAGTTTTTGTCGCAAAAAAGTCTTTTTGAAACTGCGTAGAAAACAGCTTGGCCTGAAGTGAAAAAACTTGTAGCCACTCAGAGATGTCTTTTTTCGGCGTTTTAAACACAGCGACGAGTACGCCAATATCACGAAGTTTTTCGTTAAAAAGCCCGGCGCCTAAATACCCTTCGGCGTTAAGCGCCTTAAGGGTTTGATCTTCGGAAAAATGGACACAAACGTCTGACTCATAACCACACGGCCCTGTTATTAAGACGCTTTCACAAGGAGAGCCTTTCAGCTCATATTCCATTTGTGGAATCGATGAGTTATGCGATAACCCTATCAACACAGAAATACTATGTGCTTTTTTGACACCTAAAAAAAGATAGTCAGCCTGCAGTAACTCATTGAACTCTATTAAGTCTTGCTCATAGGCACTGCGATTTTCCAAGATAATCGCACTGAACTCCGATTCGTTTAAAACTGACTCGAATGACATTGCTTTATAAAACCTTAATGTAAGACTAAACCGAAGCTTGCCACTTCGCACTAACGAAAGAAAGACATGGCAATGATAAATTTCAGATTTATCAATACCTAAGCTTAGCTAAACTTTCGATTAAAGCTACCCACTAGCCTTATCCATGTTAAACAACTGCTCGCTAAATCCCGCCATAGAATGAATGCGGTGCAGAAGCCGCTAACACAAAAGATAGGATGGCTTTACGGCGTGTTAATCCCCTTCTTTCCAAACTTCTTGCCATGCCGATTAAGGAGAGAGTGAAGCCCCATCAAAAACTGATCGCAGTAGGGACGCTGATTGATGCCGCCAAAGATGGATTTACGGTGCGTTTCTGCCTCTCCGTACAGGCTCAATAGATGCAAAAGGGGGGCTTGTTCACTCTAGAACTCTCAGCTGCATAGAAGCAGCTGCGAAGCNNCCCCATGGATGGGTTTACGGCGTGTTTCGGAGGGCATACACTGCGCGCACTTTCCAAAAGGCATATCGAGTAGGGTGAGGCGTCACCGCCTCATCCCTCTCACAGAACCGTACATACGGGCCTCGTATACGGCTCATGTACATAGTTATTTAGCGTAATGGCTAAACACATATCCCGTTGCAACATTCTCCAAGTTCATTAGCCCGAGCTCATCGAACCAACTGTTTGGCATCGCATAGCTTGCTAAGGGGCTGCGTGCACTGCACCAACTCGTCATGTTGATGTGGGCAAACCGACCTTTATAACCATGCTGTCTTAGCCAGCGATGGAGGCGGCTCGCCTTCTTCCATAACTTGAGTTGAATACTGCGCAAGCGGCGTCTTAGCCAGCTTGCTATTTGCTTAAATGCCCTGCTCGCATTGGCTATCTTGAAGTAATAACTGAACCCTCTTAGCAGTGGGTTTAGTGCATTGATGACTGATTGCAGCGGCATTCCGCCATTGCGTTTCGTCATCTGCTTGAGCTTCGCCTTAAACGCGGTGAGTTTCTTGGGCTGGATGCGGGTATGTTTCGTCCCGATTTCAACGCCAAGGAACTTCACACCATCGTCACTGTGTGTGATATGTGTTTTCTCCGTGTTTACGCTGAGCTTTAGCTTTCCTTCTAAGATATGTGTGGCTTGTGCTTTGGCATTCTCTGCCGCTGTACGACTGCAACACAAGATAAGGATATCATCAGCATAGCGCACTATTCTGTGTCCCCGCTGTTTCATTTCCTCATCGAACGCATCCAGATAGATGTTCGCTATCAGTGGGCTTATTACCCCACCCTGCGGACTGCCTGTTTCTGTTGCTGCCAATGNCCATCNACCATNACCCCACTTTNTANGAACTGAGNAATNAGNCTCAGCACGCTNCCATCACGNACCCGTCTTTTNATGCTCTTAATGATAAGCGTATGGTCCAGCTTATCNAAGCACTTCGACAGGTCCATNTCCACNACNTGNTGACGCCTNTATCGACGGATNAACATNGTGGCTTTNTTNATNGCATCGTGACAGCTCCGCTTCGGNCTATAACCAAAGCTNGATGGNTGGAACTGNTCTTCGAAGATGGGNGTNAGGAGGTCATTNAAGCANTGTTGAACNACNCTATCCCTNACNGTTGGGATACCCAANAGACGCTCNCCGCCNCCGTCTTTCGGGATAANNACCCGNCTTACCGGTTGCGNTTGATAGCGTTTGGTTTTGAGTTCNAGAAGAAGCTGCGNNAGTTCATTATCCAGATTTGAGGCAAACGCGCTCAGGCTCTGCCCATCTATTCCGGCCGCNCCTTTCGCTTTGANTACCTTTTTAAANCCCTTGAACAGNCTNGCTTTATTAAGCANGTGACCGTACAAACTATAATAAACCCGCACGCTTCTCCTCGAAGATGGTGTGCTGTGTGGGGGCCGATGACTTCTTTTCGTGTTGGTCTATTTCACATGGTGGTAGAGCGTGCTAGCCCAATGGCAATCTACTCAACGTTCCCACATTACTCCNATGTACCGTTTCGTAGCCAGTCCGTCGCTTCCGCGACAAACCAAGTACGAAGACGTCGATAGCTAGTCGATTCGTGTACCACTAAAAAAAAACATCTGCTCATCACAGACTTACTATGTACTTCCGCCCTTCGCCATCCTAATCAGCTTTTGGCTGATAAGAACGCCATCAAACACTGCTGATGGTCAGCTCGGTTTTANCCTCCACACCATTACTGGCTTTCACAGGCCGAACTTTANTCACTACTACGGCGTCATCTGCCACCTCACACCAACACCTACCTTGAGTCGCCTCTCGCATAGATGCTTCTGGCTCATAACCAGAGACGGTGCCAGGCTTCCCCAGTTACTGNNCTGNCNCCCTGTTAGAAATCCCACCCTCAANCACAAAACAGGACTGACNGAGTATCGGGCTTCACGCTATTTTGCACGCTTACCCTCCTGTCTTGCCGAATCAGGTTCACTTGCGTTGTGTACCTCTAACTTCCTATGGCTTCCTTCGGNCCCTGCCGTTGGCCAACAACGCCCTTGCCATTCGGATTATCTTCCCCTCAGTCAGGGTGATTCAGGTTTCTTTCAACCTGACGGGTTTGCCAGCTTCGCTGGGCAAACAAAAAAGCGCACCTAAGTGCGCTTTTTTTGGCTTATGTTGCTAAGTCTAGATTAGTCTAGGATCTTAGATACAACACCAGCACCTACTGTACGACCACCTTCACGGATTGCGAAACGAAGACCTTCTTCCATCGCGATCGGAGCAATTAGCTCAACTTTAAATTTAAGGTTGTCACCAGGCATTACCATTTCTACGCCTTCTGGAAGCTCTACAGCACCAGTTACGTCAGTTGTACGGAAGTAGAACTGTGGACGGTAGCCTTTGAAGAATGGAGTATGACGACCACCTTCATCTTTAGACAGTACGTATACTTCTGCTTCGAAGTTAACGTGTGGAGTGATTGAACCAGGCTTAGCTAGTACTTGACCACGTTCAACTTCATCACGCTTAGTACCACGTAGAAGAACACCAACGTTCTCACCTGCACGGCCTTCGTCAAGAAGCTTACGGAACATCTCAACACCAGTACAAGTAGTCTTAGTCGTATCTTTGATACCTACGATTTCTACTTCTTCACCAACCTTGATGATACCTTGCTCAACACGACCCGTTACAACAGTACCACGGCCTGAGATTGAGAATACATCTTCAATTGGAAGGATGAACGGCTTGTCGATTGCACGCTCTGGCTCTGGGATGTATGAATCAAGCGCTTCACCAAGCTCGATGATTTTCTTTTCCCACTCTGCGTCGCCTTCAAGCGCTTTAAGAGCTGAACCTTGGATAACTGGTAGGTCATCACCTGGGAATTCGTATTCGTTAAGAAGTTCACGAACTTCCATTTCTACTAGCTCTAGAAGCTCTTCATCATCAACCATGTCACATTTGTTCATGAATACGATGATGTAAGGGATACCAACCTGACGACCAAGTAGGATGTGCTCACGAGTCTGTGGCATAGGGCCATCAGTCGCAGCTACTACTAGGATACCACCGTCCATCTGAGCAGCACCAGTGATCATGTTTTTAACGTAATCAGCGTGTCCTGGGCAGTCTACGTGTGCGTAGTGACGAGTAGGCGTGTCATATTCTACGTGTGAAGTAGAAATGGTGATACCACGAGCTTTCTCTTCAGGCGCGTTATCGATTTGATCGAAAGCCTGAGCAGAACCGCCGTAAGTTTTAGAAAGAACTGTAGTGATAGCTGCAGTTAGGGTAGTTTTACCGTGGTCAACGTGGCCGATTGTACCCACGTTTACGTGGGGTTTCGTACGTTCAAACTTTTCTTTTGCCATTTCTATTATCCCAGCAAAGTTACATTAAAAAATTTAGAAATTTTACATGAGCTGGGGAGAAATAAACTGGTGCTGATAGGCAGATTTGAACTGCCGACCTCACCCTTACCAAGGGTGCGCTCTACCAACTGAGCTATATCAGCACTGATTTGGAGCGGGCAGCGGGAATCGAACCCGCATCATCAGCTTGGAAGGCTGAGGTAATAGCCATTATACGATGCCCGCAATCCTAATTCTCTGGCCACCTCATAGAGAAAGTGGTGGAGGGGGCAGGATTCGAACCTGCGAAGGCTGAGCCGGCAGATTTACAGTCTGCTCCCGTTGACCGCTTGGGTACCCCTCCAGATTGATGGTGCCGACTGCCGGAATCGAACTGGCGACCTACTGATTACAAGTCAGTTGCTCTACCAACTGAGCTAAGTCGGCACTACATCAAGTGGGTGCGCATTCTAGAGTATTGTTTAACTCTGTGCAAGTGTCTTTTTGAAAATTTTTCAATTTTCTTTTTTGACCATTTTTTCAACTAATCAAAAACTTACGCCGGCGTTCCCTTTAAAAGTTCACTTCGAGCGTAGCGGGCAAGACCCTGCATCACCAAATGAGCGAGGCGCATGTTATCAGCAGATTTTAAGAATGCAAACACTTTTTTGTCTCCACCCCCTAAAATAATGTCAAAATCGGTTTGTTTGCTTGATATGTAATCAATCGCGCTCAAATAAACACCATATAGGGCGGCATGACACCCTGTTGCCACACAATCTTCTGTGTCTGTCCCAACCCCAAAGGTGGTTGGAATTTCATCATTTGCGAACACTTTTTTAGTTGAAGCGACCAATGCATTACGCATTACTTGAAAACCAGGTACGATCCAACCGCCTAAATGTTGACCATCTACCACAAAATCAACCGTTATTGCCGTACCCACATCCATAACAAAAAATGCTTTTTTTGATTTTTCTGCAGCGCAGACCATGGCAAGCCATCGATCAACGCCCATTTTTTGAACATTGTCGTAACTATTTTTTATGCCGAAGGCTTCTTTTTCTGTGTGCTTTTCTACAAAGGTAATATTTCGTTCATTGCACATGGTGAATATTTCATCAACCAGCTCCTGGTTTCTCACAGAAGCTATATATAAATGAGAAATATTTTTCTGAGAATCGATAAAAGAGAAAAGAGAATTGGCATCTTCGCATGCATTAGGCTCTTCTTCTGCATGACAAAGCAGTGAATATTTTATTCGGGTGTTACCGATATCCACTAATATGACGTGGTTTTCTTCAATGTTATTCATATTTTTGGTTTCATTCGCAATGTAATGAGTAAAACGAACGGAAAGAATTCTATTTAAAAATCACAAAGATGAACTACGAAGTACTTTTATTATAAAAATGGCCAAAATCTTCGTAGCCCAGATATAAAATAAAACGTTAATTGCCTCTAAGGCTAACTTCGCCACCATGGAATCGCGTAATACCGTCTTGTGTTTCAACAAGTAGTGCGCCGCTGGCGTCCACTCCCCTGTCAATTCCAGAAAATCGCTTCTCGCCCATCTGCAAAACAATACGTTTATCGGCGTATAGGTCTAACGCTTCCCAATACGCAGTGAAAGGACCAAACCCTTGCTGGGTAAATTTCGGTAAATAAGACCAAAGCGACTTAATTATTTCTGCCGCTAAGGCGTTTCTATCAGGAATAGTACCTAGGTAAGAGGCTAGATCGCTATGAGGCTGCCCTACATCATACTGATTATCAGGTACACATACATTTAAACCAATACCGATAACACTGTGCGCCGTTGCGCCAATCTGGCCTTCTACTTCAATTAATACACCGGCAAGCTTTTTGCCTTGTAGATAAATATCGTTCGGCCATTTCAATTCGGCATCTTCAACACCAAATTCTTTTAATGCATCGCAAACGGCTAACCCCACTAGCAAAGAAAGACCCGCCATGCTTTGGTAACCATCAGGGAAAGACCAGTACATAGAGAAAGTTAGACTACCACCAACAGGGGCTAACCAAGAACGGCCGTGGCGACCGCGCCCATCGGTTTGAATTTCGGCGAAGACGACATCGCCGTTTTCAAGATCTTCCCGTTTACTCGCAATACGTTTTTTCATTTCCGTATTGGTAGAGGGCAATACGGACTCCACATCGATGACCGCGCGTTTTGTATTGCCTAAATGTCGTTTAATACTGTCAGCACTTAACAATGGGAACCCTCGTTCTAATCGGTAGCCTTTACCTTTCACTTTAAATACATCCAACCCCCAATCGGCAAGCTGGGAAATGTGGCCCGCTACCGCGGTTCTTGATAAACCGACCTGCTGAGCAATGGTTTCACCTGAGTGAAAATGGCCGTCAGACAACAAAGCGAGTATATGTTTTCTTATAGCTTTTGATGCTTGTCTCATAGCGAAATAAGTCCTTTGCTTCCTAATAAGCGCACTTCTGGTTCGAGCGTAACGCCAAACTTATCATGTACGCTTGCTATGATATTTTTTGCCATGGTAATTAAATCTTCTCCGGTGGCACCACCTAAGTTAGTTAGTACCAATGGCTGTGTAGGGTGGCAGCGTACTTTATTTAACGTCTTGCCTTTAAATCCTGCTTGGTCGATAAGCCACGCTGCAGGGATTTTTATCAATTCTTCGTTTTTCTTAGTGTTATCTTGCTGTTTTAGGGTAACGCCTAAATCACTCGTTTCAGTTGGCGGCGTTACCTTATCAGTTATAACAAAGTGCGGGACAACGTCGTAATCTTTTTGAATACTGTGAAATACCGACGTCGGTACTACGGGGTTCTTGAAGAAACTTCCTGCATTACCTAAAACGTTTGGGTCGGGCAACTTGCTCTTTCTTATCTCTATTACCTTACTATACACCTTTTCAGGCGTAGGCTCGGAAAGTGCGGCCAATTCGCCGTAGCTAGTTTCAAGTTCATAGTCTTTCGGAAGCTTAAAATTAACATGGGTAATAAGCACTTTATTGGCTAATGCATGTTTAAACACACTATCTCTGTAGCCAAACTGGCAATCTTCTTTGTTAAGCAGAACTTGCTCACCCGTTTCTAATAATACACATTCTACTTTATCAATGAGGGCATTAACCTCTCGCCCGTAAGCACCGATGTTCTGAATAGGACATGCCCCTACTGAGCCTGGTATCAGTGCTAAGTTTTCGAATCCATACCACTTTTCTTCCATACAAAGCGTTACAAACTCATGCCAGTTTTCGCCTGCGCCTACCCTTAGATAATGGTGACTTTCAGTATCGAAGTGACTAATACCCTTTATTTCATTAACCAGTACAGTACCGTCGAAGTCTTTTGTAAAAATAGAATTGCTTCCACCGCCTAATATGTAAACCGCGTTATCGGCGCTTTGTTTTATTGAGTTGTATAGGGATAAAAAAGAAGGGACGTCGACAAACGACTCAATAGAATTACACGATGCTGAAAGACCAAACGTGCTGTAACTTTGTAATGAAGGCATATTATTTTACGAACCGCGAACAATCCGCTAATGGTAGGGTAACAAGGGCCCAAATAAAAGCGTAAAGACGCAATAATATTAGCGGTAGGGAATTACTGCGCTTGTGCTTTATAACCTATACGAAACCCGCCCCAGTGTTTACCGTTCACATAAATAGGGGCTGATAAATCATGCATAACTTCTCCCGTATCTCGTTTATAGGTTTGAAGTAGAAACGTTGAGGTATTAGCACCACAGCGGCTTCCTGTCTTATCATCAAATATCCGTTTTGTTCGGTTATTTGCAAGGTCAGTGTCATAATTACCCGTAAGCGGCTGACTGAACTTCTTATTATGGGTGGGGAAGTAGCCATTTTTATCAACCGCGCCAGCATAAATTATGAAATCGTGCGCTGTTAGCAAAGGCTCTTGAATTTCGGGTAATATCTTATCGGTGAATTTATCGAAAGGTGTCGTGTGCTTTAACGGGTTAGTGTTTGTAATGGGCGTATAGTCGAAGCTAAATAATTGCGACTCGGCAATGTCGCCCGCTTTAATAGCCTGTTCGAATCGTTTACCTATGGTTTTCGCTGTACTTATCGCAATATCTCTTACTTCGCTATTTCTGTCGTTTACGTCAAAACTTTCTAATAGCCTAAAAATATCTTCCGCTTGGCTGCTAAGAGATAAGGCTTGCGCTGAAACGTCAGAAAGATCGCGCTCCAAATTACCCGTAGTTTGATGAAGTTGTAGAATATTGGCGCTGATACCTGCGCTGTGCTCTGCATTATCCTCTACCATACCCTGCATTGCCTCCATAGAGTCCCGGGCTTTAGTAGATAACAAGCTTGAATGAGATATAGCCGCTTCACTCTCCTGTAGCTTAGCGTTCATATCGTCACTTGAACTAAGTACTTTATCCATAGTAGCTACCGCTTTTTGGCTACTGGTATTCATATCCTGAAGCAAAGTTTCAATTCCAGACGTTGCATCTGTCGTTTTCTTTGCGAGTTCCCTGACTTCGTCAGCAACTACAGCAAAACCACGGCCTTGTTCGCCAGCCCTAGCGGCTTCAATTGCTGCATTTAACGCGAGCATATTCGTTTGATCGGCCAACTGATTAATGGTGTTAGTGATTGTACTTATACCTTCAGCTTTGCTTTTTAAGGTAATGAGCGCGTCAGATGACGCATTGATATTTTTAACTAACTGCTGTTGTTGGTTTAACACTTCTTTTAGCGACGTACTTCCAAACTGTGTTTTCTCATCAGACTCATTCATAGATGAAGAGGCTGTTTTGGCTAATGCATCTAACTGACTAGACGACGACTCTAAATGTTGTAGCCTGCCGCTCATTTCACCAATATTAGCGACTTGTTCTTTAAAAGCGTTTGCTAGTTGCTCCAAAAAAAACGAAATAGAGGCACCGCCAATTGCGATATTGCTGGCGGCGTGACTGACCTTGGTTGCATCAGTTTGCGACGACGGAGGTTGACTCGATGAAAGGCTGTCATCCCCTACTCCTTCAGAAAACGCATTCGTTTTTCCGCTGCCTAGCGTTTTATTAAAAATGAAAGACGCTAAAAGAATAGTAAAAAAGGTGACAGCAGTAGAAATCAGGACGCTCATGGTTAGAAACGACATCACTACATTTATCAGCCCTGCGACAACAGCTAACACCAAATAATTCATCAAGCACACTTAACATTTTATTAACACAAGACAAATGTAGAGCGATCTTTGCTATTAATCTATAAGCGATTAGTAGTATAGAGAAAATGAAGAGGCAGAAAGCAAAAAACCCGCCGTTAGGCGGGTTTGGGACCTGGCAGTGTCCTACTCTCACATGGGGAAACCCCACACTACCATCGGCGCTAATACGTTTCACTTCTGAGTTCGGAATGGAATCAGGTGGTACCGTATCGCTATGGCTGCCACACTGATAACAATTTGGGAAAGATAATATTAATTCAATCAGTGAGTAACTACTTTTTACTCTATCTTGCTTTTAGCTCGTCTTTGCTTACAACGCCAACTTCTCTTCGAAGCCTTTTAGGCGTTGTTGATGGTTAAGCCTCTCGGGCAATTAGTACAGGTTAGCTTAACGCCTTACAACGCTTCCACACCCTGCCTATCAACGTCATCGTCTATAACAACCCTTCCAGACCTTAAAGGTCAGGGATGACTCATCTTTGGGCCGGCTTCCCGCTTAGATGCTTTCAGCGGTTATCCGTTCCGAACATAGCTACCGGGCAATGCCATTGGCATGACAACCCGAACACCAGCGGTTCGTCCACTCCGGTCCTCTCGTACTAGGAGCAGCTCCCATCAATCATCCAACGCCCACACCAGATAGGGACCGAACTGTCTCACGACGTTCTAAACCCAGCTCGCGTACCACTTTAAATGGCGAACAGCCATACCCTTGGGACCGACTTCAGCCCCAGGATGTGATGAGCCGACATCGAGGTGCCAAACACCGCCGTCGATATGAACTCTTGGGCGGTATCAGCCTGTTATCCCCGGAGTACCTTTTATCCGTTGAGCGATGGCCCTTCCATACAGAACCACCGGATCACTATGACCTACTTTCGTACCTGCTCGACGTGTCTGTCTCGCAGTTAAGCTAGCTTATGCCATTGCACTAACCTCACGATGTCCGACCGTGATTAGCTAACCTTCGTGCTCCTCCGTTACTATTTGGGAGGAGACCGCCCCAGTCAAACTACCCACCAGACACTGTCCACAACCCCGATAAAGGGCCAATGTTAGAACATCAAACATACAAGGGTGGTATTTCAAGGACGGCTCCACACAATCTAGCGACTGTGCTTCAAAGCCTCCCACCTATCCTACACATGTAGGTTCAATGTTCAGTGCCAAGCTGTAGTAAAGGTTCACGGGGTCTTTCCGTCTAGGTGCGGGTACACAGCATCTTCACTGCGATTTCAATTTCACTGAGTCTCGGGTGGAGACAGCGTGGCCATGGTTACACCATTCGTGCAGGTCGGAACTTACCCGACAAGGAATTTCGCTACCTTAGGACCGTTATAGTTACGGCCGCCGTTTACCGGGGCTTCGATCAAGAGCTTCGTCCGAGGACTAACCCCATCAATTAACCTTCCGGCACCGGGCAGGTGTCACACCCTATACGTCCTCTTACGAGTTTGCAGAGTGCTGTGTTTTTAATAAACAGTCCCAGCCACCTGGTCACTGCGGCCTCCATTTGCTTACCACGTAAAGTGTTCACAAACAGAGGCGTACCTTCTCCCGAAGTTACGGTACAATTTTGCCGAGTTCCTTCACCCGAGTTCTCTCAAGCGCCTTAGTATTCTCTACCTGACCACCTGTGTCGGTTTGGGGTACGGTTCATATAATCATAAGTTTAGAAGCTTTTCCTGGAAGCAGGGCATCAACAACTTCACTCCCTTGGGAGCTCGTCTCGTGTCTCGGCCTTCTCTTTTAAAGAGCGACCCGGATTTACCTAAGTCACTAGCCTACACACTTTCACTTGGACAACCAACGCCAAGCTTGCCTAGCCTTCTCCGTCCCTCCATCACTGATTATATAAGTACGGAAATATTAATCCGTTTCCCATCGACTACGCATTTCTGCCTCGCCTTAGGGGCCGACTTACCCTGCCCTGATTAGCATGGGACAGGAAACCTTGGTCTTCCGGCGTGGGAGTTTTTCACTCCCATTATCGTTACTCATGTCAGCATTCGCACTTGTGATATGTCCAGCAAGCTTTACAACTCACCTTCATCCACTTACACAACGCTCCCCTACCCAGCATGTAAACATGCTGCCGCAGCTTCGGTATATTGCTTAGCCCCGTTACATCTTCCGCGCAGGCCGACTCGACTAGTGAGCTATTACGCTTTCTTTAAAGGGTGGCTGCTTCTAAGCCAACCTCCTAGCTGTCTGTGCCTTCCCACATCGTTTCCCACTTAGCAATATTTTGGGACCTTAGCTGGCGGTCTGGGTTGTTTCCCTCTCCACGACGGACGTTAGCACCCGCCGTGTGTCTCCCGGATAGTTCTCATTGGTATTCGGAGTTTGCAAAGGGTTGGTAAGTCGGGATGACCCCCTAGCCTTAACAGTGCTCTACCCCCAATGGAATTCGTCCGAGGCTCTACCTAAATAGATTTCGGGGAGAACCAGCTATCTCCCGGTTTGATTGGCCTTTCACCCCCAGCCACAAGTCATCCCCTGACTTTTCAACGTCAGTGGGTTCGGTCCTCCAGTTGATGTTACTCAACCTTCAACCTGCTCATGGCTAGATCACCGGGTTTCGGGTCTATACCTAGCAACTCAACGCGCAGTTAACACTCGCTTTCGCTACGGCTCCGCTATTCGCTTAACCTTGCTACTAAATATAAGTCGCTGACCCATTATACAAAAGGTACGCAGTCACCCCGAAGGGCTCCCACTGCTTGTACGTATACGGTTTCAGGTTCTATTTCACTCCCCTCACAGGGGTTCTTTTCGCCTTTCCCTCACGGTACTGGTTCACTATCGGTCAGTTAGGAGTATTTAGCCTTGGAGGATGGTCCCCCCATATTCAGTCAAGATAACACGTGTCCCGACCTACTCGATTTCACTGTAAAGAATCCGTCGTGTACAGGGCTATCACCTTGTATCGCTCCTCTTCCCAAAGGATTCCACTAAATTCTAAACAGCTTAAGGGCTGCTCCCCGTTCGCTCGCCGCTACTAGGGGAATCTCGGTTGATTTCTTTTCCTAAGGGTACTTAGATGTTTCAGTTCCCCTCGTTTGCCTCGTTAACCTATGTATTCAGTTAACGATACCTATAAATAGGTGGGTTTCCCCATTCGGACATCTGTGGCTCAAATGCATTTTGTCGGCTCACCACAGCTTTTCGCAGACTTACACGTCCTTCATCGCCTCTAACTGCCAAGGCATCCACCGTATACGCTTCGTCACTTAACAAGCTAATCGGAAGAATTGCCTTGCTATCAATCAATGTTGATAACAAGCAATTCAAGTCAAGTAGAGTAAAAAGTACGTCTTTCGACTTCTCAGTTACTCAATTTTGATTGATTACTATTAATATCAGCTTTCCAAATTGTTAAAGAACTATCGTGCAAAATCATGACGCTTTTTGTCATGACTTTTGCGCAAGGAGGACCTACATTACTCTTTAAAGTATCGTAAATGCTCCCTCAGGGTAAAAAAACCTAATCAATGCTTACTGAAACAGTAAATATTCATTAGGATTTCGGGTCCAACGTGACACGTTTCCACCTTTGTTACCTTCCTTTCTTAAAGCAAGGAAATGGTAGGCTTGGGCAGACTTGAACTGCCGACCTCACCCTTATCAGGGGTGCGCTCTAACCAGCTGAGCTACAAGCCTATTTTTCAAGCCGGTCGGCGTTGTGACCTCACCGCTCTTATTCGAGGGCAGGGCTGCAACCATCCGAGCTACAAGCCTTCAGTAAACTTCGCTTATGCAAGCTCAGTGTCAAGTAGATGGTGGAGCTAAGCAGGATCGAACTGCTGACCTCCTGAATGCAAATCAGGCGCTCTCCCAGCTGAGCTATAGCCCCATAAACTTGTGTCGTTCTTCATTTTTAAACAAGACTATCTGTGTAGGCACTGCATCAAGTGCGTCTATCGACGTAATGGTAAGGAGGTGATCCAACCCCAGGTTCCCCTAGGGTTACCTTGTTACGACTTCACCCCAGTCATGAAACAAATTGAACAAAGTGGTAATCGTCCTCCCGAAGGTTAGACTAACTACTTCTTTTGCATCCCACTCCCATGGTGTGACGGGCGGTGTGTACAAGGCCCGGGAACGTATTCACCGCAGTATTCTGACCTGCGATTACTAGCGATTCCGACTTCATGGAGTCGAGTTGCAGACTCCAATCCGGACTACGACATTCTTTAAGGGGTCCGCTCCACATCACTGTCTCGCTTCCCTCTGTAAATGCCATTGTAGCACGTGTGTAGCCCTACACGTAAGGGCCATGATGACTTGACGTCGTCCCCACCTTCCTCCGGTTTGTCACCGGCAGTCTCCTTAGAGTGCCCAACTTAAGGCTGGCAACTAAGGACAAGGGTTGCGCTCGTTGCGGGACTTAACCCAACATCTCACGACACGAGCTGACGACAGCCATGCAGCACCTGTGTCAGAGTTCCCGAAGGCACCAATCCATCTCTGGAAAGTTCTCTGCATGTCAAGTGTAGGTAAGGTTCTTCGCGTTGCATCGAATTAAACCACATGCTCCACCGCTTGTGCGGGCCCCCGTCAATTCATTTGAGTTTTAACCTTGCGGCCGTACTCCCCAGGCGGTCTACTTATCGCGTTAGCTTCGCTACTCACGACTTAAAGTCACAAACAGCTAGTAGACAGCGTTTACGGTGTGGACTACCAGGGTATCTAATCCTGTTCGCTACCCACACTTTCGCACATGAGCGTCAGTCTTTGGCCAGGGAGTCGCCTTCGCCACTGATGTTCCTCCAGATATCTACGCATTTCACCGCTACACCTGGAATTCCACTCCCCTCTCCAAGACTCTAGTCTGCCAGTTCTAAATGACCATCCCAGGTTGAGCCCGGGGCTTTCACATCTAGCTTAACAAACCGCCTGCGTGCGCTTTACGCCCAGTAATTCCGATTAACGCTCGCACCCTCCGTATTACCGCGGCTGCTGGCACGGAGTTAGCCGGTGCTTCTTCTGTTGTTAACGTCACGGCTAGCAGGTATTAACTACTAACTTTTCCTCACAACTGAAAGTGCTTTACAACCCGAAGGCCTTCTTCACACACGCGGCATGGCTGCATCAGGGTTTCCCCCATTGTGCAATATTCCCCACTGCTGCCTCCCGTAGGAGTCTGGACCGTGTCTCAGTTCCAGTGTGGCTGATCTTCCTCTCAGAACAGCTAGAGATCGTTGCCTTGGTAAGCCTTTACCTTACCAACTAGCTAATCTCACTTGGGCCTCTCTTTGCGCCGGAGCCTAAGCCCCGTTTGGTCCGTAGACGTTATGCGGTATTAGCAGTCGTTTCCAACTGTTATCCCCCTCGCAAAGGCAAGTTCCCAAGCATTACTCACCCGTCCGCCACTCGTCAGCGATTAGCAAGCTAATCCTGTTACCGTTCGACTTGCATGTGTTAGGCCTGCCGCCAGCGTTCAATCTGAGCCATGATCAAACTCTGAACTAACCGTCTATTTTTCATTCAAATGTGATAATTAGTAGACAATATGGACTAATTACTAATAGGATGGGTGTTCAGATCCTATAAAGTAGTCGTTCTTAAAGTAGTATTTGATCCTGCCGTTATTATATTGAAACTTGATGTTGAAGGTTGCGTAAAGGAATACGTATGAGAATGTATATAAGCGTAAACGGCCTACGCTTTGTATTCTTCATAAATGTATTAATACTGGTTGTGTCAAAAATTGACTACGCAATAATTATAAAGGTGGGTTTATGTTACGAACTCTTTCATTGCTTTCAGCGGCAATGCTAGCCTCACAGGTTAGTCATGTGGCAATGGCACAAGACGCTTCTTCAAACGAAGTCGCTCAGCCAACCACTTCAGTAAGCATAGAATCATCCGCTGAAGCATCTAATCGCTTTCAAACAGCCTTTTTGCGACGCCAGGTCGATCAAACCATGTCTGTAGGACGTGCCATTAGCTCTATCGCTGGCCATTATCCGCAAGAAATAGTCTCTATTGTCGATATCGCATTAGACACGTATCCAGATAAGTATCGAGAAATCGTCTTTGCTGCAATATCAGCACAACCTTCTTCTACCGAGGAAATTGTTCAGCTTGCAATAGAAAAAGAAGTCAGCAGCTGCCCCAACATTGTTCAGCTAGCTATTAAAGCAGAACCAACTTATGTCGATTTCGTTGTTCATGCAGCAGCGGTTTCAACCCCTGAAGAATTAGATGAGATAGTACGTGTTGCTGTTCTTACTCAACCTGATGCAGCAGACAGTATTGTTCAAACACTCTCGCAGGAGCACCCGAACAAAATTGTTGAGATTATGACAAGCGCGCTTAATGCCGTTCCTTTCGTTGGAGAGTATGTGGTAGATGCATTATTAGCGGTCTTCCCTAACGAAGCGCAAATGGTAGTGGAAACAGCCGTAAGAGAATCATCTCATCAACGTGAACAGGTAATACGTATATTAAGCACCGCACAACATGCGGGTGTTTCTCAAGATAAGTTAAAAGAATACGCGATGTCGGCAGGTTTATCAGAAGAAGACTTTAATAGTGCGGTTAGTAATTAGCCTTTATAGCGCTTTATCCATATAAACAAGCGGCGTACTGATAGTTCAATACGCCGTTTTTCTTTTTCGGCTTGTGTTGGTCTTGCAAACAACCGGTATTTATCACCTAAAACCCTGTTCGCTTTCTCTCGCTTTTATCTCTCGTTATTCTCTGTAGCTGTTATCTCTAGACACTTGGCCGTTAACGCCTACTTATTAAATGAATAAAGCATAGCGGCTTCTTTATATAGCATCAGTTCTGCTTTTAACAAATCTACCCTGGCTTTGATCTCTTTCATCTTCGCTTTAATTTCGTTTTGAGCACGGGCATTTAAAACAAACATATCACTGTCGCCAGCATCGAAGCGCGTCTTCTCTACCTTAGATAAAGTTTTGGCTAATGCAGCGTTTTCGCTTTGCAGCGATACAATGTCTTTTGCCTGCCCCCAATACACCAGCGCTTGTTCAAAGCGTTGCGCTATTGCTTGCTCGGTAGACGTGAGTTTGTGCGCCAGCTCTCGTTGCTTTGACTGAAGCTGTGCACGTTCCGCTTTGGCCTTTCTGTTACCCAAAGGGTAAGAAAAAGACAACCCAACTTTTGTTTCTGTACCTTCAAGGGTTTGTGAACCCGCCCCCACATCTCTGGCGATAGAGGCGGTAAGGTCAAGTTTAGGTAACAACGCGTTGTCAGCAAGCGCCACTTTATTTTCTACCACCTGCTGCTCTAACTTCATAACATCCAGTTCGGGATGCTCGCGCAGCGCATTGCGCAGTGTGACAAGTTGACCGTTGCCCACCCAATATGGCCAGTTAATGTCTTTTGGTGGTTTATCGCTTTTGACCGCTTGCATGTCACCGCTTGGCGAACGCCAGTAAAAAGACAGCATTTGCGCATGCATATCCCGCTTTTGTTTTAGTTCAGCCAAGGTTAAACGCTGCTGTAGCAAGTTTGCTTTGAACTCGGTTAGCACGATACTGGCTAAATCGCCTTTTTCTACCCGTGTAACCAAGGCTTTTTCACGTTCAAAAGCGGTATTAAGCAATTCGGTTACCGCGTCTATTTGCAGGGCACTTTCATACCACGCGATATACTCACTTACCCCTTTATATACAAAGTCATTAATTAGACTGCTTGCTAATGCTTGCCATTGGGATGACGCTAGCCCCGCATTTCTTAGCGCGGTTCGGCGTTTGTCTATTTCGCGGTTTTGTAGCAATGACATGGCAATGCCAACACTTGCTTCTCCGCCAGATAGCGTATCGTAATATCCTTCGTAGCTAGGGAAATCACCACCTGCGATGCGGTACTCACCGAAAACCGAGGCATTGTAATCCTCTATGGGGTTAGTAAAGCGCTGGGTTAAATTGGTTCCATCGTAATAACCTGATACGCGGCTTTTCGTTTTCTGTTCTATAAAAGGGTCGAAACTGCTTCTGGCAATTTCAAGTTCAGCCGCGGCTTGGTAGTTACCTTCATTTATCGCAAGCACATAAGGGTGATAATTCACCATGCTTTCTATTAACCCTTCTATAGAAGGTGCGGGCTGTGTAGTTTGACTTTGCGCCAGTACCTTAGCACTGCTAACGCTGCCCAAAAGCGCGAGTGCCAATAATAACGAGATAAAGCTTCGCGCTACCATATTGATGCTCCAGAACCTTTACCACCGCTTGAAGGTGATTCTTGAGTTGGCAGCGGCGGGAAGTTATTCAGCTGTCGCCACATTTCGTAACCCAGGCGTACCTCTTCCAATAACACCCACGCTTTTACGCGGCTACCTAAACGGGCCGAACTTTCTGCTGGCCATGGAATATCTGACTCATCTGGGCGTATCCAAACGTTGAAGTCGCCCATAGCATTTGCCACTGGCTCAACGTAGACCACTTCACCACCAAAGGTACCAATTGCGCTGCCGGGCCAGCCGCTAAACTGAAACACTGGCCAGCCTTCAAACTGCAAGCGCGCTTTTGCGCCCGGCTTTACTAATGGCGCATCTAACCCTCTTACGGTAACACGCACACTACGCTTCGCATCGGCAGGAATAAATTGGCCTAGGATGTCTCCTGATTTCACGAAAGTAGACACACCTCCAGATAATAAACGCACCACAGTGCCATCCACCGGCGCGAGCTTTGTTTGCGTAGATTGGCGAGACAAGATCATGCTGGCCTCGTTTATTTCAGAAACAGACGCTGCGGCTTTAGCACGTAGCTCTTGCACTTTAATTTCGGCTTGCTCTACTTCTTTGCGCGATACCAGCCCCTGCGCTTCAAGTGACTTCTGACGGGCTAAGTTGTTCTCAGCATTTCTTACCGCCGTTTCATTCGCTTGATTCTTTAGGTTGGCGGCAGATAGCTGAGACTGAAGCTTTTCAAGGCGCTGTGCATCAATATCGATAAGCGTAACGATAGGGTCGCCCGCCTTCACCTGCTGCCCTTCCCTCACATGCCACTGCTTTACCTGTCCATCAACAAGCGCGTTGATAGGTTGGGTTCTGTCTTTCGGGTCGAGTGAGTCCACCATGCCTGTGCCATAAGCGGTTTGGATCCAAGGCGTGAAGTACAGTATTAAGCCAGCAGCAAGCACTAAAAAAATAATCACGCCAGTGACTACCCGGTGTAGCTTTGGCACGTGCAAAGAAGGTAACGACTTAATGTTGTCTAAAAAGCGACGTTCTGCGTTATTCACTTATTCCCCCCCCTTATTTGCGTTCTTGGTATCGCTTTGCACATCTAAACTCACTGGCGCTACCCCATCATTGTATTCGCTAAGCATAGCGGTGGCATTGTCGTGCAGATGTATCACGCCGTCGAAGCATTCGGGTATTGGGATGTTTGAAAAGTACATTACCGTAAAATCGTACTTGGTTAAGCGGTTTAGAAGGCGCGCGCGAAGTTCAATAGGGATCGCATCAAAGTGTTGATTCAATATCAATAATTTAGGTTTGGCGATAATGGCAGCAGCCAGTTTAAGTAATAAGAACTCAAGCGGCTGCAATGGCGCGCCCAATACAGACACTTTCGTTTGAAGGCCCTCGGGCAAGCCGTCAATTGTCTTGGTCATTTCCACTTCTTCAAGCGCTGCGCGAATATCGGCAATGGTGGCCTGTGGGTGAGCGAGCTTTAAGTAACGCTCTATCGACACTTCAATAATCAGCGAGCGATCTAAGATAGTCACCGCTTGCCTTAGCTCGTGGGTGTCGTAATCGTTAAGGCTTAATTCACCCAATAAAATATCGCCCGACTTAACCCTGTCGTACTGCTTCAATAAACCTACAAGCTGCTTTTGAACCCAGCTTTTATCTGTAGTCACAAAGTACTTAGTGCCAGGTTCGAATACCACATTTAATTGGCAGGTATCGTTACCGTGTTTAAGTTCGACGTCGTTAAATACCAGTTTTGATGATGCGGGTACATGTTCTGACGCATTAAGCTCTTCTTGCGGCATAGCTAAAGCTCCACCTAGCTTTTCGGCTGCTCCGTAAAGTTCGTAATAAAGCTTTAAGTATTGAGTGAAGCGAGATAAACCAAAGAATACGGCTGACATAACCAGCTCAGCGGCAACTAGCTGACCAATAGACAGTTCACCTTGTACCACCAGTACACCGCCAATACCCAATAAAGAAGCACTGGCTACGGCATACATTAATAAGAACATGACCACCTGCGAGAACGTGTAATGAAAATGGTTTTTATGCTTTTGCACATAGTCACTGATGTAACCTTCGGTACTGCGCCCGGCGTACTCGACATGATCTGCCGACTTAAAGAACTCGTGAGCAATAGCAATATCGTGAAGCCACTTGGCCGAGTCGTATTTCGCGTGAGATAACTCGATAGCAGTGCGCTTAGCGCCGCGGCCCCAAATTTTCCACACCGCATACATGGTAAGTAAAAGCACCACGTTAAACGCGAACAACGCCGGGTGGTAAAAGGATACCAGAGTGAAGCCCACCAGCATCTGCAATACCAAGGCAAAGCCGTCGATCATCAAAGACGGGATATTCTTTTGAAACGTCATAATGTCGAAATAGCGCTGGGTTATGCTGACGTTTTGACGCCCTTCAAAAAAGCTATGGGGCGCGAGAATAGTTTTAAGACCGATGTCGGCAGTTAAACGCGCGTAAACCTTTCGCTCGTAAAACTCCATCACCCGCATACGAAGGGCGCTAAACACACCTGATATAAATAAAGTAAGAAACAAGACAACAGCTAGGATGACCACTGCTCGGGTTGAGCCTATATTTGCGATACTGTTGATTAGGGTTTGCACTGCAATTGGCACTGCCAATGTCATTAAACTAATTGCAACACCGTAGGCAATAGCAACCCAGAAAAAGCCAGCCTCGGGTTTTAGTAGCGAAAAAAGCGTTTTTCGCGTTTTGCGTAAATTTATTGGTTTAGCCATAGTTATGTCTTCAATATACCGCTAGCTTAGAAAAGTGAGAAACGCGCTGTTCTTGATTGTGGGTAACAGCAACAATAATTAGTGTATTTCAATACTGAGTTAGAATAAATCTGTTATACTCTGAATACTTCATCGAAAATAATTGCGTTTATAAATTATGGGATCAGAGTACATTTCCTGCCCTTCTTCTATTTTGTAAAATTATGCATCACCTAAACTACCATCATTTATACTATTTTTATCTGGTCGCCCGCGAGGGCAGTATTGCTAAGGCAGCCAAGTTACTTCACGTTACTCCTCAAACGGTTAGCGGGCAACTTAGTACCTTCGAAAACCAGCTTGGCTATGCCCTATTCGACAGAATAAACAAGCGGCTATACCTCAACGCGAGAGGTAAAGTTACCTATCAGTATGCCAGTGAAATATTTCATAAAGGTAATCAACTGGCTGAAATACTTAACAATAGCGATGAAGTGAATACGAAAGAATTCGTAATAGGTATTACAAACGGTATTCCAAAAGTGCTTTTTTACGATTTTGTTCACGACATCATGCGTCGGTTTTCTCATGTGAAGTATGTAATTAAAGAAGACAGCTTCGATGGATTACTGAAAGAGCTGGCCATTAACGCTATCGACTTTATTGTTGCAGACCGCGGCATAGCGCCGGGTACGCAAATTAGCGCCAATAGCTTTTTCTTAGGTGAAAGCTCGTTAAGTTTTTTTGCGAAATCACCACTTAGTGAAGAACAAACCTTTCCTGACTGTTTAAATCAGATGCCGTTACTTATCCAAGGCAACACGTCGGGGATACGACAAGCATTAACTAGCTGGCTTGAAACCGAACAGCTTTACCCAAAAATTGTGGCCGAGTTCGATGATACCGCTTTATTGAAGCTATTTGGCAGCGAAGACTTTGGCGTGTTCTGCGCACCATCGGCTATTTCGAAACACGTTGAAGAGCAATATGGTGTGCATTGTATTGGCAACGCGAATACGCTCAACGAACGATACTACGCTATTACAGGTAAAAGCCGTGCTGACTATACGATTAGTGAGGCGATTGTTGAATCGGCCAGGGAGATTCTAGCGTGACGTGTGGGCTCTGGACGCCTGGATTAGGAGCCATAGAAATTGAGGGGCAGAGTATCAACACTGCCCCTGAGGTATCCCCACAATTTAAAGCATGCTTCTTCCCCGCCGGGTATGTGTAAGCGTGAGGCTTAATGGCAGGAGTTGAATTGGCGTGGATTTTATTTTGAATTTTGGGGTTTGGGAAGTTTTTTGTGAATGATCTTTGATGATTAAAGATACCGCAGCACTGACACGATAGGCATTTAGTTTGGCTCCTTGTCAGATTTTTGATCTACAAGCGTTAGATATAAATGAGTTGAGGACGTGATTGCAACTGTTGTTTTTTTGAACTACCATTATAGCTAAGTTTAGCTAAGTTCATTAGAGGTGTTGTATGCAGGCCAATATGCATGAGGCAAAAAGTAAGTTATCCCAACTTGTCGAACGGGCAGAGGCCGGTGAAGAAGTTGTTATCGCCAAGTCGGGAAAACCAGTAGTGAAACTAGTGCCTTTTAAAACAGAAAAAAAACGCATTTTTGGGCAATTCAAAGGCCAGGTTCATACGACTGAAGACTTCGACTCGAAAGAGGTTAATGAAGATATAGCAGATATGTTCGGTTTGTAATGAAAAGAATATTACTCGATACCCACGTTTTAATTTGGTGGATGAACGGAGATGAGCAATTAGGTCATAACGCTCAAAAGCATATCTCTAATACTGAAAACGCCATTTATATCAGCGCCGCGTCTGTTTGGGAAATGTCGATAAAACAGCAGCTGGGAAAACTTACGGTACCAGACGATATTGAGTCGCTTATCGAAGAGTTAGGTTTTAGCGCATTACCTATCAATTTATTTCATAGCCAGCAAGCAGGAAGGCTGCCAATGCACCACCGCGATCCATTTGACAGAATGCTGATCGCCCAAGCTCAAGCTGAAGGGCTGCAGATTTTAACGAAGGACGAACACTTTCCCGCTTACGGGGTTAGATTGATTAACGCTTTAAAGTGATGGCTGAACTGGTGTTTTAACTTTATATAAATTGTGGGATGAGAGTAGCTGCTCTGACCCCACAATTTTGATTTAGTCGGCGTTGAACAAGTCGCGGCTGTAAACTTTGTCGAGTACGTCTTCAATATCGCCCGTTACACGGTTGGCTACGATAACATCAGAGATTTTCTTAAACTCTTCTAGGTCGTTTACTACGCGTGAGTTAAAGAAATCATCTTCTTTGAGTACAGGCTCGTATACTACCACTTCAATACCTTTCGCTTTAATGCGCTTCATGATGCCTTGAATCGCACTGGCGCGGAAATTGTCTGAACCAGTCTTCATGATAAGGCGGTAGATGCCAACAATCTTAGGACCGCGGCTTACAATTGAATCAGCAATAAAGTCTTTACGGGTACGGTTAGCATCTACAATGGCCTGAATCATGTTGTTAGGCACTTCACTGTAGTTCGCAAGTAACTGCTTAGTATCTTTTGGTAGGCAGTAACCACCATAACCAAAGCTTGGGTTATTGTAGTGCTTACCAATGCGAGGGTCTAAGCCTACACCTTCAATAATTTGTTTGGTGTCTAAGCCATTTCGTTCTGCATAGCTATCCAACTCGTTGAAATAAGCCACACGCATGGCTAAGTAAGTATTAGCAAAAAGCTTAATGGCTTCAGCTTCAGTGCTGTCAGTAAACAACACTTCGATTTCTTCTTTAATCGCGCCTTGCTCAAGCAATTTAGCGAATACTTCAGCGCGTTCGCTACGTTCACCCACAATAATGCGGCTAGGGTGAAGGTTATCGTAAAGTGCTTTACCTTCACGTAAGAACTCTGGAGAGAAGATTAGATTTTCAGTACCGAAACGTGCTTTTGCGTCTTTAGTGAACCCTACTGGCACGGTCGATTTAACAATCATCACTGCATCAGGGTTAATTTCCATTACCGTTTTGATAACCGCTTCTACACTACCTGTGTTGAAGTAGTTCGTTTGCGGGTCGTAATCCGTTGGCGTTGCAATAACCACATAATCGGCATCTTTATATGCTACCTGTGCATCTAACGTAGCTTCAAGATTAAGCTCTTTAGTCGTTAGGTACTCAGAAATCTCTTTGTCTTCAATTGGAGACTTTTTGTTATTCAGCATCTCGACCTTTTCAGGTACCAAGTCGACTGCTTTCACTTCATTGTGTTGTGCAAGTAACACGGCATTTGATAAGCCTACGTACCCAGTACCTGCTACTGCTATTTTGTACTTTGCTAGCGTACTTTCCATTTATGGTTTCTCCAATCCTATTAACTATCAGCGATAGAAATATTTATTAAAATTTTCTCGCTATATATTGCCAGAGTTTTTTGAAAATCTCATGAATAATGCATCATAAAGGTGCTCAATTTGATATAGCGCTGACGACTCGGTGCATCTCGCCGCCCAACTACAACGTTTTATCATTAAGCTTTAGTGGTATGGTTCTCTATAAGCAACAATCACACCACCAAGAATATTGCATTCGAAAACAAAAAAGCCTCAGCATACTAAGTAAGCTGAGGCCTAAAAACTAATAAGAGCTAACTAACTCCCCGTGCCTAAACGCTCGCCTTGATAACTACCGTCAAGCACAGCTTTCCACCAGCCTTCATTCGCTAAATACCATTCAACGGTTTTACGAATGCCGCTTTCAAAGGTTTCTTGTGGTTTCCATCCTAGCTCACGTTCAATCTTACTGGCATCAATGGCATAGCGCATATCGTGACCTGGGCGGTCTTGAACGTAAGTGATCTGCTCGGCGTATTTGCTTTCTTTCGGCTTAACTTCATCCAAAATAGTGCAAATAGTTTGCACCACTTCAATGTTTTGTTTTTCGTTATGCCCACCAATATTGTAGGTTTCACCAATTTCACCGTTTAGCGCAACCACAACTAATGCGCGCGCATGGTCTTCAACATACAGCCAGTCGCGAATTTGGTTACCTTTGCCATACACTGGCAGCGGCTTGCCCGCTAGCGCATTTAAAATAACTAACGGTATTAGCTTTTCAGGGAAATGATACGGCCCATAGTTATTTGAGCAATTAGTTACTAATGTTGGTAGCTTATAGGTACGCAGCCACGAACGTACTAGCTGATCAGAACTTGCTTTACTCGCTGAATAAGGAGAACTTGGTGCATACGGGGTAGTTTCCGTAAACAATGGAAGCTCTGTGCCTGGCTCAACTTCATCAGGGTGAGGAAGGTCGCCGTATACTTCATCAGTAGAAATATGGTGGAACTTAAACCCTGCTTTTTTATCGCCTTCCAGTTCAGACCAATATGCTCTTGCTTGTTCAAGCAACGTGTACGTTCCAACTACATTGGTTTGAATAAACTCACCAGGGCCATCAATAGAACGGTCTACGTGAGATTCTGCAGCCAAGTGCATAATGATATCTGGCCGGTGCGTGTTGAACACGCGCTTTACTTTTTCAGCATCACAAATATCAACTTGTTCAAAGCTATAGCGGTCGCTGCTTGAAACGGGTGTTAATGATTCTAAATTACCCGCGTAAGTTAGCTTGTCTAAATTCACTACCGTGTGATCAGTATCATTTATAAGATGGCGTACTACTGCGGAGCCAATAAAGCCTGCACCACCTGTTACTAAAATTGTTTTGCTCATGTTTTATTTACCAAACTTGAATTGAGTGTTGCGGCTTATTGAGCCGCTTTAAGCTCGTCCATCATGGAAGACAACTGCTTGCGCCAATGGGTTGGGTTGCAGGTTGCAAACGCTTCACGTGCGCTTTGTTTGTCCAACACGCTATAATGAGGGCGTTTAGCTGGCGTAGGATACTGGCTACTTGGAATAGGCAATACAGGAATTGCACTTTCTAACAACCCTTTTTCAAGCCCTAACTCTTGAATAGCTAGTGCAAAGTCGTACCAACTGGCCACGCCTTCGTCAGTCCAGTGATACACACCTACTGTTTTGTTTTTAGCTGCACTGACGCAGGCATCCGCCAACCCTTTCGCCCAGGTAGGCGTACCTATTTGGTCGTCTATTACCGTAAGCTGAGGCTTATCTGCCATTAGCTTAAGCATGGTTTTTACAAAATTATTGCCATGGGCGGAATACACCCATGCTGTACGAATTAAGCAACTTGCTTCAGGCAATATATCGAGTAACGCCTTTTCCCCATCTGCTTTTGTTTTGCCATAAGCCCCCTGCGGTTCTATAGGGTCGCTAGGCAGGTATGGCGAGCCTTTATGCCCATTAAATACGTAGTCGGTAGATACATGCACTACAAATGCACCAGCTTTTTTGCAGTACTTAGCTAAGTTTTCTACTGCAGTAGCATTAATTGCATGGCATAACTCTTGTTCTTCCTCTGCTTTATCTACGGCAGTGTAGGCGGCGGCATTGATGATGACATCAGGCGCTAATTGAGACAGCGTTTCTGATAACACATCAAATTTAGTGATATCTGTATCTTCCGGTCCAAGACAAATAGTATCTTCACCCAATATACGCACCAACTCGTAAGACAACTGCCCAGCATTTCCAATAACTACAATTTTCATTGTTATCCTTTTAAGCCTTAATAATTAAAACGTAGGTGCGTCAACAAATGCCAACCCAGCTTCGTCTTTCCCTGAAAGTGAAGGTTTTTCGCCATTCACTAAAGGCCAGTCGATATTTAACGTTGAGTCGTTGTACTTAACTGATATTTCAGATTCCGGGTGGTAATAGTCTGTACACTTATACACGAACTCAGCATTTTCGCTTGTTACGTAGAAACCGTGAGCAAAGCCCGCAGGTACCCATAACTGACGTTTATTCTCAGCTGATAACGTCACCCCAACCCACTTACCGTAAGTAGGTGAGTCTTTACGCATATCTACGGCTACATCGTACACTTCGCCGCTAACTACACGCACCAATTTGCCTTGGGTTTGCTCTATTTGATAATGAAGGCCGCGAAGAATACCTTGGCTAGATTTAGAGTGGTTATCTTGAACAAAATCTACATCTGCGCATTCTTTCTTAAACCAATCGGTGCGAAAGGTTTCTAGGAAAAAACCACGCTCGTCTCCAAATACTTTAGGCTCAATGATTTTTACGTCAGGGATGTCTGTCTTAATTACTTGCATTTACTTTCCGTACAAACTGGCAGTTTAAAATAAGAAGAAAGGTGGCAGTGCCACCTTTTACAATTTGATATGAAGCTAGATTTTAACTCTATCGTTAATGACTTTTAGCAGGTAATCGCCATAACCACTTTTCTTGAGTGGTGCCGCTAGCTTTTCAAGTTGCTCAGCATTGATATAGCCCATTCTATAGGCCACTTCTTCTGGGCAACATACTTTCAAGCCTTGGCGTTTTTCGATAGCCGCCACAAAGTTTGCAGCATCGAGTAGAGAATCAAGCGTACCTGTATCCAACCATGCTGAACCGCGCCCCATTAGCTCTACTTTGAGGCTGCCATCTTGAAGATATAAGTTGTTCAAGTCAGTAATTTCAAGTTCACCTCTATGAGAGGGCTTAACTTCTTTGGCGAAGTCCACTACGCGGTTGTCATAGTAGTAAAGACCCGTTACCGCATAGTTTGATTTAGGAACAGCGGGCTTTTCCTCGATGGAAAGTGCATTCCAGTCATCGTCGAAATCAACTACACCATAACGTTCTGGGTCGTTAACGTGATATCCAAACACCGTTGCACCGTGCTCTTGTTTAAACGCATTCTGCAAAGACAACTTTAAGTCGTGGCCGTAATAAATGTTGTCGCCAAGAACCAGCGAACAGCTATCGTTTCCAATAAACTCTTCGCCTATAAGAAACGCCTGTGCCAAGCCATCTGCCGAGGGCTGTACCGCGTATTGAATATTCATTCCTAACGCCGAGCCATCACCGATAAGGTCGATAAACCTTTGCTGCTCTTCGGGCGTGGTGATAATGAGTACATCGCGAATGCCCGACATCATTAACGTGGTTAACGGATAAAAAATCATCGGCTTGTCGTAAACAGGCATTAGCTGCTTACTAACCACCTTAGTTAACGGGTGCAAACGTGTGCCAGATCCGCCAGCTAATATTATTCCCTTTCTCATTGTTAGAGCCTTAACAAATTAGATTTAAAAATAAGTGTTCCACCCCGCAGTATATGACTTCCCCCCCCCAGTTTAAAGTGCAAGTTCTTATTCAGGCATAGACTCACAAGTAATTTTATTACAGAATACTCATGCATTTTATAATTAAAACCAGTAATAATTTGGAAGTTAAAACGAGATGACCGATAAAGATCAAATTTTCAATGGAATGAAAGACGAATTTTCGTCACTTCGTTCGGAAGAAAGAGCTGAATACTTGCTAGAAAAAGTAGCTGAGTTATACGCAATCATAAACAGCCAACAAGCTCACATCAACAAGCTCGAAAAGGCTGTGTACGACAGTGAACTGTTCTTCAACTTACCAGAAGTTACACTGATGACGAGAAGTAAGTTGCCGAGAGTGCTCATTGATGCCAACGATGTGGTCCCTGTTGGCGACAATTTTTATGAGGCGGAAGCTTATGGTGGCGGCGGTCATTACCGCTGGACCGGCCCTGAACGACTTAACAATTTTCATGTACCCGTTGATAGAACACAAGAAAAAACCCTGCGTATTTCCATTGTAAATGCAATCAAGCCAGAAATACTGAACTCAATTAAATTGTACGTAGATGGTGAATTAGTCAGCTATGACTTCGAAAAAAGAAATGAAGGTATTGAACTTATTGCTGCTTTGCCCGTGAGTTCAAGGGCTCAAGATACCTTAATAAGCCTGTTTATTCCCCATTTGTTTTCACCTTCTGAGGTGAAGCCAGAATCGTCTGATAACAGAAAGTTAGGTATTGCCTTCCACAAATTGGAGGTTCTATAAAATGCCTCTTATTTCGGTTGTTATCTGCACATATAATCGCTACGAAGTTTTGAAAAAGGCTGTTAATAGCCTTACACAGCAAACGCTAGATGACGATAAGTTTGAGATTCTCATTATTGATAACACGCCAAATGCTGAAACAGGTGAAGGTGCATCAGTAAAGAGAGATTTCGAATCAATTAAGAACTTAACTTACGTATTCGAAAAAACTCCAGGCTTATCTAATGCTCGTAATGTCGGTTACAAACTAGCGAAATCTCCTTACATATCTTACCTAGACGACGATGCAATCGCCTCTCAAGTTTGGGTTGAAGAAGTGTTAAATGCCTTTGAAAGTTTCGACAATGTAGGCGTCGTGGGTGGTCGTATCGCACCTATTTGGGAAATCCCAAGACCTTCCTGGCTTGGCGACGCACTAGTAGGAAACGTTTCGGTTGTTGACTGGGGCGGCGAATTAAGAGTAGCTGATAGTAATGAATGGTTTGCCGGTGCAAATATCTCATTCGCTAAAAAGGTGTTAGAAGCAGCTGGTGGTTTCAGTACAAATTTAGGCCGGAAAGGTGGCGGTCAAGTTTTACTATCTAACGAAGAGAGTGAATTAATAAACTTCGTCAAGCAAAGTGAATACATAGAAGTCTACAACCCTAAAGCAAGTGTAGACCATCTAGTTGAGAAAAAACGTTTAACACGAGACTGGTTTAGACGCCGCTCCGCATGGCAAGCTGCTTCGGATTTTATGATGAACCCTTCCGAAGCTGAAAAAAACCTTGCCGACCAGCTTACTAATATAAAAGATTACTTGTGTAGCCTTCCTCCGAGATACCGTAATTTACAAGGCCTATATTTCGCAACAGACGATGCGGGTGAATTTCAATGGCAGCTTTCAGCTATATATGCGAACACTATTCTAACCCTTGCAGGCTTCGATGGACTTGAAGGAATTGAAGATGGAAAAGAATAAAGCATTAAGAGCGTTAGTAGTCGCCCCCACCCCCACTTGGCCTTTGAACTATGGAAATAGGAAAAGGATTTACAGCGTTTGTTCTAAACTTCAATCTTTGGGCTTTGAGATTCATTATGTTCATTATGCAAGCGAGGGGGATTGGCGAGACTATACACCTGTCGAAACACGCAAAAAAATGGACGAACAATGGGAGCTAGTCGACCACGTGTGGCCTTCCAAACCTTTGCATGATTGGCCAAAAGAAGGTGACGACCATCACATAGATGAATGGTGGGACTGGGCACTAGAAAATCACCTATCTAAAACATTCGCCGCTCGTGAATATGATGTTTGTATTGTCAACTATACATGGCTAAGCAAAGCACTTGAGTTAGCACCAGAAAAGACCTACAAAGTCCTCGACACACATGACAAATTTAGTGGTAGACGTGAGCTACTCGCCAGTCAGGGGATAGGCAAAGAATTCTTCCATACCACTGAAGATCAGGAAGTAATTGCGTTGGACCGAGCTGATTTAGTTTGGGCAATTAAAGAAGAAGAAGAAGCTGATTTCAAAAATATGGGGACAAAAGCTAAGGTTTCTACACTTCTGCATATTGACGACAGGAGAGAAGCGTCTACTCCAAGCACTGAAGAAGGGGTAAAGTTCGGTTTCATTGGTGCGAACAATAATATTAACAGAGTTAATATTTTAAGATTTATAGAGCGTGCTACGCCAATTTTTAAGAAATATTGTGCCCCGCTAACTGTTGAAATAGCCGGCTCTATTTGTAATGAAATTGAAGTTCAAGATAACCCATTTTTTAAGACCGTTGGCTATGTAGACAGTATCGACCAATTTTATGATGGTATTCACGCTGCTATCATCCCAATGGAATTTTCAACAGGATTAAAAATTAAGGTTGCGGAAGCCCTATCGCATACGAAACCAATGTTTTCGCATAAGCACGCTATGGAAGGATTTACCGCGTGCCATGACTTTCATGAGCTTACATCATTTGAAGAAATGGCATTGGCAATGACTGACTGTTCTTACGCATCGGATGAGCTAATTTATCTTTCAGATGCATCAGCAAAATCTCATAAAGTCACTGAGCAAAAAATCTGGGATGAACTTTCAGAGCTCAAAGAAGACATTCTTAAGCGCAAGCAAGTTTTCGTTTTATTGCCAAGTGAATATGGTATGAAAAACAAACTGGCTCACTACATAGCACAAGCTAAGATTGATCTATGTAATTGGAACTTTAAAGATGCTTCTTACTTTGTGGTTGGAAAGCCAACAGAGGGCCGCCCTCATTCAAACTTTATAAAGTTTGTTGAAGCCAATGACTTAGAAGCGACTATTGCAAATCAGAAACCGACTACACTACTAAATCTAAGTGAAAACTTCCCCGATATCAAAATAGGAGCTAACACATTAGTTATCTCACTTATTCCAATCGAATCAGATAAAGTTAAGAGTAAGCTAACATACAAATCTTACAATAGTGTTGTAGATAAACACTACTTTCCTTCTCTAGGGCACATCCATTTAGATTTAGAGATTACG
The DNA here is from genome assembly GCF_000020585.3 of Alteromonas mediterranea DE. Lineage (NCBI taxonomy): Bacteria > Pseudomonadati > Pseudomonadota > Gammaproteobacteria > Alteromonadales > Alteromonadaceae > Alteromonas > Alteromonas mediterranea. The sequence continues at coordinate 3,895,287 of NC_011138.3, forward strand.
AAACAAAAAATTAAAGAGTGTTGGGTAATAGGAAGTTCGAATACCTCAACTGCTGACCAATTCATATCTCTTTTAGCTGGTGAAACGACAGTGCGTTATATAGATATAGAAACACTAAGTGATATTGATAGGTTATTTACAGTATCATCTGGCTTACCAAAAATCATTATAAATACAAAGAGTGATTGCGATCTCTCCTATAGTGAGCAAATAATGCTAGAAATTGCAGAAAAATACGATATCGAAATAAGAAATATCACTCACAACCAGCTGATGTTATTAAAAAGAAGTAATGAGAAAAGTAACTACGATGGACAATTCTTCCCCTCTTGGGAAGAGTTTTTACAAAATAATTTTTCCCTTAGTAATCACAGCTTTTAAACCAAACGACTGGGTAACTTCTCGTAACTAAGAAAATTTTTTTCAAAAGGTAAAGTATGAAATATCACATTCTCGTCGGGACACACCACAAAACAGGAACAGTGTGGATGCATGGCGTTTTTCACAGATTAAGTAAATTGATTGGTTGCGAAATGTTTAACATTTCCGATGAGCACCTAGCAAAGACCGAAAGTGAAAAGCTCGAATATTTAAAACGAACTGAAGAATCAACCAAAAATCAAATAATTTATGACCATCATAGCAAGTTTCCATTAAACAAAATTGACTGTTCAAGTTTTCGTGGAATTCGAATGGTTAGAGATCCCAGGGATTTAATAATATCATCAGCAAAATATCATTGTTGGTCTGATGAGGCGTGGCTTCATGTTCCTTTGGATAAATTTAATGGTAAGACTTATGCCGAAGAAATAAACACACTGGAAACCTTTGAAGAGAAAATGTTGTTTGAAATGGATAATTCCGCTGGTGGACAAATCGAGACCATGACTAAATTTGATGGTATGGGTGTCGTAAAGACCATTCGATATGAGGATTTTATAAATGATATTGAATTACATAACTGGTTTGCTATAAGTGATTTTCTAGGCCTCGAAAGTGAAGAAAAAATTCACTCATTAAGAGCTTTCTATGACAACTCTGTGTTTGGTAAAAAACAAAAAACCGGACACATTCAAAACGGTAAGGCAGAACAATATAAAAGTATTTTCACACCAGAGCTTAATAAAGTATTTGAATCAAAATTCCCCAATGCGCTTGCAAAATTAGGTTATTTATAATTATGCAAATTGAAGACAACTATATTCTTAAACAGCCCGCAAAAAAATCAGATATTACTGTCGTAGTTTTCTCTGCAGTGGACTGTTTACCTGGACAATTCCATTCTGTCAAAGCTCTTCAAAACTTCGATGTAAATAAAGTATTTGTAAATTGCGAAAATAACAGCTGGTATATTGAAGGCATACCGGGGCTTGGCCGTTCATGGAAAGAAGCCGCAACAAAATTATACGAGATTGCTCAAAAATTAACAGAAACTGGTTCAGGCACTGTTCTGTACTTTGGTGGCTCTATGGGAGGAACGGGAGCACTTCTATATGGGCTTTATTCTAAAGTGGACGCAATCATATCTACTGGTTCAGAAGCTACTTTTTTTAAAAAAGGTAGCTATTCGGCAAACAAGTTCGCTGGAAGTGAGAAGATACAAATTGATTGGAGCAAACTAATCTCAGGCTATAACGGCAACCTTCTCATGTTATATGGAGACTTGGAGAACGTCGATCGCGAAGCATCCCTAGAATTCACTTCAATCGATGAGAAGTTTGAGGACGCCATTTACAACATAAAAAATTATGGTCATAGGGTTCCTGTTTTCATAGCTGAAAAATTTGGCATAAAGAAATTTATTGAGCTTTTTCTGCAAGAGCCTGAAACTATTATTAACAAAATTGGTAATCTAAATGACTAACAGAGACGACGATATCGAGAAAGCACTTTCTCTTCGGTTAAGTCAAAATGCAAAAAAAATGAATTACACGCTACCAATTGACATGTTTGATTGCTTGAGGAACACATCATGTAGCATCATCAATGGGTCTGAGAGAAAAGTCGTTTCTCCTAGCGGTGACTTTAAAGACATTAGGTGGGAAAAAGACACTAACAAATTTTTTACTCCAGTAAATTCGGGACTGGAGAAGAGAGTCGTTCCTTTCGCTAATTACTTGTTAAAAAGCAAAATTTATAAACAAGTATTGGTTAACTTTAATGACGCTGAAGGTCATGACTATTCTAGATTGCTTCCAAGTAATTTGACCTTTCAAGGCCCGATACAGTATGCACGAACCAAGAGCCAACGGGACTATGTAACTTTATTCCCACTAGGTAAATCATTTATGGGTCTCGGCTCAAGAAATGTTCCATTAGAGAGAGATGACTTACCATTTGAGAAAAAAAAGGATACTCTTGTTTGGAGGGGCGCACCTTCGGGCGTTTACTTTACAAATTTCAACGAAAAGAAGTCAGCAAGAAATACCGTTTATGAAAAAGCTCCCCACACTCACTTCTCCAAGTTTGCACGACTATCACTAATTCCAGAACTATCAAAGAAACCAGAGTTTAATGTCGGTTTTACGGCGCCTAGCAATGATAACTATCGCAAGCTTGTTGATTACTTGAAAGTCAATCTACCAACTTCTTTTAGCCCAAAGATGAATATTGCAGATCAGCGTGCTTATAAATACCTCCTTGCGATAGATGGCAATGATATTCCTTCTAATATCTTCTGGGCACTTATGAGTAACTCAGTGGTCTTAAAAGTCGAAAGCGAATGGGAAACAGCGCTGTGCGCTGGTCTAGAGCCTTGGGTTCATTATGTTCCGGTTACCAATGTTGAATCTATAGAGAAGGCAATAAACTTTTTAAATGACAACATCGATTTATGTAAAACCATAATTAATAATGCACATAATTACATGTCATTTCATATGGATTTAAAATATAGAAGAATATTAGATTATCTAACAGTTAATGAGTACTGCAAGAATTTAATAGACACTACCCATATAACTGATGATTATTGTTTTTTTACAAGTGATGGAAAGTTGTAATGCAAAAATTTCAAGTAGCTTTGAGCTTAGGAACAAACTGCCAAAGTCGCTATAATATATCTAAAGCAGTATACGAACGCCAAGGCAAAAACCCGAGCGAATTGGTTCTAGGTGAAAATCGAAAAAATGTTGAAGATTACGGCACATTTTATTTTGATTGGTCAATCACACCAATACAAGGCTTAGTTAAAACACTTGATGCCGAGTTTCATGGCGCGTTTGAATTAGAAAATTTAGAACTTTGCGATGAACCGAATAACAAGAAAAGTGTTGTTGATAACTTTAATGGCCTAATATATCCCCATAGTTTTCCCGGCTCAAACGATGGTACATTAACAGAGTTGTCATTAAGAGAACTGTACCCTCAACTAAAGAATAAGTTTAATTATCTTGCAGATAAGACTCTTGAAACTCTATGTTCAAATAAAGAAAAATTACTTATCTGCAACTTTAATGAACCAACTAGTGCTGTCCTGGAATTATGTAATTTTGTTAATCAACGATATAAGAACTTTAAATTAATACTGATACCCCACAACAATAGAGGACTATACGATAACGGCATTAAAGGCAAGCTATCGAATTTCGCAAATGTTGAAGTTCACGAAATGCCTTACTCTCCTTATCCAGGAGCTTATACTGACTGGAAAAAAATTCTTGATCAGTACGACTTTAATATTGGTTAATTAGTATGAATCGCATAGATGTGTTTTTTCACGAGGCTCGACGGTATTAATGTTAAATTTTTTATAAAATTAAGCTTTTAATCGACCTTCCCCCCAAATAACACCATGCCCTTTGATGAGATTTCCAATAAACTGGAGACGATGGAAATCTCAAAATGAAAAAACACTACCACGAAGATCAAATTATCAAGGCCTTCAAGCCGTAAGAAAACTTGTCGCCCGCTATTTGATTGATGTGTTTAAACTCAGTTAACGGGTGGCTTGTAAGCCTGCTGTTGTTAGCAGAACAGGATTTCGCTACTGCCAAAAAGATAACAGTTCGTTTACGTCTGCAGCAACAGGCGTCGCACAGTATCCGCGATACGGCTATTTAATGCTTCAAGGTTTGCGCAAAGGAGAAGGCCTGGTTGTTAATCGCAAGCATACTTATCGCCTTTATACCGAAGAAGCGCTACAGGTATACACTTAGAAGCGTAAAAAGCTAGCACGACCAAGACAGCCGATAGAGTTGCCTTCAGCACCGAATCAACGCTTGTCCATTGATTTTGTTTCAGACCAACTAAGCTGCGGTAGACGGTTTCGTGTTCTGAACGTGGTTGATGACTTCTCTAGAGAAATGGTTGGCCAACTTGTGTCAGTTTCGATTAGCGGACGAGAAGTCGCCCGTTTTCTCAGCCAACTGATTGAGCTACGGGGAAAGCCTAAAAAGGTAATTAGCGACAACGGCACAGAATTCAGCAGCAAGGCGATGTTCTTCTGTAGTAAAGAAACAGGTATAGAAGTTGGATTTATCCAGCAGCCAGTCCTAAGCAGAATGCATTTGTCGAAAGCTTAAACGGCAAATTTAGAAATGAATGCCTGAACCAACACTGGTTCAGAACTCTAGATGAAGCCAGATATGAAATTGATCTATGGCGCGAACATTACAATAACGTTCGACAACATAGTTCACTGAATTACCTGCCGCCTGTTGAGTATGCAAAATGGCTAGCATAATATAAAAAATCTCATCGAGAGAGTGGTGCTAGTTCAGGGAGAAGATCAGATGTTCGCTTCCGATTTACTGTGTTCATTAATGCAGGTCATCACATATTCGAACACGTTGAGTTCATCATTAGCTTTAGCGGTTTCGATGATGCTTTAGAGAAGTCTGGACGACTCACTTCTCTTCGTTGTTATTGCTGCATGGTTATTCTCCTTAACAAAAAGAGAACACCATGCCGTAGCTAACTTATGAATTAAATGTGGGGATTGTCGGACGGACACGCGCACTGAATTATATGCCACCTGTTGAGTATGCGATACAGGCAGCATAATATGAAACATCTCATCGAGAAAGTGGTGCTTGTACAGGGGAAAGGTCAATAACCGTCAAATTCCCTTGGTAATTAGCGGATACGAAAGAATCGCTTGGTGTTAACAGCTGAGAAGAACTTAGCTCAAATCTAATCTGACAGCGGCTCTTGAAAAAACGGGGATCTGTCAGATCAAATCTGAGCTAGTACAAATTAGGCGAGGTTTACAGAAGCTTTAAACTTGAGTTACTTTAAAGCATGCTCACTACCATAAGACCTTTTTAATTTTTGGTCTTTGGAAAGAAGTTCTCTAAAATACCACTTGTCTGCACCCAAAGAATAGTTCTTATGAACGCTTTCTCTATGCTCAGCTACAAGAAACTGTTCGGGGTGAATTACAGATAGAATTGGATTAACCAACGTGTTTGCAGGTAGCAACTCTAAAACTTTATTTCGAACGAACAACATACAATTTTGCTTGTACCACCAACATACACGACTATCGTACCAGATATCAGCACGAAGCAAGTCTACGGGGATGAACTCTTGTTCACGAAAAAATCTGGCCCAATACTCTAACCAATTCTCATTGATATGCCCATGCCCCCCTTGATAGGGGATAGCCGCAGAGAACAATACAATATCGGAAGTTGATGTTAGCTTGGTTACAAAATCTGAGGCGACCTCTTCAGGTAAATGCTCTGCGACCTCGAGTGACATAGCAAGGTCAAATTTTTCTCCAGGAATATTAGCTCTTGATGGAATAGATAAGTCATTTGGCAGAAATTCATCTTGCTTTATCATCAGACGATCTCTAGGGACGTATTCGCCATCTGTACCACAGACATGCTTAAAGCCCACTTCCTTTGCAGCAGCAAGCCAGCTCCCAACTCCACATCCAAAATCAATTATCGAGTTCTGTTGTATTTTTACTCCGAGTTTTTGTCTTAGCAAAGCTAATACAACAAGAGCGCTTTCATAACTTTCCTTGCATTGTAAGTCATAAAAAGCGTCATTGTAGATACTTTTTTCCATAATACTTTATCCTTAATAGCCCTTTAAACGGGAGAAATTAATTTAACTACCTGATTTACAACTTACTTCTCAAAGATTCAATATATCGATAAACAGCTGTTTCACTTGACATCAAATTGAGAAAATAGCTTAAGTCGTCTTTAGCCTTGGCTTCAGCAAATACCTTTTCTCTCATTACAGACATTTTACGACGCTGACGAAGCAACTCTACTCTCCAGTAGGTTAGGTTAACCTTTTTAGGGTCAATTCTTTTACTTGGAAAGCTGCGTCCTTCCTGTTCATCATCTTGCGTTCTAACTACTAATCCATGTCTTCTATGTGAAATACCACCGAACTGAGTCTGTATAATTTCATTTAAGAATAAATTCTCGGTAGTTAGTTCACCGCGTGCACCACCATTTTCGAACAGCTTAGTTAATTCTGGATTCCTAGATAAGGCTATGTTACTTCCTCTTCACTCGTCGCCAAAAACGATATCTGCAGTCTCAGCGGAAATGTCGTCGCAATAATTACACGCATTAGGTTGAAAGAAAGCATATCTCCAATCTGTATAACAAGCTCGACGGTTACGCAGCTCTCACTACTGCTTAAAATCGTAAAATTTTTGTTTATCTATATTATTATTTATTTTCTATCCACTAGTTACAAATGCTTCTTTTATAGTTTCAAAACCAATCTCTTTGTACCTTGTAAAGCTTCGTTCAATAAACTGTGTTAGCGACAAAACATTTCCACCACGAGAGTCTGGCTGCTTAAAAACCATTGGTAGCACTATATTAGCCTCATGGTATTCAGCAATTTCTTTGTAAACTGGCCACCACGCAGCGGTGCTGAGGTAGTTGGTAAAAAAGGCCGATGGGAATTCTGAATATGCGATCCCAGCATACTCGCATAATCTACATGTAAATTTATAGAGCACTTCGGGCGTAGGATGATTCATAGTATATAAGGAGGGTTTAGACAACACTAACTGCAGGAACTCTTCACCAAATTGAATATCAGAAGATTTATCTCTAGCAAGCAGTTCACACTTGCTTTTGTTGAACTCCTCAAAAAAACCTAAATCTTTGTAAGTTTTTTCATTAAATAATGCAATAGTTTCTTCTACGCTAAATCCGCTAATGAAAGAATTTAAAACAATCTTTGAATGGTAATCACCTAACGGAGACAATATTCTCTTGCCCATCGAGCCAAGATAAGTGATATCGGGGTGAAAACCAGAAAAAAAAAGATTTGTGATAGTAAAGACTTTAGCTTTCGCGACCGCTTTGAGTTTTAGCGTCGATATCTCACCGAATCTTTCACCTAAGTTGAAAGTGAAGATTACTGCATTTTCATCGTTAACTATTTCTTTGAGGTTTGTTAACGCTTTATTGTATTGCTCAGTGCCGAGTAAGTGAGCAGGTACATTTACGATTTCGCTACACCCAGAAATTATTCTCATGTAGTTTGAGATTGCCTGAGTTTGACAGTTAGCAATAATTGCGATTTTCATTATTTTCCTATATTTACGGCTTCGTGAAGAGTATCAATGTTGCAAAAACGAATGCTCACGAAGTAGAGGCCAATCTCAAACCTCTATGTTAACCTCTAACAGCGTTTTATTGATTTTCTCAAGTGAACCAGCGACGTTGCCCCTCGGTGAAGACTTTTCAGCTTGAAGCCACTTTTTGACATCCTTTTCTACAAAAATTTTTGCTAAACACTTGTCTATGAGTATTTGACTGTTGAACAATCGTGACACTCCGTAACGAAGCAAATCCCAGTCAGGGATAGTGATCCCTGTTTCGGGGCAATCTTTTCCTGCCACATTTAGGCCAAACACTAAAGTTCCAATGTCCAAGTACTCTAACGATTTAATTCGCTCTTTTAAGAAATTAACCGCTAATTTTGTACCAGTCCTTCTATTTAAAATAGTTACACGGGCTTTGATTCGACCAAGTAACTGAAGGGTATGTAAAGCACTGCCTTCACTGAATACCAACTCTTCCGCTTGTGAATAGATTCGAAGTTGTTCCAACACTGAAACAGACTCTGGCCTTAAAACCTTAAAGCCCAGTGAGCTAAATATGTCTTCAAGATAAGCTTCGCCAGCAATTTTACCGTGTTTCATTGCTGCTCTAGAAACATAATACTTCCCACCTTGTTTACAGTAGGTGTTTAAATTTAAGCTTACAAAGCGTTCTAAAACATTAAAGTAGCCGACGCTATTTGTTAATATTCCCGCTTGCTCAGCTTGAGGGGCCACAAACAACTTCTTGACCTTAATAGCCTCACTAACTATGACTACGTTAGACAGTGAAATCTTAAACCATTGAAATATATCTCTAAGCCACTGAGGTAAATCCCAGACTGTTTTAATTCCCGTCCGTGGGTGAACTGCAAAACATAGTTTCTTGTTATCACCGAGCTCATTTAAATAATATGGCAAACGCATTAAAAAATCAGAAATCATATGCCCATAGTGCAGCGTTACAGGGCCACACCACAACAAATCAGCAGCTAATTCTTGGTATTTATTGGGGGCTACTGGAACTTCATCCGATGGTTTGCCCCCCCTGCAGTACCTTACTTCTAACTGACTTTCCCAGGTAGGAAATATAGGCCCGCCTCTATGAAAAGACATACCTCTCGGATTGTCTAAAAGCTCAGAAAATGGAACGACAATAATATTTTGAAATTCCTTTAATTCAGTCGAGAAAGTCATCGTGATTAATCTTGCCCCAACATTTCGTACTGAAAAGTCGTGAAGTCACGCTCGTAAAAGCTATTGATCAATTGAGCGCTCTCAGATGAAAGTCCACTATAACTTTTTTCACCTGAACTCTCGTTAAGTTTCTTTACTTCCCTATTATTTCTATATGGCAAAGACAAAAGCTCTTTTATATCTTCAATACTAGACTCTAAGTTTTCTAGCTTGCCTACAAAGTTAACTAGAAGATTATTATTTTTATCGCATAACCAGTGTGTTTGTGGAAAAAATATATTGTCTGGTCCAGGTCTTCGTTTCCAAACTTCTGAACGTACAAAGCTATCGAAATCTTCAAAAGAAGAGAGCTTTTCTTTCAGGTCTTCAGGGGTTCCCCCCCATTGCCTTAAAAAATTAAAAGTCGATAGCAGTCTATCTGCTGGATGCCGTACTATGGAAAAAGTAAAAAACCTTGACCAGTCTTTCGTCCCTAAAACGGCTTTAAGTTCATTGGCTGGTATATGCTTATAAAGCCCAAACTTATTTCGATACAATGGCTGTAGCTTTTCGCCAAAAGCCGTCCCACCAATTTCAAGATCACAGTAGTTTGTATATGCAGAAAATGTATTTGTTACAGATGTACCGGCTGCCTTTGGTACATGAATAAATACAAATCCGAATGTATTGTTAATTATTGCCACTTATAACTCGTCCATTCGTACAGAGGTAAAAACCCCGACAGATTCAAAAATTGTCCTCATCCTCTTAACACCGTTATGATAAGAGAAGTTTTCTCTTGCTAGTAATTCACTATTTTCGCTGAATCGCTTCCAAAGCGCTTCATCATCGTAAAGTTTTATTACGGCTTTTACCCATTCTTCGGCTGTATTTGCGATTAACGTATTTATACCGTTCGTTAAACCAGTTCCCTCCGCTGCAACATCCGTTAGAACAGTTGGCGTGGCATAGGCTAATGCGTCCAATACTTTCCCTTTTATTCCCGCGCCAGAGAGAAGTGGCGCAATGAAAATACGATGCTCGTTATAAACTTTATCTAGCGATTCAGCGAAACCTACTATATCGACATTATCACAAGCAAACTGTTTAAACTCCTTTGGCATTTTGCTGCCATATACAGTAAACGTAATGTCAGGTCTAACCGCCTTTAACTTAGGCATCACCTGTTCAACCATAAACTCTACAGCTTCAACATTTGGCTTGTGACCATAACCACCTAAAAATGCAATTCCACTTCTATCTGAGAAACCTTTGCCCGAAGGCTTTGGGTCGACTACCCATGGGGTTGTGTGCATGTTGCATGTTTTAGCTAAGTGGCTCGATATTACAGCTTGTTCTGTAGTGTTGTACGTTAGAATAGCATCAACCGCTTCACACACCGCCAACTCTTCATCACGAGTTAATAATGCTTCATCCATTGCTTCTTGATCGTTTTTTAGAAGAGCCGCTCTCATTTCTCTTAGGAAATGGAGGTCGGCATTATTAAATAGAACAGGCTTATTTTCTGCTTTTATACGTTCTATGTAATTTTTCGCTACTTCATAACGCGTTATATAGACCGCATCCATTTCCTCTAGTCTACGGTCTAAAACATCGTCCAATGAGTAATAAAAAGGAACGTAGAGCACCTCTACTCCCATATTCTGTAGCTTTTTGGTATGAAGTCCCATAATGGCAAGATTTTGAGGCACAAAAGTAACCTTAAAACCAAGAGCTATCATCATTTCTATTTCTTTCAGCGCGGCATGGCTTCCTGCATCAACCCCTTCCATTGGTGTTGCATAATCGATTACTAGAACTCTTTGCTCAATGTTGCGGTCTTTTTCTAAATGTAAGTTTGATAACGAAGGTTTTGTACCGTGTTTGTAAGAGTTGAACCAAGCTCTTCGAAAAGTGGCTTCGTTTACTTTTTGGTATTGCTTTAAACCCTTCGACACATCGGTTCCATGTGACTGACCTTCAAAATGAATTACTTCTGAGTGCGGAACGTAAAGTACTTTGTACCCTGCTTCTCTCACTTTGAATGACAGATCAGTATCTTCATAGTAACAAGGCGCATATTCTTCGCTAAATCGACCTACCTTTTCCCAAACATTACGGGAAATGCACAATGCAGCTCCGGTAACGTAATCGACTTGCCGGACATAATTCCAAGAGCAATCGTATGGATTAGCGTTTCTTCCAGCATTCCAAGGTTCACCGTTAGACCAGACTATTCCTCCAGCTTCTTGAAGAGTACCGTCAAGGTTCAACAATTTAGACCCCGTCATCCCAACACTTGAGTCAGCTTCATGCTGGCTTACAAGTTCGTCTAACCACAAGCTTTTCACCTCGGTATCGTTGTTTAAGAATACAATATAATCGCCTGATGCAATCTCTGTAGCCTTGTTACAACTTTTAAGAAAACGTAGATTCTCGGTGTTTCTAGAAACTTTGAGGTTAGTTATGATTTCTTCCGCTCGGCTAGTTTCGTCAGTAGAACAGTCGTCGGCTAGAATGACTTCATAAGGTGTTTTGTTGAAGGCTAATAATATTGAAGCGATGCAGTGATAAGTAAGTGAAAACTTATTATATGCGGGTACAATAATTGACACTTTAGGGTTTTCAAAGCTAGGCAAGGTTAGATTAGGAAAGTTTTTTCGCCCCTCATAACCTTCTACTAACACATTATGCGCCGTACTTAAGCTCTCAATATCTACTTTTCTCTCTTTATCATGCAACTGAAGAGTTAATGATTCGTATCTTGCGTCTGCACTCGGAGGTTTACTGATATAATGGGGAATTCTTCTACTATGGTTCAAATACTCCCATGGGGTGAGCACAGGGTCGCCCTGAATTTCTAGCTTTCCACAAAACCCTGGCTCACCATATATGAAGGCCACAACGGTGTGTTTTGCATTATCTAAAAACTTTGCAGGAACGTATATATAACCAAAGCTAGTGTCTTTGGAGCTATCGCATTCGTAATGACCTATTATCTCATTTGCTACCCTGAACGCTAGGGTGAAGACCCCTTGAGTCACTTGCTTGTTTCGAATGATAAAAGATAACTTGTTGCCGACAAGGCTTTCTAAAGCAACTGCAGCTCGACTAAGCGTATTTGAAACTTTAAATGCAGAGGTAGCGACTTTTTTATCCGTGGCTTTATCCTTGATTACGATCGCACTTTCTTTTCTCAAAAGTTCATTGTTCAGGACTAGACTAAAACCGTGCGCCCCTTTATTGATATTATTTACAATTAAGTCCTCTCGGAACTCATTCGCCACTCCAGTCCCTAGTAACTGACCAGCTTCATCGCATGCTACGATCTCTAGTGGATTTTCATCATCTAAGTTCGCAGCCCAACCTCTCAAGATTCCGCCTTCAAAACTATCTATGTGGCCTGCCAAATTTTTATTTGTCATCGTATTCCCTACAAACTATTTGTTCTTTACTACAAGAGGCTCTGCGTATTGAAAAACCGGAGTTCAACTCGTTTTTCCAAAAACAAAAGTACGATAGTCTATTCGTATGTACTGTGTTCTTCAATAATAACGTTGAACTGCACTTACAGTGGCTCTCGCTTATTTTAACTTAATATAAAAAAGGAAAAGTCAATCGGATTTATTTCTGGTAACTCTATGAATTAAGTTTCTTTGTAATTTTTGCTTTAAGCTTTTTGATTACAGGACCATGAGGGCGCTCTCTAATAGCAGCGTTTATGATGCTCTCAGCATCTAAATAATCGCCTCTTCTATACATTAGGTCTGCAATATCGCGTAAGAACTCGGCTTTCTCATAGTTTGGCATCCTGTCAATTTGCATTTGTGAGAACCACTCTGAACTTTTCACCTCAAATTCCAAATTAAAAAATTCAGCCAGTTTAAATATCTCAAAATGAACTGACCTTTCACTTAGTTTAATCGCGAGCTTCTTTCTCAACTCATCGAAGAGTTCTGGTTCTCTTTCTGACATTTCTGTAAGCAACTGGAATATTTGGATATTCAATTGCATTGCGTTCAGAGGTGATGCTTTAACTTTTTCTAATTTCGACAGACTACGTATCTTGGAAATTACCGCCTCTACTTGATATTTAAAGTTTGATTCTGTTGTTTTTTCCAGTCGATAGTACAAATCCTTCGAAACACGACTTTCTATATCATGCTGTTCAACCTGCTTATCAGCAAAACTCTGTAAATATATATCAACCTTGTCGTTAATATCTTTCAACTCATCTGACAACACGAAATTCAACATCCGCTTTAGCTCTAGTGCACTTAAGGGGTAACTTCGATTTACAAACTTATTTTCTATAATGAAATTATTTTCGACTTGTTTATGGTCAAGTCCTAGCGATATTAAAAAAAGCTTTTGAATTGGTAACGTCTTTAAAGTAGCTTCGCAATAGCTCACTAGTGTTATCTTATTGTGGTCATACTCTCCCAACCATCTCGCATGAGCTTCACTAGTTAAAAAGCCGCTTGGGCTTTCCAATTGCACTTTGCAGTAACTGGTGATATCCGTCGTTAAGAAGTGCCTTTTTACTAACTGATTATAATTCGAGTATAAAGCCTCTAGGGGAGCTCTATAAAAAACTACTACTTTATACTTTAAGTTACCGAGTATAACCGTCAGCTTGTCTGGAGAATAGAAAATCGACTCCGCTGAAAGTAGAAGTACGCAATTATCGTCTTTTGCTTCTTTGACGTAATTACCGAGAATCGTAGCAGCGTCATCTAGCCTATTTTCGATTAAAGCTTGCCCTAATGATGAATGCCCCCCAGATATTCCATTTTTATCCACACCGTGATTAGGGTAGTAAAGCCCATGCTCTTTCAGCGTTTCTCTGTTTTCGAGGCAAAATTTTTGAATTGCTGTCGATCCAGTTTTTGGAGCGCCAATGTGAAAAATAACATCTTCATTCGTTACAGAGGAGAAACTCGGTAACTCAATATATGATTTGCGTTTGAAAATCGACTTCATGTTTTCAGTTGCGAGTTAAAACTTCGGCAGCATGTTAGGCCCTAATGAATATATAGTAAGTGTATCAGTTTTAGGGGTTCCTTCACACGCTCCCTTTAATGCGCTAGATAAAAAGACAACCACTCCCGCTCCTGAGAATTAAGTGCGTTTTGTTGGGGCTGCCTATACATCTCTACATTCCAAGCCTCGTACAAACTTTTGAGTTCTTCTGCTTTGTCTGGCATGTCTGAAATTAAATTGCTGGAAACTGCCTCGTCTGAAGCCATATCAAATAAAAACTCGTGCTCTGCGCCCATTTTAAGGTACTTATAGTTTCCAAGACGAACTGCTGACTGATTCCAAAAACGCCAAAAAAGCGGGCGATTCATAAGAGCGCTCGTGTCAAAACCTTGAGTTGGAAAAATATCAACACCGTCGAGTTCTGATAAGACAGTTTCAGAAGCACCTGCACGTTTAATTGCAGAGTACAGCACATCTAAGCTAATAACAGGCTCATCTATAACGGTATTGCTTTGAAGCTTTTCGGGCCAATGGACGATAAAGGGCACTTTTATCCCCCCATCAGTCAACATACCTTTCTCACCCAGCAATGGCGCATTCAATGAACCGTTCCAAGCCTCTTTTTCTGCTATGGGAGCATCAGTAAAGTCGAGTCCTATTGGAGCACCATTGTCACTGATAAAAGCGATAATAGTGTTTTCCAGTATTCCATATTCTTCAAGCTTAGATACTATGCTACCTACACCTGCATCTACTGCGTACATCATTGCCAACGCGTATCTTCGCCGATTAGATGACTGCTCAGGGAACAGTGATAAGTAATCTTCCGTTGCCTCTAAAGGTACATGTGGTGCGTAATGAGCAACATGAAGATAAAACGGCTCATCGTGATTTATATCTATAAATTGCGTCGCTGCGTCTGAAACGACATCTAACCTGTAGTCAGAATTACTTATCCAGCCCAACTGAGTTTGATTGCCCTTAAGGTCATAGTTAGCCCAGTAACGGTTTGCGTAACCGAAATAATTGTATTTATAACCTTTTGATGACGGGTAATATCGCTCCTTTAGCGATGAAGGTAACCTTCCTAGGTTAAACTCACTTATGGGTGTATCAGGAAAGTTTTCTTTAAACCATGGCTTTGAATTTTGATCTATTTCAAGGTGCCACTTGCCAACCATTCCTGTTGTATAACCAAGGTCAGAATAACGGTCTCCCATGGTGACCACATTTTCAGGTATTGGTGTATATCGGTTGTCATCTACTCCAAATCGTTGTTGATAAACACCAGTAACCATTCCCGCTCGCGAGGGTGTGCATTGGGGGGCAGTTATGTAGCCGTTAGAAAATAGCACCCCATTAGCCGCTAACTTGTCTATATTAGGCGTGTTGATGTCGTTAACAATGTTATGGGCACCGATATCAGCATATCCTTGGTCGTCAGTGAAAATGACAATTAGATTTGGCTTGGAAGGAAGTATTAAAGACTGCGCGCTGACATTAAATTTCGTTCCTGCTTCATTTACTAGGTTTGCTGTAATACTAAATGATGTGCGCTTACGTACTTGGGGCGCAATAAAACTGAACTTGCCTTCACTGGTATCCACTATATTTAGCGAAGCTTCCAATGATGTACTCCACGACTCTACAGTTACCTTTTGCGGATTGCTGTTATTAGAGGCGTTTACAGTTAAGATGATTGTGTCATCAGAAACAATCTCTTGTGGTAAAGTTATTGAATAAGAGCGACTTAATTGCTCCTGTTCAGACACCGTTGGTGGGGACGATTGAGAGTCGCCGCCACATGAAGCTACACATAATAAAACTAAAAAAAACAAGCCACGCAACGTTACAGCATCCATACTTTAATTCCAAATTCGGCGAATAACACCTCACCAGTATTCTTGTATTATTGATTGGCGAATTATCTAGCGTCAATAATAAAAATAGTAGTTACAAATAATTCGCTGTTTTATTGATCTTTAATAGATTCTATTTCTTCAAGAAACTCATTTTCTTCATCAGTATTTACCCAAGGTTCACGCTTGTGAGCATCTTTGCTTATTTTTTTCTTCAGCGCTCTGTTTTTTTCTAACTGCTCGGGATTTTTGAAAGTTGGTGCGTCATCAGAATTTAAGCCAGTGTTGATTGCAGGGTACACCCAGTGTTTTTCCGTGCTGCCATTGTACCCCTGCCGGATGAACCTCTCTGTCCACTCGACATGTCCGGCACCATAGCCACTAAACCTTGGATCCAAGTACCCTATATTATCCATTGCATCCTTGCTACAAGCTGTACATTGCCCTGTTACCAACCTGCAAAGATACGGTAAAGTACTCGATCCAGTACCAGAAACCACTGCATCTTCTTTTTTGATTATTCGCTTATGCGCATAATTAATGTGACCCCATAAAAGCGCAGCAATCACCCACTCTTTTTGCCAGTTTTCTTTATTCGGCCGACAGTCGTCCTCTAGCAAAATTAAAACATCAACTTTTTTGACTTCGTTGAGATAATACAAAGCCCTGTTTTTGTTTCGCACAACGCCTTTATTCGCACAATAAGTATGAGGTACGTTATTTTGTTGACACCATTCTACTGTATCGTCTTTACTGCCGTCGTCAGCAACAACAAGTTGATAATCACCTGTTGTGAAGGCTTTGATGGCTTCGACAGTTTTTGCTAAATGGTCTTTTCTATTGTATGTGATAACTCCAATGCCTACATTAAGCGTTGCAATATATTCCTCTGATATTGATTCAAACAATTCAGATATAACCGGCCCGTCTGGACGAAGCATTTTAGCTCTTGCTATTAACCAAAAGCTTGTACTCTTATTAACAGTTCTAAAAAGTATCGCTAAGTCTCTGAAAATCTCAGGGGCCAAATTTTCATGCATAATGAATTCATTAACTGGAAAATCTGCGTGATTCAATATTAATGTAACTAGTGAAGTGACGTCAGTAGATGATGCACAACGAGAAACTAGTGCTTTTGCTGTATCTAAAGACACTCTGATTTTGATGTGATTATCAAGATCCTTACTTTTTATGCCAAGGAGCCTAGTGAGTTCTTTATTACCTTTTTTTATTTCTTGTATGATAAAGGCAAGTTCAGAGCCCTTTAGGGGGGAAACATCTTCTTTAACGAGGCTTCGAATACTGATACCCATACCAGCCTTTTTGTTATTGGTCTCTTTACTTACAAATTTAAAGTAAGGTTTCACCCGTTGCTTTCGTTTGCCGGCTTCTTTGAGAAGGCCTAATCTTTTCAAAAAGTTTTTCATTTCAAAGTAATTTTCATAACTGGTCTTAGCTAACCTATGTGCTTTAAAATTGGACTATCGAGGCTTGTTTCGATAGAAACTCTATGTCGCCTCCCTGCTAGCAGGCTATAAGCCTGATTAGTACAAAGAGAAACCATCAAATCACTCTTACAGACTCGCATAACAACACGTTCAGATTAAAATTATCCAACCGTACCTTCAAACAGAACGACCTGAGTTTTCTGTTCAACGACTTTAACACTCTGCCCCGTTCTAAAACTGCTCGGGTATCTATACGTCTTTCCTATGAAACCACTTCGGTGAATATTCCGCTCAGCCGCAACAGGTCTATAGTCCGAGATTCTAATCTCATCTACAATATCACCGTCGAGCATCACATCAGCTGTAAGTGCTTCTTCATTCTCAAAACAACATGCCCATATGTTGAAAAGCTTCCCATTGTCTTTGGGTGCTATATGAAGCTCTCCGTAACGTACAATAGGCAACTCTTTTTTAAAGAGGCTTTGGTGCAAATCAAATCTCCTTAAGGCGTACTCGTACAGCTTAAAGTCCTGTGCATTCTCTTGTTTAATTAATGAGAGTTCATCTTCACTCAATATGTATTCACTTGAAGATTTGGAAGCGTTTTTGTTTATATCGAGTTCTTTAATGTCAGTGTTATAGTAAAAGTTGAAAAGCTCTAATGACTCGCGATAGCGTTCGGTAATTCCGATAAAGCCAATTGCATCGTTCCAAATACCACTTAACGCCTTTGATTGCATGTTTGCAAATCGGCTCTCCTTGATAAAGCTTTCAAAACTTCCTCTATAACCGTGCAGCCTTGAAAAGTGTTCGTAGTGAGAGCGAACTTGTTGAGCTGGATTACGAACAAAAGTAACAACACTTTTAGTATTAAAAAACGGGGCGTATTTGGGATAAATGACATGCCCGGATAAAAACTTAGCGTTTTGTTTAAAGCTTTGCGCAGCTAAGTACCTATCTTTTAATTCATATTCATATTTTATTATATCTGGATGAGTCTCTTGATTACCTTGGCCATAATCATAATAAGTAGCATCAGAGCCAAAGTACTGCTCTGCAGCTACTCGGAAACTAGATCCAGCAGTTTTTGGGATATGGATAAAAAATAATGGAAAATCGTTTTTCATAATACTTCTAAAATTCAGTTACTATTTAAGCGAAAAGTTTTCATGTGTATTGGACAAATTAGGGTTATAAGCGGTGTCATTGCACAATAGCGTTTTCCACTTATCCTTCATATAATCACTTTCTTTGTTAAATCGCGCCACCTTCTCCGGCGTATCTTCTTCACCGCGACTTATTGATTCATGATGATAAAGCTCGGCCCATGGTGTGAATAAGTTTCGGTAACCTGCGGTATGAACTTTTAAGCAAAAATCCACATCATTAAAGGCCACTGTTAAGTCTTGCTCGTTTAATCCGCCAACTTCTTCAAACACAGACTTACGGACTAGTAAGCATGCTGCTGTAACTGCGGACATATTTTGAACAAGATGAAGGCGCGTAAAATAACCAGGTTCGCTCTTATGAAAGTACTTGTGAGAGTGACCGGCAACCCCACCAATGCCAAGTATTACACCAGCGTGTTGAATAGTATCGTTAGGATAATAAAGCTTCGCACCTACACAGCCAATTTCAGGCCTTAGAGCATGCGACATCATCTCTGATAGCCATTCTTCGTTTATAACTTCAATATCGTTGTTAATTAAGCCAACTACTTCACCTTGGGCTTGCGAAACTGCAAAATTGTTAATCGCAGAATAGTTAAACGGCTTGTCCCATTTCAAGACTCTGAAATTAGCTTTGGTACTATTGTACTCACTGAAGAGACCCAATGTCTTATCACAGGTCGTTTGGTTATCTACAACAATAATTTCGAAGTTCTTGTATGACGTCTTTTCATAAATAGACTCTAAACACTGCTTTAAAATGTCATAACCATCTCTTGTAGGAATGACCAAGCTAACGAGTGGTTGCTCATCTGGCAACGCCCAATTAACTTTATACGTATTTGGGTACTTACCTTTTTCCACTGAAGCATTCTGGCCTGATTGGTCAAGAAAGTCCTTTATAGCTTCAATGCCCGCATCGGTCGTATAAGACTTAGCTGAAGCATTCGAGGCTGTCGAGTTCTCAATAACGCGCCAGTGGTAAAGAATGAAAGGTAAATGTACAACTTCATCATGCTTAAGGCCGGCGGTCGCACGCAATAGTAAATCGTGATCTTGCGAACCTTCCACACCAACCCTAAATCCACCTATCTCTTTAAGCACACTTGTTTTGTACACTACCGGGTGACATATGTAGTTTTGGCTTAATAGTAAATCGGGGTTCCAATCAGGTTTAAAGTGTGGCTGATGACGATTACCCTGCTCGTCTACTTTATCTTCGTCGCCATAAAGCACTTTCGCGTTTGTGTTATCTGTTAAAGCTTTTGCAAAGAAGGATAGCGTGTGAGCAGGTAACGTATCGTCATGGTCAAGCAGTAAAACGTAATCGCTAGTTACCATGCTTAAAGCGGCGTTACTTGCTTTAGATATATGCCCGTTTTCGCTCAGCAAGTTCAGTTTTATATTGGCGTGCTTTTGTGCGTACGATTTTAAAGTACTGATAGTTTCGGCGTTGGTCGACGCATCGTCGGCAATACATAGTTCCCAATTTTTGTGAGTTTGCTGCAGAACAGAATCGATACACTCTTTTAAATAAATAGGGTCAGTATTGTAAGTAGGAAGAATAATAGAAAATTTCACTTCAGATTGCGCTTGAGTGAAAGTTTGCTTCATTTTCTCTAATGCACGCGGCTCGTCGAACTCTACCCAAAGCGGATAGCTTTTTTCCATAACACCTGTGGTAAAGGTTTTATTGTATTCTTCGTATACTGTCTCTATTAACGTTCCACCGTTAAGCTTACGATTTGTATCAAGGTATTCTTCTACATCATCGACATGACTGAGCAGCTTATATAGCCTTTGTTTCATGTGCCGCATGGCAATGAAAGACGGCACCTTCGAAATCATGAAAGTATTCATGGTGAACTCGGTTTCCGCCTCACAGGGGTCAAAGCGAAGCATGCTATTGTTACTTTCAAGATAGAAAAGGCGGTTCACGAATTTGGTGCTGTGCCAAGGTACGTCAACGGTGGCTAGTTCGCCTTTCTGTAAGTTGGAGTACAGCTTTCCAACATGCGACTGATGGTTTGCTTCAGTGATTTTTACACGAAGAAGATACCAGCCTTTTGAAAAGTTTCGTGAAGGTATTCGGCGAGCAGGATGAATAATAAACTGTGGGTCATCACCGGTTGTCACCCAGCTTGAGCCATTATTTTCAGACGTGGTTTCAGTCAACTGGTGGTGAGGGACAATGATTAACTTTTTGGCTAGCCGATATGCTAATCGTTTGAGATTAGATGGCTTTAGTACTTTTGATAACAAAATGCGTAAACACCCTATTCCTATGCAATGCTAAACTGCTTTCCTTAATATTGCATGGTTCAGCTACTGAGCATGCAAACCAGCTATTGCCGCTAATAATAACCTATTTCAAATAGTGGCAACATAGGATATTCGTCATTTTCACTTTTAGAGAGTGCTCTGGATAAGAAAAAAGCACCTTACGGTGCTTTTTCAAAGTCTTATTCTAAGTTATTTGGCTACACGCCCATATCTATCAGAAAAACGCACAATATCGTCTTCTCCAAGATATGCACCTGACTGAACTTCAATAAGCTCTAGAGGGATCTTTCCAGGGTTTTCTAACGCATGAACCGCACCAATGGGAATGTAGACCGACTCGTTTTCGGTAACTAGCTGTGTTTCTTCATTGATGGTTACGTTTGCACTACCCGATACTACAATCCAGTGTTCAGCGCGGTGATGGTGCATTTGAACCGATAATTTCTCACCAGGCTTAACCGTAATGCGTTTTACTTGGAAGCGGGCGCCGCTGTCGATAGAATCATAGCTTCCCCATGGGCGGAATACTTCACGGTGGAATTCAAACTCTGGGCGATGCTCTGCTTTAAGTTTGTTTACGACCGTTTTAATGCTTTGCGCGTCATCCTTATGGGCAACCATTACGGCATCTTTGGTTTCTACTACGATAACATCTTCTAGCCCGATAACAGAAACCAAACGCTGTTCAGCATTTACGTAACTGTTTTTGGTGTTTTCTAGAATAGTATCGCCTACAGTAGCATTGCCGTTTTCATCTTTCTCAGCAGTTTCCCATAGCGAAGACCAGCTACCTACATCGCTCCAGCCTGCGTCTAATGGGACCATAGCTGCGCTATCCGTTTTTTCCATAACTGCATAATCGATTGAATCGTCTGGGCAAGTCGCAAATATATCGTGGTCAACACGGATAAAATCCAAATCTGGTGTTTCCGTGTCGATAGCACGCTTACACACGTCTAGCATTTCAGGGTTATATTTTTCTAGCTCTTCCAAATAACGGCTTGCTTTAAACATAAACATGCCGCTATTCCAGTAGTAACTGCCAGAATCTACATACTCTTTTGCAGTTTCCAAAGCAGGCTTTTCTACAAACTGTGCAACTTCAAAACCTTCGCCCACTTGCTCACCAGCTTTGATATAACCATACCCTGTATGTGGCTGGTCTGGAACAATACCGAAAGTAACAAGTTTGCCCTGCTCTGCAAGCTTTTCGGCTTTGGCAATAGCAGTGTGAAATGCTTGGTTATCTTTAATAAGATGGTCAGCGGCCAATACAAGAAGAACAGGATCTTCGCCTTTAATTGTGGCGTGTAGCGCCGCTAATGCAATTGCCGGTGCCGTATTACGGCCAACGGGCTCTAGAAGAATACCGCCGTGTTGGATATCTTTTTGGCGAAGCTGTTCCGCAACTAAAAAGCGATGTGCATCGTTACAAATGAATATTGGGTTTTGAGCTGGTGTGCCTTTTAAGCGTGTTATCGTATCTTGCAGCATAGTGCTGTCTGATGTAAGAGACAAAAACTGCTTTGGAAGCGCTGCACGAGATTTAGGCCATAAGCGACTACCTGAGCCGCCAGCTAATACTACTGGTTTCATTTGTAATATCCTTGATGTGTGGGTGCTTGGCCCACGTCCTGATAATTATATATTCGGCGAATAGTATACAAAGGATTGTATTGCGATTAAATGGCAAAAACTAGGTAGCAATAAAAATAGGGCGAAGTTCATCACTTTTGCCCTATTTTTTTCGTATTGTTTAGTGTTTATCTAATAACTACTCAGCGCGAATAAGGGCCAACACTTCTTTAGTTTTTTCTTCCATTAATGAAATATCGCCTTTGCTCTCTACATTAAGACGAATTACTGGCTCGGTATTCGATTTACGTAAATTAAAGCGCCAATCGTCAAACTCTAAACCTAGTCCATCAGTAGTATCAACGACACTCGCCAAGGGTTGGTATTTGTTTGTCACTCGTTCTAGCGCTGCATCAGCATCTTTAAGTTTACTGTTTATCTCGCCTGAAGAAGGGAAGGCTTTTATTCGCTCTTTCACCATGCTGGCTAAAGTTTGCTGTTTTACGCACACAAGTTCTGCAATTAATAACCAAGGGATCATGCCTGAATCACAGTAGGCGAAGTCGCGAAAGTAATGGTGTGCACTCATTTCGCCGCCGTAAATGGCATCCTCTTTTCGCATTCTTTCTTTAATAAATGCATGGCCAGTTTTTGACTTAATTGGTGTACCGCCTGCGTTTACCACTATGTCTTCAGTATTCCAATACACGCGTGGGTCATAAATTATTCTACTGTCGGTATTCTTCTCAATAAATGCCTCAGCAAGAAGGCCAACTATGTAGTATCCCTCAATAAACTCGCCGTCTGCATCAAATAAAAAACAACGGTCGAAATCGCCATCCCATGCAATACCAAAATCGGCACCTGAGGCTTTTACTGCATCGGCGGTGTCGGCACGGTTTTCTGGTAAAAGTGGATTAGGAATACCATTTGGAAAAGTGCCGTCTGCGTTGTGGTGAACTTTAACGAATTCGACAGGCACGTTTTGTCTGTGCATCTCTTGCTCAATGGCATCAAGCGCTGGACCAGCCGCACCATTACCTGCGTTAACCACTATTTTAAGGCGGGTAAAATTACTAAGCTCAATGTATGACAGCATGTGAGCCACATAATATTTCATGCACGATTGTTTAAGGTACTGATCAGTTTCTTCTAGCTTCTCTGGTTGTATATGCGCTTGCCCGTTGAAAAAAGCCTCAGCATCTATAAACGCGTCCGAAGTATAATGAGATAGACGACCTGAAACGAACTCCTCGCTCAATGCCTCGGCTCGAACTTTAATTGCGTTTAAACCTGTATCGCCACTTATAGGAACCGAACCGGCTTTAACGAGCTTCATGCCATTGTAGTTTATTGGATTATGGCTTGCAGTAACTTCTATGCCACCGTCGACACCAAGATGTTTGGTAGCAAAATATACCTCCTCTGTGCCAGCCATCCCAATATCAGTCACTTTCGCACCGGCATCAATCAACCCTGCGCTTAGTGCTAGCTTTAAGGGTGTAGAGGTTAAGCGAACGTCGCTGCCAACCACTACCGTTTTTGCACTCAACTCTGCAGCAAACGCGTAGCCAATTCTGTATGCCACTTCTTCAGTAAGTTGCGTATTTAGTTCACCTCGAATGTCATAGGCCTTAAAGCACGTAATCTGGCTTCCCATCTTTTGTATTTTCCTTGGTTTTTGCTTGTGGATAGATTTACAAAGCTTTTAACGTGTTCTTACGTCAAAAAGCATACGTTGATTCTACTATAAACCCTGGGGGTAAAGTATATAACGCCTACTTTGTTGAAATGAGTTATGCTTCTATCTATCACCTATAGAGCCCAACAACCCCAAAACCTGCTCATCACTGGACTTAGCCTGGACCCTTACAGAAATACTCGCTTGCTCTACGATTTGCGCCTGTGTTGATTTAGCAGTTTCTTCTGCAAAGTCAGTATCGAGAATTTGAGACCGGGCTGCCATTAGGCCTTCGTGCATACGGTCATTAAGTTTGAGAGCCGACTCCATTTGATTCATTTTGGCGCCGTAAAACGCACGACTCTCGCTAACATACGCTAGGGCATCATCTATTTGCTGTAACGAGACTTCTGCATTTTCAAAAGTTAGCACATCGCTTTCAACCATATTTAGGTCAGATAAACCCACTGGCGTTTTTGCAAGGTTAATGTAGTCCGTACCTTCGCTTAAAGAATTGGTGGCGGTAATGTCAACTGGGCCGGCTTCAAAGCTGTTTCCACCGCTTCCGGGAGAACCCAGCGTATCCCAATCTACTGTAGCATCAAATACACCTTGCCCCACTACTGAAATAATGAGTGGCTCGTTAGTGTTATCAATGGTTAGGGTTTCTGTTGTTACCCCTGGATGTTGGTCGCCTGAGAAGGTGAATGTTGTTCCGTTAATTGTGCCTGAGCCATTGGTTATTAACGAACTGCTGTCGTAGCTTGCCGTTGGGGTATACCCTTCTTGGGTTAAAAATAAAAGGCTTTTAATGTCGCTTCCCGAACCTACACCGTTAATAGACCATACATTATCTGAGAGAGGCGTACCGACCAAGTGCCTACCGCTTGTGGTAAAAACCTGAAGATCGTCATCTAGTGAAAAACTATCAATATTTATAGAGATGTTTGTAGAGCCTGCCGGAATGTAAGCAATGGAACGCAGCCCGCTATTTAGGCGCGTTGGAATGCCCTTTACAAAGGTATCACCTATGGATGATACATTATCAGACAACAAGTCGTTATCGCCTAGCAAGGGCAAACGATTGAATGCTTCCGTGTTGTAGGCAATGCCATTGAGCGCGTTTTTCAATTGCTGGAATTCTTTATCTAGTGCTCGCCTATCAGCATCTGTGTTGATGCCGTTTTGAGACTGCATCGCTAATTGCCGCATACGCTGCAATATATCGGCAGACTCTTGCAGCCCCCCTTCTGCTATTTGCGCATAGCTAATGCCGTCATTTAAGTTACGGCGAAGTTGATTTTTGGCAATGGACTCTGACGTTAAACGGTTGGAAATTTGTAAGCCAGCACTGTCATCTACAGCACTATTTATTCTAAGCCCTGAACTTAGCCGTTCATACGCTGTAGACAGCGTTTTACTAAACACTGGGTTTGATGATAGCGATTGCGTGAACGATGAAACGGTTAACATAAACTTCCTTGCTATGAAAAACTGAAATACATAAATTACGAAAAACTAGCAGAGAACAACGTTTTCAATGCACGGTTTGAATACTTACTTAAAGATTTTCTGTAAACAAAATAGCAAGCAACAAGCCAAAGTGATGAATAGACGTTTAAAAAATTAGATTTAGTTGATTGGTACAAATCAAAATGAGGTAAAGTGAAGGGACTCTGACCCCATTATTCTTTGGGCACAAAAAAAGGGGCCTGAGTTTTCACTCAGGCCCCTTTTTCTAATCGAGTATTAATTACTCTTCAGTTGCTTCTACTGCTTCTTCTTCAGCTTCTACAACTGGACGGTCAACTAGCTCAACATATGCCATTGGGGCATTGTCGCCAGCACGGAAACCGCATTTAAGAATGCGAGTGTAGCCGCCTGGACGAGCTTCGTAACGAGGACCAAGCTCGTTGAATAGTTTACCTACAACCTCTTTGTCACCAGTGCGGGCGAAAGCTAGACGGCGGTTTGCAACGCTGTCTTCTTTAGCCATAGTGATTAGAGGCTCGATTACGCGACGTAATTCTTTCGCTTTTGGTAACGTAGTTTTGATCACTTCGTGCTTGACCAAAGAACCGGCCATGTTTTTGAACATAGCTTGACGATGGCTGCTGTTGCGATTCAACTGACGACCACTCTTACGATGGCGCATAGTTTTATCCTTCTCTACAAATCAGTTTGATAAAAACCTGATTAATCTTTTTCAGCGATGCTCTCTGGCGGCCAGTTTTCTAGGCGCATACCTAGAGAAAGACCACGAGATGCTAGAACATCTTTGATTTCAGTTAGCGATTTCTTACCAAGGTTTGGCGTTTTAAGTAGCTCAACCTCAGTGCGCTGTACCAGGTCACCAATGTACTGGATAGCTTCTGCTTTCAAACAGTTTGCAGAACGTACTGTCAGCTCTAGGTCATCTACTGGACGAAGCAGAATCGGATCGAATTCTGGCTTCTCTTCTTTCGCTTCTGGCTCAGACACATCACGTAGGTCTACGAATGCATCTAGCTGTTCAGCTAGGATAGTAGCAGAACGGCGGATCGCTTCTTCAGGATCCAAAGTACCGTTCGTCTCCATGTCGATGATTAGTTTGTCTAGGTCTGTGCGTTGTTCAACACGAGCAGACTCTACACTGTAAGCAATACGTTCAACTGGGCTGTATGAAGCGTCTACTAACAAACGACCAATTGGACGATCATCTTCTTCAGAGGAGCGACGGGTAGAAGCTGGTACATAACCGCGACCCATTTCTACTTTAATGCGCATGCTGATTTCAGCTTCGCCAGTTAAAGTACAAATAACGTGGTCAGGGTTTGTAATTTCTACGTCGCCATCATGCTGAATATCACCAGCAACAACAGGGCCAGCGCCAGATTTCACTAGAGTTAGGGTTGCCTCAGTTTTACCTTCAAGGCGAACCGCTAAACCTTTAAGATTTAGCAAGATTTCAATTACGTCTTCCTGAACACCTTCTTTGGTGCTGTACTCGTGAAGAACGCCGTCAATTTCTACCTCGGTAACTGCACATCCTGGCATAGATGACAGTAAAATACGACGTAGGGCGTTACCTAGAGTATGGCCAAAGCCGCGCTCTAGTGGTTCCAAAGTTACTTTGGCACGAGTAGGAGAAACGTTTTCGATCTCAACTAATCTCGGTTTTAGGAATTCAGTCACAGAACCCACAATGCTTCCTCTTTAGTTAGCTTTACTTAGAGTAAAGTTCGACGATCAACTGTTCGTTAATTTCCGCAGACAGGTCAGTTCTTTCAGGAACGCGCTTGAAAGTGCCTTCCATTTTGCTGCTGTCTACTTCAATCCAGGTTGGCTTCTCACGTTGGTCAGCCAGTTCCAAAGCAGCCACGATACGCGCTTGCTTCTTAGCTTTTTCACGAACAGAAACCACGTCTTCGGCAGAAACGTTAAACGATGGGATGTTCACAACTTGACCATTTACCATGATCGCCTTGTGGCTAACTAGCTGACGTGCTTCAGCACGTGTGCTAGCGAAACCCATACGGTAAACTACGTTATCAAGACGCTGTTCTAAAAGCTGTAGCAAGTTTTCACCTGTGTTACCTTTTAGACGTGCAGCTTCTTTATAGTAGTTGCGGAATTGCTTTTCCAGTACGCCGTACATACGACGAACTTTTTGTTTTTCACGCAGCTGAACACCGTAGTCAGACAGACGGCCACGACGGGCACCGTGCTGACCAGGCGCTGTATCGATTTTACATTTAGAATCGATTGCGCGAACGCCGCTTTTTAGGAACAGGTCAGTTCCTTCGCGACGGCTAAGTTTGAGTTTTGGACCCAAATATCTTGCCATGATCTTTCTCCAACTGTCCGTCGATTAAACGCGACGTTTTTTCGGTGGACGACAACCGTTGTGAGGAATAGGGGTCACATCGGTAATGTTTGTGATCTTATAACCTGTAGCGTTAAGAGCACGGATCGCAGACTCACGGCCTGGACCTGGACCTTTAACGAATACTTCAAGGTTCTTAAGACCGTATTCTTGTGCAGCAACACCTGCACGCTCAGCAGCTACCTGTGCAGCAAATGGGGTAGATTTACGTGAACCACGGAAACCAGAACCACCAGATGTCGCCCATGCTAGTGCATTGCCTGAACGGTCTGTAATAGTCACAATTGTGTTGTTGAAAGACGCATGGATATGAGCCATTCCGTCTGCAACCTGACGTTTAGCGCGCTTACGCGTGCTACGAGCTGGTGCTTTAGCCATAACTTACTCCCCGTTTACTTCTTAATTGGCTTACGAGGACCTTTACGGGTACGCGCATTAGTTTTAGTGCGCTGACCACGTAGAGGCAAGCTACGACGGTGGCGAATACCACGGAAGCAACCCAGGTCCATCAAACGTTTGATGCTCATAGAGACTTCACGGCGTAAGTCACCTTCAACGGTGAATTTAGCCACTTCGTCACGAAGCTTATCAATAGTAGCTTCGTCTAGCTCTTTGATTTTTGTATTTTCTGCAACACCAGCACCCGCACAAATGCTTTTCGCACGTGTGGGACCAACGCCATAGATCGCTTGGATAGCGATTACAGCATGCTTGTGCTCAGGAATGTTAATGCCAGCGATACGGGCCATTAACAGCACTCCTCTTGTTTATTTGTCGACGACCTAAAAAGCCCGATAGGATACTTATCCGTCGACTAAATTGCAAATTTAGGTTCAAAATACTTTTAAACAAAACTAGCAGAACCTGACAAGTATAATTCAGGTTCTGCTTACTTAGCTTTGTAAATATTCTGTACCGCTTTGATTAGCCCTGACGCTGCTTATGCTTTGGGTCAGAACTGCAAATTACACGCACAACACCGTTGCGCTTGATAACTTTACAGTTACGGCAAATCTTTTTTACTGATGCACGAACTTTCATTACATCTTTCCCCTTTCTATCAATATTAAGGGGCTAACTTATCGGCCGTAGCCTTTAAGGTTAGCTTTCTTCAGCACAGACTCATATTGACTAGACATCAAATGTGTCTGTACTTGTGCCATAAAGTCCATGATAACTACTACGATAATGAGAAGCGACGTACCACCGAAGTAGAACGGCACATTCCAAGCAATTAGCATGAATTCAGGCACTAAACAAATAAAGGTTATGTACAGTGCGCCAGCCAGTGTAAGGCGAGTCATTACCTTGTCAATGTATCGTGACGTTTGCTCACCCGGGCGGATGCCTGGGATGAACGCGCCAGACTTCTTCAAGTTATCTGCTGTATCACGCGGGTTGAAAACCAACGCCGTGTAGAAGAAGCAGAAGAAGATAATCGCAGCTGCGTATAACATCACGTACAGCGGTTGACCAGGAGATAGCATAAGCGCTACATCTTGCAACCACGCTGTTGATTCATTCTGTCCGAACCATCCTGCGATGGTACCCGGGAACAGAATAATGCTAGAAGCAAAGATTGGTGGAATTACACCAGCAATGTTGACTTTCAGCGGTAAATGGGTGCTTTGCGCAGCAAAAACCTGACGGCCTTGCTGACGTTTTGCGTAGTTTACCACAATTCTGCGCTGTCCGCGCTCTACAAATACAACTAGGTATGTAAGAGCGATAACAATTGCGCCAATCAACAGTAGGAACAACAAGTTAATGTCGCCCTGCCTTGCTTGTTCCGCAGTCTGACCTATCGCTGTTGGCAGACCGGCAACAATACCAGCAAAAATCAATATAGAGATACCGTTACCAATACCTCGTTCGGTAATTTGCTCACCCAACCACATAAGGAACATAGTTCCTGTGACTAGGCTCACTACTGCCGTAAAGTAGAATCCGAAGCCAGGGTTTATCACCAATCCATTAATCAGGTTAGGCAAACCAGTCGAAATTCCAATTGATTGGAAGATAGCCAATACAAGCGTTAGATAACGCGTGTACTGACTAATTTTACGACGGCCTGCTTCGCCTTCTTTTTTAAGCTCCACCATCGGTGGGTGAACCACCGAGAGCAACTGCATGATAATGGATGCAGTAATGTATGGCATAATGCCCAAAGCCAGAACGGATGCACGCTCAAGCGCACCACCAGAGAACATGTTGAACATTTCTACAATGGTGCCTTTTTGTTGCTCGAACAAGTCAGCAAGTACCGCTGGATCGATGCCAGGGATAGGAACGTAAGAACCTAGTCTGAATACAACAATCGCACCAAGTACGAACAACAATCTTGCCTTAAGCTCACTCAAGCCGCTTTTAGCGCCTGAATCCAATCCTGGTTTAGCCATCTAGCTTATTCCTCTACTTTACCGCCAGCAGCTTCAATCGCTTCTTTAGCGCCTTTAGTAACCTTTAACCCGCTTACTGTAACAGCGCGTGAAACTTCACCGCTCTTTACAACTTTAACGAACTGGATTTCTTTCTTAACAAGTCCAGCTGCTTTTAAAGTCTCAAGAGACGCAGTATCACCATCAACCTTCGCGATTTCAGCAAGAGTTACTTGATCAGTAACAAAGCTCTTGCGTGAAGTGAAACCGAACTTAGGAAGACGACGCTGGATAGGCATCTGACCACCTTCGAATCCTGGCTTAACACGGCCACCTGAACGGCTTTTTTGACCTTTGTGACCTACGCCACCTGTTTTACCAAGACCTGAGCCGATACCACGACCAGAACGCTTACCAGTAGGCTTTGAACCTTCGGCTGGAGAAATTGTATTTAAACGCATGTCTTACTCCTCCACTATCTCAACCATGTAATGTACACGGTTGATCATGCCACGAACGGCTGGGGTATCTTCCAGTTCACGAACATGGTTGATTTTACGAAGGCCTAAACCTTTAAGCGTAGCTTTGTGCTTTGGCAGACGGCCAATTGCACTTTTAGTTTGCTTTACTTTAATCGTTGCCATGTCTGATTACCCCAAAATTTCTTCTACAGACAATCCACGCTTCGCAGCAACTTTCGCCGGGCTATTCATTTCTGTTAGCGCGTTGATTGTTGCACGTACAACGTTGATTGGGTTTGTAGAGCCGTAACATTTTGAAAGTACGTTTTGTACACCAGCTACTTCAAGTACTGCACGCATCGCACCACCGGCAATAATACCGGTACCTTCAGATGCTGGTTGCATGTAAACTTTAGAGCCAGAGTGACGACCTTTAATCGGGTGCTGTAACGTGTGACCGTTAAGGTCTACGTCAACCATGTTGCGACGTGCCTTTTCCATTGCTTTTTGGATTGCAGCAGGTACTTCACGTGCCTTACCGTAACCAAAACCAACGCGACCGTTACCGTCACCCACTACTGTCAATGCAGTGAAACTAAAGATTCGACCACCTTTAACCACTTTAGAAACGCGGTTTACAGCGATCAATTTCTCTAGAAATTCACCATTTTGAACGTCTTGTTTAGCCATTATAAACTCCTAGAACTGAAGACCAGCTTCGCGAGCTGCATCAGCTAATGCTTTAACGCGACCGTGGTATTGGAAACCACTGCGATCGAAAGCCACTGTTTTAATGCCTTTCTCAAGCGCGCGCTCTGCGATTGCTTTACCGACTACCGTCGCTGCTTCAGCGTTACCTGTAGACTTAAGATCTTTTGCAAGATCTTTCTCAACAGTTGAAGCCGCTGCCAACACTTCAGAACCGCATGGTGCGATTAGCTGAGCGTAGATGTGGCGAGGTGTACGGTTTACTACCAAGCGATGCGCGGCCAGTTCACGAATTTTTGCTCGTGCGCGAGTTGCGCGACGAATGCGAGCTGTTTTCTTATCCATCGTATCACCCACCTACTTTTTCTTAGCTTCTTTACGACGTACGTTTTCGTCAGCATAACGTACACCTTTGCCTTTGTAAGGCTCTGGTGGACGGTAACCGCGAATGTTCGCCGCAACCTGACCAACCACCTGCTTATCGGCGCCTTTCACGACGATTTCAGTTTGGCTAGGAGTTTCAACCGTAATGCCTTCAGGCATTTCGTATACTACAGGATGAGAGAAACCTAGCGTAAGGTTAAGTTTGCTACCTTGTGCTTGTGCACGGTAACCAACACCTAGAAGCGTAAGTTTTTTCTCGAAACCTTGTGAAACACCTTGAACCATTGCATTTAGGATAGAGCGAACAGTACCAGCCTGTGCCCAGCTATCAGCAAAACCTTCACGTGGAAGTGCTTTAAGTTGGTTCTCTTCCTGTGCAACTTCTACAGCGTCGTTAAATACGCGGGTCAAAGTGCCTTTACTACCTTTTACAGTAACTTCTTGACCAGAGATAGAAACTTCTACACCTGATACAACGTCTACTGGGGCTTTTGCTATACGTGACATTTCAACTCCTCCGTTATGCTACATAACCGATGATCTCACCGCCCATGCCAGCGTTACGCGCTGCACGGTCAGTCATCACACCTTTAGAAGTCGACACGATAGCTACGCCTAAACCACCCATAACCTTTGGAAGCTCATCTTTTTTCTTATAGATGCGCAGACCAGGACGGCTTACACGTTCGATAGTGTCAATTACTTGCTTGCCTTCGAAGTACTTAAGCGTAACTTCTAAAACAGGCTTAACGTCACCAGAAGCAGCGAAGTCAGTGATATAACCTTCTGCTTTCAATACTTCACAAATTGCAACGCGAAGTTTTGAAGAAGGCATAGTCACAGAAACTTTCTGTGCCATCTGGCCGTTACGGATGCGGGTAAACATATCCGCGATAGGATCTTGCATGCTCATTATCAGCTACTCCTTACCAGCTGGCTTTCTTAAGGCCAGGGACTTCACCGCGCATCGCTGCTTCGCGAAGCTTAATACGGCTAAGACCGAATTTGCGTAGGTAACCATGTGGACGACCAGTTACACGGCAACGGTTACGTTGACGTGAAGAACTAGAGTCACGTGGCAGTTGTTGTAGCTTCAGAACAGCGTCCCAACGCTCTTCTTCAGAAACGTTAACATCGCTGATAATCGCTTTAAGTGCGGCGCGCTTCTCAGCGTACTTAGCTACTAGCTTAGTACGCTTAGCTTCGCGTGCCTTCATTGATTCTTTTGCCATAACCCTACACCCCTACTTTTTGAATGGGAAGTTAAACGCGTCCAGCAGAGCACGTGCTTCGTCATTAGTATTCGCACTGGTAGTGATAGTAATATCCATACCGCGAACCTTATCCACTTTATCGAAATCGATTTCAGGGAAAATGATTTGCTCACGCACGCCCATGCTGTAGTTACCACGTCCGTCGAATGATTTAGGATTCAAACCACGGAAATCGCGAACACGTGGAATAGCGATTGAAATCAAACGCTCAAGGAACTCCCACATACGCTCGCCGCGTAGGGTTACTTTACAGCCAATCGGATAACCTTCACGGATTTTAAAACCCGCTACTGATTTTCTTGCAACTGTGACTACAGGCTTCTGACCGGCGATAGCCGTCATGTCAGCTTGAGCATTCTCAAGTACCTTTTTGTCAGCAACTGCTTCACCTAAACCCATGTTTAGAGTGATTTTTTCAATCCGAGGGACTTGCATGACGCTTTTGTATCCGAACTGCTTAGCAAGTTCAGCTACTACTGTTTCTTTATAGAAATCATGCAGTTTCGCCATCGTACTCTCCAATATAATTAAACAAGTTCGCCGTTAGACTTGAAGAAACGTACTTTCTTCTCATCTTCGAAACGGAAACCAACGCGATCTGCTTTGCCCGTTGCCGGGTTAACAATCGCAACATTAGAAACGTGAATAGAAGCTTCTTTCTCAACAATGCCACCAGCTACGCCCAGTTGTGGGTTTGGCTTAGTGTGCTTCTTGACGAGATTAACGCCTTCTACAATTACACGGTTATCAGCAATAAGCACGCGAAGAACTTTGCCTTGCTTGCCTTTGTCTTTACCCGCTAATACGACTACTT
This sequence comes from Alteromonas mediterranea DE, assembly GCF_000020585.3. Lineage (NCBI taxonomy): Bacteria > Pseudomonadati > Pseudomonadota > Gammaproteobacteria > Alteromonadales > Alteromonadaceae > Alteromonas > Alteromonas mediterranea. The sequence continues at coordinate 3,928,873 of NC_011138.3, forward strand.
CATCATCACGACGAATTTTATTAGCCATTATCGTGACTCCTTATAGTACCTCTGGGGCCAATGAGATGATTTTCATGAAGTTTTCACTTCTCAACTCACGGGTAACCGGGCCAAAGATACGCGTACCAATTGGTTGCTTGTTAGCATTAAGCATAACAGCCGCGTTACCGTCAAAACGGATGGTAGAACCATCTGCACGACGAACGCCTTTTCTAGTACGCACCACCACTGCGTTCAGTACGTCACCTTTTTTAACTTTACCGCGAGGAATTGCTTCCTTAACAGTAACTTTGATGATGTCACCGATACCTGCATAACGGCGATGCGAGCCACCAAGAACCTTAATACACTGAACCCTGCGAGCGCCGCTGTTGTCTGCAACGTCCAGGTTAGTTTGCATTTGGATCATGTTAGTGCTCCGCTCTTAAATTAAGACTCTCCCGAGTCGTTAGTGCTGCTAAAAACAACTGGATATCGTTGCTTTTATGTACATACCCCCATAAAAAGGGCGCGAAATAATAACAGAAAACTTTGGGAAGTGATAGCGGTAAATTGAATTATTTTTAAACTATGTGAGCAATAAAAAAGCCCCGACTAAAAGCCGGGGCTGATAACCACGTCATAGGTTATCAAGCAGGATCTTTTAATACGGTTGTACGACCTTGTAATTGCTTACTCAAATGCCTGAAAACGCACTCTTTCAACCGACTTACACCAACAGGCTTAGGTATGAAGTCATTCATACCACTTTTCAAGCATTTTTCTTTATCGCCGGTTAATACATTTGCGGTTAAAGCAATTATCGGCACGTCTTTAGTTTGTTTACCCAAGGCACGAATTTTTTGTGTCGCTTCTAGCCCGCCCATCACCGGCATATGGCAGTCCATAAAAATCATTGCGTAGGGCGTTTTCTCGGCCAGTGAATGTTTTACTTTATCCACGGCCTCTACACCATTAACTGCGACCTCACTGGGCAGCCCCACTTCCCTAAGCTGCTCTTTAATCACGAGCTGATTGATTTCGTTATCTTCCACAACTAGGGCTTTTAACGTGCTTAATTCTTGTCGTGTAGGCGTATACGAGTAATCATGCCCACATGCTTTTTCAGCAATAGCACCTGCGTTCGCGTCATCAAGCGTTAATGTCACTGTAAACCGCGCACCAATGCCAATATTACTCGACACCTCTATTTTTCCGCCGTAATGCTCAACAATCTGCTTAACGATAGTAAGCCCCAAGCCTGTACCGCCGTAGCGTCTTTGCATAGAGTTTTCAGCTTGCATAAAGGGGGAAAAGATAATTTTTTGCTGCTGCTCGCTAATGCCAATGCCTGAATCTGTCACAATTAACTTAACTCGGTATCGACCTTTTCCATAACGGGTGCATTTGGTATCGACGGTGATTTTTCCTTCCTTGGTAAACTTTATTGCATTATTGAGCAAGTTGATAAGGATCTGACCTATACGCAGTTTGTCTGCAATAAAGGTTTTACTATTGAGCGCAGTAGTACTGATAATGAGTTCAAGGCCTTTTTCTTTCGCCAATCGCGAAAACATAGGAACCTGCTCTTCAATCACCTCCGCTAAATTAGTAGGTGCTTCTTCAAATGAAATATTTCCTGAATCTATTTTAGAGAAGTCCAATATGTCGTTAACAATACCTAGAAGCGCATCAGCGCTTTGCATGGCAATAGACGCAAGCTCGTGTTGCTTAGAGTTCAACGATGAGCTCAACAAGGCTTCCAGCATCCCCTGCACACCGTGAATGGGCGTTCTTATTTCATGGCTCATATTAGCTAAAAATTCACTACGAGCCTTTAAGGCGCTTTCCGCCATATTGGTTTTGTGCTGCAACTCTGCTTTATCTAGATGCATTTGCGTGACATCAAGGGTGGCACCTATTACTTTAACGCAGCGCCCCCCTTCAAATACCGGGATGAGCTCGACTCTCTAACCAGCGGGTTTCGCCAGTGTCTGTGCGCACCTCTAATTCGTACGCAAAGTCTTCGTCAGACTTCATCATTTGTGTGAATTGCTCTAAGTAAATCTTGCGCTGTGTATCGTCTACAATGAATTTGGTGATATCTTCGGGCTTCAGAATTTTATCACCATGAACGTGCAGCATACGTCTTAGCGCGCCAGACCAGGTTATCGCCCGTGTTTCTACATTAAGTTCCCACGTGCCAACGCCCGCTAGGTTCGCTACTTGATTGAGTAATGAGTTTCGCTCTGTCAGCACCGCTTTTTGTGCATTAAGATTATTGAGAGCCTGCTGCCTTTCAAGTTCGTTTCCAACCCATGATGCAAGCAACAGCAAATAGTCTAGCTCTAAATTGGAAAAAGGTGCTTCCCTTGGGTCAAGCGAAGAGAAGTTAACCGTGCCGAAAAACGCACCAGAAACATAAATAGGCGACGCCAAATAACTTTTAAGCGTGTATTTTTCGAAACAAGGGTGGGAAGCACCCGGCGAGACATCAATATTATGATAAGCAATGAATGAATTCGATTTTACAACATCAGCACAGTAGGTTTCAGTTAAGCTGAAAAGAGAATCTACCTGAATGTTGTTTTCTGGTGTTACCACGCTAAGCACGCTGTATTGTTCGCCGCGTATATTACTTACAATCCCTGTTTCTAACCCGAGAATTTCCGTGCCCATGCGCAGCAAGCTCTCGAGTTTTTTATCTAACGACAATGAATGGTCATTAGATATTGTTTGTAGTTCTTTTATGATACTCATGAGGAATAATGCCTTCCCGGACTGCAATAAAAAAGGCCAGTGCGTTAACACTGACCTTTTAAATTTACGAAAGATTTCTGGAGATGAAAGTTTTCGCCCTTATCAATTAGTATAATAAATAAACTAATCTATTAATAAAGCACGTTAATTTCATATCCCGTAGGCGTATCTGCTGGCTCTACGGTTACGATGTAGTTCTCTTCTTCGGTAAAACCGAACAGTGCTGTTCTATCAAGTAACACTTGCTCTTCATTATCGTCTTCGTAAACCGCAATCACTTCATAATAGTCAGAGGGAAGCACTTCACTTGTGCTCTCGGCGAACTCGAGGTTTTGCACATCGTATTCAGCGGTATCTATGGTTTCGTCGTTTCTTACTAAATAAAAATCGACGTCATCAAAATCGCTCACAAGGTTGATAAAGTTTACGGTTTTATCGTACGCCTGAGGTAAGCCACTTTCCACGAAGGTTGCCGCCCCTAATACATTGTTAGTGTTGTAAATTAGCACCGCTTTACTTTCGCCTTGATTAAGGGTGATAAGTTTATTGCTAAGCGCAGTAACCGCGCCTGATGGATCAGTAACTGTTACGCGGTAGTCACCATAGCGAATAGCGCTGAACTCCGATAACTCGCCTGCGGCAAGGGTAAAGCTTACATCTTCTTCATCGGTATTGCCGCCAAAGGTAACGCTAAGCTCAGCATCTAGGTTGGTTGAGTTATAAATACGATACTGCGAATCGGCCTCAACATCTGTAAGTGCAGTAACGGTAGAAGAGTTAAGAATAGTGTCTACCACTAACCCTTCTTGAATTGCTCCACTTACATCGCGAAGGCTCATTACGTATTCGGTTTCGTATACAAAGTCTAGGGTTTGCGATTCAAATACAACCTCGTCGCTACCTAGCTCTGTAAGATAAATGGTGTACTCGCCTTCATCGAAATAGTCGCTGTCATCGTCTGCATCCCAGTAGTTTAACTCGGTCATATCGCCTGTTGTTACTGTGCCTAAGAAGTTGGCTGCTTCAAACGGGTCGCCCGACTCACTCATATAAAAATCATAGGATGAGTCATCCACCGCAACTGAAAGCGCAAATAGTCGGAAGTGATCTTCCATTGTTTCGCGCTCATACGAGTAAACGTTGAAAGTAGGGGCATTAAAATCACCGCTCATCACCACAATGGTTTTGTGGCCTACTTCGAGGTCTACGGTAATCTCATCAATATACACTTCTTGATCATCAGAGTCGGTGCGTATGAATTCTAGTTCTAGCTCACCATCATCCATTGAAAACATAGACGTTGTATCACCAAACTGGGCCGAGCCGAAGCTATCGCCATCAACTTCACGCATTTCTACGTTAGCACCATTTGGCGAGGCATTGTAAAACTGAATGTAAGCGTAGGAGTAATCTGAACTGCTGCTGTCAGAGCCACCACATGCGGTGAGCCCAAGCAGTGCTACAAGTCCTATTGCTACTGCGCGGAACCCAGTCCCACTAAGCAAAGATTGAGAGGTCAATTGCATAAATTGAATGTCCTTAGAAATTGTTCTTTTGTTGGATAAACGCCTGCGTTTAAGCAAATAGGCACACGTTGGGAGTGCTTTACAGGGCACGCACAATACAATGATATGGCTAAGTTAGAAGGGGTTAGTTCGGGGCTTTACACTATCTTTGCAAAGCTGACCATTCTTTATCAAAGCTTTACAATTTGATGCATAAAAAGGTTGTATTCGTAATTTAGACGGGGCGAAAAAAAGCCTGCATAAGCAGGCTTTAACTGTGTCTTAGGGAGACGGGATTACTTACTCATATGAGTATGATAGTGTCACACCGCTGTATGACGAATAAGCGCGAATACCAATGTGCCATGTGCCTGACGCTGGCGCGTCGAATGTACATACTTCGCTGTTGCCATTTTGATAAGGACGACAATCATAGCTATTCGTTTCTGGCTGTGAGCCAAACTTCACGTATAGATCGGCATCGCCTGAACCACCAGAGGTACGAATAGTCATCTGCGTTACACCTTCAGGAATCGTCCAAGTGTAGCGGTCCCAGTTTCTGCGCGTACCTGAAAGGCCGGTTAGCTGACCTGATACTGGTTCTACGCCAGGCTCAGAGCCGCCACCGCCACCAGTACCGCCACCGGCACAACCGTTGGTGTTAAGGTAGTTGTAGGCATCAGCAAGCTGCATTAAGCCATAACCGTAGAAGTTATCACGACCCGCACTGCCTTTATCTTCTGCCGTTGCATTAAGTGCACTACGAATTTGGTTGTTTGAACACTGCGGGAAGTAGCTCCATACTAGTGCTGCACCACCAGCTACGTGTGGCGTTGCCATTGATGTACCGCTTAAAGAAGCATAGGTGTTAGTAGGGTATGTCGACTGGACCGCACTGCCCGGTGCCGCAATTTCCACTTGGTCGTTATATTGGCTGTAGCTTGCACGATTTTCATTTGAGTCTACCGCCGCTACCGACATAACTGCATCGTAAGACGCTGGGTATGATTTTGCACTATTGCCGTCGTTACCCGCCGCAGCCACTAGCAACATGCCTGCATCGGTAAAGCTTTGCATTGCATTGCGCTCGGTGGTTGAAGAGCTGCCGCCACCTAAGCTCATGTTAACCACATTTGAGCCTGCATCCTGACACTGGGTAATGGCATCGATAAGGTCAGAGGCATAGGTCCACTGACCATTATCGTTAAAAATCTTAACGATGTGCATGTTAACACCCGGGTATACACCTACCACACCTTCGTTATTATCGTATGCTGCAATGGTGCCCGCTACGTGGGTACCGTGACCGTTACCATCGTTGTACCAGTTACCTACGGCACTATTGTTTGCCTGACCTGTTACACCATCGTTTGTGCCCGGAAGGTCTGGGTGACCTAGATTATAGCCAGTATCGATAATACATACTTTGCGCGCCGTGGTATCTGACTGGCCGAACTGGTTTGCCTGTACCATGGTGTAGCCGTAAGGCGTAGTTTGCGCCATAGGCTTACGACGTACGTCAACCTCAATACTTTCTACGTTAGGATTGTTGCGAAGCTTGTTGAGCGCCGACTTACTCATGGTCGCCGCTACCATTTTGTGCTTTTTAAGCTCTTTTTTGATAGCGCCGCCGGCTTTGCGAACCTCTGACTTTGCAGATGCGATATCGAAAGGCTTTTTACCTTTTACTTTGGCACTTGAGATTTGACCTTTACCTTTTAATGCACTCACCTCAACCGTTTCGCTTACCATTTCGTCTTTGAACTTAATGATGTAGCGCTGTTGTTCGGTAGTTACCAAACGGTCAACCGTTAGACGTTTGCCTATTGCTTGCTTCAAAGATTGAGGTTTTTCTTTCACTTTTACCAGCCCTTCGCCGGCAGCCATTGCAGAATTACCCATTAAGCCAAGTGATACAGCTAGTGCAGCTGCAGTTAGACATGTGTGTTTCTTATTAAACTTTGAGTTCAAAATTTATTTCCTGTTTTATCTGTCTTATTAACTTCAGCACTTTTTTGTCCCGTGCTTTTGAAGCTATTTGTTATTAAATGACATACAGGTATAACCATTACCTCATACGAAAAGCTCATCCATGACAACCGACGCAACTGCGTTGCAACGACCTACCCGTTTGTCAGGTGTGTAGATAGCGAGTAATACCTCGCGAATCTACTGAGCTCATATTAGGCGGCTAATCAATGAGTTGAGTATATAACCTCAACCTTGATGAGTATTTTTCATACCTTTTACGATACGTTGAAACACCAACAATTACGATGCAAGCCGCCATAGCTGTGCGCTATGAGCACATTCATGTTAGGAATAAAAATTCATAATTAACATTTATTTTACAATTTGAAATGTAACAAAATATTAATCACCTGTTTAGCTTTTTTTATTAAACGAATCCAGCAGTGATTTGTAGATTTCTTGGTCTGGTTTTATTTAATTGGCTGAGCCATTAAGCAATGCAATATTTCAAGACTGGTTAGTAGATATTTTATTTAGTTTGGCGTTGACGAGAGGAAGTTGCTGTGCGCTCGGGCATGAGGTTTAGATACTTATCACCCAGCGGCAATGCAATGGCGGTGTAAAAAAGATCACTACTTAAAAGATAATATGCTAATTTATAAATGAAAAAGCCCACGCTATAAGCGTAGGCTCGTTCGAGTCTTATGTCTTTGGTGGGCTGCTTAAGCAGGGATATCCAAAGCTCTCGTTTGAGATCGTAAGTAATCGAACACCAATTGTCAAATGGTTAATTAAAGGGAATGATTTGTGCCGTACCAGTCTATAGAAAATACGTTGTCTCTGAGCCGATTAACAACGTTTAGAAATGCGGTAGTAAAAAAAATAGGAAATGACTGCACTGCTACAACTCTTAAGCTCTACGAATGGAACGCACAGCTTTCTTCCGTGATGTTCTTCCCGCTTCACATATATGAAGTCGTTTTAAGGAATGCGGTTTCTGAGGCTATATCAATGCGCTACGGCAATGACTGGCCAACAAACGTCGTATTCCAAAATTCATTGCCCTACAAAGACAAGCAAGACTTAGTACGACTAACTCAAGATTATCAAGGTGTAGGTAAACTTTTGCCAGAGCTGAAACTGAGTTGGTATGAAAACATGCTGGCAAAAAGACATGAGGGGCGTATTTGGAAGCCTTTTATCAAACAAGTCTTTCCCAACTCAACGGAAAATACAGTATCTACCATTCGAAACACACTGAAAAACGGTTGCGACATAATCAGGAAGCAACGCAATAGAATTGCTCACCATGAGCCTATTTTTAATCAGCCTACATTAACCCAGCTACTGCCGTTAATTGAAGAAGCCGTGTCATGGCGATGCAAGAAAACCGTCGCTTGGCTTAGAGCTCAAGAAAAAGCGACAGAACTACTAAACAACCCTATTTTTTAATATAAATACTCGTGATAGCAACGGATTGCTACTAACTTATTGCTTGGCAACCATATGCAACGGTTGACGCAACCAAAAGTGCTATTTCAGACAACCAAGCACAGTTTGCATAGATTAAGTAAATATTCTAAAAAGAAAAAAGGCGCTCAACAATCTTTCTGCGTGCCTTTAACATTTCTTGTTTTGGAAGCTCTCGCGTCGCGTTCAAACGCTTAGGGAGCATTACAAACCACGCTGTCTCACTATCTCGTATAGGCAAACGCCTGTTGCTACCGACACATTAAGGCTTGTTACGCTGCCTGCCATAGGCAACTTAACCAGTTCGTCGCAGGTTTCTTTTGTTAATCGACGCATACCTTTACCTTCTGCCCCCATAACAAGCGCAGTCGAGCCTTTTAAGTCTACATCGTACAAGGTTTTGTCGGTCTCACCCGCTGTGCCCACAATCCATAGCCCCTTATCTTGAAGGTGCTTCAAGGTTCTGGCCAGGTTCGTGATTTGAATAAGTGGAACCACTTCAGCTGCACCACAGGCCACTTTTCTTACTGTGCCGTTTAGACTTGCTGATTTATCTTTCGGTACTACTACCGCGTGCACCCCTGCTCCATCTGCAGTACGCAGGCACGCACCTAGATTATGCGGGTCGGTAACACCGTCTAGTACCAAGATTAAAGGCTGCGCTTCGCTTTCTAAAATTTTGTCTAAGTCAGCTTCATCTAGCACGCGGGCTGGTTTCGCTCTTGCTACCACGCCTTGGTGTTGCTCACCGCTTACTTTGTCATCTAGCGCTTTGCGCTGGCTAAACTGAACAGAGATACCAAAACGGCGGGCTTGGTTAACAATGTTGGTCAAGCGGTCATCGTTCCGACCTTTTAAAACCCACACTTCCATTACACGCTCTGGCTCTTTTTCGAGTACCGACTGCATAGCATGTAAACCGTATAACCATTCTTGCTGCGCCATTTAACGCTTACCTCTTTTATTCAATGACAATGTTTTGCCGCTGTTGCTACTTTTTGCGCTACCGCGACTTGACGACTTTCCACCGCTACGACTGGGCGAATTTGAACCACCTTTGCCTTTGCTCCCCTTCTTATCAGAACGGGAGTCTTTACCAGAGCGGGGTTTATTATCAAAGCGAGTAGGTTTGTCTGAAGACTTTTTAACTGTCTTCACTTTTACCTTCTTACCTTTAGTGCTGCGCAGCATAGACTTATCGAGTAATAAATCAATCTTTCTTTCATCAAGGTTTACTGCCGCAACGGTTACCTCGACTGTGTCGCCCAGTCTGAACTGACGATGGCCCGACTCACCTACCAACGCTTGTTTCACATCATCATAGTGATAATAGTCGTCATCGAGTGACGTAATATGCACTAACCCGTCGATATGGTATTCCGTTAAGCGAATGAATAAACCGAAATTAGTGACCGAGCTGACTACCCCTTCAAAAGTGTCACCTACGTGATCTAACATAAACTCGCACTTGAGCCAGTCGGCCACATCGCGGGTAGCATCATCAGCGCGGCGTTCTGTCATTGAACACTGTTCACCAAGCTGCTCAATTTCCTCTACTGTGTAGTTTTTAGCACCGCTTACCGCTTTTTTACCCTGCTGTTTAGCAATAATGCCTTTTAATGCACGGTGTACCACTAAATCAGGGTAACGACGGATAGGTGATGTAAAGTGCGCGTAAGCTTCTAACGCCAAGCCAAAGTGCCCTACGTTTTCGCCATCGTAAACCGCTTGTTTCATCGAGCGTAGCAGCATGGTTTGAATAAGCTCTTCGTCTACTCGACCACGGGTTTTAAGCACCACGTCGGTAAATGCGGCTGGCTCGGCATCTTCTACAATGGCATGAGGGATACCAATTTCACTTAAGTAGCTGGTAAAAGCGGTAAGCCTGTCGGCGTCTGGTTTGTCGTGCACACGATATAGCGCTGGCGCCTCATGCTTTTCAAGCGTAAGAGCCGCACTCACGTTTGCCATGATCATGCACTCTTCAATAAGCTTGTGCGCGTCGTTACGCACCAGCGGCACAATATTTTCAATCTTGCGCTGGGCATTGAATACAAACTTCACTTCTTGGGTTTCAAACTCAATAGCCCCGCGTTTGGCTCGGGCTTTTTTAAGCGCGCGATAAAGATCATGCAAATTGCGAAGGTGTGGGACATGAGGCTCGTAACGCTGATGTAGCTCTTTGTCGCCTTGTAATATGCCCCACACCTTGTTGTAGGTAAGACGGGCATGAGAGTTCATCACTGCTTCATAGAACTGAAACTCTTCTAGCTTCCCTTGGGCGCTGATCGTCATTTCACACACCATACAAAGCCGGTCGACTTCAGGGTTCAGTGAACACAGTCCATTCGACAACACCTCAGGTAACATAGGGATAACTTGGTCGGGGAAATACACTGAGTTTCCGCGCTGTTGCGCTTCATCATCAAGGGCAGAGCCCGTTCTTACGTAATGGCTTACATCCGCAATGGCTACCCAGAGCTGCCAGCCGCCATCGTCTAGCGGTTCACAATATACTGCGTCATCGAAGTCGCGGGCGTCTTCACCATCAATGGTAACAAGGGGAAGTTGGCGCAAGTCGATGCGGCCTTCTTTGGCTTCATCGGGCACCTGATCGGTAAGCTTTTCCACTTGTTTGGTTACGCCATTTGGCCACTGGTGCGGAATGTCAAACGTGCGAAGTGCCATTTCTATTTCCATACCTGGCGCCATATGCTCACCGAGTACTTCAACAATTTTTCCCACGGGGTTCATTTTACGGCGGGGGCGTTGGGAGAGTTCTACTACAACCACCTGCCCCATGCGCGCACCGTTGGTACTTTCTGGTGGAATAACAATTTCATGCTGAAGGCGGCTATCATCTGGCACAACCATGCCAAAACCTTGCTCTACGAAATAGCGCCCGACTATTGGCTCGCTTCTTGGCTCAATAACTTGGGTAATAAAGGCTTCTTTTCTACCGCGACGGTCGGTGCCGCTAATGCGCGCTTCAACCACGTCATCGTGTAAAAACAAATTCATTTGCCCAGCACTGATAAATAAGTCACCACTTTTATCTTCAGGACGCAGAAAGCCGTAACCATCTCGGTGGCCAATAATGCGGCCTTTTATGATTTCATCACGGTTTTGAAGTATGTATTTTTTCTGTTTGGTGAACTGTACTTGCCCTTCGCGCTCCATGGCGCGTAAGCGGCGCTGTATACCTATTCGGGCTTCTTCGTCGAACGCGTTCACCAAGTTACAAATATCAAGAAACGACAAAGGCTTGTCGTGTTCTTTTAGTAAACTCATTAAATATTCGCGGCTTGCTACCGGGTTGTCGTACTTCTCTTTCTCGCGCTGATAATGCGGATCGTCACTCATGTATTTATAAATTACCTTTTATTTTGTTTACTCAGTAAGCCTTAACCTGCCGCTGACGGGCGTTGCTCTGCTAGTTAATATTCAAACAACTCGTCGTCTGACATCTCAACTAACGTGCTCCTAAAGCTTACTTTATTTGTTCAAGACTTTTTTATTGTGGTACGCCTTAAAAAATACGTACAAGAAATTTTGATTCATAGATTGTTAGACACACTTACCAAATTTGGTTCATGTGGTTATTTGCTGCACAGTATAACAGTATTTACGGTAAAACATTGGGAGTAATTAAGGCGTGCTGAATTTTGCGGTTTATTGTAATGCAAGCGAAGTTATTACCGTGCTAGGCAATATCTTTTCTTCAATGTCTATAAGCTAATAAGGTTAAAGGGCGCAAGCTCACGTAAGTTATACATACACAGTATAAAAGTTGAAACACCCGCTAGTATATTGGTTTTAAGCTGGGTTTACTTTTTGCGGTTCGATACAAGTCGTAGGCAACCTGATAATGCATCCAAGCCTTGGCACTTATACCGCTTACCGCTTACCGCTTCAAGCTTGCGCGCGAACTCGACAGTTAAATTAGAATGCCCGTTAACAAATCGCGATAAATGTTTAGTCGAGACTTCTAAGCATTGCGCAACCTCTGATTGCTTCAAGGGTGACTTTGCCATGCATCTGCGTTTAAATACTTCGCCCGGATGGGGCCTCTTAAGATGCTCGGGCCGTGATGCTCGCTCTCCTGCTTCAATTAATGCGCAGCCCCTATCACCTTTAGATTCAATGCCTATGTGCATACTTTGTCTCATGGGTTGTACTCTCTATAATCCAGACTGAAACAGTCACCATCGTTGAAATAGCAAGTTACCGCTCCACAAGGCTCTACGCTATTAACTGTAATAGTCACGTACCAAAGTTCGCTTTCTTCGGATCGTACTGCACCGATATCTAGCAAATCAGATATTTGTGATGCAGCGTCTAAATCAAACAACGCATTCCAGACTTCATGACGATATGCTAACACAAGCCATTCATCGTAATCAGATAGCCACATTAAAAGTAGCTTTTGATGTAGGAAGCTTACAATTGCCATCTAACCACCCATAGAAGATTACCACAGAGGTAATCTCACCTCAAAAATATGTTTATATTTTAATCGAACAGGGTTGTGTAAACTTCAATCTAACGTCCAGTTATCGATTCAGTTCAGCCTGACATCTCGATGTCACAAACAATCAGTATAAAAATGGGTTTTCATTTTTGTTGTATGAGCGTTCAACAAAACAATTAATACACTATTTACCCTACCAACTTTATAAAGAGCAGGCATATGGATAGAAGAACGTTTATTAGGCTGTCGTCATTCGCGGGTGCGAGCGTGGCAGTATCTACTGGGCTAGCGGGGTGTACAGTTAGCACGTCAGCAAACAGTCAGCCTCAAACTAAATCGGAATTTACCCATGGCGTGGCCAGTGGCGACCCGTTAAAAGATGCAGTGATCATTTGGACTCGCGCGGTTCCTACATCAAGCTCGGCTTTAGTTAAAGCCGATATTTTGTGGGAAATGGCAAGCGATGCAGCATTTACCGACGTGGTAAGTAGCGGAGTCGTTGAGGCTAAAGCGACACATGACTTTACCGTAAAAGTAGATGTGTCAGGTCTTCAGCCTGCAAGCAAATACTTTTATCGCTTCAGAAGTGCGAATAATGTGAGCCCTGTTGGCGAAACTCGCACATTGCCGGAAGCAGACGTTTCTAAGGTCACATTCGGCATATTTTCTTGCTCGAACTACCCTGCCGGCTTTTTCACGCCTTATATGGAAGCCGCCAAAGATGACAACATGGATTATGTACTGCATTTGGGCGACTACATATATGAGTACGATGGAAAGGGTTACGCCACCGAACATGCCAAAGAGATTGGCCGAACCTATGCGCCAGATAACGATACCGAGCTATATACGCTAACCGACTACCGAAACCGCTACGCGTTGTATCGCACCGACGAAGGGTTGCTTGCGCTGCATCAAAACAAGCCTTTTATTGTGGTTTGGGATGATCACGAAATTACTAACGACACTTACAAAGACGGTGCGGAAAATCACCAAGCAGACGAAGGTGATTTTTATGAACGTCGCGCTGCGGCAGTGCAAGCCTATTATGAGTGGCTGCCTATTCGCCCACCATTTGGCACTGAACGTTTAGAAATCTACCGTCAGTTTACCTTTGGCAACCTGCTTGATTTATACATGCTTGATACCCGCGTTTTAGCCCGGGATAAGCAGCTTGAATACGCCAACTATCGCGACGCTGAAACTAAAGCTTTTGACCAAGCAGGCTTTATGAAAGATATCAGTGATCCTAGTCGTGGGCTTTTAGGTGAAACCCAGCGCAACTGGCTGCATTCATCTATGCAGCAAAGTCAGGCAAAATGGCAGGTGTTAGGCCAACAGCTATTAATAGGCCGCATGCTTTTCCCTGTATCGATATTTAACGGCGTTGAGCGTAAAGAAATACCTGCTCATGTACATAGGCTTGCGAATATCAAACGCAAACAAAAGCAAGGTGCAGCACTCAGTGAGCAAGAGCTTGCACTTATCAATACGGTAATGCCCTACAATTTAGACGCATGGGACGGCTACCCCGTTGAACGGGAACAGGTTCTCATGCAGCTAAAATCCATCGGCAAACCCGTTATAGCTCTAGCAGGCGATACTCATAATGCATGGCACAATAAGTTAACCCTCAAAGACGGAACGGAAGTGGGTGTTGAACTTGCCACCTCTGGGGTGACGTCACCCGGCATGGAACATTATTTAAGTATGGATGATGAAATGGCAGAAACACTTGCTGATGACCTTCCCCTTCTTATTGATGATTTACAGTATTGTAATCTTCACCAGCGCGGCTTTATGACATTGACCGTTAGCGAGGATGAAGCTAAAGCGACCTGGCACTATGTGGATGCGATTTTGACCAAGGCTGGAAAGGTGGTTAACACGCATAGCTTTGAGATTAAGGCATAGCTTTCTACAATTTTATAAGCGTGTATAGGCTTGAGCCTATACACGTTATTTTTACAAGAAGAAACCACAAACGCTATGTTACAAGTCGCACAATGAACTTAGTGCTTTCCACAAACAGTTTGTTTTTAATCTGCGCAGGGCCATTGCTGAGCATCATGAAGAACACGTAGTATTTCGATGCAATTTGTAATGATGTTTTCTCGATATATAACGATAAACGGCAGGCCATTAATCACAAGTTCACGCGTATTCTTCAATCGGCCATGACGGCCCGCTCTAGGATGTTCCGATAAGACTAGGTGCGAACTATCAATAATATTCATGACAACGTCAATAGCTACAGAGGGGCTATTTTCTTGAGCAATATGAGCTTCAATTTTCTCTAAATCGGTACCTGCAAGATCAGTCCATTTGAGCTGCACGCTTAGCCTCCCACTTAGCTTTGACATCAGTATGGTCGGTCAAACGTCCCTCATCAGCGGCTTTCACTCCTTTTTCCACCTCTTGGATAAACCATTCTTCGCGAGCAACAAACTGCTTGATGGCTTCGGCCATCAGCCACGCCCTAGGTCTATCCATCGCCTTAGCCATTTCGCCTACACGTGCAAGTGTTTCATCATCTAATCTCACTGAGGTAGCTTTTAAAGGCATGCAGATTCTCCGAGGTTCTTAAAGAATCTTTATTGTAACTGCACTAGCATTAAATGTCTTCTTTCGCTTTTCATCAACAAAGACAGAGTGAAAGACATTATAGTTAAATTGCACCAACTAAAAACAGAGTCTCTGATACTCCTTCTTGTAATCCATATAATTTAAATTACGTCCTATTCCCATCAAAATAGGGGCATATTGACGGAAATAGGTACTCTCTTATTCTTTACTTCTAGAACGCGTAATAAACACGCACACCAGCAATGCGTGGCATGCCGCGAACAAAGGTCGGAATCCCCAAGCCACCGCCCGTATTACCAGCATCAATCAAGAATTCTTTATCAAACAGGTTGTTCACGTAAAACTCATAGGCAAACTTGCTGTTGTCTTGAAGCAGCTTCACCGATACATCAGTCAGTGAGTAAGTATCTTGAGAAAGACCAGGGTAATTACTGCTTTCAAAGAACACCTCAGACTGGAAACTGGTAAGCCAGTTAACATCAATGTCGAAGTTATTCATGTTGAATACTTTGTTAATGTTAATTGCACCGCTTACCTCAGGTGCTAAACGAAACTTGTTACCGCCGTATTCAAATGGCGAACCATCGGCAGTGTCGTTAGCAAATTCTGCGTCTAAGAAACCAAGGCTTGCGGTTAAAGTTAGCGTGTCGCTGTAATTGTAGGTAGCCATACCCTCGATGCCCGACATGGTCGAGTCGCCCACTGTTACAGTAATCGACTGCAAGGTTTCTGCATCGGTAAAGCTTTGCTGATAGTCACTGTACTCGTAGGTAAAAATGGCACCCGAGAACAGGAAGTTTGCGCTTTGATACTTAACACCCAGATCGTAGCTGTCTACTATTTCAGGTTTAGTAACATTAACGCCACCCGCATTAGCATCAACCACTGGTGAACGGCGGCCCTTGGCGTAGTTCGCATACAAGTTCCAGTTATTGTTCACATCGTAACTTACCGCAAAGCGTGGCAAGGTATCGTCAAAGTCGCGCTCGGCATCGAAAGTAAACGCGCCGTCTGCGGTAGTAAAGGTATTACGGGTATAGCGGGTTTCATCAATGTAACGTACACCGGCAGTTACATTGATATCGTCGGTAACAAAGTAAGATATTTCCGCGACATAAGAGGCAATGTCTAGCTCGGCTTCAAATATGAACGGCCCTTGTATGAAAATAGGCGGTAGCGCAGGGTTTGAAATAGGTGAACCGTCGGCATTAAATAGCTGTGATACCAACATAGCACGCAGCGCTTCTATTTCTTCTAATGATGCATTGGTTGCAATGTTTTGGTTCAGCGGAATGTTTGAGGTGGCCTCAAGCTGTGCTTTTACCGCATCGAAGGTACCACGTACAAATGGGTCGACCATTACATAATAGGGCAAAATAGAATCGTCTTGAGTAATAGACGCACCTACAAACGCGGCCAATTTATCACCCGAGTCATACACTAAACGCATTGACGCACCTTTAAGCGTGGCGTCGTTATCAAAGTAGGCATCTTGAATACGCAAAGCAGAACCATCAGCGTCAAAGCCTTCGCTTACTTCTACATCTTTATAGTAGGCATCGGCGTGTAGGCTAAGCATTTGGTTGAAATCGTAGTTAATGGTTAAGTCATAAGCTTGAAGCGTTCGTTCAATACCTAGTTCACTGCCTAAGCTAAATTCGGCATCAGTAAAAGGGCTAGTATCTCCGCCATTGGGAGCGATAGAGCCTGATTTGAAGGCAATGCCCGGCTGGTCGTTGTACTCCATTGCTGCACGCGCAATGATTTCTAACTTATCATAGCTTGCAAGCCAGGTTGCGCGAAGAGCTTGCACCGATACACCTTGAAGGTCTTCACTATTGCACGGTACCTCTTCACCTAAATGGTTATACATGTTTGCATTACCATAGTAAGAATCAGCGCTACAGGCATTATTTTCTACAATGCCGTCCATTTCACGATAAAGCCCAGCTATACGAAAACTGTGGTTGTCGTTAATAGGCTGGTTATACATAAACTCAAGTTCTTGGCCCTGCTCTGAGTTATAGCCAACCTGCACTTTGCCTTCCTGTTCAAAGGTCGGAAGGTTAGAGTGAATGCTTACCGCACCGTTTGCTGCCGCCACACCGAAAAGCGTCGGCTGAGGGCCTTTTAACACTTCAACGCGAGCAATATCGTAAAGTGCAACACTTGCTACGGTTTTCTTGCTGATATCAAAGCCATCTTGATATACCGAGATGCGAGGCGTCGCCGATACCGATGACACATCGTCGGTTACACCGCGAATGTTGAACGACGGTAAGCTTACCGCTTGCTCCTGAATTTGAACGTTTGGCAATATACGAGAAAGCTCATCAAGTTCCATGATATTGGTGCGCTCTAAGAATTCGCTACCAATGACATCCATGGTCACTGGCACATCCATAACAGACTGCTCGCGCATTTGCGCGGTAACGGTAATTTCTTCTATGTAGTCATTCTCGTTTGCTGTATCAGGCGCTACTTCTTGTGCCATTGCCGCGCTCGATAGTGCTAAAGCAATGGTTGTCGCTAGCAAAGTGCGTGGGTAAACAGATAGTGGGTACAGAGGGCGCATCAAATCATTCCTTTCGTGTGCTTATTGGGTGCTTTATGTATTTTTATAAGCATTTCACCGACAGATTGGCGACATTGCTTATTGTTTAGATATATCAAAGCCAAAGAATGTAGAGCGCTTTTGAGACGGTTCGATGAACCATACATGACAAGTTGGAGGCAATTTTGTGACAGCGACTTCTTGCCTCGCTCTATACCAAAATTCAGTTGTTACGCAGTAACGGGTTATATAAATTTTGTGGAATTAATGCGCAACAAAAGTTATCACAAAAAACGCCCCTTTGAATCAAAGAGCAAACTAAGTACACTCATTCCACGTAGGACAGAAATAACTTTTAACTAAAAGCGAAATGGAGACTGCAATGAAAAAATTAATGATGGCTACAGCTATTGGCGCTGCGACCCTATTAAGTGCTTGTAGTGCAGAGCACGGCACTACGCAATGTACTACTGCACCTGAAGCTGAATGGCAAAATCAAGATGCGTTTCAGGCGCAACTGCTAGCGCAAGGCTACAAAATTAATGAGTTTAAAGTAACAGACGGCAACTGCTACGAAATCTATGGTTTTGATAAAGAAGAAAACAAAGTAGAAATTTACTTCAACCCAGTTGATGGCAGCATTGTTAAAGAAGAAAAACACTAAGTTTAGTAAACGACAAACACATCGTTTGCTTTAATGCTTGATAAAAACGCTGCAGGGATACTGCAGCGTTTTTTGTTTTAAACAGAGTAAGCCATATTATGAGTACAACAAAAGACACGCCTTCAGATATTTATATTTGGGATTGGGTTGTGCGCATTTGTCACTGGGGTATTGTTGCTGCTTTTATTACCAACTACTTTATTGTAGAGCCGGGCCGGCTTTATCATGAAATAGCAGGGTACGCTGGGGTGTCGTTTATTCTACTACGACTTGCTTGGGGCACGCTTCAACAACAAAAGGCGCTGAATAAGAGTGGAGAAATCCCTTACGCTAGTTTTGCCAGCGTATCTTTGAGTAAAAAGGCTTTTATCGAGCACTTTCACCATTTACAGCAAAAGAAAATCCCCACCAGGCACGGTCATAACCCTTTCGGTTGGCTAATGATATTTGCCGTATTCACTCTATTCTTAGGTTTAGGCATTACCGGCTTTATGATGGAAGAGATAGACGCCATGTTTGGCAACAGCACGTTGGAATGGATACACAGCATTATGGCCGATGTGCTTTACGCCTGCGTTTTAGTGCATATTGCGGCAGTGTTTTTAGTACAGTACTTAGGGAATGTTCAGCTTATTCGCCCTATGCTTACCGGGTGGCGAAAACGATAGTGTCTACCCCTTCACCCTGCGGAACGTTTTTGCTCAGTATTTTCCGTGGGTTCACAATAGCTATGCATAACCTTTTAGGCTCAATAACAACAAGTGGACGGTGCGTGACAGCTCTAACTATCCATTGGGCGCTTAGCTTGACGCACCGCTTTCGGGTGCATTAGCTTTTCTAAACGCGCTAGATAAGATGAAATTTTTTGATGCTGTTTTTTATCGTTTGTGACCGAGTTATAAAGCCAGTGATACGCATCTTCGTAATCGTAGGGGCTACCGTAACCTTCTAAAAACAACTCAACCAATCGAATTTGCGCTTTTAGGTTTTTAAGTGCAGCGGCTTCGCGTAAATACACCACGGCGCGAGACTTATCTTGTTGTACCAACGTGCCTTTTGCGTAATAACGCCCCAGTTGTTCAAGGGCGGCGGGCAAACCTTGGTTCGCAGCATCTTCCATATAACCAATGCCTCGCGACGGCGCCGCATCAACACACACACCCCAAGCCAACATGTCGCCCCATAAAAATTGGTACGCCGGAATTTTAAGTACGTCTGCTCGCGCTTCAATATCTTGTACTAGCTGGCACCTGTCAGCCACCACCTTGTCTAGATGCGTATTAGCGTTAATCATGTCAATTAACGCGTCTTGGCTGTATAGCTGAACTGCACGCAGCTCTTCTACGGTTTCCCCCTCAAGAGCGTGAGCAGAGAACCCCGTTACCGAAACACAGATAAATAAAGCGGTAGATAGAATACGTTTCATAGCTAAGGAGTAAATATTGATTGCACTGTCTTAGTTAACTTATCGGCTTAGTATAGATTATCTTAACTAAGACATGCCTTTCTTTACGAAAATTGTGCGCTATCAGCTACAACGTTTTTTACCCCTGCACTTTCCGTGGCGCCTATATATCCATATAACAGCAGGTTACGTGTTAATTAATGACTACTTTTCCTGGGGCACAATGCCGATTGGATATGACGAGCGTGATCGGCAAGATCGATACCCAAGTCGGTGAGATAGCCGCCATCGGGCTGAGTTATAAGCCCCTTGGCATAAAGTCGAGACGCGGCGTTTACCATGCTTTGGCTAGCATCGTGATGAATCTTTAGGCCCTGAAGTAAACTGTCTGTAGGAAACTTCAATAACAAATTTAGCTCGTCTAGCATGTCCTGATCGAATGAACTCATGTAACCACCTTAGGCGAAAGGGTTTGTTAATTTCTATAACACTTTGCTATCTCACACCTAAATAGCACCTCTGTAAAGATTAATTTGTCTGTAAAACGTTTAATCTTGTATTCGTGTCGCTTACTGATCGGACTTTCACGCTAAATAGTATATTCTTGCCATAAATAAAGTGTGTGGATACGCCAAACAGATGAAGTACAAAGATTTACGCGACTTTATTCGCCAGCTCGAAGCTAAAGGTGAATTGGTACGCATTAGCCAGCCCATTGATACCGACCTTGAAATGACGGAAATTGCCGACCGTACGCTGCGTGCTGGTGGCCCTGCGCTGTTGTTTGAAAACCCTAAAAACCACGATATGCCTGTACTGGCAAACTTGTTTGGTACGCCTGAGCGTGTCGCCATGGGTATGGGGCAAGAATCGGTAGAAGCCCTTCGTGAAGTTGGCAAGCTGCTGGCTTACTTAAAAGAGCCTGAGCCGCCGAAAGGGCTTAAAGATCTCTGGGAAAAGCTGCCGGTATTTAAGCAGGTACTGAATATGCCTGCTAAAGTGCTAAAAAAAGCGCCGTGTCAGGAAGTGGTGCTTACCGGTGACGATGTAGACTTGTCAAAAATTCCTGTGCAGCGCTGCTGGCCCGGTGATGCCGCGCCTTTGGTAACCTGGGGGTTAAGCGTTACGAAAGGGCCACACAAAAAACGCCAGAATTTGGGTATTTACCGTCAGCAGGTGATTGGCAAAAACAAACTTATTATGCGCTGGCTATCACACCGCGGCGGCGCCCTTGATTTTCGCGAGTGGTGTCAAACCCATCCGGGCGAACCCTACCCTGTGTCTGTGGCGCTCGGTGCAGATCCAGCCACCATTTTAGGTGCGGTTACTCCTGTACCGGATACGCTTTCAGAATATGCTTTTGCAGGCTTACTTCGCGGTGATAAAACCGAAGTGGTTAAGTCTATCAGTAACGATTTGCAGGTACCTGCCAGCGCAGAGATTGTGCTTGAAGGTTATATCGCGCAAGATGAAACCGCACCGGAAGGCCCTTACGGCGATCACACTGGGTATTACAATGAAGTCGACGACTTCCCTGTGTTTACCGTTACCCATATTACTCACCGTAAAGACCCTATTTATCATTCAACTTATACCGGTCGTCCGCCAGACGAGCCGGCTATTTTAGGGGTGGCGCTAAACGAAGTGTTTGTGCCTATTTTGCAAAAGCAATTTCCTGAGATAGTGGATTTCTACTTACCACCTGAAGGCTGTTCCTATCGCATGGCGGTAGTAACCATGAAGAAACAGTATCCTGGTCATGCGAAACGGGTGATGATGGGGGTATGGTCGTTCTTGCGTCAGTTTATGTACACCAAATTTGTGATAGTGTGCGATGACGACGTTAATGCGCGCGACTGGAACGATGTTATTTGGGCCATTACTACCCGTATGGACCCCGCCCGCGATACGGTAATGATAGAAAATACGCCTATCGATTATTTGGACTTTGCCTCACCCGTTTCAGGGCTAGGCTCTAAAATGGGGATGGACGCTACCAATAAGATGCCGGGCGAGACCGACCGCGAATGGGGTGTGCCTATTGTAATGGACGAAGGCGTTAAAAAACGCGTTGATGATATTTGGGACAGTCTTGGTATTATGTAGCGACTATTTTAAACGCTATTTATTTTGTATTAAAACATGCGCTTTTCTTAAAGCGCGTGTAAAGGCGACACGCTAAGCAAGAAGGTTAGAAGAGAATACATGTCAGAAATTAAGTGTAAGGTTGCAAGCATCACGCCTTTAACCGAAGTGGTACAAAAAGTTGAATTAACGCCAGAGAGTCCTGTTGAGTTTAAAGCGGGTCAGTACGCTATGGTC
Organism: Alteromonas mediterranea DE; assembly: GCF_000020585.3. Taxonomy (NCBI): domain Bacteria; kingdom Pseudomonadati; phylum Pseudomonadota; class Gammaproteobacteria; order Alteromonadales; family Alteromonadaceae; genus Alteromonas; species Alteromonas mediterranea. The sequence goes on from NC_011138.3 coordinate 3,950,560, forward strand.
GTAATGGGCGAAAAAGATATGCGTCCATTTTCTATTGCCAATGCCGCGTTTGATAATGGCCGCATTGAATTACATATCGGCGCAGAGCCAGGTAATAGCTATGCAGGCGAAGTGCTAGAGCGTATGCGCGCTGATGGTGAAATCACGGTAAATGTGGGTAATGGCAATGCCTTTTTGCAAAGCAACGGCCTGCCTATGGTGCTTATTGCTGGCGGTACGGGTTTCTCGTATACCTACTCGATTCTGCAAGAGCACCTTAATAGCGGCGACAAAACGCCAGTTACCCTTTATTGGGGTGGAAAGCACGCATCGGACTTGTATTTAGCCGATAAGCTAACTGCACTAGCTGATGCTAACGAGCACTTCACGTTTGTGCCAGTTGTTGAGTTTGCCTGCGACGAATGGAAAGGCAGAACCGGTTGGGTGCATCACGCGGTGATGGCTGACCACGCTGGCTTTGCCAATATTCAGGTTTACGTTGCCGGTCGTTTTGAAATGGCGAAGGTCGTGCGCGATGACTTTACTCAGCGCGGCTTGAAAGTAGAGAACTTGTTTGGCGACGCGTTTGCGTTTATATAAGCCAATTATAGGCGGGGCTTGTTAATACCTAGCGCCATCGAAATGTCGGTGGCGTTTTATTATCAGCAATGAGGTTCAATCATTCCTTCAATTTCCTGAGCCGCTTTGTCAAAGGTAAATACACTAGTAAGGTTGAGCTTATTTCGCTGCGCGTGACGCTTTGCTTTATTGATAACAAGCGCATCAGGGAAGTCTGCTTGTTTCGTTTTCCCACCCGCCTTGATCGGTTTCGCATTAGTAAAGTCTTTTAATGCAGCCCACACTGCCAAACTATCCTCAAACACAAGATTTGGCTCAGCAAATAACGCATGGATAACCTGTATAACTTTATCTTTATTAAGGTTATAACGCCTTCCTTTTAAGGTCCATACGGTTTCAATTAGTACTACATCTGTAATCAAGACTTTTTCAGAGCCCAAAATTAATTGGCTTGCTTGTATAGCTTGCTTCTCGTCATCTTGTAGCAAGTAACGCAGCAAGACATTTGTGTCTATCGCTATCATTTTTCAATTGCGCTCTGAAGAGATGCTTGGTCACTATAACTGCTATTCACAGTTATGTTTTTCAAAAGCCCTCTTGCCGCTCCAGCTTGTTTCTTAACGATTGAAATAACGCCTTGTCTATCAACAAAACTCTCAACATCGTCGCCCGCATTAATGTTAGCAATGCTGCATAGTTCTGCCGGCAGGGTTATTTGCCTCTTCATGCTTACTTTAGCCATAGTTCTCCAGCCTCGATGTCTATTCACTGTTTGCTAAGCATACAACAATCTTTACTTTTTACCAAAAAGTAAAGATTGTATAATTTTAGAGCTTGCGATAGTTGGTTGGTTTACGTCGTTTACTCCAATTGTAGCTTTGTCGCGTATTGATTATGGTGAAAAGATAAACGCTGGAGAGAATAATGATAAAAAACCTATCCCCACAGTCTAGACTAAGAACTAAAGCCACAAGTCTTCTGGCATCTACCGTATTTTTAAGTAGCGCTGTTTCTTTCACAGTTCACGCCCAAACCGAACAGCAGCAAGCACTTTACGATATAGCCAAAAACGTCTCTGCCGAAAACATCGAAAAAGACATTACTACGCTGGTCAACTTTGGCACTCGTCACACCCTTTCTGAAACCGAATCTGACACCCGCGGCATTGGTGCAGCGCGACGCTGGATAAAGTCTGAATTTGATAAAATTTCCGCCGCGTGCGGGGGTTGTTTAGAGGTGTATTATCAGTCAGAGGTAATCAGCGGTGAAAAGCGTATTCCCGACCCTGTTGAAGTGGTAAGCGTCATTGCTATTCAGCGCGGTACGACCGACCCAGATCGCTACGTGATCATGTCTGGCGATATCGACTCGCGGGTGTCTGATGTAATGGATTTCACGTCTGATTCACCGGGTGCAAATGACAACGCTTCTGGTGTTGCGGGTACTCTTGAAGCCGCGCGCGTTTTATCGAAACACAAGTTTAACGGCAGCATTGTTTATGCCGCGCTAGCCGGTGAAGAACAAGGTTTATTTGGCGGGCGCATTATGGCGAAGCAAGCCAAAGAAGACGGCTGGCGAATTAAAGCCGTGCTAAATAACGACATGATTGGCAATATCGAAGGCGTTAACGGTGTTATTAACAACACCACTGCCCGTATTTTTGCTGAAGGTACTCGCGTAACTGAAACAGAAAAAGAAGCGCGCATGCGTCGCTTCACGGGCGGCGAAGTTGACTCGCCTAGCCGTAACCTTGCCCGCTACATTGATAAAATTGCCGATAAGTATATTGAGAACTTAGATACCATGGTGATTTATCGCTTAGACCGATTTGGTCGTGGCGGCCACCATCGCCCGTTTAACGATTTGGGTTATCCGGGTATTCGTATTATGGAAACCAACGAAAACTATACCCGTCAGCATCAGGACCTGCGCGTAGAAGACGGTATAGCCTACGGCGACACCCTTGACGGCGTAAACTTCGATTATGCAGCCAAACTCACAGGACTTAATGCGGTATCGCTTGCGGCCATGGCATGGGCTCCAAACCCACCCGCTAATGTGGAAATTGCTGGCGCTGTGCAGCCTTCTACTACCCTTAAATGGGATGCGCTAGATACCGAACAAAACCCGCAGTTAAAAGGGTATAAAATATACTGGCGTCATACTGATGCACCTCAGTGGGAATACAGTAAATATGTGGGTAACGTAACCGAAGCGACGCTTGAGAATGTTGTTATAGACAACTACTTCTTTGGTGTTGCCAGCGTCAACAAAGATGGCGTTGAAAGCGTGGTAGTGTATCCGGGCCCAGCCGGAAGTTTTGGTGAATAAACACACTTAACGCTCGGGTTCTGAAACTTAAGCACTTCAATATGCAAAATATTGATGCTGCTTAAGTTTTGTTAATTTAAAGCTTTATCTCTTTATTGGAATAAAGTGCTTAACTGCATTACAGTGTAGTAAATGCATAATGGCAGTAGGGAGATTTTTTTGGGTAAATTCAGCGCGTTCCCGTTTACTCGTTTTACTCGAACCTTAGGTACACTAGGGCTTAGCTGTGCGCTTTATTTTTCTCACACCTTTACACTTCACGCAGCACCCCTTACGCTCGCCGCGTCATCTTTTGAAACCTATATCAGCGATGATGGAGAGCCCGCCAGAATTAATGCACTCTTAGCAGCGATATTTCAAAAGGCTAACCTTGATGTTGAACTACGGGTTATGCGCAGCGCATTTTTAGGCAGTTCGGTACTTACCGGCAAAGTCGATGGTGAATTCGCTTTTGTAGATTTAGGGGAAACCACCAGCCACTTGGTACTTTCTGACATTTATCTGCCTATTTACCTGTACGCTGTCAGCAAGAGCCCCGACGTTGAAGAAGTCAGGTTATTCCCCCACTTGAAAGATAACCGGGTAGCTATTGAAAATCGCTTTGCTAATACGCCTTCATTTAGGTTACTTAAAAACATAAAGTGGTCGCGTAACCCCAGTACCTTCGACGCCTTCCGCCAACTAGCGGACGACCGGGCACCGTTTCTTATTACAACGCAGTTACTTGCCCGTGAGCTTAATATTTTACTAGCAAACGATAACGAGGAAACCTTACATTACTCGGCCAAGTCTTTAGCTAAAACGGGGTTTCAGTTAGCAATAAATAAAAACGTGGCAAACGCAGAACGTTTGATGAAGCAATTTAATGAAACCGTTTTAGCAATGCAAGATAGCGGTAAGTTTAACAAGCCTCTTGCCATCGCGTGGTTAACAAAAGACGTAAACAATGACGGCGCGGCCGACTTTATTGGTCACAGTAGTATTACTGCGGCATCAGATTTACTAAGCACCGCCTATTCGTTAGACGGTAAACCTACGTCAGATGACAGCGTGTTCTACATTGATGGTGAAGTTTTTGACTCATTTGATGAAGCTAAGGCTGCACTTAACATACAGAAAAGCCCAGTTAAGCAAGAGTCGCAGTTAGACAAAACCACCTACCAGCGGTTATTGCAACGCTGGTAGTGGTTGTTCGCGAATGTTTCTTTGTCACAAATTGGAAGTTTCGGGCATATACATTTCTAAAATAGTCAGTAGCTCTTCCCCGTCCACCGGCTTAGAAACATAGTTGCTAAAGCCTGCTTTGAGCGCTTTAACTCTGTCTGATGTATATGCATAGGCGGTTAGCGCTACAGCATTTAGCTTGGCAATTTCAGGATTTTGGCTAGCGCGCATTTTCAATACCAACCCCAAGCCGTCCAATTCAGGCATACCGATATCAGAAAGCAATAAGTCGAAGGCTTCAGGTATGTCGTTCAGCTCTTTCCACGCCAGCAGCCCGTTTTTCACCACGTTTACTCGAGCGCCATTAGATTCTAAAAATAGTTTTATGAAGTCGCGCGCGTCCTGTTCGTCTTCGGCAACCAAAATTCGAAGGCCATTTAAACGCAGTGACTCAGTCAAATCGCTAATTTCAGTATTTTTGGTTTCAACGATATCATCGTGCAAGCTTAACGGAGCGATAGGTAGCGTAATGTTGAAACTGGTGCCTGTATTGGGTCCATCACTGTGGACTTGAATTTCGCCGCCGTGCATCTCCACCAAGCTTTTGACAATTGATAAACCTAGCCCCAAGCCGTGCTTGTTATGCGAGTCTTTGCCTTGGTAAAAGCGCTCAAAAACATGGGCTACCTGCTCCTGAGTCATTCCTTTCCCATTATCTTTTACACGCAAAGTATAATTGGAATGCTCCCTCCTACCACGTACGTGTACCGTACCGCCTTTGGAAGTAAATTTAAGCGCGTTGCTCAATAGGTTGTTAATAACCTGCTTAATACGTAAGTTGTCGCCTAAAATCTGAGTATGCTCATCTTCACAGCTAATAGATAGCTGAATATTCTTACTGGCAAACCCCGCTTCAAACGATTTCGCTACCTCTGAGATAGAAGAAGCGATATTCAAAGAATGGGTGCTCAGTTTCATCGTGCCTGAAATAATGCGTGATAAGTCGAGAATGTCATTGATAAGCGCAGCTTGTGTAGAAGCAGCACGCTTAATCACCCCTAATGCATCAGTCATTCTATCGACGTTTGATACATCCATTAGCGCTAAGTCTGTCCAACCTACAATAGAATTAAGCGGGGAGCGCAGCTCGTGAGATATACTCGCCAGAAACTGATCTTTGGCTTTATCTAGCTCTTCTAGCTTACTTATCTGTTTGTCCAATGACGCTTTCAAGCTTAGCGCATAAGGAATAAATAGATGATCAAACCCTTCTATAATTAGCTTGTCATCTTCGCTCCATTCGACTGACTCATCAGCCACACTCTGCAAATACATGTCAAAAGAGTTGCGTGGTGTAAGCGACTTTCCAACGTCTTTTTTCGCCGCTTCTTTACCGGCCCAACGAATTGTTTTATCGCGCTGTTCACGGAACCACACTGTGAAGTACCCAAGCTTAGCCGACACGCAGGAGATATACATACCCCGTATACCATTTAAAGCACAACCATCCGACACTTCATTGGCTAAACGATTTACTGCTAACGACTGCTCAGAGTCGATAATTGAGTATTTATTGAGTAGCTGCGTAAGGGTTTTCTCTGACGGGGTTTTACCCACATAGTAATTACCCGTTGGCGTAATTACCGCCATACCACAGGCATCAGCCACGTCGAGTAAAGCGGTTTCTTTTTGAGAAATAGCCTCAAGCGGATTAGAGTAAGATGTAAGTTGATGCACGATATTGTTCAGCTTTCGCTGGCGCATCTGGAACTGCTCTTTTCTAGTGTGAAGTGCTTTGGTGTGCATTTGCCAAGCATAAAGGTGTCCAAGGGACTCACACACTAAGCGTTTCTTTTGATCGATGTACTTAGGCTCACTGTTGTGACATGCTAGCAAGCCCCATAGTTTACCCTCAAATACTAACGACACAGAAAATGAAGAGCGTATGCCCATATTTTTTAAGTATTCGATATGAACAGGAGAGACAGACCTCACCATGGACATAGACAAATCTAATGGCGGGCGCTCGGCTTCGAGTATTGAGGGTTGCAATGGTGTAGGCTGCTCCTCGACATCAAATACACATCGCACCCGGTTTTTCAGATAGAGTTCGCGCGCTTGTTTAGGAATGTCAGAGGCAGGAAACTTTAACCCCTTAAATGAACGAGAAATTGACTCACAGGCTTCACCTATGACCTCCCCGCAATATGCATCATCAAATTGATAAACCATCACCGAGTCGAAGCCGATATACTGTTTAAATACCTTCGCTATTGCATCTGCAACATCGCCAATCGACTCTTTATCGTCGACGTTAGGTAGTAGCGCGCGAATGTCAACATCCATCGGCACCCACTGCTGCGCGGCCTCATAACTTAGCTGTGGTGTTGGCTCTAGCTCTATCACTAATAGCCCGTTAGAGTCGAAGGCTACACCGCTGCCCTCTTTTTCCCAGTTATCAAGCCACAATGCATTTTTTGCAAACTTCCACTGATAAGCATGGCGAACACTTTCGCCTTTTAACGCATTGTGAATAGTTTTAAACGTGGGCGCATCCGGAGAAGGAATATCAATGAGTTCGGTAACAAGCGTTTCACCTGCAACAATCTCTACTTTGAATAAATCTTTTATGTTCTCACTGAATACTTGTACTTTTTTGGTATCGGGATTTATCGCGATTACGTAACCGAAACTTTGAACGCTTTCGATAAGATGAATAGCTTCGTCTTCGCAGTTTTGAAGTGAAGACTGAGAAATGTGATTTTGATGCATTACCTTACGCCGAGAAATAAAGAAAGCGTGCTTTCATGGTTGGAGTGTTGAACGTTGTCACGATAACAACTTACCAAGAAAAAATCATTCAATATCGAAGAAACTCGCCTAATTAAGAAACACTAATCTGTGAATTAAAAAAAGCTAACAGAGCCAAATAAAACTTGTATTTTTTGATCTGGCGCAATAAACTTTCAGTAAATTCTGAAACTTCTGGAATATAAAAATGAAGATGACGCCTTTAATTACTTCTGCTGTTATGCACTTTGGCGAAATGGGAAGTCGCTGGGGTTTTAATAGAACGGTGGGGCAAATACTTGCTCTTATTGTTCTTAATGAAGAGCCAATTTCGGCACAGGAGATTGCTGACGCGCTGAATATCTCCAGAGGCAATACAAGTATGGGCTTAAAAGAGCTTCAGTCGTGGCGTTTGGTTAAGCAGCACCATGTTCCAGGCGAAAGGAAAGAATTTTTTGTGCCTGCAGGTGATATCTGGACATTGGCTAACCGGGTATTTGAAGAGCGCAGGAAGCGAGAGATAGATCCAACCATGAGCTTACTTCGGGATTTGTTACTCGATGCACCTGCCAATGAAAAAGAAGCAAACGCTCAACATAAACTGAACGAAATTCACGATTTACTCGAATCAATTACGGCATGGTCCGAAGAGCTTCAAAATCTTGGACCAGAAAAGCTTAACACGCTGATGAAGCTAGGTTCTGGCGTAGGCCGTATGCTTGAGCTTAAGGACAAGCTACTTCCAGGAAAAAACAGCGTTAACTAAGGGGGCTCTCTGTGGATGCATTCTTGCTGTCTCGTTTACAATTTGCGTTAAATATTAGTTTCCATATTTTATTTCCAACCATCACTATGGCAATGGGATGGTTTTTATTTTACTTCAAACTGCGCTCTAACATTTCAGGTCATCCTGTATGGATGCGTATGTATCGTTTTTGGGTACGTGTTTTTGCGCTAAGCTTCGCCTTAGGCGTAGTAAGCGGCGTTACCATGTCATTTCAGTTTGGTACTAACTGGCCAGGCTTTATGGAAAAAGTCGGCAATGTGGCAGGCCCCCTGTTAGGCTACGAGGTACTTACCGCCTTTTTCTTAGAAGCTACTTTTCTTGGCATTATGCTATTTGGCATACGCCGGGTGCCCAATTGGCTGCATACTGCATCTACTCTTATCGTAGCGCTTGGCACCACAACTTCAGCGTTTTGGATATTAGCACTAAATAGCTGGATGCAAACTCCACAAGGCTTCGAGGTAGTTGATGGCGTTGTGTATGCCACAAACTGGAAAGAAATTATCTTCAACCCCTCTTTCCCCTACCGCTTTGTACACATGATGTTGGCATCGGGCCTAACCGCTAGTTTTTTAATTGCCGGCTTGTCTGCTTATCGCATGTTAAAAGGTGACGACAAATTAGCCCCTAAACTTGCGCTTAAGACAGCAACTTACACAGCAGCAGTGTTAATTCCGCTACAAATATTTGCAGGCGACATGCACGGTTTAAATACCCTTGAACATCAACCGCAAAAAGTAGCGGCAATGGAAGGGCTTTGGGAAACCACTGAAGGTGCCCCCTTGCTACTTTTCGCCATACCCGATGAGGAAAGCAAAGAGAACCATTTTGAAATTCCCATTCCTTATGGCGCAAGTTTGATTCTTACTCACGAGCTTAAAGGCGAGATTAAAGGGCTTAATGAGTTCGAGGGAGAGCATCCGCCAGTTGCCCCTGTATTTTTTGGTTTTAGAGTCATGGTGGGCATGGGCATGTTGATGCTTGCTGTCTCGTGGCTGGGTAGTCTTTATCTTATGCGCAATAAAGCGTTTCCTCTGTGGCTTAAGCGCACGTTTGCGGGCATGGCGTTTAGCGGTTGGATAGCGACCCTTGCCGGTTGGTACGTGACCGAGATTGGAAGGCAACCTTACTTAGTCAGCGGCGTATTGAAAACCGCTGATGCGGTAACCCAGCTACCGCCTGGTAATATTGCCCTATCGTTTACGCTGTACTTGGTTATTTATACGGTCTTGCTAATAGCATACATGGGAACCTTAATGCTGATGTGTAGAAGAGCCGTAGAAATTGAAGAAATTACTACTGAGGAACGGGAAGTGGCTAAAGCAAAAATGCAGCCCAGCGAACCCGATCCTAGTACGGTTTAGGGAGAGCCATTATGTTTGAGAATGTATCAGCTGAAATGCTTGGTAATATTTACGTGGGTCTTCTTGGGCTATCGGTAATGCTGTATGCCATTTTGGACGGCTATGATTTGGGCGTGGGCGTATTAATCCCGCCTCGTACCGAGGCGTTTCGCGATGATATGATAGCGTCTATTGGGCCCTATTGGGATGCGAATGAAACATGGTTGGTGCTCGCTATTGGATTGCTCTTAATTGCCTTTCCTGAAGCACATAGCGAGTTTCTACAAACCTTGTACCTACCGGCCACATTTATGCTGCTAGGCTTAATACTGCGCGGGGTTGCGTTCGACTTTCGAGCAAAAGTGGTGCAGGTTAAAAAACGTAAATGGGACTTGGTGTTCAAATACGGTTCGTTACTAACCACTCTTGCTCAAGGTTATATGCTGGGTATTTACGTGACCGGGCTTCGCACTGATATATGGGCGCAAGGCTTTGCACTTTTAGCCGCTTTTGGTGTAACCGCGGCTTACGCTTTTATCGGGTCTTGCTGGTTAATTTTAAAAACCGAAGGTGAACTTCAGCAAAAAGCATACTACTGGGCACGCAGAGGATTAGGCGTTCTCGCCGTTGGCATTATTGCAGTAAGTATTGCTAATCTTACGCTGCATGATGATGTTAGGGCGCTATGGCTATCTGCGCCATGGGGATATGTGTTATTCGCTATTCCTTTGGCTAGCTTTGCTTTATTAGCACTATGCGGGGTGTTATTGAAAAAGTTACCCGATGCTAATGGTAAGGGCGAGTGGCTACCCTTCTTTATAGCGTTGCTTGTGTTTTTATTGTGCTTTAGCGCCTTTGCAATAAGTTACTATCCGTTCATTATTCCTGGGCAAATGACGGTTTCAGAGGCATTAAGCGATGCTAACTCTCTGAGGTTTCTACTAGTAGGTGTAGTCATTGTCGTGCCGATCATTCTTGCCTATACCGCGATGGTTTATAAGATCTTTTCAGGTAAGTCTGAAAAACTATCGTATTATTAACCGCAGGTTGATTGCCTGAAGAACGCAATGATCAAACGGCGTTAGGAAGATTGCTGCAGTTCGCGATCTTCAATCAGTTCTAGCAATAGTGAACATCACTGAGAGTCAGTGGTGTTCACTTTCTCTTCAACGCTATACTAAATATGTGTGATAGCGATCTTATACTTGCTTAAAACCCTTAATTGGCAGTGTTCACCCGCTGTGGTGTGTTTCCACAAACGCACCCCTTGCCTAATGTTTTAAAAATGATCCTTTCACCGAGATAAAGTATACCAATAACTAATAGTGTTAGATCTAATTAAGTCTACACTTAGGTGGTAAACAAAACTTAATGCTGAAAAGCTGCTAATATTTTGTTGACATCAAACTGTAATATTACTATATTTCATTTGGGGAATTTTTTAATAGAAGGAGCCAATATTATGGAAAACGTATTCCATTCAATCTCACGGTTCTTCAAGCGCGCGCACCCCTATCCGGTAGCTCATTATATCGGCCGCAAAAATGCGCAGCGTATCTTAGGATGTAAAATCAAAAAGAAATCCAAGATATTCGCCGAACAGCACGTTGAAGACCAAAATCATTAAATTTATATGGGGCCCGTAAAACCGGCCTCATTTTTTATGGTTTCTCATGTTCCTATAGCTAAAGGTGGTTGAGCGGCACCGATGTAGTATATTTGATTTGCTCCATAGCGAAGCTAGAGGTAACGTCTGAAAACTCAAGACCGTTCACAAGGCGTTTGTAGAAGTGGTCAAAGCAGTCCATGTCGGTTACCAAAACTTTCAGCAAGTAATCGTATTCCCCCGACATACGGTAGCACTCTACCACCTCATCAAAAGAAGCCGCGTGTTTAGCAAAAGACGCTAGCCATTTTCCATCGTGCCGCCCGGCTTTTACTTGTACAAACACGGTCATCGTTAGGCCTAACTGCCTGGCCTGCAATAGGGCTACTCGCTTAGAAATAATCCCCTTTTCTTCAAGCTTTTGAATGCGGCGCCAGCATGGCGTTACGGTTAAACCCACTTGTTCGGCAATCTCTGCAACGGGCATGTCGCCATTGTGTTGCAGCAACCCTAAAATTGCCTTGTCCGTAGCATCTATTCCGTTTTGTTTATCATTGCGCATGGTGATGTATTGTTCTCATACAAATATTATTGGGCGTACGTTGGCGTAGAGCTTACCCATTCTTTGATATGCCGGGCCTTTCTAAAGGCGTGCTAGCGGCTTTCTATACCCCCTATCTTAAATCCACCACGGCTGACTAAAGTCTATATTTTCCGGCGCAATCTCGTATTGAAACGGCGGCGTAAACACGCTCCAAAACGCGTCTTCAAGATCTTTATCTACTATCTGTAGTTGACCGCTTTCGCGATAGCCACTTAGCAACGCCTTATAGGCATCAATAGGCATTTGAGGGTTAGATTGTCGAAAGATAACGCGCCCGCCGAATTCCTTGAACATAGCTTTTTCTGCTTGGTACTGCATAACTTGTTTCGCCGCTACTTCTTCTATGGATTTAGACGCGCCTTCACCGGAGAATTGATCGCCAAACTTTTCTGTAAACTTGCTGACAAGCGCTTGGTTTAACGTGATGCCTTTTTGCGCAGCATAATCATTTAAAACCAATTCATAAATTCTATTAGACGCATTTACGCGAATAAGGTAGTTGAGCATTTCACCGTAACTTTCTTTGGCCTGCGCTTTTATTTCTTTACGCTCTTTTTCGCTAGGCATCACATCCGCACGTGTTACACGGGTTTTAAGCACAATGGCTAAAACATTTTTCTCTGCCTGTTGCTCTGCGACCGGTTCTGCGTTGGCAAACTGTGGGGTGAGTAACAAAGACGCGCTAAGTAATGAAAAAAGAAAGCCAGATATAATGCGCATGACATACTCCCTTAAAATATCTGTAAAGAAGATAATTGGTACGGTGAGTAAAGCATTAAAGACTATCATCGCGCAACACTTGTAACCCGAAGGGTATAAACGCGGTAGATGAAGTGTCATTGAGAAAGGTGTTCAGGGCGTAGTTTGCGAGAAAGAATTTAAACCGCAACAAACCCGAGCTTTTATACTCGTGATGAGCAATAAGCCCTTTGAATAGGAATAGAAAGAAAAACGGCGGTCAAATGACCGCCGTTTTTGAATTCTTAGATAGCTTGCACGTTAGCAGCTTGAAGACCTTTTTGACCTTCTTCAACTTCAAATTCTACTCGCTGACCTTCTGGAAGCGTTTTGTAACCGTCAGAGATAATCGCACGGAAATGAACGAATACGTCCTTGCCGCCATTATCTTGTGTTAGAAAACCGTAACCTTTATCAGCGTTGAACCACTTAACTGTGCCTGTAACTTTAGACATGTCGTATAGACCTCAAATATCGTATTAAATTGCGCATAAGCGCGTGTAACTTAGTTTCTTTAGAGTCTTCAAATGGGCGGAGTATTGGGTCTTACTTACGAATGGACAAACAACTTACAACAAATTACCGGGTAACTCGAGTGGTTTTACATATAGCAAATAATACAAAATCGCGTCTATCTAAAGACTTTGGCTAAGAGCCAATAGCACTATAACACTCTTCGGGATAATTAATACACAAATTAATCACTAAACTGCGGATTTCATAAATATTTCACCGCAGCGTAACAAAAATTAGAGCCCTTTTCGCCAAGCCAAGTACCAACAAACAGCGCCAACAACGCCACTTATTGCAGGGAAATACCACGATAAGTCGTAAAGTGGCAATACTGCTGATATCAGAACAAAGGTCGCGCCCACCACACTAAGGTGAGTGGTCTGAGTTGTTTTCTTTTGCTCTTGAAGGAGTGCTAAATGTGCCCTTTGCTGCTGTAATGGCAGCCGTTTCATCTGCTGTAAACTGTCATAAAGCAGGTCTGGCATTTCAGGCAGTTTTTCCGACCAAAACGGCAGGTTGTCTTTTACCTTGCCCATCATGGCAGTAAAGCCTATTTGCTCTTTCATCCAGTTTTCGAGAAACGGCTTTGCGGTTTTCCATAAATCTAGCTGAGGGTAAAGCTGCCTGCCCAATCCTTCGATATACAGTAGCGTTTTCTGCAGCAGCACTAACTGTGGTTGAACCACCATGTTGAAACGACGCGCGGTATTAAAAAGCTGCAATAGCACGTTACCAAAAGAAATTTCGGCAAGTGGCTTTTGGAAAATTGGCTCACACACCGTGCGTATAGCCATTTCAAATTCATCAATGTTGGTATCTTGAGGTACCCACCCCGAATCGGCGTGAAGTTGCGCCACTTTGCGATAATCGCGATTGAAAAACGCAATAAAGTTTTCTGCCAGGTAGCGTTTGTCCTCACGATTAAGAGTGCCCACAATACCAAAGTCGATAGCAATATACTTGGGGTTTTCAGGGTGCTCGGTTGACACAAAAATGTTGCCTGGGTGCATATCGGCGTGGAAAAAACTGTCGCGGAAAACTTGCGTAAAAAACACTTCTACGCCGCGTTCCGCCAGCTTTTTCATATTGGTATTCTGGGTAAGTAGTGCATCGATATTTGAAATGGGCAGGCCGTATATGCGTTCCATGACCAATACGTTACTTCTACAGTAGTCGCTGTATATCTTAGGTACATATAGTGCGTCAGAGCCTTCAAAATTGCGGCCTAGTTGAATACCGTTGGCTGACTCTCGAAGAAGATCTAATTCATCCACTATGGTTTTACGGTACTCCACTACCACCTCAACAGGGCGAAGGCGCTTCCCGTCAGGCAGCCATCGTTGCAGTACATTAGCCAAGCTAAAAAGTAACTCCATATCGGCCACAATGGTGTCGCGGATATCAGGTCGCAGCACCTTTACAACAACGTCTTCATTGTTGTGTTTAAGCTTTGCCGCATGCACTTGTGCAATAGAAGCAGACGCGAGCGGAGATGTTTCAAACTCGCTGAATAATTCATTTAAATCTTTGAGGCCTAACGCCTGCCTAATAATGTCTTGGGCAGCATCTGATGAGAATGGCGGTACTTTGTCTTGTAATCGGGCAAGCTCGTTAGCGATGGCGGGAGGCAAAAGGTCGCGACGAGTAGAAAGCATTTGACCAAACTTGATAAAGACGGGGCCAAGATTTTGTAGCGCAAGGGTGATACGCTCCCCTGCCGATTTACCTTTGTGTTTGTTTCTTACCCAAAAAATGGAATGACGCATAGCACGTGCGTACCAGGGTAACCACTTTGCTGGAATTAAATCGTCTAAGCCATGTTCCAACAATACCTTGTTAATTCGGTATAACCTAACAATACGCATCTATGAGCCTGTTTCTTTTAATCTTACTTTAACTTTTCTTCGAGTCGACGTAATCGGGCGTCTGCGCTTTCGGTCCTATCACGCAGTGCATTAACTTCATCGCTAAAATGCATAACGGCCAGCTTGTGGGCCGCTAGCTGTTTTTCTTCTACTACAGCATTGCCCAATACACTTGCTACTGAAGACAGTGCCGATAGCGCTTTTTCGTGCACGGCTTTGGCCGTTTTCACCGTTTGATGCGCAACCACATCATTGGTTTTTTGCGCCAGTAGTTCTTCAACATCTATATCAAGCTGCTGAAACAGTGCACTAACCTGCTGGGCTACATTAAGCTCGCCCTCTAAAAATAGGGCTTTTTGCTGTATGAGGCGGGTTAACTGACTGGTTTCTTTAAGCTCGGGCAAGGTTTGTAGCGATGTTTTAATGCAGCAATCTTTAGGGCCAAGGGCGGCAACGGCATCGTCGAACGAGCCTTGCTCAGTTAACACATCGACACGCTCTGAAAATGACAATGTTATGCCATAGGGGAGCGGCGAAATGAACGCAGACAATCTGGCCCCGTAGAGCGACTTTAGCCTTTTCTGGCTAGTCTCATCTAACGACAACAGCTTATTAATTATCGATTCAGCAGTCGCGGCAACAAGCGCAGAGGTAGGCATTAAAACTTATATCCTCTGTGCAGCGCTACGATTCCCCCGGTTAGGTTCTGATAATCGCACTGTTCAAAACCGGCTTGTTCAAACATGCCTTTTAGGGTTTCTTGATCTGGATGCATACGAATACTTTCCGCAAGGTATTGGTAGCTTTCTGCATCGTTCGCCACTAGCTGCCCCATTTTAGGCAAAATGTGAAACGAATACATATCGTAAAGCTTGCTAAGCTGCTCGGTAGTAGGCTTTGAAAATTCGAGAACGAGTAGCCTTCCACCCGGCTTTAACACGCGATAAATAGAATTGAGCGCATTTTGCTTTTCTGTAACGTTGCGAAGACCAAATGCCATGGTCACTACGTCGAAATGGTTGTCTGGAAACGGCAAGGCTTCAGCGTCAGCTTGCACATAATCGATGTTGCTTACCAAGCCGCGGTCGCGAAGTTTATCGCGCCCTACTTTAAGCATAGAAAGGTTTATATCAGCAAGCGTAACCCGACCGGTTGGGCCCACAAGGCGAGAAAATTTAGCCGTAAGGTCGCCTGTTCCACCGGCAATATCCAATACTTTATTGCCTGCTCGTACACCACTACAATCAATTGTGAAGCGTTTCCACAAGCGATGCACTCCCATAGACATAAGGTCGTTCATGACGTCGTACTTCGCTGCAACAGAGTCGAAAACGTTGGCGACCAAAGACGCTTTCTGTCCCTTATCTACCTGTTTAAAACCAAAGTGTGTCGTTTGCTCGGTCGCAGTGTCTACTTGCGTAGCGGGAGTCTGATTGTCGCTCATGACAGTCCTGTAATTTGAATATTTTTCTTAATGCTGAAGTGTATAGGAATGTGTAGCCAAGCAAAAGCTTTATGCCCCACTTGTGCGTTAGGCATAGAGCTTTGCGTTGGGCCTCTAAGCAGGCCTGTTATTCGTACCCCAGCTATAGGCTACAATAGCACTTATTTCTTGAAGCGAACGCCCACTTTCTTTATGCCACTGCGCAAACGCGGCATTAGCGGCAGTTAACGACTTTTTAGACGTTAGGCCGCCGTCAACAATATCGTGTTTGCGCAAATAATCTTCAACATCGCGAGAGAATAAAAAGGTATCTATTCCCAATGCACGTAACATGTAAGGGCCCGTATTTCCGCCTAAGCGTGCGCCGCGCTTTTTCAAAAACGCCCAAAGCTCGGTTATGTTTTCTTTGCCAAAACTTGCAACAAACTTACCGAAGCTACCGTGCTCCATAGTCACATCTTTTATCATCATGGCGTTGTCGCGCACCGTCATGACTTTCTTGTAGTTGCGCACAATACGCTTATCTGATGCTTTTTGCTCTAGCATTTCATCGGGCATTAACAGTACTTTGTCGGTATTAAAGCCGAAAAATACGGTTTCAAAGTCTGGCCATTTTTGCTCGATCACCCGCCACACAAAGCCCGACTTGAAGACTTGCTTGGTCATGGCGGCCAGGAAACGGTCGTCGGGTATAGCTTCAACTTCAGCTTTTGAAAGCGGCGCTTGAAGCATAGCCTCAAGCGCCCTTTCTCCGCCCTTGCGCTCACATGCACGGCGGTAAATAGATTGAAAAGACTCTGCCTTAGAACCTGCCATAGCTACTTAGCCCTTAATACCACTATGACGCAACAGCGCATCTACCTTAGGCTCGCGCCCTCTAAAGGCCACAAATAAATCCATGGGTGGTTTGCTGCCGCCCATTTCTAAGATGTTTTCCAGAAAGGCTTTGCCGGTATCTCGATTGAAGATACCGTCTTCCTCGAACTTGCTATACGCATCGGCAGAAAGTACTTCTGCCCACTTATAGCTGTAATACCCCGCAGCGTAACCACCTGCAAAAATATGACCAAAGCCATTTTGAAAACGGTTGAACGATGGTGGAATAACCACAGCGACTTCTTCACGCACTTTATCTAGCGTACCCTGTACATCAACGTCGCCGCCTTTTTCGCTATGCAGTAGAAAATCGAAAAGACTGAATTCAAGCTGACGTACCATTTGCATAGCCGATTGATAATCTCTGGCTGCGAGCATACGGTCTAACAAGTCCGCAGGTAATGGCTCTCCTGTTTCATAGTGACCTGAAATAAAGTTAAGCGCGTCTTCTTCCCAGCACCAGTTTTCCAAAAACTGGCTAGGCAGCTCTACGGCATCCCAAGGTACACCGTTTATACCCGATACGCCGGCAACGCGCATTTTAGTGAGCATGTGGTGAATACCATGGCCAAATTCATGGAATAGGGTAACCACTTCATCGTGAGTAAATAAAGCAGGCTTGTCGCCTACCGGCGCATTGAAGTTACAGGTTAGGTACGCTACCGGTAATTGTAATTCACCATTCATTGTTTCACGACGCACGCGGCATTCGTCCATCCACGCGCCGCCGCGTTTTTTCGCACGGGCATAAAGATCTAAATAGAAGCTGCCGCGTAGAGCATCTGCATCATCGGTAATGGTGAAATAGCGCACGTCTTTATGCCAAGTATCTATGCCAGGCTGTTCGATAATTTTTAAACCATACAGACGATGAACAACCTCAAATAAGCCCGACAGCACTTTGTCTTCTGGGAAATACGGGCGTAGCATTTCATCAGAGATGGTGTACTTTTCCTGCTTAAGCTTTTCGCTGTAATAGGGTAAATCCCATGCTGCAAGCTCCGTTACGCCATGCTTGTCTCTTGCATAGGCTTTCACTTCTTCAAGCTCGCGCTCCGCTTGTAGTTTAGACTTGGCGGCCAAATCGCGCAAAAAGCCAATAACTTGATCTGTCGAGTCTGCCATTTTGGTAGCCAGCGAACGCTCTGCGTAGCTAGAGAAACCCAGTAACTCAGCCAGTTCGGTACGCAGCGTTAGGGTTTCTTTGATGATATCTGTGTTATCCCACTTACCTGCATTTGGGCCTTGTTCCGAGGCTTTAGTTGAATAAGCGCGGTACATTTCTTCGCGCAGTTCGCGGTTGTCAGCATACAGCATAACGGGCAAGTAAGAGGGGATATCAAGGGTGAATAGCCAACCCTGAAGGTCTTTTTGATGAGCAGCTTGAGCCGCAGCCTCTAGGGCAGACTCTGGCATGCCGGCTAATTCAGCTTCGTCGGTCACATGTTTTGTCCAGCCCATAGTCGCGTCCATCACGTTATTAGAAAACGTCGATGACAGCTCGCTTAGCTTAGCTTGGATTTCCGCAAAGCGTTTCTTCTGTTCTACGGGCAATGCTACGCCAGAAAGGGTGAAATCACGCACAGCGTTTTCTATGACTTTTTGCTGCTCTTCGCTTAGGGATTCAAATTCGTCAGATGCCTTAAGCTCAGCATAAGCATTATACAAACCTTCATGCTGCCCTACCCACGTTCCGTACTCTGATAAAAGCGGTAGGCAGGCATCGTGCGCATCGCGCAGCTCATCGCTGCTTACCACACTGTTCATGTGAGATACCGGCGAAAACATTTTGCTTAAACGGTCATCGACTTCTTCAAGGCGAAGCACCAGGTTCTTGTAAGAATAATCTTTTGAAGCCACCACTTCCTCGATTTCACTCTTACATGCTGCAATAGCTTTTTCTACAGCAGGCTTAATAGTGTCTGGTTCAATCGCGGAAAAAATAGGTAGTCCATCTACCTTTTCAATTGCAGGGGTTGTCATAATTTTTTCACTCTTAACACATTGATAGAATAATGATGGGGCTTCACTGATTAAAAGCAAGCTATTGTTTAGCCTGCTGTTGACCTATCTTGATACTACTTCTAGTCTTACGGTTAGGATCAGGACATCGCGTTGCCCCTGTTGAGGGCATAGAGGTAACGCTCGTTATAACGAAATGCTTTTATATGTCGCGTTTGCGAAAACCAAAGCTGTCACAAATGTCACATTTCATCCTTTTGTCTACTTTGTCTCCTCCTTATATGCAGACTATAATTCCGTTTATTATTTCAACAAGGCAAAGCCATGAAAACGTTAACCTCAGGCGAGATAGCCTCATACTGCGACGTCAATCTACGCACCGTCATTCGATGGATTGAAAGCGGCAAGCTTAAGGGTTTTAAACTTCCCGGCCGTGGTAACAATAGAGTGCTGGTTGAAGACTTTGTTGAGTTTCTTGAGCGCCATGACATGCCAATTCCAGATGCGTTAAGAGGCGTTGCGTCACCGTCTATTCTTATCGTCGATGACGAAATGCCTGTTGCCAAGTCGATTCAGCGGGTTGCCCGGCGCGCAGGCTTCGACTCCTTCATTGCTACAGGCGGCTTCCAAGCGGGAATAATGCTTAGTCAGTACGAACCCAAGGTTATGACCTTAGATTTAAGTATGCCGGGAATGGATGGTTACAGCGTTATCGAGTTTACGCGGGACCAAAGCAAGTACAAAGATTTAAAGATAGTCGTTATCTCTGCTTTAGATGATATTAGCCTTCAGCGCGCACTAGAGATAGGCGCAGATGCCACTCTTCAAAAGCCTTTCTCAAATCACGACCTAACATCAACACTAGAACAGTTTATGTCTATGTAGTGTAACAACAAAGGAGGTTATATGGGCAGTTCAATACACCGCATTGTCATAACGCTATGTTTTGTTTTTAGTACTTTTTCAGTAAATGCCAAGCCTCTAACATTCGGTGTAGTCCCCCAACAGTCAGCAAAGAAGATGGCTGAAAATTGGCAGCCGTTAATAGATTATCTCAGTACGTATACCGGTCTTAGTATAGAGTTTAAGACTGCTAAAGACATTCCTACCTTTGAAGCCAATCTGGCCAAAGGAGCATACGATATCGCTTACATGAACCCTTATCACTTCGTTGTTTTTAACGAAACGGCGGGCTACCGTGCGCTTGCTCATCAACGAAACAAAAAAATTCAAGGGCTCATCGTGGTAGAAAAAGACAGCCCCATACAATCTTTAAGTGAATTATCCGGTACTGAGATAGCGTTTCCTGCACCCGCGGCGTTTGCGGCTACTATTATTACTAGTGCCTATCTTCGCAAAAATAACATCGCATTCATTCCACGCTATGTGAACTCTCACGATTCAGTTTACCTAGCCGTTCAGCGCAAGTTCTTTAAAGCCGGCGGAGGTATTTTGCGCACGCTCAATGTAGCGCCCGACGAGGTACGAAGCGACCTTCGCGTGCTTTGGAAAAGCCAAGGTTATACGCCTCATCCCATCGCAACAAGCCCAAACATGGCGCAAGGTGACAGACAGGCTATTCTTAATGGGTTAATGGCGTTATCCAACGACACCAGCAAATCGTCAGTTCTAAAACGTATCGGGTTAAGTGGTTTTATAGCTTCCAACGACAGTGATTGGGACGACGTACGCGCGTTAGGTATTGCGTCGCTCTCTAGACCACACTTGTGAGTTATTGAATTATGAGGCTGTCGCTACGATTTAAAACAATTACCGGCGTTGCATCGATTGCAGCCCTGCTGCTATTGGTACTGATCATTACGGTATTTCAACTGTTAAACGATCTGGTTGACAATAATGTGCAAAAGTCTGCCGATACCAGCGTCGCTTTATTTGTTTCTACAACGAAAAACGCCTTTCTAAGTTACGACCTTGCTTCCCTTGATGCTGATGTATCCGAAATATTAACCAACCCCAATATTTCTTACGTAAAAGTTAAGGACAAGCTAGGTAACGTGTTTGTTGGCAAGGGGAATCAACAAGCGCTAAATCGCCCTTTCGTTGCGGACGATTCGGTGTCAGAAGCAGATGATGGCATCTATGATACGCGCGCGCCCATCATGGTAAATAATTCCCTTTACGGCTATGTAGAAATTGGCTTGAACATCGCCTCTGTTACCGAATCGGTATCTCGTGTTAAAAACTGGACGCTTACGCTAGCCCTCATGGAGTTTATCCTCGTTGGCTTGTGCTCGTATATCTTGGGTTCATACCTGATGTCGCAACTTCGCCAGTTACATCAGGGTGCGAAGCATCTTGGCGATGCAGTAAAAAACAATGACTACAGGGAAGTCTTTGTTCCTGTTCGCGGTAATGACGAATTAAGCGAACTGGCTGAGGCCTTCAATCAATTAGTAGAGCGTTTAAAAGAAGAGCATGAGCAAAGGCAGCGTGCACAGGATGAACTGAAGGAACTCAACACCCTGCTCGAAGAAAAAGTGCAGGACAGAACCGCCCTATTGCACCAAAAGAATTTTCAGCTAGAAGAAGCCAACAAAGACCTTAAAGAAACACAGGTTCAATTACTTCAAGCGGAGAAAATGGCATCGGTCGGTCAGCTAGCTGCCGGGGTAGCTCATGAAATTAATAACCCAGTTGGGTTTGTTAGTAGCAATATCTCTACATTAAGCGAGTATGTTGCCACATATCAAATGGTATTTTCTCAAATAAACGTGGTAATAGCGGCTGAAAATGAACAAGCGCGACTTAAAGCACTTACTGAACTAAAAAGCATGCTCGCCAATCAAGACATGGCTTTTATTAACGAAGATATTGCAGAGTTATTAACCGACTCCCGTGAGGGGCTACAACGAGTGGCTGAGATAGTAAAAGGTCTTAAGATTTTCTCACGGGTTGATAGCGATCATATGCAACAGCACAACATTAATGACTGCGTACGTACTACGCTGGCTATGGTTAACAATCAGCTGAAATATATTTGTACTGTAGAAACCCACTTGGGCAGAGTACCAGATATTCCCATGAACGTTGGCAAGGTGTCTCAAGTTGTTACCAACCTGCTGATTAATGCTGGACAAGCAATTGAAGCCACTGGCAAAAATGGTAAAGTGATAATTACTACCTGTACGTTAAACGGCTTTGTTGAACTGCGTGTTGAAGACTCAGGGTGCGGCATTCCCCCTAGCCATTTAGATAAGCTCTTCAACCCGTTTTTTACAACCAAGCCCGAAGGCCAAGGCACGGGGCTAGGTCTTTCCATTTCATTTGGCATTGCTCAAGAGCACGGTGGCACATTGTCAGCAAGCAGTGTAGAAGGCGAAGGTAGCACGTTCACCCTTGCACTCCCTGTTGAGCCTGCTCCGTCAGTTCCCCTCATGGAAAAAGAGAGTGAATAATGAGAAAGCAAATAGTGTTAACAAGCGCCATTGCATGTAATAGTTATTGCGTCGCCTATAAGGATAATGATTTATGACAGAGCCTAAAGAATCAGCCACAACCTATACGGTGCTTTTTGTCGACGACGAACCTAACATTCTTCGTGCAATTAAGCGCGCGCTCTTCACTATGGATATTACTCTGCTTCTTGCAGATAGTGGCGCAAAAGCTCTTGAGCTTATGAGTGCGAACGAGGTTCACGTGGTTATTTCAGACATGAAAATGCCACAAATGTCTGGTGCGGAGCTGTTAGAGCAAGTCGCCATCAACTATCCAGAAACCTTTAGGGTAGTGCTTACCGGTTACGCAGATATTGAGTCAACCATAAAAGCCGTAAATCAAGGAAAAATACATCGTTATTTGCAAAAGCCCTGGGACAACCAAGAGTTAATTTCGGTTGTTGAAGAGGGGTTAGAGCGAGTTAAGCTTAAGACCGAAAACTTGCGCCTGCAGAAGCTTACGCGACTACAAAATAGAAAACTAAGAGACGTCAATACCTCGTTAGAGCAAGTGGTACAAAAACGTACTCGGCAAATAAAAGCAGCACTCAATAAAATTGAAAAGCACAATATAGCGATGGAGCAAGTGCTGTTTAATGTGATAAGCATTAACCCCAACATTGACGGCAAGTTTGCCATTGAAGTAAGTGAACTGGCTTCAAAACTTGCGCGTATTGCACGCTTAGAAAAAGATGAGATAAAGCATGTCCGCTATGCAGGGTTAATATGCGAGCTTGGGCTTTTAGGGTTAGAAACTGAAGATTTCAAGGCGCCCTTTTCAAAGCTGAAATACCAACAGCAACAAAATTATTTATCGCAAACAAAACAAGCCGCTTTAATACTGGCTCCAGCCCATGAACTTCATCAGGTTTCAGACATTATTGAGTTTCAGTTCGAACACTATAATGGCTCAGGGCTTTACAACAAAGTAGCTAAAGAAATTCCAGCAGGGGCGCGTATTTTAGCCATAGCACGTGACTATTGGCGCTTAGTTACTGGGCGTATGAGTGGTATCGAAATGAGCCCGCGTGACGCTAAACTTGAAATGAAAAAACACAGAAATACCCGCTACGACGGTGAATTCCTAGATCTTCTTCTTGAAGCTGAAGACGTTACAACATCGAAGCTGCTTTCGACCTCGTTGAAAGCGTCACAATTAAAAGCAGGCATGACCCTTGCCCAAAATCTTTATAACGACAGCCATATCCTTATACTTCCTGAAGGTCATATATTCAACGATGCTACAATACAAAAATTGGTACACTTTGAAGAAGAGCGCGGTAAAGCATTTAGCATTCAAATAGAACCAGAAGGCCCTTCTGACACTATAAGTGACTAGGCTTGAAATACTGCGTATTGCCATTGGGTAAGATAATGACGCACATAAAGATTATCTTGCTCGACCTTTTATTTGGATTGGCTATCCCCATTGTTAAATAAACTGAAATTCCTTGAAGCGAGTTCCGGTCTTTAGAATACTGTTCTAAATGAAGCGCGGATGCGTTGAATTTGCTTCGCGAGCATATTGCGTAACTACAACGCATTACGTAAAGATTCATGCTCGCCTAACCCACAGAAAAGGCTTTTTGTATGACACATTTTGATTATATTTGTATTGGTGGTGGTAGCGGCGGTATTGCATCTGCCAACCGTGCGGCAAAACACGGTAAAAAAGCAGCCATCATTGAAGCAAAAGATATCGGCGGTACCTGCGTAAACGTGGGCTGTGTGCCTAAAAAAGCCATGTGGTACGGAGCGCAAGTCGCTGAAGCCATCCATCGCTATGCGCCAGAGTATGGCTTTGATTTGTCAGTTAACCATTTTAGCTGGGACAGCCTTATCGCTAGCCGACAGGCTTACATTGAGCGTATTCACGCTTCTTACGACCGCGCACTTACAGCAAACGACGTGACGCTTATTCGTGGCTTCGCAAAATTTATCGATAACAACACGGTAGAAGTCAACGGCGAACAATATACTGCTGATCATATTACTATTGCCGTTGGCGGTCGCCCGACTATTCCTGATATTGAAGGTGCCGAACACGGCATTGATTCTGACGGATTCTTCGCACTAAAAGAGCAGCCAAAGCGCGCGGTAGTTGTGGGTGCAGGTTATATAGGCGTAGAACTAGCCGGCGTACTTCACGCACTGGGTACAGAGTCTCATCTTGTGGTTCGCAAACACGCACCACTTAGAAATTTCGACCCTATCATTCACGAAACCTTGGTGGATATGATCCACGCCGAAGGGTGTAAACTGCACGATCACGCCAGCGTCGAGAAAGTTGAAAAAGCGGAAAACGGTGAGCTTTCTATTTATTTAACTAACGGTGAAGTACTTGAAGCCGACTGCCTTATTTGGGCTATTGGCCGCCAGCCGTCAACCGATAAAATTGATATAGAAAACACCGATGTAGAGTTAAACGACGACGGTACCATTAAGGTAGATAAATACCAAAACACTACGGCAAAGAATGTGTATGCGGTAGGCGATATAACCGGAGAAGCAGAGCTTACTCCGGTGGCAGTTAAAGCGGGCCGTTTGTTAAGCGAGCGCTTATTTAATGGGCAAAAAGATGCGCACATGGATTACTCGCTTATTCCTACCGTTGTGTTTAGTCACCCGCCAATCGGCACCATTGGTTTAACAGAGCCAGAGGCTATTGAAAAATACGGTGAAGACGATATTAAGGTGTATACCTCAAGCTTTGCGTCTATGTACACAGCAGTCACCCGTCACCGTCAAATGACGAAGATGAAGCTAGTATGTGCTGGTAAAGACGAAAAAGTTGTTGGCCTACACGGTATTGGCCACGGTATGGATGAGATTCTGCAAGGTTTTGCTGTTGCCATAAAAATGGGCGCGACCAAAGCTGACTTTGATGCGTGTGTGGCCATTCACCCTACCAGCGCGGAAGAATTCGTTACCATGACCTAGGGCGTTTAAACTAAGGGGTTAGCTACCCCACCGACGCATGCTTGCGCTGTAGTGAGAACATGGGTTATTAGGTAAAAAATCGCATTTAAAAAACCGGCTTTTACTTTGCGGTAAAAGCCGGTTTTTTATGCGCACTAACTTACTTTTTCAAGTTCTACAGGTACACCGTTTAACACCGCGTTACCAGACAGTTCATCCACCTGCATGTGGTCGGTAAGAATATTGGTATTTACCCCCGGATGCTGACTTGCCACAGACAACTTAATGCCTTTTTTGTTGTGTCCCCACCCGTGCGGGATAGATACCACACCAGGCATGATCGCATCGGTGATTTCAGCCTCTATCGTTAACTCGCCAACCCGCGATTTCACCTTTACCTCATCACCATTTTCAATACCGTATTTAACGCCGTCATCGGGATGCAGTTGCATCGTGCAGCGATTATTGCCTTTCACCATACGCGGGCTATTGTGAATCCACGAGTTGTTGGTTTTAATATGCCGGCGGCCAATTAAAACAAGGGGTTGCGCGTGGCTTTGCTTATCAAAGAAGTGTGCGTTAACCCTGTCTATATCCGCCATAAAATAATCAAAATCTAAATTTATTTTTTTATTTTCATGGAAAAGCGCAAAAGGTAAAGACGGCTGAAGCGGGCCAAGATCTATACCGTGTGGGTTTGCTTTAAGCTTTTTAAGCGTTAGGCCGTGCGCAGTACTGCCTTCTTTTTCCGTATCGCTGTCATTAACACCGTTTTGAAAAGCACCTCGCTTATCACCGTATAGACCGGTCTGTAACAAGTCGTCCACCACGCCTTTTGGCTGCTTGCTCCAAAGCGCAGCATAGTGCGCTGTGCTCCTACCGTTTAATTTGTCGATTCGCTCAGCTAACGATAAATAAATTTGCCAGTCGGTAAGTTGGTCTGCATCTGTATCCACCACCGCTTCGGAGTACTTCGCAAAGTTTCGCACCGCGAAGTTGTGAAACACAATGTCGTAGTGGTCCCGTTCAAGGGCTGTTACGGGGGGTAAAATCACGTCGGCGTGGCGAGAGGTTTCTGTGATGTAGAAGTCCACAGCAACCATAAAATCTAATTGTGCAAATGCCTTGTCGAGCTGTTCAGCGTTAGGCGTAGTGACTACCGGGTTTCCCGCCCCAATAACCATGGCTTTAATTTGTCCGTCTCCGGGGGTAAGGATCTCTTCAGCTAAACAGGCAACCGGATACTCGCCAGCAAAAGCTGGAAGGCCGCGCACCCGGGAGGTAAACGTGCCCAAACTGCCCTTTCCTGCAACAGGCAATGTGTCTGCCGCTGGCTGGGTAAACATCATGCCGCCACGCTTGTCTAAATTACCGGTAAGTATGTTAAATAGCATAATGAGGTATTGGGTTAGCGTACCAAATGCTTGTACGCTTGCCCCCATTCTACCGTAACACACTGCCGCTTCTGCTTCGCAAAAATCGGTAACGAGCTGGATTATTTGCGAGGCCTGAATACCGGTTTTTTCACTGACTTTTTCTGGTGAAAAATTGCGTACGTAATGCTCTACTTCCATTATGTCTTCAGCATAAGGAAGAAGCGCCTCTACATTGTATAATTGTTTTTCAAACAGCACATGCAGCATGGCGAGTAGCAATAAAACGTCACTACCCGGGCGAATAAAGTGGTGTTCACAGCTAAGGTCCGCGGTTTCACTTCGCTTCGGGTCGATAACGACTACCTTGCCACCCCGTTTTTGTATGCCCTTCAAACGCTTTTTCACGTTCGGCACGGTCATAATACTGCCGTTTGACGCCAAAGGGTTCCCACCAATAATCATGAAATGCTGAGTATGATCGATATCCGGAATAGGTATTTGCGACATATGGCCGAATAGTCTGCGGCTGATGATGTGGTGAGGCAATTGGTCCACCGACGTCGCAGAATAGCGGTTATGCGTTTTAAGTGAGCGATAAAAGTAAGGCCCAAATAAAATAGCCCCCATGTTGTGCGCGTTGGGGTTACCTAAATACACACCCACCCCATCTTCGCCGTGCTCTTGTTGAATACCGTGCAGCTTATTGGCAACAAGGTCAAACGCATCCTCCCACGTAATCTCTTGCCAATTATCGCCCACTCTTTTTACAGGGCGTTTAAGGCGGTCAGGGTCGTCGTACAAATCTTTTAGCGCACTGGCTTTAGGGCAAATGTGACCTTGGCTAAAGGGGTTATCTTTATCCCCTTTTATTGACAGTATTTGTCTGCCCTTCGTTGCCACTTCAATACCACACATGGCTTCGCACAGCGTACACGTAGAATAATGCAATTGTTGTTCAGTGTTGCTCACGATAATTCCCACACAACTTGTTGTTAACGACTTGTTACGAAATTAGCCGCTATTGCTGTAATAGACAAGCATCACTTAAAGTGATGATAGAAGCGTTAACCGCTGAAATTGTACTTACAATCGCATAAGCTAAATAAATCCGTCGTACTTTGCAGTAAGATTAACCTAAGCTTTACAATTCGAGGGTACAAAAGAACCAGCTTAGTCATGTACTCTGATGTAGACAGAAAATAATTAAAAAGCAGTTGGAAACTCAATCATGATAACGACAAAGAAAAGCCTACTAGCAGTTACGCTAGTAAGCGCTCTTGGCTTGGGCATGGCGCCGGCCTCTTACGCACAAAACGACAGTGAAGAAAAAACCGAATACGAACTCGATAACTGGGACGTCAGTAACCCACCTTATGCGTTAAACGAAGTCACCATCAAAACAAACGAAACCACATGGTCTAGCTTAGACGTTGCGCCAAATGGCGAGTTTATGGTTTTCGACATGCTTGGCGACCTTTATAAAGTAAACATGAACGGTGGTGATGCCACGCCACTTACCCAAGATTTTGCGTGGAATATTCACCCGTCTATTTCTCCTGACGGCAAACACATTGCGTTTATCTCGGACAAAGACGGTCTAAGCAACGTATGGGTAATGGACATTGACGGCAGTAATCTTCGTCAAGTAACTAAAGAAAAAAGCAATCTTATCCACTCTCCTAAATGGAGCCCTGACGGCGAATACCTAGTGGTTACCAAAGGCATCATGTCTAGCCGCAGCATTCCCGCGGGCGAGATTTGGATGTATCATAAATCCGGCGGCGATGGCCTGCAAATTAAAGCCCGCAACAGCGGTAAACGCGACCAACAAAACATTGCCGACCCTGTATTTTCGCATGACGGTAAGTACATCTACTTTACAGAAAACACCGTGCCAGGCGCACGTTTTGAATATAACCGCGACCCGTTAGAAGGCATTTTTGCTATCACTCGCTACGACCGCGAAACGGGCGAAGAGAGCCGCTATATCAGTGGTACAGGCGGTGCCGTAGTCCCTACGCCTTCGCCTGACGGTAAATACATCGCTTTTGTGCGTCGCGTTAAAGACAGAACGGGGCTTTTCCTTAAAGAGATAAAAACCGGCGTAGAAACGCCGCTTACCCTCGAACTAGAGCGAGACATGCAGGAAGGGTTTGGCTCTGAAGGCTACTTTGCCTATTTCGACTGGATGCCGGATAGCAGCGAAATCGTATATTGGACAGGCGGTAAATTCCACACTATCGATATCGAAGATAAAATCACACGCACCATGGATATCACTGTTGAAGGCACCGTGAAATACGCTGACGCTCTGCGCTTTGACGTAGACGTAGCCCCTGATGAATTTGATGTGCGCATGATTCGCTGGTCTCAAATGTCGCCTAACGGTAAAACTGTACTCTTTCAAGCGCTAGGTAAACTTTACGTGCGCGACGTTAAGTCTGGCAAAATTAAGCGCCTGACCAAGCAAAACGACCACGACGAGTACTACCCTCGTTTTTCTAACGACGGTAAGAAGATTGTTTACACCACGTGGGACGACCAAGATTTAGGTACGGTACGCGTAGTATCAGCCCGTGGTGGTAAAGGAAAGGTTATTACCCAGCAGCCCGGTCATTACATTGAGCCTTCGTTCTCGGCCGATGGCGAAAAAGTGGTATTCCGCAAATTTACCGGCGGCTTTCTGCTAGACCCGACCTACTCGGTCGAGCCAGGTATTTACGTTGCCGACCTTGAAGAAGATTCTGTAAGTAAGGTGACAGACAATGGCTACAACGCCCACTTCGCGGGTGGCGACGACCGCGTATATTTCACAGAATCTGCCGGCGGCGAAGCGTATTATGAAACGCAACTTTCAAGCGTTAATTTGCAAGGTAATGACAAGCGTACGCATCTATACGGCGCAAATAAAGTAAGTGAGTACAAACTTTCGCACGATAAAAAATGGGTTGCGTTTGTATATCAATTTAAAACTTACGTGGCACCGTTTGTAGAAAATGGTAAGCGCATTACCATTGGTCCGAACATGACCTCGCTACCGGTAACACAGCTTTCAAGTCGAGCTGGTGAATACCTTACTTGGTCACCAGACAATAAAACCCTTAGCTGGTTTAACGGCCCGACACTTTTCAGCCGTTCACTCGATGAAGCCTTTGCCTTTTTAGACGGTGCACCTGAAACCTTGCCTGAACCGGTAGCTGAAGGTATGGATTTGTCGTTTACCACCAAGGCCGACAAGCCTTCAGGATACAAAGCCTTGGTTGGCGGTAAAGTGGTAACCATGCGCGATGCTGACAATACCCAGGAAGTCATTGAAAATGGCGTTGTACTTATTAAAGACAACCGTATTGAAGCGGTAGGTAAGCGTGGCGATATAGCTATTCCTGGTGACGCTATGCAGATAGACACCTCGGGTAAAACCATTATTCCTGGGCTCGTTGATGCGCACGCCCATGGTTCACAAGGTCGTAATGAGATAATTCCTCAGCAAAACTGGAGTCAGTTCTCCAACGTGTCGTTCGGTGTAACCACCATTCACGACCCATCAAACGACACCACGGAAATTTTTGCTGCAGCAGAGCTTCAGCGCAAAGGTAAAATTGTTGCGCCGCGTATCTACTCTACCGGTACTATCTTGTACGGTGCAGAAGGACTGGGTTACAAAGCTATCATCAACGACTACGAAGATGCTTATTTCCACGTAGAGCGCTTAAAAGAAGCCGGTGCTATATCGGTGAAAAGCTATAATCAACCTCGCCGTGATCAGCGCCAACAGGTACTTTGGGCAGCTAAAAATCAAGC
This sequence comes from Alteromonas mediterranea DE, assembly GCF_000020585.3. Lineage (NCBI taxonomy): Bacteria > Pseudomonadati > Pseudomonadota > Gammaproteobacteria > Alteromonadales > Alteromonadaceae > Alteromonas > Alteromonas mediterranea. The sequence continues at coordinate 3,980,692 of NC_011138.3, forward strand.
GATGATGGTGGTGCCTGAAGGGGGCGGTAAGCTTCAGCAAAACCTAACCATGCTGGTAGACGGTCACACCGGTCTTGAGCACAGCATTCCGGTTGAAAAAGGCTATAGCGATGTTACTCAGCTATGGAAAGCCACAGAGTTTGGCTATACCCCTACCTTTGTTGTGTCGTACGGCGGCATGATGGGTGAAGAATATTGGTACGATAAAACGGAAGTGTGGAAGAACCCGCGTCTATTGCGCTATACCCCTTCTACTATTTTAGACAAACGCGCTATTCGCAGACCGACCGCGCCAGAAAACCAATACAACCACCAAAACGTCGCCAGCTACGCTAAAGAACTCCGAGATAATGGGGTCAGTGTACATATTGGCGCTCACGGACAGCGTGAAGGCCTAGCTGCACACTGGGAACTGTGGATCATGGAACAAGGTGGCTTTACGCCTTGGGAAGCGCTGCGCGGCGGGACTATTGATGGTGCTAAGCACTTAGGCATGGGCAAAGACCTTGGTAGTATCGAAAAAGGGAAGCTTGCTGACCTAGTGGTGATTGATGGCGATGTATTAAGCGACATTAGAAAGAGTGAGTACGTTGAGTACACGGTGTTAAACGGCCGTGTTTACGAGTCTGCCACCATGAACGAAGTGGGCAGTAAAGAAAAACGCGAACCTTTCTTCTTTGAGCAAGATAACGCGACCTTTATGCCACAGCAAACCGCGGATGAAGTGGAGGCGAAAGCCCACCACTATCACTGGGAGCATTAATCGCACGCAAACACGTTTGATGTAGTTTAACTACCACTAGGAAAAAGCCGATAAAGCCCTGTGTTTTATCGGCTTTTTTATTCTGGTTATGTTTGCTGGTAAGCCGCTTAAAACAAAATCAATGTTTTGTCTTTCGTAAAAGAGTGCTATAAATAAAAAAGGACTAGGGCTATACATGTATTTGTATGTATCAAGCCAATTAAAATAAAAGGACTTATTTGGCTATGCCGCATCATTTGCCCTTTGCACTATTACTTCTCACTTTTTTTCTCGCGCCTGTTTACGCACAAACAAGCGAGACGCCTACGTATTATCAAGATTGTTCCGTTCTCGACTTTGGTGACAAAGATATGTCTACCATGACAGAGGCTGAAAAAATTCAAGCTTTAGATGACTCTTTATTCGGTGCTTTAGAGCAAAGTGAAGAATGCATGGATGCCGCAGCGCAATCTAGCGCACAAAGTGTGGCTAGCGCCGCTGGCCAAGGTGCTGGTGCAGGAAATGGCGCAGCCTCGGGAAGCGTGTCTAGCGCTTCAGCAGCCAGTGGCGGCCAAGGGCAGTCAAATGCGCAAAACAGCGCCCAATCTCAAGAATCATCAACCCATTCACAAACGACCACCTCTAGTTCAGCTCCTTCAAAGCAATCTACTGGAGGTAAAGCAAAAGGTGGAAGTTCAGCGGTATGTGATGCCGTAATTGCCGGTTTGCAAGGAGCGACAACAGAGCAAGAAAAAGCTCATTTCCAAGCATTAAAAGAGCAATACGGCTGTAAATAAAACTCAGAGGAAGGAAAGGAAATGTCTTCATTTAATCCAAAGGCCCTGTTTACAGTGGTCGCTACGGCATCGTTTATACTCTTAGGCGGATGTGGCTCAACCCAAACTAATGTAACTAGCGTAGGCCCGTCGATGGTTGGCCCTGGCGGTGGGCAACAGCTTGGCGCGAACTCGCACCGTTATCGCTACAACTCAGATATATATATGGATGTCGCTATCCCGGTTTTTGACCCCGGCTTTCCTACAGAAAGCGATGGTTCAATAGATTACGATGAAATAGAAGAAGAAGGTATCTGGCCGCAAGTAAGACGCTTAGAAGCAAATCGATTTGCTATTGCCACCAAAGAAGCGTTAGGTGAAACCAAATCGTTTGGAAGCATCAATGTAACCCCAGACGCGTCGGCACTCGCTGATGTTTATATTCTTGGTAAAATTAATTATTCGGATACGGAAACCGTAGAAATTGGCGTAAGGGTTATGGACGCAAAAAATACGGTATGGGGCGAGGAAGAATTTGAGTACCGCGTTAGCGAAGGTTGGTATAGAGATGCGATGTCTCGTGGAGAAAACCCTAATGCGCCCGTGTTTGAGCAAATTGCTAAATACGTCTACGACCTGCTAATGAAAAAATCAGAAGCCTACAAACAAGAAGTACAGATGGTGTCAGACTTGCGCTATGCACAAATGTATAGCCCTGAAGCGTTTAGCCAGTATCTTTCTCAAAGCCGTAAAGGTGAAGTTGAGTTGGTGAGTGCGCCGTCTGAAAGCGATCCCATGCTTCGCCGTGTCCGCGCTATTCAAGCGAAGGACGAGCAGTTTATTGATAGCCTTCAGGAAACCTACGATTCATTTTGGGTAACCACAGAAACGCCTTACAGAAAATACCAAAAAGAAACCCTTCCAGAGGCTAAGAAAATCAGAGAGCTAAAAGCTGAGCGCACCACTAAACAGGTGACGGCCGGTTTGTTTGCCGTAGCCTCAGTACTACTGGGCTCAAACTCTAGCTCAACTGCTGGGCAAGTGGCAGCCGCCGGTGCAGGGATTGCCGCCATTGGCACCCTTAACGAAGCGATTAAAACGAACAAAGAACTTCACGCACAGCGGGATCTCTTTGACGAAATGGGCCAAAACCTTGATATTCAAGTTGCCGATCAAATTGTTGAAATTGATAACCAGCGTATTGAACTTCAAGGTAGCGCGAGTGAACAGTACTACCAACTGCGTTCACGCTTAAAAGATATCTATGAAATGGAAGCAACACCTATGACTGCGCTTTAAGCGTAGTCATATTCTGTTAAAACCGTTCTCATCTATTTATAAGATCATAGTAAAGGATTACGCATGCCAAGCGTTGAACAGCAAATTGAGCAAAGCAGAGCAAAGAAAAAAGCACTGATTAAAAAAAGTATATTGGGCTTTTTTGTTGTCCTCTTTGTTGGCGTGGCAGGCGTACTCCTTGTGTCTTTTTTACCCACTGTGTCCAACGAGGCGAAAAGCCCCATGGCACAGACCGACAACGCCACGCAATCCAACAACCGGGAAACACCAAACCCGCAGGTTACAGAATTTAGCGAAGCAGAGCGTAAAGCATTACAAGTCGCGCTTAGCGAGTCAAAACAACGGGTGACAGGCCTAGTGCAACGCGTAAGCCAGTCACGCCCTTTCGCCGTTAAAGCCGGTCAAATAGAAGCGTCGTTAAACCAAGCGTTTAATGAATACGGTGCCTCGAACTACGGCGAAGTAACATCGTTATTAAACGATATCGATAACAACACAGCAGCACTAAATAAAGAATACGAACAGGCCTACACAGCGCCTTATGAAAAAGCCCTCAACGCGTTTAATAACAATAATTCTGAGGCGTTTAACTTAAATCGACAGTCACTTAATATTAACCCCGACTTCGAGCAAGCCAAGATACTTCAGCAGCGAATTGATGTCTTTAATCAGGTGCAAGATGCCTACGAACAAGCCCGGGTGGGTAAGGTTGAAAACAACATTAATAAACAGCGGGAAGCCTACCGGAAGATAATTGCTCTAGACCCCTATCGAAGTGATGCAAAACAAGCCCTAGCCACCATAGATAATCAATTAAAAAATAGCCGCTTCAACGGATTATTAGCAAAGGCCAATGACGCTATAACACAGCAAAACTATGCCGCAGCTAAACAATACCTAAAGGACGCCAAATCTATCAATGGGTCAAGCCGTGAACTTGAGACCATTAGCAAAAAACTTAACACGCTGGTAGCGAGTGAAGAGCAAAACAAGATTGAAGAGCAGGTTACGCTTTTTGCACGTGCTGATGAATGGCAGACGGTCGCCCTATTATCGAACAAAGGTTTATCGTCTTTTCCCTCCAGCCCCATACTGCAGCAGGCAAAACAAAATGCCGAAGCTATCTTAAGCACGGCAAAACGCCTAAAAGAATTTCAGCAGCGCCCTGAACGACTGACCGATAACACAGTGCGAAGCCTTGCGCAGCAAGAAGTTGATGACGCTCACGCATTAGCACAGAAAAGCCCCAAACTGCTGGCTCAGATACGCGCCCTTGAAGAGGTTATGGATGACGTTAATACGCCTCGTGATGTCACGATAACATCGGATAACGACACCTATATTAAAGTGTTAGGCGTAGGACTGGTAGGCGAAGTAAAACGCAAGACCATCAAGCTTAAACCTGGCACCTACCGGATTGAAGGAAGCCGTGACGGCTACCGCTCTACTATTCGAGAAATCGAAGTATCACCGTCAGCAACCAACCTTTCGGTACATATTGCATGTACTGAAAAAGTATAAGGAACACGTTAGTGAGTAGTATCGATGAAGCCATTGCGAAAGGGAAGAAACGCCGCAAAGGAATGGCTATCGCTTCATTAATTGGGCTAGCCGTGATCTTGGCCCTTTATTTTAGTTGGCTTTTTCTCACCAAAGGGTATGCGTTTGTGGTGTCGCCAGAGCGTGCGGCAAAAGCGCCTGAGTTTAACGTGGTAAGCGGCACTGCGCTCTTTATGGCCGACAAGTTATATGTTTTTGGCAGTGCGGCGGAAGTTACCGTGTCGGCGCCCAAATACAAAGCCGCCAGCGTGGTGGTTGATGAAACCTCGTCAAGCACGATAAACGTCACACTTGTGCCTTTACCTGCCACCTTAACCGTTACCACGTCTCCTCAGCTCGACGAGGTCACATGGAAGATTAACCAAGAAAAAGTCGCCGTTTCGCCCAGCCTATCCACTGAACTGGAAGAGGGAAGCTACACGGTTAATGCTAGCCACCCTCACTACCAAGATGCACAAATACAGTTTGATGCCGATATTGCACAAGACATTCAACGTAATATCGCGCTAACCGCTATTGAGGGGGTTATTAGTATTAATTCCACGCCTTCTGGCGCTAGCGTTTCGCTCGACAAAAAAGAAGTTGGCGTAACGCCTCTGAAGATAAATACACAAGGTGGACAATATCGCGTAAGCGTGACTAAAGCAGGCCTGGAACCTTTAGAAGATACTATCGAAGTCACTAATCAACGCCCCTTACCGACTCGAAATTATAACCTTCAGCCGCTACAAGCGGAAATTGCAGTATCGATGAAGCCACAAGGTGGCGTACTGACGGTTAACGGTAAGCCCGTGAAGGCGAATACCCGTTTAGACGCTAATAAGGCACACACAGTAAAGTATGAAAAGACCGGCTTTATTGCGCAAAGTCAGCGCGTAACACTCGCCCCGGGCGAAACGAAAGCGCTGTCATTTGAGTTAGAAAAAGAGCTCGGTCGCGTGGTTATTACCGCCTCTACTGACGCCCTTGTTTCAATTAACGGAGTTAAGCAAGGACAAACGCCTTTAACGCTGAACCTTCAGGCTTTGCCTCATACAGTAACCTTTGAGCGCGACGGATACCGCAAGATACAAAAAACGGTGACACCTAGTGCGAAATCGTCAACCAAGGTACACGGTGACATGCTTACAGAGTTTGAAGCAAGGCGCCGAGACGGTACGCCGCTTTTCGCTACTACGTTAGGTATTCAGCTGTCATTGGTGACCCCAAAAGCGTTCACCATGGGCTCGCCAGCTAACGAAAAAAATCGTCAGCGTAACGAACACCAAAGAGACGTTTCTTTTTCTCGTCAAGTATGGGTGTCGAAGCACGAAATCACACAAGCTCAGTTTGCCGCGTTTAAAGGGAAAGATGGGGGAACTAAGCTTCCTGTCACAAATGTTTCATGGGATGAAGCGGCGGCCTTCACGAATTGGCTAAGTGAAAAAGAAGGGCTCACTGGGTTTTACATTATGCAAAACGGAAAAGTAAGGGGGGTTGATAAAGCCTCAAAAGGGTATCGTCTTCCCACCGAAGCAGAGTGGGAGTTCGTTGCCAAAATGCATCGTCGTGCATCATCTACAGCCTTCGTGTGGGGCAATCAGTTCCGACTCAGAGACAAGCAAGGTAACTTTGCCGACGCGTCGCTACGTGGCAAGCAGACATTCATCTTAAAAGACTATGACGATGGGTTTGCAGATAAAGCGCCTGTAGGTTCGTTTAAGGCAGACCGAGGTGGGTTTTACGATTTAGACGGAAACGTTCGCGAATGGGTTCACGACATTTACTCGGTAACGCCACAACATCAATCAGGCACCTACGCAGACTACATGGGCCCAGGCGGGCAAGGCAAACACGTTGTTAAAGGTGCGTCTTTTAAAATCGGTAGGTTGAAGAATATAAGAGCCAGCGTGCGCAGCGGCGAGAGCGCGCCAGCTGATGACATTGGTTTTCGAATAGCGAGATATGAGAATTAATATGAAAAAGAAACTAATCATTGCCGCCGTGCTATTAGCTATAGCGGGCACAGCCAGTGCGTACTTTGTTTCGTTAGATTCACCCCAAGACTTCCCAACAAATATTTAGGCAGCAAGGACTAAGAATGAATAAGAATAATACGTTGTCGATGAACCCCAGCTTTCTAGTTAGCGGCGGGGTGTTTCTACTTATTTTTGCGGTCGTGCACTTTTTATTTGCAGGCTTAATTCGCCCGGCGGCGGAAAAAGTGATGGCGACGGTGGGTACAGCCTCTCTGTCTTCTATTTGGGTCATTCTTAAAGATATCGAACAACAAGTGTGTATCTCACTTATGTTGTTTTGTATCTTTTTAATGGTGTACAAGTTATGGAAGCTACTTGATGAAGAAGAAATTTATTCAAGAGATTTGCTACCAGAACACGACAAAGACACGCCGCTAGATGTCGATAAAGCGCTGAACGAACTATCGTCTTCGTCTTATAGCGATACACCGGCGTACAGCACATGGATAAACTGCATAAGACGGTATAAAAACACCCAAAACGTGCAGCACGCGGCCGATGCTATTCACGCATCAGTAGAAAACATAGCGGCGCAGCTTGAAAGCGGCAATAACGTTATTCGCTATATTATCTGGGCTATTCCCTCGATTGGATTCGTGGGCACGGTTCGCGGGATTGGCGCAGCCCTAGCGCAGGCCGATGCCGCACTGGACGGTGATATAGCCGGAATGACAGCGTCTTTGGGCGTGGCGTTTAACTCAACGCTCGTTGCGCTTTTCATCTCACTTATTTTGATGTTGTTAATGCATTTACTCAATGGCCGTCAAGACACCATGGTTATTCGCACACAAGAGTCGTGTGAGCATCATTTATTGTCTCATCTGCACCATTAATTAGGCGAAGTAACTATGCCTAAAGTGCGTAAAGCCGAAGACGGATTTAACCTTGCCTTCTTAGACGTGATGGCCTGTGGCCTTGGCGCGGTTATTCTTATTTTTATTCTGGTCGACTTTAAAGCGTTTACCCCAGACCCGACCGAAGAAAAAGAGAAGCTAGAGCAAGAGCTCGCCGCGGCAGAGCAAGAACAACAAAAGCTCAAAAAATCGATTGATGAAATAAACGATAAGATAGCCTTGGAGTCGGCCAAGCAGGATGACGCTGAACAAGCCCAGGCCGACACCACGCAAGACCAGTCTAAGCTACTGCAAGACATGTCAACAGAAATGGCGGTGGTGGCCGACCTTGAAAACCAGCTTGCCGCCTTGTCTAAAGAAGTCGAGAAATCAGCTAACATCCAAATGCAGGGAACCGGCGAGCAAAACTACATTACCGGGATGAAAATAGAAGGCCCCGAAATCGGCTTTCTCATCGATAAAAGCGCATCGATGATGGGCGACAACTTGCTCGATATATTGGGCAAACTGGCACTAAGCGATGGGCAAAAAGTATCGACACCTAAATGGATAAGAACCAAGCGGGTAGCACAATGGATGCTAGCGCGCGTGCCACTGGAATCTCGCGTGACAATGGTTGCCTTTTCCGACACCGCAACCACCTTAGGTCTTCGCAACGTAAACAGCGCCAAAGTAAGCGGTTCGATGAACGCCATTGTGAAAGACTTGGGCGACATTGTGCCTAATGGAGGCACCAATCTTCAGGAAGGCCTAACTACCCTGTTTAAAGCCAACCCCAGCATAACGGATGTTTACATTGTGACCGACGGGTTGCCGACGCTCGGAGATGGCCTTCCCATGAACTGTAAAAACTTCATTAGCAGTAAAAAGTCCATTTCGTCGGATTGTAGAAGAAAACTATTTGTAGAAACCATAAAGCGAGCCAAAAAAGGGGTGCACTACAACGTTATTCTATTGCCTATCGAGGGCGACCCGTTTGCCTCACCCATGTACTGGGAATGGACCCGCGCAACCAGCGGCACCTTCCTATCACCGGCACCAAAGTGGCCTTAATGAGTAAAATACTGTGAAGAAGATTCAGCGCGCCCCCGTTGAGGTATTCAACATCGCCTTTCTCGACATTATTTCCTGTGCCTTCGGTGCGGTGGTTATGCTGGTGCTATTGGCTAAAAATGGCACCGAAGATACCGAACGAGGCCCCAGTAATGTAAGCGTGCTTATCGATCAGGTGCTGCAAGCACAAGCTGACGTAGAAACCCTTAAAGGAGCGCTATCGGATAAGCTTCAAGAGCTTAAGGCGGCGCAAAGCAAAACAGCGTCGGTCACAGAGCAAAAAGATAATCTAGACTCGTCGATACCCCGGGCACAGCAAACCATTAATCAGTTAAAAGACAAAGCGTCGTCCCTGCGTAATGAAATACGTCAGGCAACGGCTATGCTAAATACGCCTAATCCCACTGATACCCCTGATGATGACGTAGGCGGTATACCTACCGACGCTGAATACGTCATTTTCGCTATCGACAACTCTGGGTCTATGTCTTCTGGCAGTGGATGGAATCGCGTGATAACCATTGTGAACGACATTTTAAAAAATCACCCTAAAATGAAAGGTTTTCAGATAATGTCTGCCGACGGAAGCTTCATGTTTGCCAGTAAAGCAGGCCAATGGCTTGACGACAGAAAAACCATGCGAGATACGGCGATGAGCCAAATGAAAAGCTTTAAAGGGGGCGCAAGCCAGCCGGAGGCGGGGATCTTAAAAGCCATAAAGCTTTACAAGAACACCAAAGGCCGCGTGAGCCTATACGTGTTTGGCGATGACTACCAAAGATCAAACCTAGACCAAATTGTGGGTCAAATTACCCAAGCTAACCAAGGAGCCAATGGCCAGCCTGTTATTCGTATTCACGGCGTAGGCTTTAGCCGAAGTAACGGCAACGCACAGCGCTTTAGCGCATTTATGCAAGCGGTGGCGAAGCGCAATCGCGGTGCCTTTATTGGCCAATATTTTTAGGTATAAAGGGCGCCTACAAGCGCCCTTAAGATTAATTAAATTAGCTTTCGCTGTGTATAATCCGTTATTGATGCACCCTACCTATTTCGGCCATACTGCTCGTGAGATGACACCCAGTCAGATGAGCTAATGGCAGAGGCCAGCGAAATTTCACCGGCAAGCACAACCGACGCCACAATTTCAGCAAACTTATACACCCGATCGCGCCCGTAACAGTCTAACAGCTCTAAACATTCACGCTGCGTACCTATGCCTGTACCGCCGCCATAAGTCGCTACAATAAGTGATGGAATGGTTATAGACACGTATAAGTCGCCGTCGTCAGTAAGCTCAGAATACATCATAGCCGCAGACGACTCAGATACGTTCGCCACATCCTGTCCGGTAGCGATAAACATGGCAGTGATGCCGTTAGGCGAATGTAGGCCCGTGTTATTCACACCGGACAAGAACGAACCCACGCCGGCAACACGCCCGTGGTAATCGATTTGTTTAGGGTCGACCCGCATAACTTCGAGTAAGTGCTCACGCTTAATGGTTGCCTCGGCAGTAACCCGCTTACCGCGAGTACGCATTATGTTTATTTGTGAGGCTTTTTTATCGGTGGCAAAGTTAGATTCAAGGTAGAAATTCTCTATTCCTTCGTAGTGATCTAAAATCCATCCGCAGGCGGCGAAAGTCGCACGTCCCACCATGTTTTGGCCGGCGGCATCCCCCGTTCTAAAGTTAAACCGCAGAAAAGCGAATTTATTCGATAAAAAATGATCGATGTAAGTAAGCGTAGCTACACTCGATGTCGCTTCGGCTTCTTCTTTTATCTTTTCGAAATTCTCTTTTATCCATTTCACGAAATCTCTTGCGCCCCGAGCATTTTCAAAAATAAATACAGGGGCTCGCTGCATAGCGTCGTCAACAACGGTCGCCGTTACCCCCCCACTCATGTTAAGTAGCTTCATACCTCGATTATAGGATGCCACCAGCGTACCCTCGGTCGTTGCCAACGGCACTACAAATTCTCCTTGTGCATTCTCGCCGTTAATTTTTATAGGCCCAGCAATACCGATAGGAACCTGCGCCACGCCTATAAAGTGCTCAATATTGCCTTGCAGCGCTTTCGGATCAATGGAGTACTGACCAACATGGTCAATTTTCTTACCCGTAGCGCTTTCAAAATACGCTTGGCGTGTTTTTATAATGCTTTCGCCGTAGTCATCCATGTCATCTCGAGGGATAAATGCACTACGCTGACCAGGGGCAGTAATATTATCTTCTACTTCAAACTTTAACTTTCCAAAGGGGGAAGCAGAGAAGCAAATACCCAGTTTGCGCTTTTCGGGGCAAGGCGCTTCATCGATATCTAAATGTACGGTAATGGTTTGACGCAAGCCAAAGGGCTCGCCGTCTGATTGATTTAGCGCTTTGACAGAAATACAGGAGTCGGCAGTTAATTGAAGGGATATTTTATCTTCGGGAATTTTTTCCCCATCAAGTGATATCCATTTTACTTCTTTAATCGTCGCATCCTTCAATCTATTTTTAAGAGAGAAAGATAAGCCTTTATCTGTTTTGGTTAGACTTGCGCGTGTATAAAGTTGCTTTAAAAGTATACTGGGTACAAACATGAGACTACCTTCTGTCTTTTTGCTGTGTTATTTCCCTATCCCTCTGCTTTTTATAGCACATTCTTTATACAGTTCTATGACTTCTTTCTATTTCTTCGCCAAACATTTGCGTCATATCAACTTTCAATTTTGAGCCAAGCGCTTTTAAAAATGCGCCAACCCCTGAGAGTTAAAGTGCTCCAGAGATTCGGACCTTAGCCATAATTCGCCCACTTCTAAACACTCCTATAGTGAATACCGTCACCGCAGTAATGATGACCACGAGGTATCTGGCAGTAGCATAAAGGAGGCGTCACGGATTGAGATGCCAAGGATAAAAAGCCTACACGGAAGCGGCAGCCAGATACCTTTTATGTGCCCTATGCGTGATGCGTTTTTGGCATTGATGTCGTGTTTAGGCGGCTCATAGTGCAACCACACGCACCGAACAATTGGCCCAGTACAAGGACAGAAAATGAGAACAGGACTGTTTAGAAAAGAAGCAATTGATGAGCAATCTAATGAAGTAGACGGGAGCTTTTTAATGACGCCCAAACCGGTTTACTCGGCTATTGCTTTTGTATTGGTTGCTTGGATAGCAACTGCCCTTGTTTATTTAAACTTAGGCAGTTACGCACGCAAGGCATCGGTAGACGGGTGGCTAGAACCGAGCCACGGAGTATTTAAACTGTACGCAGATGCAAGGCGCGGTAATGTCGTCGACGTTTTAATTCACGAAGGGCAACATGTAGAAAAAGGCGCGCCATTAGTAAAAATTAACTACAGCAATAGCGACGCGTTGGGCAATCGCGTGAGTAGCCAACTGCTTATAGAATTGGAAGCAAAGCAAGCGCGAACTCACCAGAGCATTTCACGCCTTCGCGCACTACATCAAGCTCAGCTCACCGGCTTAGAACAACGCTTATCTCAAGCTAAACGCGCTTTGGACGACCTGAATGACATTGTTGATTTAGCCAAAATACAGTGGGTTATGGCAACCGAGCATTGGGAAAACGCTCAACTTTTATTGAACCAAGGGCATATAAGCCACGCCGAGCTTGAGAATCACACAATTCAACGAATAACCGCGCAGCAACAGCTCAAACTGGCCGAGAGAGATAGCAGTACAGAACAGGCAAACATAGCCTCCCTCACCCATGAACTCGCAACTCTGCCTCAGCAACAAGCCAACGAATTGGCGAGTTTTGAAAATACGTATAGCGACCTTAAGCAACAGATTGTAAGTCATAAAAGCAATTATGAGGAAACCATTTACGCCCCGCACAGTGGCTATATATCTGGCCTTCACGTTAAAGCGGGATATACCGTCGATAGTTCGCGCCCGTTGCTTACTCTCCTTCCCAAAGATGCTGATATTCAAGCGCGCATCGCGGTTCCCGTTCGCGCTGCAGGCTTTTTGCGTGAAGGGCAAGCTTTACACATTCGCTACGACGCATTTCCCTACCAGAAGTTTGGTGTGCAGAAGGGCGAAATCCTCAATGTTTCCCCGTCACTTGTACTGCCGGGCGAACTTATCGACGCGCCTATTGCTATCAATGAACCCGCCTATCTCGTTACGGCAGCCATAAGTACGAAAGAAATATTAGCGTATGGCAATCATATTTCACTAAAGGCCGGCATGACCTTCTCAGCTGATGTGCACCTAAGTCAACGTACGCTAATGGAATGGTTAATGGAACCGCTTTACAGCATCTCAGGGAAGCTTTAATGATGATGAGTATGACAATGCCCCACGTTAGCCACACCCTGACCACTAAAAAACGCGTGCCTGTCATCTTACAAAGTGAGGCGGCTGAGTGCGGACTTGCCTGTATGGCTATGATTGCCCAGTACTATAGAGATAAACGGGATCTCAACGCCCTACGCCAATCTATGTCAGTGTCGTTGCGTGGCACCACATTAAAAGATGTAATGAAAATTGCGAGTGATATGGGCTTTCAAACCCGGGCAATAAAGATAGAGCTTTCCCATATCACGCAACTTACCTGCCCTGCCATCTTACATTGGAATATGAACCACTTTGTTGTGCTGACGAAAGTGAAAGGTGACCGTATCACAATACATGACCCGGCACTTGGCGAAAGAAGGCTGTCCTACAAAGAAGCGTCTAAATGCATTACCGGCATTGCGCTTGAGGTATCACCTAGCGACAGCTTTAGCCCAATCAAAGCTGGCCCGCGGCTTGGCCTTACCCAGTTTTTCAAACGTACCACGGGGTTTAAACGCAACCTTCTTACTCTATTCGCCTTATCCCTGGTGCTGCAGTTATTCGCCCTCGCTGCGCCTTATTACATGCAAACCGTGGTAGACGATGTACTTATCTACAATAACAACGCCCTACTCAAAGCGCTCGCTATTGGTTTTGCCCTATTACTGATACTAGAAACCTTTACTAGCGGGGTAAGAAAGCTGGTTATTTTGTCGGTGTCATCGCGGCTTCAACTTCAAATGTCGGCGTCAGTATTCAAACATTTGCTGTCACTTCCTCTCGACTACTTCGACAAGCGCCACATTGGCGACGTGGTATCTCGATTTGGCTCACTGGCAAGCATTAGAGAGTTTTTAACCACCGGCGTGGTAACAGCTTTACTAGATGGGCTAATGGCCGTCGTCACCTTAGCGGTAATGATGGTTTATTCGGTGAAGCTCTCCCTCGTCGTAGTGGCAATCATGGCCACATATTTAGCCATTCGCTTAGGGCTACTCCCCCTTATTAAACGCCTTACCACAGAGCGCATTGCCCTTGCAGCGTCCGAACAAAGTCACTTCATGGAAAGCGTGCGGGCTATTTTACCAATTCGGGTTTACGGGCAAGAGACACAGCGTCACGGACAATGGCAAAACAAACTCGTGGCCACTTTAAACAAAGACATAACACTGGGTAAAATCAATATTGGCAGCACGCTGACTAATCAGTTCCTGTTTGGCGCAGAAAACCTCATTGTAGTGTATATCGGGGCTAGCTTAGTCATGGAAAGCACCCTTTCCATTGGTATGCTGCTGGCTTTTATCGCCTATAAATCACGTTTTGTTAGCGCACTAGATGGTGTGGTTAATAAGTTGGTAGAGCTCAATATGCTGGGCGTTCACTTTTCTCGTCTTAGCGATATTGTACTCACGCCGGTACAAGTAAAACCTCATCGTTACCAAAATGCTGACCTACCCTATTACGCGAATCAATCTCTACCTAATAATACGGCCATCGCCCTTGAAACTAAATCGCTGGGATACCGATACAGTGAATCTAGCGAGTGGATCTTTAAGGACCTCGCACTCACCGTCAAATCAGGTGATATTGTAGCAATTGTTGGTGAGAGCGGAAGCGGCAAAAGTACCCTGCTTAAATGCCTAATGGGGCTTTACCCGGTATCAGAAGGCAAAGTTGAACGCCCCAGCGTTAAGCAGCCTGTTGTCGCATCGGTCTTGCAAGACGATGCCTGCTTAAGCGGTACCATAGCGCAGAACATTTGCTGTTTTGAGCAAGCGCCAGACCTACAAAAAATGGTTCACGTCGCACATATCGCCTGCATTCATGAAGATATCATGCATATGCCTATGCAATACCACACCTTAGTAGGCGATATGGGAAGCAGTTTAAGCGGTGGCCAAAAACAGCGACTGCTTCTCGCCCGAGCCCTTTATCAAGAGCCCGATATTCTGTTTCTAGATGAAGCGAGCAGCCACCTGGATATGGCCAACGAGGCTCGCATTAACCAGCATCTAACATCACTCAATATGACCCGAATTATTGTGGCCCATCGCCCACAGTCAATTGCTATGGCAGATAAAGTTTACCGCTTGGCAAACGGGACACTACACCCCTGCTCTCCTACCGAAGTATCAGGAAGCGCAATATCAGGTAACCACGGAGAAACACGATGAAAACCCATGAAATAAGAGAACCCGCAGTATTAATGACAGAAGATGAGCGTATGCAAATTAATGCCAATGGCATTACCGCTCGTGACAGTGTAGTTCCTATTAACTGCTTGTCTAAACGCGAGCTGCAAGTAGCTCACAAAATTATGGAAGGCCGCTCTAATAAAGTTATCGCCTCAGAGCTCTTTATCAGCGAAAGAACGGTGAAATTTCACTGCGCTAATATTTACAAAAAACTCAATATTTCAAGCCGTTCGGCACTTATTGCGGGTTGCTTTAGAACCCTTTACCACGAGGCGGTCTCGCTTTAAGCGAACGTGCCTTTTTACACAAAACGCCAATACAAGGAGCGTAAATTATGAAAAACCAGCAACATCAACTCACTGTAAAATCGTGTGCCAGTGCACAGCCAGTCACACTCGTTGAGGAGCAGCTGTTCGACGTATCAGGAGGACTACGGGCTCGCTTGAGTGATATTAACCCTGTAGAAGGTGGAGGACCAGTAGAAGATAGGGGGCCAAAAGAGCCCGTATATATCACCTTAGCGATTGGTGAAGGCGGTGGCAAACTACCCGATATTTTATCGTAGTTCAGGCCAACTATCCGTAAACACGGGCAGCGTATGTGCGAGCGATTTGACTCGCTACGCATGCGTTGCTTTGTTCCGTTCTAACCTTTCACTCTTTTAACGCTGGCAAGGAGGCCGAATGCACGTTGCATTATTAGGCAGTGAACAAGATCCACAAATTAAGCATATAGCCATGGCACTTAGCCAATCTGCTACTCCCTTCTATTACGCTAATACGGCTCAATTTGGCACTGAATGGACAATAAGCTATGACCCTGATTTTGACGATGGGTTGATTCACTTCAATTCCCCCTCGTTATGCGATCAACCAAGGGTCACTTTTTCAAATACTCAGGCGGCGTATTGGCATGAGTACCTACCTGGCACACTTAAACGTACGCACGCCACGCCCGACACAAAAGGTACTGCTGCACAAAGCACAGATACAGAAAGGGCTGATACAAGCAGCAAGAGCACTACCTTTGAAAGGGAGTTTGGTTGGATTGAGCAAGAAAGAGCCAGCACCTTATTATGCTGGTTTAGCTATACGGATATAAAGTGGGTCAATGCTATTGATGCCGTTCGAAGTCATCAATGCAAGCCCTATCAATCCCGTATTGCGGGCAAGCTAGGGGCTCATATTCCTTACACGTTTGTTGGCAATGCGCCTGAGGTCGCCTCTCAATTTTGCAACAATATGCGGGAGGTTATCTATAAACCTGTGCGCGGAGGACGAACAGCCCAATTCGTAAACAAACAGCCCAATATGCGCCCTCTGCTTAATACTTTGTTAAGTGAGCGCCCCGTTACTTTCCAAAAGTACATTGGCGGGGTAAACGTACGAAGCTACGTGCTGGGGCAAGACGTGTTGAGTGTTCAAATTGATTCTGACGAACTCGATTATAGAAACGATGATAAGGCAAGTGTGTCTATAACCATTGTACCTAATGAAGTACAGCAGCTTGCCATAGCCATATGCCAGGCGCTGGGCATGCACTGGTGTGCTATCGACTGGCGAAAAAGTGCAAAGGGTAAATACTTCTTTTTAGAGGCCAACCCTAGCCCGTACTTTTTAAAAGTAGAGCAGGATACGGGGTTGGATATTACAGGAAGGCTAGTAGAACTGCTTTCAAAGACATAATGATTAGTCATATTCAAACTCAAAGCACCTCGAAATTGGGGTTGCAAATTTACCATTTAAAGATGACTGAGGTGTGTGAGAAGTAGCATATCAGTGCAGAGTCACTCACGTCTTTTTAGCTTTCACCGAAAGAGATAATGCATTTGCATTACCTACATTTACAAACTAAGATTAGAACTAACAATATTAGTTAAAAATAGAGGTTGTTATGGCACACGTGGCTTTAGAAACTGAATCAACACTTACAGATCGCTTTCAAACTACAGTGCCTAGTTCTGTTCGTCAGGCATTGCGCTTGGGTAAAAAAGACAAAATTAAATACGCTATTCAGTCTGATGGTAGTGTTGTGATATCACGTGTAGCATCACAAGAAAGCGACCCCGTTATTGGCGAGTTTTTATCATTTATTGCACGCGATATGCAGACTCACCCCGAAAAGCTCGAGCCACTATCAGCGAGTATGCGTGAAAGTGTTAATACATTGGTTCACGGTGTAGAAATTGATTTAGATGCTCCCTTGTTGGACGAGGACGAGTAAGCTTGCAAAAAACGATACCAATGGTCGTAAATGGGTGGACACTTTACGCTCACCCCTTGTTTAAAGAACAGTACCTCAACCTTAAATTACAGGTTGAGTCCTTACGAGAAAAAGACCCAAAGGGTTACGTTAGAAAAAATGCCACTAAACGTTTAGCTGCAATTCAAAGGCTAACCTTCGAACTCATTCCCCATGATCCTACTAGCGCTGAGTTTCGCCAAGGAAGTGCGTTAGGTGATGACAATAAACATTGGTTTCGAGCGAAGTTCTTCCAACAATATCGCTTGTTTTTTCGTTATCACTTTGAGTCAAAAATCATAGTTTATGCATGGGTTAATGACGAGAATAATAAACGCGCATACGGAAGCAAAACGGATGCTTATAAAGTGTTCGAAAGAATGCTGAAGTCTGGTCACCCGCCTGAAACATGGGATGAACTTCTAGATGCAGCTAAGGAAGAATTACTCTCTTTATAAACGCCCGTCTTACTTTTCACTAAAAAGTAGTTTTTGTATTTCAAAATTATTTAAGGCGATTACGAAACCTTGTCTAGCAATACGGAACGCCTGTTTTACAGGGGCTTAAAAAAAACAAGGGTAAGATAGTAATCGAAGCTTCCCTTCGCATTGGATAACCAATCGTCGGGGAAGCTTCTATTCAACGTTAATTAAAGAATAAAGCGCGATAAGTCTTCGTTATCTACCAAGGTTTCTAAGTGGTTATTCACGTAGTCGGCATCAATTACAAACGACTCACCGCTTTTTTCTGAAGCGTCAAAAGAGATATCTTCCATAAGACGCTCTAATACGGTGTGCAGGCGTCGAGCACCAATGTTTTCAGTGCGCTCGTTGACTTGCCATGCCGCTTCGGCAATGCGCTGAATACCCGAATCATCAAAGCGAATATCAACGCCTTCGGTTTTCATTAGCGCAATATATTGCTGCGTTAGCGACGCATTAGGTTCGGTAAGAATTCGTTTGAAATCGCCCACTTTAAGCGCTGATAACTCAACGCGAATAGGCAAGCGCCCTTGAAGCTCTGGAATAAGATCCGATGGCTTACTCATTTGAAACGCGCCAGAAGCGATAAACAGGATATGGTCTGTTTTTACCATGCCGTGTTTCGTTGATACCGTTGAACCTTCTACAAGTGGAAGCAGATCGCGCTGAACGCCTTCGCGAGACACATCACCTGAGTTATTGCCTTCGCGCTTACAGATTTTGTCAATTTCATCGACGAATACAATGCCGTGCTGTTCTACCGACTCAATCGCTTTTTCTTTCAAATCTTCTTGATTAACAAGGCGCGCCGCTTCTTCTTCAATAAGCAGTTTAAGGGCTTCTTTAATTTTCAGCTTTTTCTTTTTCTTCTGCGAACCCGACAAGTTCTGGAACATGCCTTGAAGCTGATTGGTCATTTCTTCCATGCCGGGAGGCGCCATAATTTCTACGCCAACTTGTGGAAGCGCCACATCAATTTCAATTTCTTTGTCATCGAGGTCACCCTGGCGCAGCTTCTTGCGAAACGCTTGGCGTGTGCCGCGATCTTCAACGTCTTCTTTGTTACCCCACGCATCTTCTGGTGGTGGCAGCAATACGTCTAAAATGCGCTCTTCCGCCGCTTCTTCCGCGCGGAATTTCACTTTTTTCATTTCGTTTTCTTTCGTCATCTTAACCGCGATATCGGCAAGATCACGAATGATCGTCTCAACTTCTTTACCTACATAGCCCACTTCGGTGAACTTTGTTGCTTCTACTTTGATAAATGGCGCATTGGCAAGTTTTGCCAAACGACGGGCAATTTCTGTTTTACCCACACCCGTTGGACCAATCATTAAAATATTTTTTGGCGTAACTTCTTGGCGCAGCTCAGGCTCAAGCTGCATGCGACGCCAGCGGTTTCTAAGTGCAATCGATACAGCACGCTTGGCATCTTGTTGACCGATAATATGACGGTCTAACTCGTGAACAATTTCTCTTGGTGTCATTTCAGACATGAATAAACCCTTTTCTAACAATGCTTGTTGTACTTATCCTCAAACGGACGACAACAAGCCGATAACAGCATTCAGCTATTACTTAGTAATCTAGTACATCAACCGTTTGGCTATGGTTAGTGAATACGCAAATATCACCGGCAATGGTCAGTGCTTTTTCAGCAATGTCTTTTGCACTTAATTCCGTATTATCTAAAAGTGCCGTTGCCGCTGCTTGCGCGTAATTGCCACCTGAACCTATGGCGATAAGATCTTGCTCTGGCTGCACCACATCGCCGTTACCGGTAATAATGAAAGAAGCGGTTTCATCGGCTACTGCCAATAAGGCTTCTAACTTGCGCAGCGCCCTATCAGTACGCCAGTCTTTGGCAAGCTCTACGGCGGCTTTGGTTAAATGGCCTTGGTGCGCTTCAAGCTTAGCTTCGAAGCGCTCAAATAGCGTAAATGCGTCGGCTGTGCCGCCCGCAAAGCCCGCTAAAATTTTATCGTGGTATAAACGGCGCACTTTGCGTGCATTACCTTTCATCACGGTATTGCCTAGTGATACCTGACCATCACCGGCCATCACTACCTGATTCCCTCGTCGTACAGATACAATCGTTGTCACGTTAATTCCCCGTTTAGCTGGGCGCTGCCGCGTTTTTATCGTGCAAAGGCAGCAGCGTACAAATTCAATAACAAATAAGTGGGGGGAGGCTTTCTAATTTCAAGGGCAAGACAGAATAATGTGCGCCTAGCGGTGGCTGCGATAAGGGCTTAGCACATACATTGTTTATTGAATACGCTATTTGTTGCGTGCATACTTTCGCGAATGTGGTCTATGGCTAATTTTGTGTGAAGTAGTCGAGGCGCAGGCATTAGCTAAAGAAATTTAGCAAAACCTATACGCCTCAATGTCGAAACCACCACCGTGTTCGCAACCTAGTGCTAAGTACTACAAGTTCCAGTACCAAATTTGACAGGTCGCAATATTCACTTTACGCAGGCTGTGCTTCGCTTTTTCCGCATCTCGTTTAGACTCGTAAGGGCCTAAAATAACGCGGAACCAATCGCCGTTACTGCCGGTGCTGTGTCTGATAAGCGCCTCTAAACCTTGAAAGGCAATTTTGGCTTTCATCTCTTCCGCTTGCGCACGGGTTCTAAACGACGCGCATTGCATCAAGTAGCGTTTGTCAGATTTTTCTTGTTCTCTAACTTCTACCTCAACCTCATAGCCAGGCAAGGTTTTAATGTATTCCCACTCTTCTTCAGGTAGTTCTGGCAAAGACTCTTGTGTAGGTGCAACCGGGCGAGATGCCTGTGTATCCACATCATCTTCTACGTTATCTTTAATTGACCATAAAAAAGCACCAAAGCCAATTACGAGTGCTAAAACGCCGATTAGGCGAACAATAGGAAGCTTACTATCAACCGGTGCATTTTTTTGCGCATTGCCAGCGGGTTTTCTGCCTTTTCCAGCAGGCTTCTTTTTTTGAGTAGAGCGTCCACGAGAGACATAATCGCGTTGAGCCATAGTCGGCAAAATTCCTACTTGTTATCGTTGTTCGTATTCGTAAGAAAACGTCGTATACCAAACCTAGTTAAAGGGGAAAGATTCTCACACCTTTAGTCGTGGCGAAATTTTAACGTATTGCTTCTCAACAAGCTAACTGAAATCGGTAGGATCGATATCGATTGACCACCTTACCTTAGTGGCCTGCGGTAAAGCCTGTAAAAACGGAAGCGCCAAACGCAGCGCATTATGAAGCGGGGCGCGTTTTTGATGACTACACACCAGCATGAATCGAAATCGGCCTTGGCGCTTTTCAATTAGGCATGGGAACGGGCCGCTTATCTCAATGGCGTGCGCTTGCGTAAATACCTGCTTACAGTCTTGTAAAAATCGATAAGCCAAACTGCTATCAGTAGCTTCGGCGCGTATTACGAACTGACTAATAAACGGGGGCAAGCTTGCCGCTTTTCGCTCCATTAACGCATGCCTGGCAAAGTGCCCGTAACCATTATGCACCAAATCTTGTAGCAGCGGGTGATGAGGATTATGGGTTTGCAGCCACATTTCACCGGGTTTACTTGCACGCCCCGCTCTTCCAGCAAGTTGAGTTACCAGTTGAGCAAGCTTTTCAGGGGCTCTGAAGTCTGCGCTAAACAGTGCGCCATCGCAATCGAGAACCGCCACTAATGTAACGTGAGGAAAGTGGTGGCCTTTAGACAAAATCTGGGTGCCCACAAGCAGCTGATATTCTTGGCGGTTAATTGCATCGAGCGTTTGATGTAACTTATCTTTACCGCGCACCGTATCGCTGTCTATTCGCACCTGCGTTACCCCGGGAAACAAGCTAGCAAGCCCCTGCTCTACTTGCTCTGTACCGGTACCCGCAGTAACTAGCTCGTTGTAATGGCAAGCTTCACAGTTTGTTGGCATAGCACGCATGCCGCCGCAATGGTGGCACTGCAATCGGTTTTGCGCTTTGTGTACGGTGTAAGGTCGCTCGCAACGCTTACACGTTACTGTCTCGCCGCAATGATGACAAAGTAACGCTGGCGCATAGCCTCGGCGATTTACAAACACCAACACCTGATTCCCTGCGCTAATATGCTGGCGCATTATGGTTAACAGGCCTTGTGAAATACCGTAGTGAATTGGCTGGTCGCGCGCATCTAATACGTGCTGATGGGTACTTTGCGCGCCCCCGGCTCGCTTGGTGAGTTGTAAGTGCGCATAGCGGCCGCTTAGCGCATTATTAAGGGTTTCAAGAGCAGGGGTGGCACTGCCAAGCAGTAAAGGAATATTATGCTGTTTCGCACGCATGGCCGCCAAATCGCGAGCATGATAGCGAAGCCCATCCTGCTGCTTAAACGACTCGTCGTGCTCTTCATCAACAATAAGCATACCCGGGTTATTAAGCGGGGTGAAAATAGCAGAGCGGGTACCTATAACAATGCCGAGCTCGCCCGCTTTTGCTCGCTGCCATACTTGCAGCCGGTCTTTGTCTGAAAGTTGCGAATGCAATACGCCCACGGCAATGCCAAAGCGCTTTTCGAAGCGGGATACAGTTTGCGGGGTAAGCCCAATTTCAGGCACAAGGATAAGCACCTGCTTTCCTTCGCGCAGTAAAGGCTCTATCGCTTGAAGGTATACTTCTGTTTTGCCGCTACCGGTCACCCCTTCAAGTAAACTAACCGCAAAGTTGCCGTGTTGACGGTTAAGGGCGGCGATGGCAACTGACTGCTCAGTATCGGGAACAGGTTTTTCTGCCATTGTTAACGTAGATAGCCAAGCGCCCGGCTTAAATTCAGGAGTAACCTCTTTGATAACAGCAAGCGACTTTTCTACCAAGGCTTTTACCGCTGGCGCACCAAACTGCTTACGCGCCTCTATCGCGAGCATCGCCCGTTTGGTCAAGGCGGTAAAACACGCGTTTTGCTTTGGGGCGCGAGATAGCGACGCTGACAGCGTTTTTTTACCCTCATCGGTAAGCATGAGCATATCTTGTGGAGTAGGGCCTGCCGACTCGCCTTTTCGCAATAATACAGGCAGCATGGCGTGTAACACTTCACCCGGAGCATGGTGGTAGTACTGCCACAGCCATTGCGCCATTTTTAGCAGCACCCCATCAACAATAGGTTGATGATCTAGCACCATTTCAATGGCTTTTAGCTTGTTGCTATTGTCAATTTCGCTCTCTGATTTTCGTAGTGTTTCAACAACTACGCCCACAAGTTTGCGCGGACCGAAAGGCACCATTACCCGTACGCCTGCTTCTAGTGCGCTATCGTGGGTATATGTGAAAAGTTGGCGCAGCGGCACTGGTACAGCAACTTGAATGAAGGCCATTGCGAACGTTCTACCTTATCGTAAAGTTATTAAAGTCTATTGAGCTTTCGGGCGTAACCGTTACATAAGCGCACATAAACGTATCTAGAGTAAGCTGCATGGAAAAGTCACGCTTATTTTACCCGCCATTAAACTGAAATATTTAAACATACTTTGCGCTTTAGCATAAAAGGAATGTTTCGTTGTTTAGCGAGCATACAAAAACCGCTTGATCAACCCTCTGCCATCCTTTATTATGCGCCGCTCTTTTTGCGATAGGCTGTTCTTTGAACGACTTATCATTTGAATTAAGTAACGTATGGTGTGCGACTTCGGGTTGTATAGCGATACGGCCTTATTATGTGAGGTAATCCCATGAAACAAGATATCCACCCTAAATACGAAGAAATCACAGCAACTTGCTCTTGTGGTAACGTTATGAAAATTCGTTCTACGCTTGGTAAAGACATCAACCTAGACGTATGTTCATCATGTCACCCTTTCTACACTGGTAAGCAACGTAACGTTGACACTGGTGGTCGTGTTGATCGCTTCAAGAAGCGTTTCGGTGCATTGGGCAAAAAGTAAGCCTGATATCGAGTTCGAAAAAAGCGCCTATACGGCGCTTTTTTATTGCCTGTCATTATTTGCAGGTTAAATAATATCTGTGCTTAATTGGCTATCAGCGCGTGCCCCCTCGCATCACTGTAAACGAAAAAACCTCTCTGCGCCTTAAGCCTCGCCTGCTCGGCGCGTTAATGCTCGTTGTCTAGCTTCGATAAGTGCACGTCCCAGTCGCCGCCGCTACGTTGTTTACATGCTTCTTCGCTGTCAAAATAGACCCCAACGGGTTTAGATTTAATGGCCGCTGTTGCAATATTCACCCGACTTATAAAGTCCATATCCCACCCATTGGTTTGCGCTACCTGCTTTTCATGCTCGCGACTAAAAACAGCCACGACTTTAGGTGTACGCCAGTGGCCAGTATGCGTAAGCCAGGCAAACCCGCTATTGTCTTCTTTTACGCTTTCGCATACGTCTGTGAGTACTTCAATAAGTTTTCGTTCTGTCATTACGCTCGTCCACGCCGCAGTTTCGGTATCAATGTTTGAGATATTAACAAAACGACGCCGCAGACATAATCGTTTGGTGAAAATTTAGGCTGTGATCCCTACGCCTCACAATAATAGAAATTAAAAATACAAAGACATATTGAAATAAATGATATGAATGATAATTATAGGCTTAATTTACTGGTCTAATTAGTGTGGCTCCCCTACATTGGTTAATGAGGATTCTGATCAGATATGTACACAATGAAATGCTGTGTTAAAGTTGCGATAGGCGTTCTGATAGTGGGTATTAATCTTATGAATATTGGCTTGCTATCATGCCTTGTAGCGCTTTCAGTTATTCGAATTCATATTGCGTAACTGAAAATGCAACAACAAATTAAGCTGGAACCTGTGGCTAGATTCGCTCAGTTTCAGTGTTTAAAACTTTTTGTAATTACTTGGTTAGAACGCGCTTGTGTTTATCTTCCTATAACTATAACGACATAAGATAGCGGCAAAGCGTGAGTAAAAACACCGATGAACCCTACATCTAAGGATACAATTTTACATGTCAGATTTTAGACAACGCGCACTCGATTATCACGCCTACCCCACCCCCGGAAAAATTCGCGTAGAGCTGTCTACGTCAGCAGATAGTGTTGACGACCTTGCATTAGCATACAGCCCCGGTGTTGCCGAACCAGTTAGGGAAATAGCTGAAGACCCCGATAATGCCTATAAGTACACCGCTAAAGGTAACATGGTAGCCGTGATTAGTAATGGCACCGCGATCTTAGGTTTAGGTAACCTTGGCCCCCTCGCCTCAAAGCCTGTGATGGAAGGTAAAGCCTTGCTGTTTAAACGCTTTGCCGGGCTAGATGCCATTGATATTGAAGTAAAGCATCGCACGACAGAAGAGTTCATTAATACTGTGGCGAATATCGCCGACACCTTCGGCGGTATAAACTTAGAAGATATTAAAGCCCCTGAGTGTTTTGAGATTGAACAAGAGCTTATAAAGCGCTGTAAAATTCCCGTATTTCACGACGATCAGCACGGCACTGCAATCGTCACGGCAGCGGGTATGCTAAATGCCCTTGAGATTCAGGGCAAAAATATCGAGAGTGCAAAAATAGTGTGCATGGGTGCAGGCGCAGCCGCGGTAGCTTGCATGGAACTACTCATTAAATGCGGCGCCCAGCGTGAACGCATTTATATGCTAGACAGAAAAGGGGTTATTCATACCCGTCGTGAAGAGCTGACTGAGCACAAAAAGCTCTTTGCTAACAACACCGACAAACGCACCCTTGAAGATGTTATGGAAGGCGCAGATATTTTTGTTGGCGTATCAGGGCCTGACGTTTTACCACCAGAAACGCTAGCGTTAATGGCAGAGAACCCTATTGTATTTGCTTGCTCAAACCCAGACCCAGAGATAAAGCCAGAGCTGGCCCATGAGGTGCGTAAAGACCTCATTATGGCAACCGGGCGCTCTGATTACCCAAATCAGGTTAACAACGTTCTATGCTTCCCTTTTATTTTCCGCGGCGCATTAGATGTTCGCGCCACGGCCATAAACGACGAGATGAAAGTGGCCGCCGTTGAAGCCCTTCGCACCATTACCAAAGAGCCGGTGCCAGAAGAAGTATTAGCGGCAAGTAAAAGCGACAGTCTGACCTTCGGTAAAGAGTACATTATCCCTAAGCCGATGGACCCACGCTTATGTGAACGTATCGCAACTGCGGTATCTAAAGCAGCGATAGCGTCCGGCGTGGCCCGGGTACCTGAAAACTCGGCCGAATAGGGGTAAATTAACAGTGGGGTTGCCGAAAACCAGACTAGCGAAAGGCTAACTTCAGTGATGTAGCATTAAACAAGAATTACTATGTTTAATATGCCATAAAAAACGGCGCTATTATTGTGAGATCACTTCACACTAATAGCGCCGTTTTTTGTTAGCATGGGTTAAGCTGAACTTTATTCATCTTCCGAGACGTTGTTTTCAAAGCTTGGATCTATACCCATTTCTTCCATAATGCGACGCGCTTCTGCTGGCACCCGATTAGGATTGTCTTTGCGCAAATCATCGTCGTTCGGTAAAGGTTGCCCCGTAAACGCGTGTAAAAACGCTTCGCAAAGTAACTCCGAATTGGTGGCGTGGCGCAAATTGTTTATTTGGCGGCGAGTACGCTCGTCGGTGAGTGCCTTCAGCACATTAATTGGTATAGAGACAGTGACTTTCTTTACCTGCTCGCTCTTTTTACCATGCTCTGCGTAGGGGTGAATATACTTACCGTTCCATTCTGCCATTGTACTAACTCGGTCTACTCTTTTTTATGTTATGAACAGAAATTCTAAACAAGTTCACGAAAAGGTCAATTGAGCAGTGTAAACCTCTTGACGTCTAGACATATATTATTTAATTTAGACGTCTAAACGTCTATAAAATTACATTTTCAAGAGAATAAGCCATGGTTTCTTACGCGCAAGGTATCGATGCATTAAACCAGTCCCTGTCGGAACTGCGTGATATTGATGTATCTTTTGAATTTTTTCCGCCTAAAACGGAAGCCATGGAACAAACACTATGGAAATCTGTAGAGCGCTTAGCGCCACTAAAGCCAAGCTATATGTCGGTGACCTACGGTGCAAATAGCGGCGAACGAGACAGAACACACGATGTGGTTAAGCGAATTCAACAGCAAACCGGTGTTGCTGCAGTTCCACACTTGACGTGCGTAGATGCAAGCCGCGAGGAGCTTAAGCAAATTGCAAAAGACTACTGGGATTCAGGCATTCGCCGTATTGTTGCGCTTCGCGGCGATTTACCGCCAGGGTTAGAAAAAACAGAGATGTACGCCTCTGACTTAGTTGCCTTGTTGAAAGACGTGGCGGATTTTGATATTTCCGTTGCTGCTTACCCTGAAAAGCACCCTGAAGCCCCGAATGCGCAGTTCGACCTGCTTAACCTTAAACGCAAGGCTGAAGCAGGAGCAACCGAAGCCATTACGCAGTTTTTCTTCGACACCAGCGTTTATTTGCGATTTAGAGACCGCGCAGCCGCTGCCGGTGTAGATATCGATTTAGTGCCGGGCATTTTGCCAGTAACCAATTACCAAACCCTGGTTAAATTCGCTGGCTTTACTAACGTGCATGTTCCAGGGTGGCTACATAAAATGTTCGATGGCCTTGACGCTGACGACCAGGCAACGCGAAACCTTATTGGAGCAAACATTGCTATGGACCAAGTTAAGGTATTAGCGAAAGAAGGGGTTAAGCACTTCCACTTCTATACCCTTAACCGTAGCGAACTCAGTTACGCCATTTGCCATATGCTAGGCGTACGCAGTGGCGCATAATCTCCGTGGCACTCGCTTTAACAGTACCCTCTGATAATATGAATGCAGAACAGGCGCGTAAAAAGCGCCTTTTTTATATCACCTGCATAAAGCCTAATTTAAATTTTGCCACCAAGGCTTACCCCAGTTACCATTTGATATAGGTGTATTGAACTATCCACACCTATAGGCCTCCCATCATATGGCCACTATTTTTCGCACATTTTAAGCGACAGACGCTATCTTCAGGAGAAGTTGAGTGGATTTAGATAAGGTTAAAACCTTTTATAACAACGTTGCCCCACAATTAAGGGACCTTTTCGGTATTTTTATAAAACGCTGTAAAGAGGACAACATTACTATTTCTGCCGGGCACTTAGCTTATGTAACGTTGTTATCTTTAGTACCGTTTATCATGGTGACTTTTACCATCATGTCGGCCTTTCCCGCCTTTGCTTCAGTAAGAAGTAAGCTTGAACACTTTGTCTTTAGTAATTTCGTGCCTACCGCGAGCGATGTTGTGCACAAGTACATGACAGATTTTGTAGGTAACGCGTCTCAAATGAGCGCCATCGGTATTTTATCTCTTTTGGTTGTCGCATTAATGCTGATATCCAACGTGGACAAAACGCTCAACAGAATTTGGCGCACGCAAAGCGATCGTCCTATTGTTTATACCTTTGCTATTTATTGGATGGTTATCACCCTTGGCCCCATGCTCATTGGCTCAAGTGTGGTGGTAAGCTCCTACCTAACCGGGCTGGCAGCGTTTACTGAAGAATACACTCCTGGTTTAGGAACCTTTTTATTAAGCCTTGTACCTAGCGGTGCTGCCTTGTTGGCTTTTGCTATTTTATACATGGTGGTGCCGAACAGAAGAGTCTACGCCCGACATGCCTTTGTAGGCGCCATTGTTGCTACCATTGCCTTTGAAATTACAAAATCTGGTTTTGCCCTTTACGTCACCAACTTTCCTTCATACGAGCTGATTTATGGTGCGCTTGCCGTAGTACCTATTCTTTTCTTATGGGTGTACTTATCTTGGATAATCGTATTATTTGGTGCGGAATTTACCTGTAGTCTAGGCGAAGCTTTTGAAAATAAAAAAGCAGAACACGCGCCTCGAAAAGTCCCAAAAGAGTAATATTCTTTAGCACACCCGCGTTTATAGGCATCGCGTTTTTTCGCCACCAGTAGTAAAGAAAAGCGCAGGCAGAATTAAAAGGTGACTACACCACTTCTGCCTACAAGCTTCACATTACAAGTGGTAAGAGCATTAACGCTATTTACGACAGGAAATAAGCCAATAAAAAAGGGAGCGTGCGCTCCCTTTTACATGAAATGTCTTCAACAACTAATTTTTCATAGACGCAATAAAGGCGTCCGACTCGGCAATTGCAGAGTTCATTTGCCCAATAAGTTGGGCTACGTTGTTCTCAATAGTTGAAAGCTCGCCTTGCAAAGCGCCAATCGCGCTTGCATTTAAGTTGTGTTTTAAATACAGCACATTGTCTTGAAGCGCATTAAGTACTGGGGGCATTTTACTTTCAGCTTTGCGCATAGCTTTCATCAACGAGGTATAACGACGCTGAGTTTCGCGAAGCTTAGCCGCACTATCGCGTTTAAGCGAAGCATTCTCGTATTTATCAAGCTCTTCTGACCATTCGTCGAACAGTGCCTCAGCAACACTTTCCACTTTGTCGATACGCGCACTAACCTCTTCTGAGGCTGCCACACTGTCTTCGTACTGACCGTTCAGGCGGTCGTAAACCTCTTCTAACTCACCGCCGTCAAAAGCAACCGCCGCACTAAATGCTTCGAGGGCTGAACTGAACTGCTCCTGTGCGTCTTCCTGAGACTCTTTTGCGTTTTCTACGCGGCCAACTAAGATATCGCGTTTTTCGACGCCCACCTTTTCCCACGCTGCGTAATATGCAGACTGACACCCGCTAAGGGCAAGCATAGCAACAAATGCTGATGCAACTAGTTTCATGCGGTTACTCCACCTTTAAAGCGCGCTGCGCTAATGATACTTATCAAATGTAATATGGCGCCTAGCGGCCAAAAAACAATAGCAAGTACTACCGTTGCCGCTAGGGCATAGCAAACACCTACTGTTATAAAGTAAAACAGTGCGCCCAAAATTCTGCCTTGAACCAAGTGACCCAAACCAGGAATAAAAAAGTTACATATTGCGGCAATTACATTACCGCCCGATCCTTGACCTGCCATATAAACATCCTCGCATTTCTTACTATAATATGATTAGCTAGCACGTAATGACACTTATTCTAAAGTATACACTTAGCGTTTAAGGTTTAAGTATAAACAGCGTTGAAGCAGTCAGCATGCAAACGTTCGTATAACAATAAACTAAACTATAACAGGCACTCACACAACGCGCAGAAACAAAATGAAACGACTTTACCCCGATGTTACCTGCTATGAGAATGGATTTATCGAAGTAGGAAGTGGGCATTCGCTTTACTTCGAGCAAAGTGGTAATCCAAACGGTATCCCCGTGCTTTTTATCCACGGCGGCCCCGGCGCAGGCTTACCTCCAAATTACAAATGCTTTTTTGATAGCAATAAGTACCGCATTATCGGTTATGAACAGCGCGGATGCGGCCGCTCAACTCCCATCGCAGATACACTTAATAACGACACTTGGTTAAATGTTGAAGACATCGAGGCCCTCAGAACTCACCTTAACATTCCAAAGTTTCTCTTATTTGGCGGCTCGTGGGGCTCGACGTTAGCGTTACTTTACGCACTTAAGTATACCGCTCATGTTACCGGCCTTATTCTTCGAGGCGTTTTTCTTGCAAGGCAAGAGGACCGGGATTGGTTTTTATCTCCTTCAGGCTGTGCCGCCCAGTTGTTTCCCGAACATTACCGACGATTTACCAAAGACGTGCCAACGCCAGTCACTTCAAGCGCAGTTTGCGACTTTTATAGCGCGATGGTGCGCTCCAGTAACGATGTACTGCGCCACGCCGCATTAAAACGCTGGTATCAATGGGAGGAACGCCTTTCGCGACTATCTCTTCCACCCGGTGTGGGAGACTCTACGTCCAACTACCCTATGCATCTTGTCACCTGTTTAGCCACACTAGAGTGTCATTTCTTGTCTAACAAGTGCTTTTTAGATGAAAACTATATTCTTGAAAACATAGGTAAAATAAGTCATATTCCGGGCACGATCATACACGGTCGTTACGATATGATTTGTAAAACAGAAGCCGCGGAAACCCTTCATAAGGCGTGGCCTCAAAGTCAATTACAAATCATTCCCGATGCGGGACACAGTACCTCTGAGCCGAGCATTGGCTATGCCCTTTGTCGTGCTACCCGCGATATGTCACGCTTTCTTCAGGAGTCATCTAAGTGATAGGACTAATTCAACGCGTATCAGAAGCCAATGTTACTGTAGCAGGTGAAGTTATCGGCGAAATTGGCAAAGGCATGCTAGTCCTGCTGGGCGTTGAAAAAGAAGACGGCGATGCCGAGATTGAAAAGCTTGCCAACAAACTATGCCGTTATCGAATGTTTAGTGATGAAGACGGCAAAATGAACCTGAATATTGAGCAAGTCGGTGGGGAAATACTGGTTGTATCTCAGTTCACCCTTGTTGCAGATACGCAAAAAGGGAATCGACCTGGGTTCTCTCGTGGCGCGACGCCTGAGCACGGTGAAGCCATTTACAAAAAGTTCGTTCATGCCCTTAGAGCAAAAGGTATGGCTGTCTCTACCGGCGAGTTTGGTGCAGACATGCAAGTAGGCCTTGTTAACGATGGGCCTGTAACCTTTCACTTTAACGTGTAGTAAACTTAAGCACAGAAAGAGCCGCTATTCACTTAAGCCACCCACACTTGCTTACATAATTAAGCTTGTACCTCTTGTGTTCTTACGTTTAAATAGACGCGGATATTGTTTACGCTTTTGCTTTGTATAATCGCCATGCAAATGAAAAGGTATTTTAAATACAACGTCTCCTACACATTCACTTTTTAAAAAAGGCCGGTTTATTTTGTACAAGGTAGTCACACCTAAAAGCGACGCCGAGTTTGAAGCCTATTTTCATTTTCGGTGGGAGCATTTGCGCCAGCCATGGAACTTCCCTCCAGGCTCTGAAAAAGATGAATATGAGCAAGTTGCAGAACACCGTATTATCACCAATCGAAAGGGCGACATCGTGGCCTGTGGCCGCGTACATTTGAATACCGCAGAAGAAGCGCAGATTCGTCACATTGCGGTTCATTCGGACCATCAGCGCAAGGGTTTAGGTCAGATGATCATGGCTGCGCTTGAAAATGTAGCCAAAGATTTAGGTGCTGAGCGAGCAGTAACGAATAGTCGTGAAATTTCCATCGACTTCTTCAGCTCCTGTGGTTTTAAAATTGAGCGTGAAGCACCTAATGAACTAGGTATGCTAAAACGCCAACAGATGGTAAAAAAGTTTACCGAAAATAACTCCCTTATTCTTCATCCTAAGTGGTGCAAATCACTACAGGAAACATGGTCAGAAACCATTCCGATCACCGAACACATGGGAATTAAGCTATACCAATACACAGGCAGAACCCTTGAAACCCGCGCCTCGCTAAACAAGAACATCAATATTCACGGTACCATGTTTGCAGGCAGTATCTTTTCTTTAGCCACATTAACTGGTTGGGGAATGATTTATCTACAGCTTAAAGAGCGCGGGCTAGATGGCGATATTGTACTGGGCGATGGTGATATTCACTATCACAAGCCTATTACCATGAAGCCAAGAGCAATCTGCAATATTGAAACCCTATCAGGTAAGTTTAAGCCATTGGAAAACGACAACAAAGCCCGCTTTGAACTTAGCGTAGCCATATTAGATGGCGATACCCCAGTGGCTGAATTTGAAGGCGTATTTTACGTACTCCCCCTTTCAAAAAACGAGGAAGAGTAACGGCACTAATAAGCCCGCCGTTTTATAGCGTTTGAAAGCAACCATAAAAAAAGCGCCGTTAAGGCGCTTTTTATTTAATTCAGTCTTTATCGTCGTAGCTATGCGACCATAGCTGCTTGAAGTTTTTTCATCGCGTTCTTTTCGATTTGACGAACACGTTCTGCAGACACCTGATACTTATCAGCCAAGTCTTGTAGCGTGATTTTATTATCTGCTAACCAACGCGTCTCGATAATGTCTTGGCTGCGATCATCTAACGTTTTAATCGCTGAGTACAAACGCTTACTCGCCGCTGTATCCCAGTCATTATTAATTACGTCAGTTTCAACGTCTGAAGATTTATCTTCAAGAAATTGAACAGGCGCAAAGTTGCCCGTTTCATCTTCATCCGCACTTAGATCAAACGCTTGATCTTGGCTGCTCATACGAGCTTCCATTTGAAGCACTTCTTTTGTACTCACACCAAGTTCATTTGCTACGGTTTGTACTTCGTCGTGTGTGAACCAACCCAGGCGTTTTTTGGCCTTACGCAGGTTGAAAAACAGTTTGCGCTGCGCTTTTGTGGTCGCAACTTTAACTATTCGCCAGTTCTTAAGTACAAACTCGTGAATTTCGGCTTTGATCCAATGTACCGCGAAAGAAACCAAACGTACGCCCACTGTTGGGTCGAAGCGTTTAACGGCTTTCATCAGACCAATATTGCCTTCTTGAATTAAGTCGGCTTGGGGTAAGCCATAACCTGAGTAAGATTTTGCAATGTGCACTACAAAACGAAGATGTGACATTACCAGCTTACGAGCGGCTTGTAAGTCTTCGTCTTCGCGAAGGCGCACTGCCAACTCGCGCTCTTCCTCAGCGCTAAGCATATCAATGCTGCTTACAGCTTGGATGTAGCCTTCAATGCTACCGCTGTGTGGCACTGACAGGGCCATAGATTGCAAATTGTTGCTCATTGTTCACCTCATTTATTGCCGCTTCATATTAGCAAAGTAACCGAAGCTGCGCGAGACCTAATTAAGATACAAAGTTTAACCAATGTGTAGGTATAGTGACTATTCCTACAATATCAAGACTAGAACTATGAAAAAAAGTTCAATTTTTCAATCTTTGGCATTACTCTCGTAAAGGTAAGATTGGCTTAGGTTGCAGTAGCACTATAAATAGTGCTGTTAGTTAGCTAACACTTAGCCTGAAAAGCTTACAACCTCATATCGAATACCACCACAAAAACGGCCTTGTAGCGGTGTTGGGTCGGTCATTTAACCACGGGATCATTATACTTTAATTACACCCCTTAAGGTCAGAACTAATCTCACGGGTATGAATTCTAACGATTGTATTGCTTGCAAGGGTACCGAAACGCAACCCAGAAACATAAGATTTTACGCATAAAATTCAATTAACCTATGTTAGACCTTGCTTTTCATACTGGAAACTGAAAATAATAGATTGTATTAATCGATTTTGCACTACAACCGCTGTACAGCATTTTCCAGACAATAATTATAAGAAACTGGAAGGGAAATACTTAAGGAGTAAGGCAAGTAAAGCAAAGAGGATTTGAATGTTTGCTTACGTCGCTAGACAGCCCATATTCGATGTAAACCGAGAAGTTTACGCCTATGAATTGCTTTTTC
This sequence comes from Alteromonas mediterranea DE, assembly GCF_000020585.3. Taxonomy (NCBI): domain Bacteria; kingdom Pseudomonadati; phylum Pseudomonadota; class Gammaproteobacteria; order Alteromonadales; family Alteromonadaceae; genus Alteromonas; species Alteromonas mediterranea. The sequence continues at coordinate 4,014,491 of NC_011138.3, forward strand.
GCATCGGCGAAGACAACTGTTTTCCTGATATTCCACCTGATGAAGCTACGTCAAAGATACTCACCTCGACGCATCTAAGTTTAGGTATCGAAGAGATCACCGGCGATAAAAAAGCGTTTATAAATTTTCATCGCGATACCCTTATGTTTCGCCTCCCTACATCTTTAGATGCCAGCAAGGTGGTGATTGAGATTGTAGAGACCGTAGACGTTGATGATGCGCTCGTTGCAGCCTGTAAACACATTCGTGGGCTGGGCTACCCTATTGCGCTTGACGACTACGATATGAAAGGTAAATGGGAGGCCTTTATTCCCTTTACCAGCATAGTAAAAATAGACATTACCGAAATTCCTCACGAAAAAATCCCTGCACTCGTAGAACGCTTTAAAGCTAACAACATTAAGTTGGTAGCAGAGAAGATAGAAACGTACGAAGAGTACAACACGTTTAAGGAAATGGGCTTTGACTATTTTCAAGGTTACTTTTTAGCAAAGCCAGAAATTGTTAAGCACAGAAAGTTAGGGCCAAGCAGCCTAACCATGATGGAGCTGCTCACGCTAAGCAGCCAAGCGAAGCTCGATTTCGATGAAGTGAACAAAATTATTGAGCGCGATCCATCGCTAACCTATTTGCTTTTGCGCTTTATCAATAATCCTATGGTTAATAAGCGGCATAAGATTACTTCGCTAAAACACGCGCTTACCTTTATGGGCGAAGTTGAAGTGAAGAAGTTTATCTCGCTGCTTGCCCTTGCCAATTTGAGCGATGGTCAACCCTCTGAACTTATGCAAATGGCATTAGTTAGAGCGAAGTTTTGTGAACTTGTATTTACCGAGCTAAAAGACTCCGATAACCCGTTAAAAGGTTTTTTAACCGGTCTCTTGTCGCTACTCGACGCCATGATGGAGCAGCGTATTGATGATCTAGTAAGTAAAGTTCCAATTAGTGATGATGTAAAAGGCGCACTGTGTGGCAACCCTGGCATGCTTCGCCATTGTCTGACCCTTGCACAGTTTTTTGAACGAGCTGAATGGGCGGGAATTCAACAATTCGCTGCCAAATACAATATTAAGCAGAGTCTTCTACACAGCTACTATAACGAAGCAATTAAGTGGGCCAAACACATCCATCAATCAGCACTAAACGAAAAGTAACTCCCCTTACATACTGTTTGATTGCAAATTAATGATTGAATAGTTGTTAGATAACGCTTACATATCATACACTAGAGCGTGGCTTAGGATTTCCTAAGCCATCTTAAAACCATCATAAAAGCGATTTCAAACCGTTTTTCTTCAGGATTAGATTATGTTCGCGTTTATAGCTCGTCAGCCTATTTTAGATAAAAGCAAAAGTGTCTTTGCCTACGAACTGTTGTTCAGAGATGGTAAAGCTGGCGCTTACCCAGAGCATAATGAAGAAAAAGCAAAGTACATTTCTGAGCATTTTCACCCTTTGGGTCTTGATGATATCAGCGGGGAAAAGACATCTTTCATTACGTTTTCCTCTGACACACTTATATCGCGCTTCCCTACCACGCTTAACCCAGAGTCGGTGGTGGTTGAACTTGCCGACCCTACAGAAAATACCAGCGGATTATTTGAAGCTTGTCAGCACATTAAACAGCTGGGTTTCAAACTGGCAATAGACGACCCCATGATGGTTGGCGCGACACACGATATTTTCCCTCTTATCGATATCGTGAAAGTAGATGTAACCAAAACTCGCTTTGAAACCATCGAGAAGCACATTCCGCGCTATCACGACGCTAACGTACAGCTAGTGGCTGAACAGGTCGATACACAAGACAACTTTTCAACCTGTGTGGACTTAGGCTTCGATTTCTTCCAAGGCTACTTTTTCTCACAACCCGAGGCACGCATTTTAAGGCAGCTACCCGCCTCTAAAATGAACATCGTTGACTTAATGGGCGAAAGTTCGAACAACAACTTTAATATTGAGCGCATAAGCCACATTATTGAACGCGACGCAACGTTAAGCTTTTTGCTGCTTAAGTTTATTAATAACCCCACTATCAACAAACGTTACAAGATCACGTCATTAAAGCACGCGCTAAATTACATGGGTGAAGTTGAGATAAAGAAATTTATCGCTTTGCTGAGTTTAACCAACTTAGGGGATGATAAACCCTTAGAAATTATCCATATGTCGTTGGTGCGCGCTAAATTCTTTGACTTGTTAGCCGAACGCAGGGGAATTAAAAACAATCCGCCTATTTCGTTTTTAGTAGGTTTGTTTTCCCTGCTTGAAGGGCTGCTCGACCAATCTATGACCGATATTTTAAAGCAACTGCCTCTTTCTGACGAAGTGAACGACGCATTGCTTGGCAAAAACCTAGAGCTAAATAGCTATATGACGTTGGTTCGCGCTTTTGAAAGCGCGCTGTGGATGAACGTTATTAAGCAGGCCAAAGTGCTTAACATCGACCAGAAGCAGCTCCATATGCTTTATAACCAAGCTATTGTTTGGGGTAATGGTGTACGCAGTGCTATCTCTTCACACTATCCAAGAGCGACGGCATAGCTGCCGCTCTACATTACTTGGGCTCTATATCTCTTACGTGACGCTGCACCGAGATAAGCGAGCCCAAGAGGCCAAGAAGTACAGACAACCCCAGCATGGCCAGTAAGGCGGTACCGGTTAAGCCTGTAATATTGAAGTCTTTCTGATACATAGCCGCAAACGTCGTTATACTGCTGTCCATCCACCATAAAATGATAATCACCGCAAACCACGCCATTAACCCGCCAAGTAGCCCATACCAGAAGCCTGTGTATAGGAAAGGGCGATGAATAAATGCATCGGTCGCACCAACGAGCTTCATAACAACAATTTCGTCATATTTATTGAGTATATTTAGGCGAATGGTGTTGCCGATAATAAGCACAACGGCAATAAATAAGAGCAAGCCAATTAAGGTTACTAAGTCTCTTGCTATATCGATAACGGCGTACAAGCGCTCCAGCCATTCTATATCCAATTTTCCTATGTCCACTTCCCGCTGTTGACGAAGTTTATCTAGTAAGGCTTGTGCTGCTGTCGGCGATGCATGCTTTAATGACGGTGTTACTAATACTACATCAGGTAGCGGATTTTTCTCTAAGTAGGCAATCGCATCACCTAAACCGGATAGATGCTGAAACTCTTTTAGCGCATCATCGGCAGGAATGTAAACCACGCTATCGATTTCAGACCAGGTGTTTAGCCTTGCCACCAACTGTTGCGAGCTTGCGGCATTAATAGTGGGTTTTAGAAATAGAGAAATCTCGGAGGCTTGATCCCAGCCTGCGGTAATCTTTTCCGTATTTTTTACCATAATATAAAGGGTACTCGGTAAAGTAATACTTAAACCCAATACACCAATAGTCATCAGTGAAGCGACCGGCTGACGCCACAACTCCCCTAAACTAGAGAGCGCTTGACGCACATGACTTACGAAGAACATAACAATAGATTGAACAACACCCACTTTGGCGGCAGTCGCCCCATGTGCACGGCCTTTAAACAAAATGCTCATGACCAATCTCCTTTAGCACTTCCAGCACTTTCATTTGAAAGATCATCGGTTAAGCCATCGGTAATCATTTGTCCATTTTTAAGGGTTAGCGTGCGATATCGCATGCGAGCAATAAGCCCTAAATCGTGGGTTGCAATTAAGACTGATACGCCTGCCTGATTGAAGTCTTCAAAAAGGCGAATAATCTCCATGGATAGTTTGGGGTCTAGGTTACCTGTGGGCTCATCGGCTAAAAGCAGAGGCGGCTTGTTGACCACGGCACGTGCTATCCCCACCCGCTGTTGCTCACCGCCCGATAGCGTAATAGGCAAACAGCGCGCTTTATCTCTAAGGCCCACCATTTCGAGAGCGGCTTCCACGCGCTTGCGAATTTCTTTGTGGGTATAACCTTCAATAACCAGAGGGAGTGCCACATTGTCAAAAACCGACTTATCCATCAAAAGCTGATGGCTTTGAAAAATCATGCCGATATCTCGTCGAATATAGGCAATGTCTCGGCGGGTAATAGTATTGAGATCGTGACCGTTAATCAGAACGCGACCAACTGTGGGTCGCTCCATAAGGCTGATAAGTTTGAGAAGGGTACTTTTTCCTGCCCCAGAGTGCCCTGTTAAAAAGGCCATTTCCCCTGGCGCAATGTGAAAGTTCACTTTACTAAGCGCGCGCTGACCGCCCGGATAGGTTTTGCTTACCTGCTCAAACTTTATCATTCTTGTTCCCTACCGCTTCGCTGGTTTTAGCTTTCAGGTGCTTCCATTTCGCTAAACAATGCATCGATAAATTCTTGCCCGTCGAACTGGCGCAAATCGTCGATGCTCTCACCTACACCAATATACCTTATAGGAATTTTGAACTTATCGGCAATAGAGAATATAACACCACCTTTCGCTGTACCATCTAACTTAGTAAGCGTAATGCCCGTTAGGCCTACTGCCTCGTTGAATAACTTGGCTTGGCTCACTGCGTTTTGGCCGGTTCCGGCGTCTAACGTTAGCATCACTTCGTGGGGCGCATTTGGATTAATCTTCTTCATTACGCGAACCACTTTCTTAAGCTCTTCCATCAAGTTGTTTTTGTTCTGTAAGCGCCCGGCAGTATCAGCAATTAAGATATCGGTTCCACGAGACTTCGCGGCTTCTAGGGCATCGTAAAGTACCGACGCACTATCTGCCCCCGTATGCTGCGCGATAACCGGAATATCGTTGCGTTCTCCCCATACCTGAAGCTGCTCTACAGCTGCGGCTCTGAACGTATCACCTGCAGCAAGCATCACTTTTTTGCCCTGCTGCTGAAACTGCTTAGCCAGCTTACCAATAGTCGTAGTTTTACCTACGCCATTGACGCCCACCATTAAGATAACAAACGGCCCCTCGCTTGCGTCATGCGCCTGCATAACATCAGACAATGGCTGGTTAACTTCCGACAGCATTCCAGACATTCGTTGCTTTAAAATTTCAAGCAGCGCTTCAGCGTCTTTAAGATCTTTGCGCGACGCGCTGTCGGTAAGATGAGTAATGATCTTCTGCGTAGTATCCATCCCCACATCTGCAACTAAAAGCTGAGTTTCTAGGTCTTCGTAAAGCTCATCATCGATAGCCTTGCCCTTGAAAAGACTTACTATGCCGCTACCTAAATTTTCCTTAGTACGCGATAAGCTTTCTCTTAACCGTGCAAAAAGCGATTTCTTCTCTTTAGGTTTGTCTTGGACTTGAGTCTGGGCGTCTGCCTCGGCCTTAGCGCGAGCTTCCGCTTCTTCTTCGGCTTTAGCCTTGGCTTCGGCTTCAGCTTTTAAGCGAGCCTCTTCTTCTGCTTGCGCTTTCGCCTGTGCTTCAGCCTCTGCCTTTAAGCGAGCTTCTTCTTCCGCTTGGGCTTTCGCCTGTGCTTCAGCCTCTGCCTTAGCGCGAGCCTCTTCTTCCGCTTGGGCTTTCGCCTGTGCTTCAGCCTCTGCTTTTAAGCGAGCTTCTTCTTCCGCTTGCGCTTTCGCCTGCGCTTCAGCCTCTGCCTTTAAGCGAGCTTCTTCTTCCGCTTGCGCTTTCGCCTGGGCGTCTGCCTCTGCCTTTAAGCGAGCCTCTTCTTCTGCTTGCGCTTTCGCCTGTGCTTCAGCCTCTGCCTTTAAGCGAGCTTCTTCTTCCGCTTGCGCTTGCGCTTTCGCCTGTGCTTCAGCCTCTGCTTTTAAGCGAGCTTCTTCTTCCGCTTGCGCTTTCGCCTGCGCTTCAGCCTCGGCCTTAGCGCGAGCCTCTGCTTCTTCTTGGGCTTTAGCCTTTGCTTCGGCTTCAGCTTTTAAGCGCGCCTCTTCTTCGGCTTGCGCTTTTTGTTTCTCTGCTTTTTTGTTCTTACTGAACCAGCCAAAAAGTTTCGACATAGTTAGGACAAATCCTTATAAATTCTTTGCAAATTCGGCTACACTTGCCGCCTATTGTATGAACGCATGATACCATTGTCAGCCACTATGAAGCGAGTTTCTCGCCCTACTCGGGCAACATCTTCTGCAAAAAAACGTCATTCTTCTAAAAATGCCAGAGCCCACAGTGCAAATAGCAGCGGGCAAATCCGAATTATTGGTGGACAATGGCGAGGTAGAAAGCTACCTGTGCTTAATGCAGAAGGTTTAAGGCCCACAACCGACAGAAATAAAGAGACGCTGTTTAACTGGTTGATGCCGTACGTAAATAACGCCCGTTGCCTTGATGTTTTTGCTGGTTCTGGCGGTTTAGGCTTAGAGGCACTATCGCGCTATGCTTCACACTGCGACTTTATCGAACTCGATAAGCAGGCCGCTACTCAATTGAAAAGTAATCTCACCTTAGTTAATGCCAGTAATACCGCGGCAACAGGGGTGCATCAAGGTGATGCTTTGAATATATTAAAGGGTATCAGTGACGCGCCTTACGATATTATCTTTGTAGATCCGCCCTTCGCAAAAGGATTAGTCGCTCCCACGCTAGCAGCTATCGTCGATAATAACCTAGTACAAAGCGGCAGTGTTATTTACCTAGAGCACGAAAGCGCTCTCGTTACCCCATTGCTGCCCGCCCACTGGAACATTATTAAAGATAAGCAAACCAGCGCGCTACGCTATATGCTTATAGAAGTGAATTAGGCCGCAACCGTTTATCTGTTACGCGGCGTAATTAAGGTGAAACTCAACGCTTTCTTGTAAAGGGTGGGGCTTGCCTACATCCCTCGAATTAAAGTTCTAGGCCGATATTAGAAATGCCCGCCTCAAGCGCCAGCGCTTTCATTTCATCTGCCGCTTTCGCTGGATACTTGGCTTGCTCTACGTAATCGAGCAATTCGTTTTGCACCTCGACTTCAAATTCCATGAGCGGGTGAACTTTAACGCTCTCGTCGTCGGCTTCTTCTGTGGCAAGTAAGTAGGCCTCTACACTACCCTGAGACAACTTACTAATTACGACGGCACCTTGAGGATCATCCCCCGCCATCAAGTTGAGTAACCCAGCTAACCCAATTGCAGCGTCGATGGCTGGATACACGCCATAATTATCAAATTCACTGGTATCTGGTGTTGCCACCTCTACCTTCTCAAGCTGCACTGCGATATTGGATTTACTTTTAGGCGACTTCAGGGTCTCCCAAACTAAATTTAAGCAATTGCGCAGCGCACTTGCATCACCACTTTCGGTTAAGTCACAAAAAAGGGTGTAGTTAGGCAGCATTCGCTCAAGCAATGCAGCACCAAATGCAACGGCTTTCCAGCCTTCCAGGGCGCGTACTCGCCCAAATGTGTTTAGTTTTTGCTTTGCCATTTACAGTGCTCCAGTGGCATGCATGAAATATGAAGTAACGCCATCAAGCAGCATTTGAATAGCGATCATAACAAGGATCATACCCATTAATCGCTCCATAGCAACTAGACCTCGCTCCCCTAAAATTTTATGAAATACATTTGAAAATAAAAGGATAACAGCGCTTATCGACCACGAAGCGGCAAGCGCTATCGACCAATCAACCATTCTATCTGGTGCCTGATTCGCAAGCAGAATCAGCGCCGCTAATGTGGACGGCCCAGCAATCATAGGAATAGCGAGAGGTACCAGAAACGGCTCTTCACCTACCGCCAATCCGCTGGGGTTACCGGTTGAAGGAAATATCATTTTAAGTGCGATAAGAAACAAAATAATACCGCCTGCTATGCTGACGGTTTCCTGCTCAACGTTCAAAAAATTAAGCACAGATTGCCCGCTGAATAAAAATAGAAATAAGATACCTAGGGCAAACAGTAACTCGCGAATAAGAATAAATTGGCGTCGCTTTGGCTCAATCGATTTAAGCACCGACATGAATACAGGCAAGTTACCGAGCGGGTCCATGATCAAAAAGAGCATGATGGCAGCAGACCAGGTATCCATTTTTAACTATCTCCGGTGTAAGCGTTTGATTGCATAGGCCAACGAGTATAACCCAAGATTGGCTGTGATGGCGCGCAATGGTAAACCAAGCAGCCTAAGTTAAAAACACCTTTTCCTATCAATAGCCTCTTTTACTTAACTTTATATTTAACGTTCTGCCTTTCCTTCATGCTTTACTTGTAAAAAATGCTCGAAAATTAGTAAAAATGCGCTTAACTTGAACCTAGGGATATTATAAGCGACGAAATATGTTAAGTATTTTCATTTTAAACACAGCATTAGCATATTTACCCTAAAGGTGTAATTGAAGGTTTAGGCAAATTATCTGTTTCAGCATTTTACACCGTTTAGCTAATGTTCTATCGAATGGGCTTTTGATGTAATAGCGCTCATTAGCCCTTTTTTATAGGGCGTATAAACCAAAATAATAACAATCTAAATTAGGAAACTATGCAATGAGTTTGATGACAGTAAAAGAAGTGGCAGCATACCTTGGCGTGCAAGAGGTGCGTGTAGAGCGCCTTGAACGCGAGAGCTTGTTAGTATCTAAAGATAAGGATACTGATGGAAACCCACTTTTTGATAGTGGTGATGTAGAGCGCTACAAACAACTTGCAGAGCGCCTTGGTGGTATTTAAGTAGATGAGAAAAGCGCGAGTTTTTACCCGCCGCGCTTTTCAACCGTTACGTTTTTCGCCTTTAGTAGGTAAGCGTGCCATATCAATGTGCACGCTGCCCAAACTTAAGCGTTGAGTTTAAAAGTACGCTTAGGCGGTATAGTTATTAAGCATTCGCGCAATTGAACGAATACCCTTTGCCGTTGCGCCTACCGGCATTTCAGATGTTGCGCCGCCGTGATAGGCCGCCGCTAAATCTAGATGCACCCAGCCTTCTGGTTTTACAAAGCGTGACAAGAAACCAGCAGCGTTAGAAGCACCGCCGCCGCCGCCACCTTTCATGGGACGACTGTTCGCGGTATCTGCGAATGCTGATGGACAGCGCTCTGCATGGAAGTCTTCAAGCGGAAGTGGCCAAAAACGCTCGTTTTCTTCTTTTGCCGCTTTTAGCATTTGCTCGCGGGCATTGTCATCTAGTGAGAATACACCGTGATAGTCAGAACCAAGCGCGACTACCGCAGCACCAGTTAGTGTGGCAGCATCAATAATTAATGGTGCGCCAGTTTCTGTCGCTGCCATCAGGCCATCTGCAAGTACCAAACGACCTTCAGCATCTGTGTTCACCACTTCTACCGTTACGCCATTTTTATAGGTAAGTACGTCACCTAATTTATAAGCGTGACCGCTAATGAGGTTTTCAGCACAACATAGAATTAGCTGAATACGCTTTTCACTGCCTTGGGTAATAGCTAGACCTAGTGCGCCGGTTACCGTCGCGGCCCCGCCCATATCGCACTTCATATCTAGCATACCTTCACTCGATTTGATGCTATAGCCGCCGCTATCAAAGGTAATGCCTTTACCAACGAGTACTGCATCTATCGGAGCTTCTGCATTACCTGTTGGGTTGTAGTCTAGAACAAGCATTGCGGGCGGACGCTTACTGCCACGACCCACGTTATAAATGCCAATCCAGCCTTGCTCTTTAAGCTCTTCCCCAACCGTCATCGAATATGAAACCTTGTCACCACCTAACGACTTAAGCCACTGGGCTGCACGTGTTGCTAAGGTGACGGGGCTTAAATCTTCAGGCGTATCGTTAACTAGCTGACGGGTGAAAAGTAGTGCTGCATATTCTTGCTCAAGTGCAGCTTTGTCTTGGGTTTCTGCCCAGTTAATTGATGCCGGCTTACGTGCGCGGGTAAAGCTAAGTGCAAAGACCCACTGCTGCTCTTTATGCCAGTCACCGCTTAATGACACGGCAGGCAATACTAAGCCGTCTAGCTTTCGTGCCGCTTGTTGAATTAGACGCTCGTTTAGCTTGTCATCAGGTAAGTGAATTACAGCACCTGACTCGTTAAAAGAAAGTTTTGCACTTTCGCCCCATACAGCTTCTGCGCTGTTTTTCGAAAGGCTAACGGTAAATTCTGCCATTGGATTTTATTCCTTATACATCGTTGTGTTGCTGGAAAGCGCGTATTGCGCTTGCACAAATCTTTGTTATGCTTTGCCGCCATATTCTAGGTTTTTACCCCATTTGCCACCTTAACCTTACTGCACTTAGAAGTAAGTAAGGTATTAGCACTAAACGCCTTACCATCGAGGCATTGGCTTAGCAGCGATGGCATAAAACAAGGCCTAACATTCTCTAATTAAAAAGGCGACACATGAAGTTTTCACCTTCTTTACTACGCGGTACGCTTATAAAAAGGTACAAGCGTTTTTTTGCTGACGTCGAACTTGAAGACGGTACTATTGTTACCGCTCATTGCCCTAATACTGGTGCTATGAGTGGCTGCGCTGAGCCTGGCTATACGGTGTTTCTTAGCGAGTCGACTAACCCTAAACGAAAGCTTAAATACACATGGGAACTCGCGCAAACTTTTGACGGCCATTTCATCGGCATTAATACGCACAATGCTAATAAGTTGGTGGCGGAAGCACTCGATAACAAGGTACTGAAGGAATTTTCTGATATAACACGGTGGAAAGCAGAAGTAACACCACCGACAGCGAATAGTCGCTTCGACTTTGCGCTTGAGCGCGAAAATACTCAACACCAAGGTATAATCGAGTATATGGAAGTTAAATCCGTCACCTTAGCGGAAAACTCGAAAGGCTTTTTTCCCGATGCGGTAACCCAGCGCGGCGCGAAACATTGTTTAGAGCTTGCTCGTCTTGCTGAAAGTGGTATAAAGACCAGCCTATTGTTTTGCGTTCAGCATACAGCAATAGAAAGTGTTCAAGTTGCTGAGTACATTGATCCAACTTACGCTGAAAGCGTAAAGAAAGCCGCTGACGCAGGCGTATCCTTACTTGCCGCAAGCTGCATAATAGACGAACAAAAAATCCTATTAAATCAAACACTCCCTTTAATTTTGTAAAAAATAGGTTGATTTTTTTCATTTCGCCTTCATATTTGCGCCTTGTTTTAGTGGGAGAACGCACTAATGCGTTTGCTGGTAGCCAGCTGGCTAAATGAAGAAAAGACACACCAGCATAATAATTACATAGACACGATTGATTGCCTGAAGTTGTCGAGTCTGATATAGATATCGGTCCAATCAGGACAAGATGGATGTCGTAGTGTAGGAGATGTGGCACATGCCAACAGGAAAAGAAACAAAATCCCTAGGACTATTAGCGCTGGCAGGTTTACAGCCATACGAGCCTAAAGCTGACGAAGAATACATGGGCGAGCCCCAGTTAGAACACTTCCGTCTATTGCTTAAAGCTTGGCGCAACCAGCTTCGCGAAGAAGTTGATCGCACGGTAACGCACATGAAGGATGAAGCGGCAAACTTCCCTGACCCTGTAGACCGTGCAGCTCAAGAGGAAGAGTTTAGCCTTGAGTTACGTACACGAGACCGTGAACGTAAGCTAATAAAGAAAATTGAAAAAACGCTTAAGCGAATTGAAGAAGACGATTTCGGCTTTTGCGATTCGTGCGGTATCGAAATTGGTATTCGCCGCTTAGAAGCGCGTCCTACAGCTGACCTATGTATCGACTGTAAGACTATGGCTGAAATCAAAGAAAAGCAGCTCCAAGGTTAAGTTACTAACCCAGAGTATGTTAATTCAGAAAGCCTCATCCCACAAAGATGAGGCTTTTTATTAACTCCCTTTATTATGCATAACCGTTATGTAGGGCGTTTTGCTCCCTCACCTTCTGGCCAACTTCACTTCGGTTCATTGGTAACTGCCGTTGCCAGCTATCTCGACGCTAAAAGCCACAACGGCAAATGGCTGGTTCGTATGGAAGACATTGACGAGCCCCGCTGTATAGCCGGCGTTGATAAAGACATACTTCGCACGCTGGAAGCCCATGGATTACTATGGGACGACGAGGTGCTTTATCAAAGTCAGCAGCACGCACGCTACCAAATTGTACTTGACGAGCTCATTGCGAAAGAGCGCGCTTACTACTGCACCTGTACGCGGAAGCAAATTAAAGCCATGGGCGGTGTTTACAATGGCCACTGTCGTAATAAACACGTGGGTAGTTCACTCCTCCCGTTAAACGATGATAGTGCAGTACGTTTAAAACTTGATGTGCCCCTTGACGCTTTCATCGATGTAATTATGGGTGAGGTTAAGCCCCACGCCGGGCTTTCACTTAACCACCAGCAAACTAACGCTTCTGAGGGCGGGCCTTTCGCTGATGCATTACATGCTGAGGACGTGGTGCTAAAGCGTAGAGATGGCTTATTTTCTTATAACCTTGTTGTTGTTCTTGACGATGTGTTTCAGCAAGTGAACCACGTTATCAGAGGATGTGATTTGATTGATGTTACCCCCTTACAACGGGCGGTGTATCAATCACTTGGTTTTACTTCGCCTGAGTATGGGCACATCCCAGTCGCTGCTGTAGCGCCTGGCAGAAAATTAAGCAAACAAAATCGGGCAGCCCCGGTCAACAACAGCATACCTATCGATAATATCGTGCGCGTAATGCACTTTTTGGGCTTTTCCTTTCCTGGTGCAGCAACGTTTAATAACGTTGAGTCCGTGTTAAATGAGGCAATTTCCATGTGGAGTAGGAAAAAAGTAGTGAAAACAGCCGAAATTATTGTTCCACAGCATGAATCAACTTATTATAACGAACCTTTATAGTCTGCGGAGATACCATCATCATTCATCGTGTTTTTAAATCTGTTAAGCGCGCTTTTTCAAAAGAGAGTTCGTCACCTAACGCTTTAAAGCCAAGGACAATGACCCGTGGAGAGCACGGTATATCTCGTGAAGACATAAGTGCAAATGCATTGAAAGTAATGTATCGCCTTAATGGAGCAGGCTTCGAATCGTATTTGGTTGGAGGCTGTGTGCGCGATATTTTGATGGGGCACGAGCCAAAAGACTTCGACGTGGCAACCAACGCAACGCCAGAGCAAATTAAAGGCCTGTTTAAAAACTGTCGCCTTATTGGAAGACGCTTTCGCTTGGCACATATCGTGTTTGGTCGAGAAATCATTGAAGTGGCCACATTTCGCGGGCACCATCAAGAGTCAGATGAAGACGAAAATGTACCTAAAGCGAAAGTCGTAGCGAAACGGGACTCTCACGGACAGCTCGTAAGGGATAACGTATTTGGCTCGATAGAAGAAGATGCAGAACGCCGCGACTTTACCTTCAATGCCATGTACTACAGCGTGGCAGATTTTACAGTAACAGACTTTGCAAACGGCTTAGCCGCTATAGAAAAGCGTGAAGTTGAGCTTATTGGCGATCCTGAAACCCGCTACCGCGAAGACCCGGTACGTATGTTAAGGGCTGTACGCTTCGCCGTTAAGCTGGGTATGCGCATTGAAGAAAAAACCGCAGAACCCATCAAGCCTCTGGCTAACCTACTGCAAAACATTCCTCCCGCTCGCCTTTTCGAGGAAACGCTAAAGCTGTTTTTATCTGGCAAAGGGGAAGTAACCTTTTTGATGCTGCACGAGTACGGACTAATTGAGCCGCTATTCCCACAGCTGGCGCCATTTTTAAAAGACGAAAATAGCCGAGAAATGCAGTTTGTTCGCCGCGTGCTAGCTAATACCGATGAGCGTATTAATAGTAATCAGCGTGTTACGCCGGCATTTTTATACGCCGCTTTACTGTGGTATCCGGTTGAAGAACAGTCGCAGCATTTACAAAGCGAATCTGGCTTAAATGCCCATGATGCATTCAATATTGCGTCGGGCGAGGTTATTTCCCGTCAAACACAGCGTATTATGATCCCTAAGCGCTTCTCCACCGTGGTGCGAGATATCTGGATTTTACAACAGCGTTTACCAAAACGTTTTGGACGCCGCGCTTTCCAACTGCTAACACATCCTAAATTTAGAGCTGGCTATGACTTTTTACTAGTAAGAGGCCAGGTAGAAGGTGGCGACTTACTAGAGCTAGCGCAGTGGTGGACGCACTTCCAACACGCTGACAACGGCAAGCAGAAGGGCATGTTAAACGCCCTTCGCAAAAGCGAAGGTGGCGCCAAAGGCGGCCCTCGCAAACGCAAGCGTAAACCCGCTAAGCGAGGTCCCGATGCATAAAGAACACGTATATATTGGTGTAGGCAGTAACCTTGGCGATAGTGAAGGTAAAGCCCAAAAAGCATTCGACGCAATGGGCAAGTTAGAAGATACCCGTGTTTTAAAGACCTCGTCACTGTACTCTAGTAAACCAATGGGCCCACAGGATCAGCCAGACTACATCAATGCAGTATGCTTGATAGAAACTGCGTTGAAGCCTCATGGGCTGCTAAAGCAGCTTCAGCGCATAGAGCTTGAAGAGGGCCGTGAGCGCAAAGGCGAACGCTGGGGCCCTCGGACCCTCGATTTGGATATTTTGCTATACGGCAGTGAAAATATTGATACTGCCGACCTAATCATTCCGCACTATGGAATGGCTGAGCGAGAATTCGTCATGGTGCCGCTGTTTGAAATTGCGCCCAATATGGTGATGCACGACGGCAAGCCGATTTCTGCTTGGGTAGCAAACTGCTCCCTAGATGGACTTCGACGCCTACGCTCTTCCAATTAGCCGCAAAATCCGTATAGTTCGCCACACGATATCAACCAATATCAATCTGAGACATGTCATGAAGAAAGTAACAGTTTCGGGTTTGCTTAAGAAAAAGCAGGCCGGAGAAAAGATCACGTCTTTAACCGCTTATGACGCTAGCTTCGCCAAAATGTTCGATGAACAAGGCGTTGACGCGCTTCTTATAGGTGACTCTTTAGGCATGGTTCTTCAAGGTGAAGACGACACCCTCCCCGTCACTATCGATGATATTGCGTATCACACTAAAAGTGTACGTCGCGGTACAGAGCGCGCGTTCGTCTTAGCCGATATGCCATTTATGTCTTATGCCACGCCAGAGCAAACCTATGCAAACGCTGCCAAGTTAATGGCAGCAGGTGCAAGTATGGTAAAGATGGAAGGCGGTAGTTGGTTGTGCGACACCATTAAAGGGCTGAACCTGCGCGGTGTACCTGTTTGTGGCCATTTGGGTTTAACACCGCAATCGGTGCATGTATTTGGCGGGTTTAAAGTCCAAGGTCGTGAGGCAAGCCAAGCAGAGAAGTTATTAAGCGAAGCAAAAGCTCTTGAAGAAGCGGGTATTCAGCTATTAGTCCTTGAATGCGTACCTTCTTCACTAGGCAAAGCTGTTAGCGAAGCACTGACCATTCCTGTCATTGGCATAGGTGCAGGTAAAGATACCGATGGCCAAATTTTAGTGATGCATGACATGTTTGGTATTAGCGCGAATTACATGCCTAAGTTCTCTAAGAACTACCTTGTCGAAACAGGCGATATGCGTAAAGCCGTGTCTAAATACATTGAAGACGTACAAAGCGGTGCGTTCCCATCGCCAGAACACAGCTTTCAGTAACGAGGTTAGATATGAAGGTGATTGATAGTATTTCCACATTGCGCCAAACCGTTAATGCGTGGCGTCGCAATGGCGAGAGTGTAGGGTTTGTTCCCACAATGGGCAACCTGCACGATGGTCACCTTAAGCTTGTTAAAAAAGCTAAGGCGCACAACGACAACGTTGTGGTAAGCATTTTTGTTAACCCAATGCAGTTTGGCGCTAACGAAGACTTAGACGCTTACCCCCGCACCATTGAAGAAGATAAAGCCAAGCTTATTTCAGTAGGTGCAGACGCCGTATTTTTACCGAGTGTAGCTGAAATGTACCCTGCGGGCCTCGATGCCCAAACCTTCGTTGAAGTACCGGGCATTTCAGATTCTCACTGTGGCGCAAGTCGCCCTGGTCACTTTCGCGGCGTCGCTACCGTGGTGACTAAACTGTTTAATATGGTGCAGCCAGACGACGCATTCTTTGGCGAAAAAGACTTTCAACAGTTGCAGGTTATCCGTGCATTGGCCCGCGATTTGTCTATGGCGGTTACCATTCACGGTGTACCCACAGAACGCGAAGCCTCGGGGCTGGCCATGAGCTCTAGAAATGGCTACTTGTCAAAGGAAGAAAAGGCCACCGCGAGTGCTATTTATGAAGAGATGCAGCGCGTTAAAGCAGGTATCGAGGGTGGCAATATTGACTTTTCAGAACTTGAAGACGCGATGGTTACCAACCTTGAAGCCAAGGGCTTTAAAAAAGATTATTGTCAGGTAGTCAACGCAAGCACGTTTAAGGCAGCCACCGCAAACGACAAGGAGCTCGTTCTGTTAGTTGCCATGTTCATGGGAAAAACACGCCTTATTGATAACCTTCAGATTACTCGATAGGGCCTTCTTTTACAGACACCCCAAAGCGGCATGTTAACTCCCACCTCGGGTAAGCGTTCCCAAATACCGCTTAATGACAAAATGAAATTAATAAAAAACGCCCGAGACAGCAGTCTCGGGCGTTTTTTATTTGATTTAAATTGGTTGCCTAACGAACCAGCATCCGTCTAATCGAGCAAATACTCAGGCCCTGTTCTGCTTAAAATAGCTAGGACGCCACCTTTTCAGAATCGCGCACGAAGTTCATCAACTCTGCCCACGCCTGTGTTTCTTTCGCAATAAGATGCTGTTCAGCCAAAATAGCCGCTAAATCGTTATGGCTGGTCAACGGGTTCGCTAACACAACACGAAATACCGTAATACATTGGGAAGGGTAATCAGGCGCTTCTAAGCGCGTACGTGACACAAACGACTTACCCGCTTCACGCTGCTGCTTTTGAACAGCCACAACAAGGGCGTCCACTTTCTCATTAATCGCATTGCGCATGTTGGCATCGGCGTGTTTAAGCTTCTCTTGCACTTCTTCAGGGCACACCCGATAAGTCAGTAGTGATAATGTCGGGGTGGTGGTTAACTCAAAGTCACCCGCTTTGTCTATCATGTGCGAGAAGTCTTTCGCTTTATCAATACTGCGGTCGATAAGTAGCTCGTACCCCTTCCGCCCGAAAATATGCAGGGCGGAATAGACCATCATCGCCATACCGTTACGAGAGCCTTCTAACGTGGTGGCCCCCAAATCCTTCGAACCAGCGCGCAAAATATACTGTGCGTGATGCCTTACTGCATTAGCATTTTGTGGGTCTTTAAATAGGGCCATGCCTGCCCCCATTGGCACATACATTTGCTTGTGGGCATCTATCGTTACCGAGTCAGCGCGCTCAATGCCTTTTAACCTATCGCGATAGCGTGAAGAAAACAGTGTTGCTCCCCCCCACGCGGCATCCACATGGAACCAGCAGCCTAACTCGTTAGCAACGTCTGCTAACTCATCAAGAGGGTCTACGTGCCCGGTTTCGGTAGTACCGCCCACACCCACTATAGCAAGGAGTTTGTTACCCTCTTCCTGATAACGCTTACCAATACGAAGGGCTTTTGCCGGATCAAGGGTTTGTCGCGGCGCCGGGATTGTCAGTAGCTGATCACGACCTAAACCTAGTACATCAACGGCTTTAGACAGAGAGTAGTGACCACGCTTAGAGCACATCACGCCTAAGTTGTTTATATCGAGATGTCGGTATGCCGCTGCCAGACCCGCTTTCGCGACACCACAGAAACCGTCTTGTGGGCCAAGCAGCTTGTTGCGCGCTACCCATAGTGCAGTGATGTTCGCGATGGTTCCGCCTGAGCAAAATGCGCCTAATGAGTGCGCCGCGCTGTGTAAATGATTATCGTAAAAGCGTTGCGGTTGGTCGTACACTAAGTTGTGCATCATACCTAGCACTTGACGCTCTAAAGGCGTGAAGGCTTTCGATGTTTCAATTTTCACCAAGTTCTGATTAAGGCCCACCATTAACTTAGATAACGGCAGATGAAAATAAGGTAGCGCAGAGGTCATATGACCAATAAAAGTCGGTGAATAGGTATTTACAGAATGCGCAACCAGCTTATCAAGTAAGCTTTCAGCATGCGTAGACACAAACTCTGGCGACTCAGGTACTTTCGAGTCTGAGAAGTCTTTTTCAATTTCTTCTAACGATGTCTTCTTTGTCACCACGTGCTGCGACAGAAAATCTAAGATATTGTCAGATAAATGCTGCTCAATTTGAGCCAGCTTTGAGTCTTTGTGTTCAGGTTTGGTAAAGACCCTAAACAGGTGCTCTAAACTAACTTGCGCTTCACCCACTCAACACACCTCATACTTAAAACATTCACACCTTTCGCACTACGTTTATTAGGCGAAATAAACAGGCGGTTTTGTAGGACACCGGCCTGACACTTACTTTTCCTTTCAGCCATCTAGCGTGCACTTATCAGTGCAGCTATTTACTAGCTTATCCGAAAGCGTTACCGGTTAAGCTGAAGTATATTGGCGCGGTCCATTCGTTGCCAAACCTGAAAACTTATCACAACACTTTCAGGGTGTCGCACTTTACATCAGATTGCCTAGCTCGCCAAGAGGCAGCGCTAAGCAATTCGTTGCACAAAACCAGCGATGCAGACTGATTAGTCAGCTTTAATATACAAACCGGCTAACCGTGGAACTCGGTTTACCGATAACAAGCGACCAGAGTGACACACATTACTACTTTAAAATTAGCGCCGCAAAGTTTCACACTCTCTACTATATTTAATTTGTGAATAGTGTTGATGTTGAACGTGCTATACAAATCGAGCGGTATAGGCAGTTAACCCAGCAGTTAATTTATTACGACAATGCAAGGAGGTCGGTTTATGCCCATACGCGAAATATCCGAGGATTTCTCCATTGAAGATATCGTGCCTTATTTTCAGCCTATCGTTGATTTAAACAGTCAAGGAGTGTGGCGTTATGAATGTCTAGCGCGCCTCATTACCCAAGGCGATAAGACGTTTCTTCCCAGCGAGTTTTTATATCTTATTGAGCGTGAGCAGCATGTAAATTCACTGGCTGCAAACATGTTTGTACAGTGCGCGAGCTATTTTCACGACGTAAATATTCCATGGAACATCAACATTACCGCGAAAGATTTAGAGAACAAGGAATTAACCCATACCCTTATTACACATTTAGCAAGCTACCCAACGCCTGAGCGAGTTAGCATAGAAGTGAGCGCATCAACGGCCCTTTCTAACCCCAAAAGTTTAACTACGTTTATAGAAAAAAGCGCGCATGCTGGGCTAGGTGTGTTCGTAGATAATGTGGGGTCGTGCCCGGGAAACATACGTGCGCTAATGAATTTGCCGATAAGGGGAATAAAATTAGCTGGCGGATTAATAAAACATTACGACCAGCAAGAAGCCGTGCGAGAGTATGTGGATTATTTACTGTCGCTGTGTGAACGCCACGGCGTGAGTACTATTGCCGAGCACGTTGAAGACGAGGCTCACTTAGAAAGTGTGAAGCGCTTACCTATTCGCTATGCTCAAGGCTATGTGTTTAGCCCACCACTGGCAAATGTACGAAGCGCTAAAGCCCGTCATTAGACTCGGAGGGTGCGAGCGTTTTCTGTTATTCGCTAATAGACGGCAGATGCCTTGGCATCTGCCTAGTGCATAAAAAAGCGTTTTTGACGTATATCAGCTTTCTTCACTTCGACAATGTAGTTGCCAACATGCTTGCCCACTGCCTCGATATTTTCTTTCAAAGGGGGTCATGTGAACGCTGCCTGTAACCTCAGTTAAATCTGAGATTAACCCGTAGTGCTTTGCGGCCTGCGCAAACTCCATTAAGTAAACCAGCCAGTTGCTGCGCACTTCCACATTGGGCGTTATCGCCATTAAATCGACCATTGCCGCACTGGCATGCCAACGCTTTTGTACCTGAGTTTTCTTTGGATACGGATTGGGGTAAAGCAAGAAGTGCTGGGTAACATTCCAATTCGATTGCTTAACTAAACGCCACAGGTCGTTCACATCAGCGCGGATCACTTTGTAGTTATCCTGCGCTGCGCTGTAGTGTTCATGTTTATCAACGCGAAGCGCTGATTTATCCACACCAATCACGCGGGCATCGGGGTTTGCCCGCGCTATATGGGCCGTGCTTTCACCCACGCCGCAGCAAGAGTCCAAAATCACCTCACCGTCAAAGCCGTCAAGCCACCTACTCACCTCGTCAAACGCCGCTTGGGTATGAGCACTGATAGGCCGCTTATTTTCGCTAACCTGATACTTTTTCACCAAGTCGTCCAGCTTGTCGTGAACGCCTACCTGCGAGGTAGTGATTTCTCTTGAGTTGCCGCTAGCCATTAACTGCGAATACCTTTTCCAGTTTTAAGTAAGTAGTAAGCTACGCTAAATAGCAGCGCATTAAAGCCCACCAGCAAGCTTAAAGACAGGGTGATATCCACGTCGGATACACCCAAAAAGCCATAGCGGAAGCCATTCACCATATACACAACAGGGTTCGCTTTACTTACCCACTGCCAAAATTCGGGTAACAAAGTAAGAGAATAAAATACCCCGCCTAAATAAGTTAACGGTGTTAAAACAAACGTAGGCACAACGCTAATATCATCGAAGGTTTTCGCAAACACGGCGTTAATTAAACCTGCTGTAGCGAACAAGGTAGAGGTAAGCAATAAGGTTATCGCAATAATGCCAAGATGGTGAATTTGCACGTCGACAAAGAAAAGCGATACCAAGGTCACAATAATGCCAATGAGTATAGCCCGAGCGACACCGCCACCGACGTACCCTAAAATAATGACCGATGTTGGCACCGGAGAGACTAATAGCTCCTCAATATTGCGCTGAAACTTAGCGCTAAAAAACGATGAAGACACGTTCGCATATGAGTTTGTGATAACAGACATCATTATCAGCCCAGGAACAATAAACTTCATGTAGGTAAAGCCGCCCATTTCGCCTATACGGTTACCAATAAGGCTTCCAAATATGACGAAGTACAAGCTCATCGTAATGGCCGGCGGTACAAGGGTTTGTACCCATATGCGCAAAAAGCGCGTGCATTCTTTTATCCAGATAGTGGTTAGGGCCACGTAGTTTTGCTTAAACCACCCTACGTTTTGTTCTGTATTCATTTGTGTACTTTCAGTTTTCATTAATTCTCACCTTTCCCGTTTTTCGCTTAGCCGGCTTGCTTTGCCGATTCAACTAAACGTACAAACAACTCTTCAAGGCGATTTGATTTGTTGCGCATGCTCATAACCTGAACGCCTTTTTCACTTAACTGGGTGAACACTGGGTTTAGGCCTTCGGTTTTCTCTACGTCTACTTCAAGGGTGTGGTCGTCAATAAGCCGGTGTTCAAAACCGGCCAGTAAGCCACTGGCCTTTGCGGCGGTTTCAGGTATTTTGATGTCCAGCACAAAGGTTTCTACGTTCAGCTTCGAAAGCAGCGCTTTCATACTGGTATTTTCTACGATGGTGCCTTTGTTAATAATAGCGATGTTACGGCACAGCATTTCTGCTTCTTCAAGGTAGTGGGTAGTGAGGATAATAGTGATGCCTTGACGATTGATCTCTTCTAAAAAGCCCCACATAGAGCGGCGAATTTCAATATCAACACCCGCGGTTGGCTCGTCGAGAATAAGCAATTTAGGTTCATGCATAAGCGCGCGAGCTATCATTAGCCTGCGCTTCATACCGCCAGATAATTCGCGAGCCCGTGCATCGCGCTTTTCCCATAAGTCTAGTTGGGCCAAGTACTTTTTAGCGCGCTCCTTGGCTACGCTACGCGGAACGCCATAATAGCCCGCTTGGTTGAGCACAATTTGCAATACGGTTTCAAACTGATTGAAATTGAACTCTTGCGGCACTAACCCTATACAGGCTTTAGCTTGTTCTTTCTGCGTTGTGAGGTCGTAACCAAACACAGAAACGCTTCCGTTTGTTTGGTTAACCAATGAACTGATGATACCAATAGTGGTAGATTTACCCGCCCCATTCGGACCAAGTAGTGCGAAGAAGTCCCCTTCTTGCACGGTGAGATCTACGCCTTTTAGCGCTTGCACACCGCCTTTATAGGTTTTCGTTAACCCCTGAATATCCAACGCTTTCATGATTTACCTGTGTTGAGAGTGTGACATCTAACCCGCGTAGGTAAGATTTGGTTATCTTAATTGACAAAGTGTAACCTAGTTCATGCTATTAAATGAATACACTCGCGCTTAGTGGTTGCTTTAAACGGTTTAAGGAGTAGTAAGTGATAGCAAAAGCGCCAATTTCAACCTTAACTGTAGATACAGTTTTAAAAGCGAAGCGACACTTTTTTAAAGGTGAGGCTTAAACAAAAACGCGCTGTGTACCGTTGGGGTAGCACACAGTGCAAAGGGTAGTTTTTTAGCGTAGAAGTTCAGCCTTACCGCTTCTACGGTAGAATCAGTTAGCTTATTGACTACAGGGCTTTGCGGCCATGATGTCTAGCGAGCTAACCTTCATCAGGCACAAGATATTTAACCCCACATTCATGGCATAAAAAGCCGTCAATTATGGAAATGTTGTGTTGCTTTTTAAAGGCCGCTAATCTGTGGCGGGGTCTAGCCTAGCACGCCGTACAGCCTACAACGCTTAGGGGGAGACTGGGGTGAGGGCGTCTAAATACGTATCTCAAATATGGCATAAATGAGGCGGGCTTATGGATTTTATGTCGAACTTAAGCAAACCGCCGTTTTCACAGGTATAGTGTGCGCTCTATAACATTTTAAATTGCGGATTAATGTATGCCAAAGACAATCGCATTAGTAGAAGATGACGCAGCCATTCGAGAAAACTACATTATGGCGCTAAAAGCGCAGGGCTATAGCGTTAACGCATATGAAGATAGGCCATCTGCTGCTGAGGCGTTTAACCATACGCTGCCTGATTTGGCCATTATAGATATTGGCTTAAAAGATGAAATAGAAGGTGGTTTCATGCTGTGTCAGCAGCTTAGAGGGCTATCGCAAACGCTGCCTATTATCTTTTTTACCGCCCGAGATAACGATGTGGATACTATAAGTGGCCTTAGAATGGGTGCAGACGACTACCTGACTAAAGACATTAGTATGGCCCACTTATTGGCGCGTATCGCTGCGTTATTTAGAAGAACAGACTTACTTGCTGCCCCCTCTGAGCAAAAAGATGAGCTTAAAGTAGGCGATTTGAAAGTGGATGTGTCGCGAATGACCGTAAGTTGGCAGAACCAAGCGGTTTTGCTTACTGTTACCGAGTTTTGGATGTTGCACGCCCTTATTAAGCGACCGGGGCATGTAAAAAGCCGCCAACAGTTAATGGACGAGTCTCGCATGGTGGTAGACGACACCACCATTACTTCCCATATAAAGCGTATGCGTAAAAAGTTTGTGCAGTTAGACCCTAACTTTGATCACATCGATACGGTGTACGGCATGGGTTATCGCTGGCAGCTTTAAGGGGCTAGTGGCACAGCGTAATACAAAATAACGGTATCTAGGGGGCAATATGATAGGGCGAGTAAACGAGTTTGTGTACCAGGGCTAAATAACAAGGCTGTGTATTAAAATCATGGGATTTCGCTTTTCTATTCGCCTTCAGCTTATGGTGCTGTCGCTGTTTTTGTTCACCATCCCCTACCTGGGTTACAACTACGTGTGGGAGCTTGAGCAGTACCTGCGTAACGGCCAAGAACAAACCATGATTGGCACCGCCCGCGCTGTTGCCACCGCACTTCATGAACGTCCTGCGCTTTTTGATAGCCAATCGGCATACCTTCAAGACGTACGCCCCGGCACTGATCTTTACGCCCTGCCTATTCCGTCGCCCATTCGCCTTGATGGCGAACTCAACGACTGGCAGCAAGTCAGTGAGTTAATAAGTGAATATGATGGTGATGAGGTTATCGAGTATTACAACGGGTACGACGGCAAGCCGACCAGCTTGTCTTTTACACACATGGTAGGCCGCTATGGGCAGTTTCTTTATGCCATGTTTGAAGTTAGCGATGACACTCTGTTATGGCGTCAGCCCAATAGTTTAAGCGTCGAAACCGGCGACCACCTGCTGATTGGCATGGAAACGCCACAAGGTGAATTGGCAAGATATGTTGTTGCGCCGTATGAAAGCGGTTGGGTTAACGCCTATAAGTTAGCGAAAAACACTACAACGACGCGAGCGGTAGAGAACGCGCTATCGATACAAGGCCGCTGGCAAGAAACCGCGACAGGTTACAACATTGAGCTACGCTTTCCGCTGTCGATGACCACTGGCGGTTTAGCTTTTACCCTCGTCGATGTAGATAATAGTACGAACCGGCTTAAGCAGTACGCGTTAGGTAGCGCTAACACTAAGGTGCTTAGTGAGCTTGGCACGGTTATCACCCCCTCCCCCGAAATAGAGCGCATACTGGCTGGGCTAAAATATGCCGACTCTCGCGTATGGGTGGTAGATAAACACAAGCGAGTACTCGCCCGCGCTGGCGATATTCAGTCAGCAACGGGTATTGAAGTGGATAAAAAAGAATCACCGTCTAACCCCGTTTGGCACTGGGTTGAAAGTAAGTGGTTACTTCCTCTTTATTACCAAATTCTTACACGCCCACCGGCTGACTTTATTGACGAGCTTGACGACGCATACGCCCTTGTAGGGCAAGACTTAGGCACCGTACTGAACGGTCAGCCCGAGTCATTATGGCGCTTGTCACCTGATAACAAAGCCATAGTACTTTCCGCCGCCTACCCTATTTTTATTGAAGGTAACGTAATGGGCGCGGTTATCGTTGAGCAAACGACAAACGGCATACGCACGTTAAGAAACCGTGCATTAGAACAGTTATTTCACGTGATATTAGCGGTGATGAGTATAGGTACCTTAGGCCTGCTGCTGTTTGCTACGCGCATTTCCAATCGCATTCGCTCGCTGAGAGATGATACTGAAGCCGTTATTGACGATAACGGAAAAATTATTGGCACCTTGCCGGCATCTAATCAGCGAGATGAAATTGGCGACCTATCCCGCTCTTTCGCCGATGTTCTTTCACGCTTGCAGCAATATAACTCCTATTTGGAAAATATGGCGTCACGTTTATCTCACGAGCTAAGAACGCCTATTGCAGTGGTAAAATCGTCACTAGATATGCTTTCTCATGTTAACGACACGTCGCAACAAGCGGTATTCGTAGAGCGCGCTCAGTCTGGTGTGAATCGCTTAAGCACTATCTTAAACAGCATGAGTGAAGCGACCCGCCTTGAACAAGCCATTGCTCAAGAAGATATGGCCCAGTTTAATATTGTTGAAGTAATACAGGGGTGCGTTGAAGGTTATAAACACGCTTATGCGCAAAGGATTTGGCGCTTTTCAACGTCAGATAATACGCTACCCGTTTATGGCTCTGCTGAGTTAGTGGCTCAACTCTTTGATAAGGTTATTTCAAACGCGGTAGATTTCAGCCAAGACAACGACGAAATTGTGATTTCTCTTGAAAAAAAAGACAAGCAGGTGTTTTTGAGCGTAAGCAACCCTGGTCCGTTATTGCCACAAGGTATGAAAAGCCAGCTAACCCAGTCTATGGTATCGGTTAGAAAAGAAAACGAGATGCAAAATACCACTCACTCCCCCCATTTAGGTCTCGGCCTGTACATCGCTAATATGATTGCAAATTTTCATAAGGGCCAGCTTTTACTGAACGACAAGACAGATGGCACTGGGGTTATTGTCACTATTACTTTCCCATTATGATCATTGATGCTTGGCACGAGACCAACCACAGTGACTTGCAAATAGCATCCCTTTTGTTAGTTAGCCCCCTTATTAAAGCCTTTAAAAAAACTGGAAAATCAGCAACTTGTGTTATAGCACCCGAGTCTACTAACCCTTCAGTTTAGCAATATTAAAATCTCCTTTTAAAATGCAATAATGAGAATGTTTATCATTTATATTTACATTAGCCGTCTGATTACATAAACTTCGTCGTCCTTACACACACTCAAGGGAAACAGAATGAAAAACACTAAATTAACGATGGGTGCACAAACCATCGCCGCGGCGCTGGCATTTGGCGGCGGTGCAGTTATGGCACAGGAAAGTGTAGAGAAGTGCGAAGATGCGACATCTGCTGAATGTAAAGCAGCATCTGATGAAGCCATAGAGCTCATTCGCATTCATGGCGTTCAGCAATCTATCTACCGCTACAACAAGTCTGGCGATCCTCGACGCTTAGCGGACTTAGTCGATACACCACAAACCATTAGTGTTCTTACTCAAGACCAAATTCAAGAAAGCGGAAGAACCGACCTTAAAGACATTTTACAAGCGCAAGCTGGTGTAACGTTAGGTACTGGTGAGAATGGTAATGCTTTTGGTGACCGCTACATCATTCGTGGCCACGAAGCGCGCAGTGACGTATTTGTTGATGGTCTGCGCGACCCGGGTATGACAACACGTGAAAGTTTCGCAACCGAGCGTGTTGAAATTACTAAAGGCCCGAGCTCTACTTTCGCAGGCCGTGGCTCTTCAGGTGGTGCGGTTAACTCTATCACCAAAAAGGCGTCTACCGCTTATAACTTCGGCCGTGTTGATGCCGCAGTTGGTACCGATGAGCACATGCGTTTAACCGTTGATTTAAACAAAACGCTTAGTGAAACCAGCGCAGTGCGATTAAATGGCCTTTATTCTTCTGAAGATAAGCCAGGACGTGAAGGCATTGAGCGTGACCGTGAAGGTGTGCAGCTTTCTTATGTGAATCAGCCTACTGACCGCTTGTCGTTCACTGGCGACTTGTATTACCTCAATGCAGAAGACATTCCTGACCTAGGTAGCTATTACGATCGTGATGCAGGCTACCCGCTTGAAGATATACCTGTGTATGCACAAGACGAGGACTTCCAGAACTCGGAAGTGACCACATTCACCTTGCGTACTGAGTATGACATTAGCGATAACGTGCGTTTTTATAACGCAACCCGTGTAGGTAAAACGGAAAACGAATATATTACGACAGGTATGCGCGGCACGAACCGTGACGCAACAGACCCTACTGCACCAGGGGCGTATACGCTTTCATTGAGCAACCACCAAGGTTGGCAGGAAGTTGACTATGTAACTACACAGTTTAACCTTTTTTGGGATACGGCTTTCGCAGGCGTTGACCACCGCTTTGTATTCGGTTTTGAATATACCGATGAGTCGGTAGACAACGGCGTGTTCAATATGGATTACACCAATCCATCAAACTGTTTAACCAGCGGCCGCCGCGGTGTATCTGAAAGCTATTGCTTGTTAGATGGCAGTGGCAACGAAGTTGAAAACATCAGTGGATTAATGGGCAAAGCCTTCACACGTGGTGATGCAGATGCGCTGTTTGATATTGAAACCTACTCACTCTATGTTATGGACACCTTTGAACTTACCGATGACCTTAACGTTTTCGCCGGTCTTCGTGTAGATAGCTACGATTACACCAATGCAACGTCAGGACGCAGTGGTGATCAGCTTTATGCCTTCGAGGATGAACTGTACAACGGTCATTTAGGCTTAGTTTACGACGTAACTGAAAACGGCAATATCTACGCCTCGTATAGCACGGCAACCAACATAAACGGCGGTGAGTCAGATCTTGGTGCTAACTGTGGTTATGGCGGTATTTGTGGTACACCAGAACAAGCATCTCAAGCAGACCCAGAACAAGTAGAAAACATTGAGTTAGGTACCAAATGGTCACTGTTCGATGAAAAGCTAGTCGCCAATGCAGCACTTTTCCGTATCACCAAAAGTGATGTACATGAAAGTGTAGGTGATGCCTACTCAACGCTTGGCACATTGAATACCGGTGAAAACCGCGTAGAAGGTATTGAGTTTGGTTTAAGCGGTGACATTACCGATAAGCTTAGCATTCAGGCGTCTGCTGCGTTCATGGACTCAGAAGTGCTTAAATCATACAGTGAAGATAACCTTGGCTTAGCACTAAGTAACTTTGCTGATGAGAGTTTCTATATTCAAATGCGTTATCAGCCTAACGAGAAATTTGCCTTTGGTGGAGACTACAGCTATCAGTCAGAAATGTATGGTGGTCAACCAGATACTGCAGCTGGCTATAGCGCTGAAACCGGAGAGTACTCTATCGTAGTTCCTGATTATCAAGTGGTTAATCTATTTGCTAACTACTATCACTCAGAGTCACTAACTTTCCGTGTTAACATTGGAAACTTGTTTGACGAAGAATACTGGACGGCAGCCTACCGTTCTGGCGCCTTCATGTATATCGGTGATGGTCGCAACATTACAGGTACCGTTAGCTACGAATTTTAATGCTAGTATGACCTAGGCAGGCAACTGCCTAGGTCTTTTTATATTAAAAACACCCTTAAAAGCGTTGAAAACATGATTATTATTGATGACCTACTGACAAAAGACGAAGTGACTCAGTTTCGCCAGCAGTTAGCGAGTGTTCCCTTTAATGACGGGAAGAGCACGGCAATGGGTATGGCGGCAGGTGTTAAAAATAATGGTCAGGCAGACGCCCAAGACAGTCGCGTTCAGCAGCTTGCTAACGCGTTACTAAGTAAGCTGGGCAATAACCCTACCGTCATCTCAGGCGCGTTGCCTCAACGTATATTTCCACCTTGCTTTAACCGCTACAGCGAGTCGCAAACCTACGGCTATCACGTAGACGCCGCCATTATGCGTATTCCGAACACGCCAGATGTATTAAGAAGCGATATGTCGATGACCGTTTTCTTAACGCCTAAAGAAGACTATGAAGGCGGAGAATTAGTTATTCAAACCGGGTTCGGGGAACAAAAAGTTAAGTGCGATGCCGGAAGCGCCATTTTATATCCCTCATCGAGCCTCCATAAAGTCACGCCCGTCACGAAAGGCGAGCGCATCGCGGCCATTACATGGATACAAAGCATGGTGAGCGACCAGCAAATGCGTGAAACCCTTTTCCAGCTTGATCAAAGCATTCAATCATTGGTTAACGTAGGCACCGCAGAGCGAGAGCAGCTTGATGGACTTCATCATGTTTACCATAACTTGGTCAGAAAGTTTTCTCAGGTTTAACCGCGATTAAACTCAAGCACAATCTGACACAAGTACTATCGCAAAAGTTTTCTTGAGAGCGAACGAAATAAACACCTAGTCAACAAGGTCTTATACTAAAGGTGTAGCGAGTTGTATATTACTGAGTTTATTCTATGACTAATACCAATCCGCATAGATAAGTGCCCACTCAGAAGGCGCTGGCAAGTTTCCTAGCAAAGCGTGGGAATGCAGGAATGGCTGCTCCCTTTCAAATTCCCAGAATGAAGCTAGGAAGCTTGCCAGACCTTCCCGAAGGGCGAGTTTAAAATGTCCGTACTCTTTGTTGTGTCACCTTGATGTAGAGCCACTATACCTGCGGTAACACGCCGCGATTACGAACATTTTAACTCTCGCTGAGTGGGTAATTATCTATACGGACTGGTATAATTCAATCGATGCTCTCTTTTAACCCTAACCTTTGTGGTACTTGGATGAAATATAAGACACTTTTTACCGCCCTTCTTCTTATGGCTTGTTCAGGTATGGCCTTAGGACAAAATGCCCAAACCGCTAGCTTTTCTATCACGCTGAATGATAGCGATGGTGAGCCTGTCGATAACGGCGTATTTCTATTTGAGCCGCAGTTTGAGGTGGATGAGCATCAAATGCCACACCAAAAGCCAGCCGTAATGAATCAAATAGATAAACAGTTTGAACCTCACGTGCTTGTGGTAAAAGCGGGTACTGAAGTGACTTTCCCTAATGCGGATAATTTGTTTCACCACGTCTATTCATTTTCACCTACGAAACAATTCGAACTAAAGCTTTATAAAGAGTTTACGGCAGAGCCTTTACGCTTTGAAAATGCAGGTATTGTGGATATTGGCTGTAATATTCATGATTGGATGTTAGGGTACATTGTTGTATCCGACTCGCCGTATTTTGGAAAAACCAATACAGAGGGGCAATCTTTAGTCTCGCTACCCCACGGTGAATACACCGTCCGTTTTTGGCATCCCGAAGTGGAAGGTGAAAAAGCGCTCCCTCCACAGTCCATTTCTGTGTCTACCGATACTCAAGTAACATGGGCGCTTAATACAACCATAAGCCTTGACGATGAGTTTGATTCAGCTTTCGGCGACTATTAAATGCGACTTGCCACTGGCGCATTCACATCACTTTAAGCTAAAAAAGCCGAAGCTTAACCTTTGGCAACCTCGACTAGATCAAATTTTGTTTCACTGTCACCTTTAACCATAACCTGGCATTGCCCCCAGCTCTGTGGAATATGCCAAACATGAGCCTCGGCTACGGTGAACTTTTCTCGGTGAGAGTCACAGCGCACTTCTACAGTATCAAGTTCGCCCTGTATGTTATTAAAAGCAAACTTGTTTCTTACCAGCGTGTGAAACCAACGTCCATTGTCCCCTATGCTCACAGGTACCTTTAGGTTATTTTCAGAGGCAATTGATGTTTCGATCTTTTTTATAATTGCAGCGATCTCGTCAACGCGCGCTTGTTGCTCTTCCATTTCTTGAAGTGTGCTGTACGACTTTAACGCCTCCGCATAGTGCCCGCGCTGAGCATCCAGAAGGATTTTTCTTTGAAGCGCGTAAGCCACGTAGTCGTCATCAAACACGGCATTGTTAAAGCGCTTTTGTCCATTGCTAGCAAGCAACCGCGATAAGCTTTTCGCTTCCCTTTCGATGTCGCCTTTAGCACCTGCAATCTGTGATTCCAAGCTCAGCAACCAAGCATTCTCGTAACGATTTAACGTATCCCAACTTGATAGCTCTTTAAAAGCTTCGTCTGCCGCTTCAACATTACCCGCTTTAAATATCTCATCTACGTTTTTATACGCTTTAATAAATTTACGTGTGGCGCCCGTTTTTCCGACTAAGGCGAAATCCATTTGAACAGCTTGGTGACATTGCTGAGTAGGTTCACCGTCCTTTATTGCTGGATTATACTGCCACTTCTTAACGGCTGATAGCGCACTGCGCTTAAAAGAGGGGCTTCCGAAAAAGTCTTCTACCACAGGGTCTTTCACTCTGCCTTCCTCATCAATAACGTAGCTCAGCCTAACCCAGCCTTCACGGCCTTTTCTCGCTGCAGAAGAAGGATATCTAGGGTCAACGCGCTCTAACGGGGTCGCAGGTTTAAATGCACTTATCCGCTCCACTTCGTTAGTCTTGGCTTCTGCTAGTGCTTTTTCTTCAACTTCATCACAGGGAATGCTGAGTTCTTGGGCTACTGCGCTGGTTGCTAAAAGCGACGTAAACAGTGTTGCCAAAACGAAAACCCGCTTGTTTTGCTTAGCAGTATATATTTGCGTATGAGAGAAGGAATTGCGTTTACTTTTCCATTGTACTGCTTTCATATAAATCATCCTTAATCATGGGTTTGTACATCATTACGCCTATTCCACTAGCTTAGTTTTTTTTCGATGAGTTCTCAAGAGACGCATCGGGCACATTTTTAATCATCATCTGCTCTTTGCGTTTCGTCATCATCTTGGCCAGCCGGCGCATGCTTACTGTGGTGTCTTTCTCGTCAATAATATCTACGCCTAACAAACGCTCAAGCAAATCTTCAAGGGTTAGCACCCCTTCCAAGCCGCCGTACTCATCCACTACCAGCAGCATGTGTACGTGCTTATTGATAAAGTGTTCGAACGTTACCGACAAGGGCATAGTGTTAAGTACCGTGACCATATCTTTAGCATATTCAGAAAGCGGCTTCTCGGTATTGCCCCGCGCCTGTGCCACCAGTAAATCTGAGCGCATAACAAAGCCCGTAATGTTCTCTGAATCTTTGTCTTCAAAAACGGGAATACGGGAAAACTCTATATTGGCGTGCTTATGAAAAAACTCCTCTACTGTCATGGTCTCGCAGACTTTGAACAAGGCGGTTCGGTGGGTGATTGCATCCTTTATTTTAAGCTCATGCAGGCTCAGCAAGCTTTGTAAGAACGCCGCTTCATGGTTAGCAAGTTGGCCTTCTTGCCCTGATAATTCAGCCATAGCATGTAGCTCGCTGCGACTTAAGCCTCGAAATGGGCTGTCTTCCTTAAACCCTTTAGTCATAAGCTCTGACATTTTCACAAACGGCATGAGAATAAGCGAAAGGTACTTAAGAAAATAAGCCGTAACCGGAGCCAACGTACGCCAGTATGTTGCCCCTAGTGTTTTAGGAATAATTTCCGAGAAAATAAGGATAAGCAGCGTCAGTACAGCTGAGATCACGCCTAAATATGCATCGCCGAACACCGCTGCTGCCTGGGCGCCAGCCCCCGCCGCACCCATGGTATGAGCGATAGTGTTCAGCGTTAATATAGCCGATAGCGGCGTATTTATATTATCAGTTTGACTGCGCAATAGCGCGCCGCTTGGTTTGCCGTCTTTCTCCAATACCGAGATATACGCTGACGAAACACTCAGAATTACAGCCTCTGCAATGGAGCACAAAAAAGAAAAGCCCAGTGCAATGAAGACGTACACAATAAGTAAAAGCATGTAGTTGTTCCAAGCGTCCTTGTAGGTTAAAACGCATTTTAGTTTTAATAAGTTGAGCGACTATTATGGATAATAGAGCGGGATATACAAGCGCTCTGTTCACGACAAGTGAGCGCCTGTATCGAAAATGGGAAAGCGCACAGTATAGCCTAGCTGCAACACGCCGAGTGATGCGAGTGATTTTGGCGATAATTCTGCAGTTTTTTAACTCCTAGTCTTAGCATTAAACCAGCGAGTAAAACGGCACAAATGCCGTAAATAACTTGCACATTAGCACCGTGCTCGTGCATGTGACTTTGGGTTTTTATCATCGATGCTAAAGAGAATGACGAAACAAGCTGGTTTAGGGCGTAGCCAAACCCAATGCTGGCAGACATAACGCTAAACAAATAAAGTATTAAGGTTCGTGCGCCCATTTCCTGCTTTATCATGCCCATTGTCGATACGTTTGTTGCTGGGCCTGCCATTAAAAATACCAACACGGCGCCTGGCGATAGCCCTGCGGCAAGAAAGCCAACCGCGAGCGGTGTTGAAGCCGTCGCGCATATGTACATTGGAATACCTATCAGCGCCATTACCAACATGGCAACAAGTCCATCTCCCCATTGCGTTAAGAAGTCGGTAGGTACCCAAGTTTTAATGGCTGCCGCTAGCGCTAAGCCAATTAACAACCAAACGACGATGTCTTCGAGTAGCTTTCCACTTGCGTACGAGAGCACCTTT
This sequence comes from Alteromonas mediterranea DE, assembly GCF_000020585.3. Lineage (NCBI taxonomy): Bacteria > Pseudomonadati > Pseudomonadota > Gammaproteobacteria > Alteromonadales > Alteromonadaceae > Alteromonas > Alteromonas mediterranea. The sequence continues at coordinate 4,047,560 of NC_011138.3, forward strand.
GTCACTTTTGAACTATTTGTACCCAGAGCCCCTTGCGTGGTGTTTACATCATTGTGGCTATGCCCTTTGTCACTCGCACAGCAACTCGCTTCAAGCTGAGGCTCTGGTTCTCGCGCTGTTTTTGAAGAACAACATGATGAGGTTTCATTCGTCGACAGCGGTTTCGTTACTTGCTGTGCGGTTACATCGCGCTCTGCAAAAAAACGTACCATCAAGCCTGCGTAGATTGCGCTGATAATAGCCGCGATTGGCCTTACGATGGCGTAAAGCGGGCCGAGTAACGCATAAGACACTGAAACACTGTCTACGCCAGTTTCTGGTGTAGACACAAGAAATGAAATGGTAGAGGACTTTGATGCGCCACTGCGGCGCAAACCGAGGGCAGCAGGAATAACGCCACATGAACATAGCGGTAAAGGCGCACCGATCACCGCCGCCTTACTAATAGAGCTAAACGAGGCGCTTCCCATGTGCTTTTCTAAAAAAGAGACAGGCACAAGTTCGTGCATAACCCCGGCCACCAACAAACCTAAAAGCAGCCATGGCGCAGATTCAACGAAAAGCGCTAGGAAATTTTGCCCAAGTAAAATGATATCTGACACTGTGCCTCGCTTGCTATTTTAACCTAAGGTAGCTTTACCCCTACGACAAAATAACGATGTTTAAATTCATAGTGAATAATAACAGATATGACGTATGACAGAAAATCAACTAAACCGATTAGTCTGATTAAACGTGCGTAAAAATGGCCAGTACAAATGTACTGGCCGAATGTTGACTGTCTCGTGAGTGTGCTTTTAAACCCCGAGGTCAACCATGAAAAATAATATCGGTGCCCATTTAATTATTGGGCTTGTTATTCTTGTGTGGCCTTGTTCTGCGACTCCTTTTTAAGCTTAGAGACTACAGAGAACGCTTCTAGCATTACAAGTACTGAGACAACGAGCACAACTGCGTCTAAGAACACCAACAAGTAGTTACCTTCTACGTAGTACTCTTTAAGCTTTATCAGTCCAGCGAAGAAAGCCATGATCAACACAAATACCATGGGTATAAGCGTATACCTTGCAGGACGTCCTAACTTAATCAACATCACTGATATAACCAATAGGGTAAGACTAGCTAGAATCTGGTTGGTCGAACCGAAAAGAGGCCAGATGATCATACCGCCGCTTCCTGAAGCACCGCCTGCACCAAATGCGAGTAACAAACAGCATCCCACTGCAAGTAGCGTTGCTACCACACCGTTTCTAAGCGCTTTGATTGAGTAGATATCGCCCCACTCTTGTATAATGTAACGCTGAAGACGTACACCAGAGTCCATGGTGGTACCGGCAAATAGCACGACCATTACCGCAAGTATCGTTGAAGAGAAATCTACCGGTAGCCCCCAGCCTTGCTGTATAAGGTTCGCGCCACCTGTGATAAACGCGCCAACGCTGCCAGCGCCTAAGTGACTGTATACTTCATGCCACTCTTCTGGTGAAGCAGCAAAGGCGACGCCACTTACCGCAACAATAGTAATAAGCGCAAGTGAGCCTTCGCCTACTGCGCCTAAATACCCGACAAAACGTGCGTCTGTTTCTTTATCAAGCTGCTTCGAGCTGGTACCTGATGACACTATGCCGTGGAAGCCAGACACAGCACCACAGGCAATGGTAACGAACAACAAGGGAATAATACTTGGTGAGTCAACTGCAGTTTGCATGTTAAACGCAGGGGCCGTGATATCCGGCATAGCAAAAAATACGGCGCCGTAAAGTAAGAATAAGCCAACAAGCAATTGCATACCGTTAATGAAATCACGAGGCTGCAGTAGCATCCAAACAGGAAGCAAAGATGCAATGGCCGCATAAACAAAGAGAATAATTATCCAGTTTGCTTTATCGGCTAAGCCAAACATGGTTTCCGGCAAGCTGAGTGGAATATAACTCCCTGCATACACAGAAGCGTATAAAACAAAGATTCCCACAATACACAGTGGAATGAGGCTGAAGTTACGCTTAAGTAACTGACCTATAATGAGTGCTACAACAATTGCGGTCCAAGCTGGAAACACCGCGTTTGGTTGGGAAACAAAAGAGTTAGCAATAACAACACCGAAAACGGCATTTACCATTAAAAGAACAAGGAAAATCACTATCATAAACAGTGCCCGAGAGCGTTTTCCTATGACACTTTCAGACAGCGCCCCCATGGACTTTCCTTTGTGCCGGGCACTTGCCCATAAGGCGCCCATATCGTGAACACCCGCGAACAAGATAGTACCGAAGACCACCCAAAGCACTGCGGGAACCCAGCCCCAATAAACGGCGATGGCAGGCCCAACAATGGGGGCCGCTCCAGCAACAGAAGTGAAATGGTGCCCCCACAGCACCACTTTGTTAGTGGGCACAAAGTCCACCCCATCTTGCATTGTGTGGGCAGGTGTTACAAAACTATCATCCAGCTTGAATATACGGTTCGCTATGAATTTCGAATAGACGAACCAACCAAACATCATTCCAATGATGCCCAGTATTACAATGGCAATAGACTGCATCTTATTATCCTACTGTCGTTTTTCGTTATTTAGTCTGTCGTTCTTAATTAAACCATTTGTCGCTATGGCTTGCCTTCATTGTAAGACTAAAGTCTAAGCAAGGAGCAGTGTTTTATTACTCTTCCTACCACTTTGCGCTTTTCGATTAGAGATTGAGGTTTTAACAAGTGTGAAAATTGCTCTTCATCTCAATTTTTGATCAATTAAGAACACAACTCTTTAAATAAGATGCATTCTCGTTTATAAATACGCTTCCTTTTTTCTAGTAGACAAAACAATGGCATCACCTAAATTTCACATGGCTTTTCGTAAATATCACCGTTGGCTGGGCTTTTTTCTTGCCGGTATTATGGGTGTGTATGCAGTAAGCGGCATTCTTCTTATTTTTCGACCTACTGATATTTTGAAGTATGAACAAACGCAAACACGGCAATACGAAGCCAATCTTTCAGGTGTAGAGTTACTGCCCTTACTCAAGATGCGAGGCAGTAAAGTCACCAGTGAAAATGCCGATAAAGTTGTGCTTAATTATGGGGAGTATGACAAAGATACGGGACTGGCGGTAATAACTAAGAAAGACTACCCCATAGTGCTTTCAAAAATGGTGAAGCTTCACAAAGCCACTAACAACAGCCCTTTGTTTTGGCTAAATATTAGCTTCGGCTTGGGCTTGCTGTTTTTTGTGATTTCAGCTTTTCTCATGTTCATACCTAAGCTTCCAATGTATAAAAACGGGCTTAAAATTGCCGGTATTGGCGCTGTCGTTACCGTATTAACCGTGATCTTTGGCTCTTAATTGAAAAATGTATAGCGTACGCATATCTACATATATGCGTACTTAGCTAGTCACAAGTAGGAAAGAAAAAACGACTTCATTAAATGATAGGTCGTTTCCGACTCAGGTGTCTTATAAAAAATCAGATATTCAGCGTGAGACAAACCTTCGAAAACTTCTAGCTGCGTAACGCCTTTACTATCCCTTATAGCGCGATTAACCCTAACCGTATCACTTAAAAACAGGTCTCTGGTGCCGGTAACCAGGAAAGTGGGAGGGAAATGTCCGAATGAACCGTAAAGTGGCGATATAGCAGGGTCAGTCAATGCTTTTTTGCCCGCGTATAACTTAGCGGCAGCTTCTAACTGCCCATCATAAGTCACCAGCACATTGTCTATACCCTCGTTTGTGTAAAGAGAATCGCTGGTTTTGGTAAGATCGGCCCAAGGGGTACCTGCATAAACCGCGTTCGGTAAAGGTGTTTCACTTTTAATGAGCGACTGTACCAGTGACAGCACCAAGCCACCTCCAGCAGAGGTTCCCCCTACGAATATATTCCCCTCACCAGCTTGGTCGAGTAAAGCATTGTAAACTGCCACTACGTCATTCAGTGCAGCTGGAAAAGGAAACGTTGGAGGCATTCTATAATCAACGCTGTACACCACGATGCCTAACCTTTCAGCAACGAGCAGCCCTTCTTCGATACTAGGCAAACCGCCAAACAGGACAAAAGCACCGCCATGAATATCTAAATAAACTTTATCTTTAAACTCCGGCGTAATCACTTTAGGCGTCAGCTTGCGCACGACTACATCATTTAAGTTCATAAGCTCAATATCTACATTAAGCGCTTTCTTCATCTTTTTGATTTTTTTCTTTTGCTCGCTATTTCTAGCGTGAACATAGTTTCTCCACGCTTCATTAGTACCAGGCGTACTTGCTTTTACCTCTTCTTTCGTGAAGTGCGAGAACGCTGAGATGCTGTTTATCAGTGCCTCACTGGCTGCTTGGGGTAATGGCGGCTTGTTATCGTGCATAGGGTCTGTAGTCGCTAATGTAATAGGAGCAAAAGAGAATGTAAGTACGTACATTAGCATGTGTATATACTTCATAATGCACTAGCTCCTAAGATTGGTGAGTAATTATCTATGAGACGTTAAGGTACGTGAAGAGTGCTGTAGGCGCAAAGCTTAGTATAAGTAGCAACTTCAATTACTCGCATTCATCCGCTTTTCGAAGGTAGATTCATCTTATCTGGTGTTTTTGAAAGTTCCCGCATTAAGTACAGGTTATATCTAGATTGCATTTTGCTATGCTAGATTATAATTTAGTCACTACCGCTCGAATTATTACGATTTTTTTCACAAGCGAAGGGATACTACATCGCTTGCGTTAACTAATAATAAGTACATAACCTTAGGGATTAAGATGAAAAACTTTTCTATACACAAACTCCTGTTCTCATTAGGACTCGCTGTATCTTCGGTAACCACTGTTGTTGCCGACACTGATAGCCAAACGTCCGTTTGGAAAGTGTCTAATGGTGAAGATGCCGTATATGTAGGCGGCACTATCCATATTTTACCTATTTCTGAATTCCCCCTGCCGAGTGAATTTACCGATATTTATGAGCAAGCAGACACATTAGTTTTCGAAGCCAAAATGCCAGACCCATCAGATATCGAAGGTCAGAAGAAAATGATGGCCGGGCTCGCGTACGCAGAAGGCAAGTCTCTCAAGGATGATGTTTCAGAAGAAACCTATCAGGCGCTTAATGCTTATTTAAGTAACTTCGGCGCTACTGCGGATCAGTTAGCTCGATTTAAGCCAGGTATGGTTGCATCAATGCTAGTTGCTATGGAAGCACAACGCTCACAGATGGCAGGGCAAGGTGTAGATGCCTATTTTATGCAGTTAGCTGCACGTGATGGTAAGGCAAGCGAATACCTAGAGTCACTAGATTTTCAAATCAACATGCTCGCGAACATGGGTGCCGGTGAGGAAGATCGCCTTATATCTGAAACATTGGAAACCTTACCAGAGCTAGAAGACATGCTTAAAAGTACCATAAAAGCTTGGAGAGAAGGCGACACTGAACAAATTGATGAGTTGGTGGTAGATACATTCAAACGTGAATCTCCTACCTCTTATGATGATGTGTTTACCAAGCGTAACCAAAATTGGCTTCCTCAAATCGAAGCGATGTTCGGCGATGAAGACCAAGAGTTTGTTTTAGTAGGCGCTGGACATTTAGTGGGTGATGACAGCGTAATTGCCCTATTAGAAGCTAAAGGTTACAAAGTAGAGCAAATGTAACTCGACCTTGGCTCAGAAACAATAAAACTAAAGCTAGGCAAATGCCTAGCTTTTTTATGGCGAGTAAAGGGAGTGAGTGTATGCCCTCTGAATCCCTACACCGCAGGGATGCGGAGTAGGAGCTCTTACTTAAAAGCTGGGATGGCTTTACGGCGTGTTATTCCCTTCCCCTAAAACTTCTTGCTATGCCGATTAAGGAGGGAGTGAAGCCCCATCAAAAACTGATCGCTGCATGGATGCAGCTGCGAAGCCCCCATTGATGGCTTTACGGCGTGTTCCTTCCTTCTCCGTATAGGCTCAATAGATGCAAAAGGGGGCGCTTGTTCACTCTAGAACTCTCAGCTGCATGGAAGCAGCTGCGAAGCCGCTAATACAAAAGCACGGATGGGTCCACGGCGTGTTACTTCTTCTCCCCCTCAAATGTTTTGATATGCTTCGAGAAGGGAGTGATTGTTGTGCCCTCTGAAACCCTACACCGCAGGGACGCGGTNTCGGAGCCCCCATGGATGGGTTTACGGCGTGTTTCAGAGGGCACAACAATCACGAACTAAATCGCAGGCATAAAAAAAGCGCACCTGAGTGCGCTTTTTTTGGCTTATGTTGCTAAGTCTAGATTAGTCTAGGATCTTAGATACAACACCAGCACCTACTGTACGACCACCTTCACGGATTGCGAAACGAAGACCTTCTTCCATCGCGATCGGAGCAATTAGCTCAACTTTGAATTTAAGGTTGTCACCAGGCATTACCATTTCTACGCCTTCTGGAAGCTCTACAGCACCAGTTACGTCAGTTGTACGGAAGTAGAACTGTGGACGGTAGCCTTTGAAGAATGGAGTATGACGACCACCTTCATCTTTAGACAGTACGTATACTTCTGCTTCGAAGTTAACGTGTGGAGTGATTGAACCAGGCTTAGCTAGTACTTGACCACGTTCAACTTCATCACGCTTAGTACCACGTAGAAGAACACCAACGTTCTCACCTGCACGGCCTTCGTCAAGAAGCTTACGGAACATCTCAACACCAGTACAAGTAGTCTTAGTCGTATCTTTGATACCTACGATTTCTACTTCTTCACCAACCTTGATGATACCTTGCTCAACACGACCCGTTACAACAGTACCACGGCCTGAGATTGAGAATACGTCTTCAATTGGAAGGATGAACGGCTTGTCGATTGCACGCTCTGGCTCTGGGATGTATGAATCAAGCGCTTCACCAAGCTCGATGATTTTCTTTTCCCACTCTGCGTCGCCTTCAAGCGCTTTAAGAGCTGAACCTTGGATAACTGGTAGGTCATCACCTGGGAATTCGTATTCGTTAAGAAGTTCACGAACTTCCATTTCTACTAGCTCTAGAAGCTCTTCATCATCAACCATGTCACACTTGTTCATGAATACAATGATGTAAGGGATACCAACCTGACGACCAAGTAGGATGTGCTCACGAGTCTGTGGCATAGGGCCATCAGTCGCAGCTACTACTAGGATACCACCGTCCATCTGAGCAGCACCAGTGATCATGTTTTTAACGTAATCAGCGTGTCCTGGGCAGTCTACGTGTGCGTAGTGACGAGTAGGAGTATCGTACTCTACGTGTGAAGTAGAGATGGTGATACCACGCGCTTTCTCTTCAGGTGCGTTATCGATTTGATCGAACGCCTGAGCAGAACCGCCGTAAGTTTTAGATAGAACTGTAGTGATAGCTGCAGTTAGCGTAGTTTTACCATGGTCAACGTGGCCGATTGTACCCACGTTTACGTGGGGTTTCGTACGTTCAAACTTTTCTTTTGCCATTTTTCTCGTTTCCTAAGTTAAAAGTCCGACCCACCAATAGACCGGACCGAACCTTCATTTAGATTAAATTCTAGATTCAATAATAGCCTGCGCCACATTGTTAGGCGCCTCAGAATAATTGAAGAACTCCATTGAGTATGAAGCACGACCTTGTGTTTGTGAACGCAAATCAGTTGCGTAGCCAAACATTTCTGAAAGCGGCACTTTTGCACGTATTATTTTAACACCTGCTACGCCATCTTCCATACCTTCGATCATGCCGCGACGACGATTTAAGTCACCGACTACATCACCCATCCAGTCTTCTGGAGTAGTCACTTCAACTTTCATTGTGGGTTCAAGTAACACCGGATTTGCTTCTGCGGCGCCTTTTTTGAAACCCATAGAGCCGGCGATCTTAAACGCCATTTCAGAAGAGTCAACATCGTGGTATGAACCATCAAACAAAGTAACCTTCACGTCAAGTACCGGATACCCTGCAAGAACACCACTTCGCATCTGCTCCTGAATTCCTTTATCGACCGCTGGGATGAACTCTTTTGGTACAACTCCACCGACGATTTCGTTCACAAATTCGTAGCCTGAACCTTCTTCCTGAGGCTCAATGCGCAACCATACATGACCAAATTGGCCACGGCCGCCTGACTGACGAACGAACTTCCCTTCAACTTCAACAGATTTACGAAGGGTTTCGCGATAAGCAACCTGTGGGTTACCTACGTTACATTCAACTTTGAATTCACGCTTCATGCGGTCGACAATGATATCTAGGTGAAGTTCACCCATACCTGAGATTATCGTCTGCCCTGTCTCATCGTCAGTTTTCACTTTGAACGACGGGTCTTCCGCTGCAAGTTTACCTAGGGCAATGCCCATTTTTTCTTGGTCAGCCTGAGACTTTGGCTCTACCGCAATTGAAATAACTGGGTCAGGAAACTCCATGCGCTCCAACGTAATAACGTTATTAGGGTCGCAAAGGGTATCACCCGTGGTTACATCTTTAAGGCCGATGGCCGCTGCAATATCACCTGCGCGTACTTCTTTAAGCTCTTCACGGTCTTTTGCGTGCATCTGCACGATACGACCGAAGCGCTCGCGTTTACCTTTCACCGGGTTGTATACAGTATCACCCGTATTTACGACACCTGAATAGCAACGGAAGAAGGTTAACGTACCTACAAATGGGTCAGTCGCTATTTTAAATGCTAGTGCTGAGAATGGCTCGTCGTCGCTTGAATGACGCTCTGCTTCTGTCTCGTCTTTATCGTCAAGTACACCGGTAATGGCCTTAACTTCAGTAGGAGACGGAAGATATTGAATAACAGAGTCGAGTACTGCCTGAACACCTTTGTTTTTGAAGGCGCTGCCACAAGTGGCAAGAACAATTTCGTTGTTCAGTGTACGCGTACGAAGGCCTAAACGGATTTCTTCTTCGGTCAGTTCTTCACCTTCCAAGTACTTATCCATCAGCTCATCAGATGCTTCTGCTGCCGCTTCGATCATCTCGGTGCGGTACTGCTCAGCCGTATCTAAATATTCAGCCGGAATGTCTTCATAGGTAAATGTCATACCCATGTCTTCTTCATTCCAGTTTATGGCTTTCATCTTCACAAGGTCGATGACGCCATGGAAATTCTCTTCAGCGCCCATGTTGATTTGAATCGGAACACAGTTTGCGCCTAAACGTTTGCGGATTTGACCCACAACACGTTCAAAATCAGCGCCAGCCCGATCCATTTTATTAACGAACACAAGGCGTGGCACTTCATATTTGTCAGCCTGTCGCCAGACTGTCTCTGATTGAGGTTCTACCCCAGAAGACCCACAGAAAACTACAACTGCACCGTCTAGCACACGCAATGAACGCTCTACTTCGATAGTAAAGTCTACGTGCCCAGGGGTGTCGATGATGTTAATTCTGTGCTGATCGAACTGTTGCTCCATACCAGACCAGAAACAAGTTGTCGCAGCAGACGTGATAGTAATACCACGCTCCTGCTCTTGCTCCATCCAGTCCATGGTAGCAGCACCATCGTGCACTTCACCGATTTTGTGAGACAGTCCTGTATAAAACAGAACACGCTCTGTGGTCGTGGTTTTACCCGCGTCCACGTGAGCCACAATACCAATATTGCGATAACGCTCAATCGAGGTCTTACGAGGCATAAATCTCTCTCAGTTAAATAACGTTGATTACCAACGGTAGTGAGCAAACGCTTTGTTTGCTTCGGCCATGCGGTGAACGTCTTCACGTTTCTTAACCGCTGAACCTTTGTTGTCTGCTGCGTCTAACATCTCAGCCGCTAGGCGTTGTGCCATAGACTTTTCGCCACGTTTACGTGCAGCTTCTACCATCCAACGCATACCTAGCGCGTTACGACGAACTGGACGTACTTCAACTGGAACCTGATAAGTTGAACCACCAACACGACGAGACTTAACCTCTACTGTTGGGCGGATGTTATCAAGCGCTTCCTCGAAGATATCTAGGTGTGCTTTGCCGGTTTTTTCAGCAACAATATCAAGCGCACCGTAAACGATTCTTTCAGCGACTGACTTTTTGCCGTCGAGCATTACGACATTCATGAATTTCGCAAGCAGTTGTGAACCAAATTTTGGCTCTGGTAGGATTTTACGTTGACCTACGACTCTTCTTCTTGGCATTTTCTATTCTCCGTATGAATTCAGGGAAAACCCAAAACTCTTAAACTTCAGTTTGGCCTTACTAACGGAGAACCGTTATGACTTAGGCTTCTTCGCGCCGTACTTAGAACGGGCTTGTTTACGATCGTTTACACCTGCGCAGTCAAGAGTACCGCGAACTGTGTGATAACGAACACCTGGTAGATCTTTAACACGACCACCACGGATAAGTACTACACTGTGCTCTTGTAGGTTGTGACCTTCACCACCGATGTATGAAGAAACTTCAAAACCGTTAGTTAGACGTACACGACATACTTTACGTAGTGCAGAGTTTGGTTTCTTAGGCGTAGTAGTATATACACGAGTACATACACCACGTCTTTGTGGACAAGCTTGTAGAGCAGCTACGTTGCTTTTTTCAACGGGCTTTCTACGCGGCTTGCGCACTAACTGGTTAACTGTTGCCATTAACTAGCTCCTGATTAAAAACTACGAAAACCCAATCACTGCGACTGGGTCCATATTAATGCGATTAATCTATTAATCGCTCTTCTTTGTGAACATTGTGCTCGTCAATATTCACTGAGCGCTGATACGAAAAACCGCGACCGTTTATCGAGCCATTTGATGGCTATCCAAAATCGGGTCGCGGAATATTAAAGATCATCGCTCTGACTGTCAAGGTGTACAAAGCTTAAGCAGTTAATTTATCTGCAATCTGTCAGCCTGACATGCCAATTTGTTAGGAGTACGTTAACGTACTCCTATGATCTTGCCTTATTCGGCAGTATCTTCGTCTGCACCGGCATTAAGCGCTTCGGTTAGTGCCTGTTCTGCATCAGCGGCAGATACCGACATTTCTTCGATTTGCTCTTTGCGACGTTGTGCGCGGCGTTCGTGGTAAGCGAAACCGGTACCCGCTGGAATGAGTCGACCAACGATTACGTTTTCTTTCAGACCGCGTAGGTCATCTTCTTTACCTTGAACCGCAGCTTCAGTTAGCACACGGGTTGTTTCTTGGAACGATGCTGCTGAGATAAATGACTCAGTAGACAGTGACGCTTTAGTGATACCAAGCAGCTGTGTTTCGTACTGCGCTGGAATCTTACCGAGTTTTTCAATTTCACGGTTCGCCACTTTAACGTTCGATACTTCAACCTGTTCGCCTTCAAGGAACTGCGTATCGCCAGGACTAGTGATAACACACTTACGTAGCATCTGACGGATAACTACTTCGATGTGTTTATCGTTAATCTTAACACCCTGTAGACGGTATACTTCCTGAACTTCGTTCACGATGTAGTTTGCTACTGCTGAGATACCACGTAGACGCAGGATATCGTGTGGAGACTCTGGACCGTCGGCGATAACTTCGCCTTTTTCCACTTTCTCACCTTCGAACACGTTAAGCTGACGCCACTTAGGAATCATCTCTTCGTATGCATCACCTTCAGCTGGTGTAATTACAAGACGCTTCTTACCTTTGGTCTCTTTACCGAAGCCGATAGTACCTGAGATTTCTGCAAGAATTGCAGGCTCTTTAGGCTTACGTGCTTCAAATAGGTCCGCAACGCGCGGTAGACCACCGGTGATATCACGAGTCTTCGAGCTTTCCTGAGGAATACGTGCAAGCACGTCACCTTCGTTAGCTACTTTGCCTTCTTTCGCTTCAATCGTTGTGAAGCTTGGAAGACGAATTTCTTGAAGACCGAACTCGTCGCTTTCAAGAATTAGCTTAGGCTCTTTAGAGTTAACTTTAGCCAGGTCTTTAACTACGATACGGGTTAGACCAGTAAGCTCGTCTTGCTGCATCTCTGTGTTAGAGTCATCAATGTCTGCGAAGCTAATCTTAGCTGCACGTTCAGTGATGATTGGGTGACTATGCGGATCCCAGTTAGCAACAACGTCGCCAGCTGCAATAGTTGCACCGTCATCCACGCTAAGTACTGCACCGTAAGGTACTTTATAGCGCTCTTTCTCGCGGCCTTGCTCATCGATAACAGTAAGTTCTGTTGAGCGAGAAACGATAACCACTTTGCCGTCAGAATTACGTACGAATTTCGCGTTGTGTAGCTTAAGGCTACCCGCAGTTTTAACTTGTACGCTGTTTTCTGCTGATGCTCTTGATGCCGCACCACCGATGTGGAACGTACGCATGGTAAGCTGTGTACCTGGCTCACCGATTGATTGTGCTGCAATAACACCAACCGATTCACCGCTACCGACCATGTGACCGCGTGCAAGGTCACGACCGTAACACTTAGCACAAACACCGAAGTCGTTGTCACACGTGATAACAGAGCGTACTTGGATTTGGTCAACAGAGTTGGCTTCAAGCATGTCTACTAGCGCTTCGTCTAGTAGTACATTACGCTCTACCAATACTTCATCAGTACCAGGCTTAATAACATCTTCAGCAACTACACGACCTAGTACACGCTCGCGAAGTGGTTCAACAACGTCACCACCTTCGATTAGTGGTGTCATTTGAACACCTTCGAATGTGCCACAGTCGTCGTTAGTGATTACCAAGTCCTGTGCAACGTCTACTAGACGACGTGTTAGGTAACCCGAGTTAGCTGTCTTAAGTGCGGTATCCGCTAGACCTTTACGCGCACCGTGAGTTGAGATGAAGTACTGTAGTACGTTCAGACCTTCACGGAAGTTCGCCGTAATTGGGGTTTCGATGATTGAGCCATCTGGCTTAGCCATCAGACCACGCATACCTGCTAGCTGACGAATCTGAGCGGCACTACCACGAGCACCCGAGTCGGCCATCATGTAAACAGAGTTAAATGATTGCTGCTCTTCTTCTTCGCCATCGCGGTTAATTACGATGTCAGTCTTAAGGTTATCCATCATGGCCTTAGCAACTTTTTCGTTGGCATTTGACCAGATATCGATAACTTTGTTGTAACGCTCACCCGCGGTAACAAGACCGTTTTGGAACTGTTCCTGAATTTCGATAACTTCTGCTTCTGCCGCGTCGATGATTTCTTTCTTAGCAGCAGGGATTACCATATCGTCGATACCAACTGACGCACCCGCGATCATCGCGTAGTGGAAACCGGTATACATGATTTGGTCAGCAGCAATTACTGTATCTTTCAAGCCTAGCGTACGGTAGCAAGCATTCAATAGTCTTGAAATCTGCTTTTTACCCATGGCTTGGTTGATGATTTCAAACGGTAGACCCTTTGGAAGGATCAATGAGAAAATTGCACGACCAACAGTAGTGTCAGTAAGCGTTACTTTCTCAGTTTTGTTGCCATCTTCATCGATGTCGTACTCAGTAATACGTACTTTAACGCGTGAGTGAAGCTCCGCATTACCTGTACGGTATGCTTTTTCTGCTTCATTCGGGCTGGTAAATACCATGCCTTCGCCTAAGCCGTTTACTTTGTCACGCGTCAGGTAATAAAGACCTAATACAACGTCCTGTGAAGGTACGATGATTGGCTCACCGTTCGCTGGCGACAGGATGTTGTTCGTTGACATCATAAGTGCACGTGCTTCTAGCTGTGCTTCGATCGTCAACGGTACGTGTACCGCCATTTGGTCACCATCGAAGTCGGCGTTATACGCCGCACACACTAGCGGGTGAAGCTGAATCGCTTTACCTTCGATTAGTGTAGGTTCGAATGCTTGGATACCCAAACGGTGAAGTGTAGGTGCACGGTTAAGTAGTACCGGGTGTTCGCGGATAACGTCATCTAGTACGTCCCAAACCTCTGGTGCTTCGCGCTCTACAAGCTTCTTAGCTGCTTTAATTGTTGTCGCAAGACCACGACCTTCTAGCTTACCGTAGATAAACGGCTTAAATAGCTCAAGTGCCATCTTCTTAGGAAGACCACACTGGTGAAGACGTAGCGTTGGACCAACGGTAATTACAGAACGGCCAGAATAGTCAACACGCTTACCAAGAAGGTTTTGACGGAAACGACCTTGCTTACCCTTGATCATGTCTGCAAGCGACTTAAGTGGACGCTTGTTAGAACCAGTGATCGCACGGCCACGACGTCCGTTATCTAGAAGCGCATCAACAGACTCTTGAAGCATACGCTTTTCGTTGCGTACGATAATGTCTGGAGCAGCTAGGTCTAGAAGACGCTTAAGACGGTTGTTACGGTTAATTACACGACGGTATAGGTCGTTAAGGTCAGACGTTGCAAAACGGCCGCCATCTAGTGGAACTAGAGGACGAAGGTCCGGTGGAAGTACCGGAAGTACCGTCATAATCATCCACTCTGGCTTGTTGCCAGACTGCTGGAATGACTCAAGCAACTTAAGACGCTTAGTAATTTTCTTACGCTTCGTTTCAGAGTTGATTGAAGGCAGCTCTTCACGCATAGCCGCAACGTCTGCGTCTACGTCAAGTACTGTTAGAAGATCGAATACTGCTTCAGCACCCATCTTCGCATCAAACTCATCACCGTGCTCTTCAAGTGCATCCAAGTACTCTTCTTCGTTAAGAAGTTGGCTGCGCTCAAGGGTCGTCATACCTGGCTCTGTTACCACGTATGATTCAAAGTAAAGTACGCGTTCGATATCACGAAGTGTCATATCAAGCATTAAGCCGATACGAGACGGAAGTGATTTAAGGAACCAGATGTGTGCAACCGGGCTAGCTAGCTCGATGTGACCCATACGCTCACGACGTACTTTAGTCAGTGTAACTTCAACGCCACACTTCTCACAGATAACACCACGGTGCTTAAGGCGCTTGTACTTGCCGCAAAGACATTCATAGTCTTTTACCGGACCGAAGATACGCGCACAGAACAGACCGTCACGCTCAGGCTTGAACGTACGGTAGTTAATTGTTTCAGGCTTTTTAACTTCACCGAATGACCATGAACGAATCATGTCAGGTGAAGACAGACCGATTCGAATATTATCGAATTCTTCAGTCTTGTTTTGTTGCTTTAGAAACTTTAATAAGTCTTTCACATTACTCTCCCAGCGGAGTCAGTCTCTAGAACCCGGCGCAAGCGCCGGGCCATCTCATAACATTACGCGGCGATTGCCGTATTACTTTTCTTCAAGCTCGATGTTGATACCCAACGAGCGAATTTCTTTAAGTAGTACGTTGAATGATTCTGGCATGCCAGGTTCCATTCTGTGGTCGCCATCGACGATGTTCTTGTACATCTTGGTACGGCCGTTAACGTCATCTGACTTAACAGTAAGCATTTCCTGAAGGGTATATGCTGCACCGTATGCTTCAAGTGCCCACACTTCCATCTCACCGAAGCGCTGACCACCAAACTGTGCTTTACCACCAAGAGGCTGCTGTGTAACAAGGCTGTAAGAACCCGTAGAACGCGCGTGCATCTTGTCGTCTACTAAGTGGTTCAGTTTCAGCATGTACATGTAACCAACCGTAACTGGACGCTCAAACTCGCGACCGGTACGACCGTCGAACAATGAAATCTGACCGCTTTCTGGAATATCAGCAAGCTTCAGCATTTCTTTGATTTCAGATTCACGAGCACCATCAAATACTGGTGTTGCAATTGGAACACCCTTACGAAGGTTTTCCGCTAAGCGACGTACTTCGTGGTCTGTGAAGTTATCGATGTCAACTTCTTGGTGATTTTCACCAAGCTCGTACACCTTCTTCAAGAACTCACGCAGTTCAGCCAGCTCACGCTGCTCTTTAATCATGCGATCAATCTTCACACCAAGACCGTGTGCAGCCATACCCAAGTGCGTTTCTAGGATCTGACCGATGTTCATACGAGACGGTACACCTAGTGGGTTAAGAACGATATCTACCGGCGTACCGTTAGCATCGTATGGCATGTCTTCTACAGGCTGGATAGTCGAGATAACACCTTTGTTACCGTGACGACCGGCCATCTTGTCACCCGGTTGGATGTGACGCTTAACCGCAAGGTAAACCTTAACAATCTTAAGTACGCCAGGTGCTAGGTCATCGCCTTGTGTGATCTTACGACGCTTAGTTTCAAACTTCTTATCGAAGTCCGCTTTAATTTCAGCGTGTTGATCAGCGATTTGGTCTAGCTCTAGCTGTGCATCTTCGCTGTTAAGTGCAATTTCAAACCACTTTTCACGCGGTAGGCTGTCAAGCTTAGCTTGGTCAACACCAGCACGTAGAAGCGCAGTTTGTGCACGAGCAAAAATACCGTCTGCAAGAATTTCGAACTCGTCAGTAAGGTCTTTCTTAACCTGACGTAGCTGCATGTCTTCAATTTCAAGCGCGCGCTTATCTTTCTCTACACCGTCACGGGTAAATACTTGAACGTCAATTACGGTACCGTGAACAGAGTTAGGTACACGTAGCGACGTATCTTTAACGTCAGACGCTTTTTCACCGAAGATTGCACGTAGTAGTTTCTCTTCTGGCGTAAGCTGAGTTTCACCTTTAGGCGTTACTTTACCTACTAGGATGTCACCGCCTTTCACTTCCGCACCAATGTAAACAACACCTGATTCATCAAGCTTGCTTAGTGCAGATTCACCCACGTTCGGGATATCAGAAGAAATTTCTTCTGGCCCAAGCTTAGTATCACGAGCGATACAGCTAAGCTCTTGAATGTGGATTGTAGTGAAACGGTCTTCCTGTGCTACACGCTCAGAAATAAGGATTGAATCCTCAAAGTTGTAACCATTCCAAGGCATGAACGCAATACGCATGTTCTGACCAAGTGCAAGGTCACCTAGGTCTGTTGAAGGACCGTCAGCTAGCACGTCACCAGTAACAATCGGGTCGCCAACGCTACAGGTAGGCTTCTGATTGATACAAGTGTTCTGGTTAGAACGCGTGTATTTAGTCAGGTTGTAGATATCGATACCTGCTTCACCTGGAAGCATTTCATCTTCGTCTACTTTAATTACGATACGGCTGGCATCAACATAGTCAACCACACCACCGCGCTTAGCAACTACAGTAACACCTGAGTCAACCGCGATAGTTCTTTCCATACCGGTACCAACTAGCGGCTTATCAGCGCGTAGTGTAGGTACTGCCTGACGTTGCATGTTCGCACCCATAAGTGCACGGTTTGCGTCATCGTGCTCTAGGAACGGAATAATGCTTGCCGCAATTGAAACGATTTGCTGTGGTGAAACGTCCATGTATTTGATGTCTTCAGTCGGCATCAAAGTAGTTTCACCGCGGTGACGACAAGGAATTAGGTCGTCAACCAACTCGCCATTCTCAGTCANCGCAATGTTAGCCTGAGCGATTGCAAATTGACNTTCTTCAATTGCAGATAAATAATCGATTTCGTCTGTTACCACACCGTCAACAATACGACGGAAAGGCGTTTCTAAGAAACCGAAGTCATTGGTACGCGCGAAGCTTGCCAATGAGTTAATTAGACCGATGTTCGGGCCTTCCGGCGTTTCGATTGGACATAGACGACCATAGTGAGTCGGGTGTACGTCTCGAACCTCGAAGCCTGCACGTTCACGTGTAAGACCACCCGGGCCTAATGCAGAAATACGACGCTTGTGCGTTACTTCTGACAACGGGTTGTTTTGGTCCATGAACTGAGAAAGCTGAGATGAACCGAAGAACTCTTTAACCGCAGCCGAGATAGGCTTAGCGTTGATTAGGTCCTGTGGCATTACGTTGTCTAGATCGCCTAAGCTTAGACGCTCTTTAACTGCACGCTCTACACGTACAAGACCAACGCGGAATTGGTTCTCTGCCATTTCACCAACAGAACGGATACGACGGTTACCTAGGTGATCGATATCATCGACTTCGTCTTTACCGTCACGAATCATTATTAGCTGCTTCATTACAGAAATAATGTCTTCTTTATCTAGTGTGCCTGAACCAATAAGTTCTTCACGACCTAAACGGCGGTTGAACTTCATGCGGCCAACAGAAGATAGGTCGTAACGTTCATCTGAGAAGAACAAGTTATCGAACAAGGTTTCTGCTGCGTCTTTTGTTGGTGGCTCACCAGGACGCATCATACGGTAGATTTCAACTAGCGCTTCTAAGCGATTAGTTGAAGAGTCGATACGCAGTGTATCTGAGATATATGAACCGTGATCGAGTTCGTTAATGTAAAGCGTTTCGAACTCTTTGATGCCCGCTTGGCTAAGTGCCGCTAGGTTTTCAAGGGTAAGTTCTTCGTTCGCGCTTACAATAACTTCGCCAGTGTCTTCATTTACGTAAGTAGCGGCGTATACGCGGCCAATTAGGTAATCAGCTGGAACTTCAAGCTCATTAAGACCCGCTTTCTCTAGCGCACGTGTATGACGCGCTGAGATACGACGACCGGTTTCAACAACCACGTTGCCTTCGCCATCGATAATGTCAAATGCAGCCGTTTCACCACGTAGGCGATCTGGCACCACTTCCATCATCAACTTGTCTTTATCAATACGTACATTAACTTTGTCGAAGAAAGTATCTAGGATTTCTTCAGACGTCATTTCAAGTGCGCGTAAAATAATCGTTGCAGGCAACTTACGACGACGGTCGATACGTACAAATAGGTTATCTTTCGGGTCAAACTCAAAGTCTAACCACGAACCACGGTAAGGAATTACACGTGCGTTATATAGCACTTTACCTGACGAGTGGGTTTTACCTTTGTCGTGATCAAAGAATACACCAGGTGAACGGTGTAGCTGTGACACGATAACACGCTCAGTACCATTGATAACGAACGTACCGTTCTCTGTCATCAATGGGATCTCGCCCATGTACACTTCTTGTTCTTTAATATCTTTTACGGTACCTGGGGCAGCGTCTTTATCGAACAACACTAACCGTAGTTTTACTCTTAATGGAGCAGAGAAAGTTACGCCACGAATTTGACATTCTTTAACGTCGAAAACTGGCTCTCCCAGGCGGTAGCTTACATACTGAAGCTCTGAACTACCTGAGTAGCTTTTAATTGGAAAAACGGAACGAAATGCTGCTTCCAAACCGTATTGAGCTTCCGGATCGGTCTCAATAAACTTTTTGAAAGAATCAAGCTGAATTGAAAGAAGGTATGGAATTTCCAATACCTGTGGGCGTTTGCCAAAATCCTTACGGATACGTTTCTTTTCGCTATAAGAGTAAACCATGGGTTCCTCAGCCTGCTGATTTATGACCCAACCTGCTGCAAAATGCTTTAAAACGCGTGCTATGGGCTAAAAGCTGCGTTTCAAATGGCGCACTAAGCAACAAACTTCCACAACCCTTTTTCGGGCAGATACACCAGCATACAACAAAATTTAACCAATTATTAGTTAACTTGTTGGATTTTTATGCTTTTTATGGGTATTTCCGAATGGCGCTTTAAGTAGTGTAACCAAGGGTTAGTTTCTACACACTATACAGCGCAAAAAGGCTGGTGGTTCAAAAAACCACCAGCCTTGCCGTCTCAGGCAATAATCTGACTACGTCAGATTACTTGATTTCTACTTCTGCACCAGCTTCTTCAAGCTCTTTCTTAAGTGCTTCAGCTTCATCTTTGCTTACGCCTTCTTTGATAGCTTTAGGAGCAGACTCAACTACTTCTTTAGCTTCTTTAAGACCTAGGCCAGTCGCGCCGCGAACTGCTTTGATAACTGCAACTTTGTTGCCACCGAATGAAGTCATTACAACGTCGAATTCAGTCTTTTCTTCTGCAGCAGCAGCGTCGCCGCCAGCAGCTGGACCAGCAACAGCAACAGCAGCTGCAGCAGATACGTTGAATTTCTCTTCAGCCGCTTCAATTAGTTCTACCAGTTCCATTACCGGCATTTCAGCGATTGCGTTTAAGATATCTTCTTTAGTTAGAGCCATGTTCTCTAAACTCCTGGGTATAAAATGTTAAAAAAATCAATATGCCAAAAACGCCAATTACTTGGTGTCTTTGACCGCCGCCAATACGCGCACAAACTTGCCAGGAACTTCGTTGATTGTTTGAACGAATTTCCCAACTGGTGCTTTGAAGGTTGCAAGTAGTTTCGCAAGCGCTTCGTCGCGGGTAGGTAGAGCTGCAACTGCGTCCAANTTCTCTNGACCAAGAAGACCACTACCAATTGAAAGTGCAGTAACTTTAAGCTTATCGTTAGTCTTACCGAAGTCTTTGAAAAGACGTGCCGCACCGCCTGGTGCGTCGATAGAGAAACCATAGATAAGCGGACCAGTTAAGGCGCTGTCTAAGTCTGCAAATTGACTGTCTGCTAGAGCACGCTTCGCAAGAGTATTACGTACAACCTTTAGGTATACGCCTTGCTCACGAGCTTTAACACGTAGCTCAGTCAGATCGCTAACTTCCATCCCACGGTATTCAGCAACGGCTACGGATAGAGCGCGAGACGCAACTTCAGAAACTTCTGCTACGATCTCTTTTTTTGCTGCTAAACCTAGTGCCACTGAGTTCACCTCTTTGTATCTGACCTTGTTCGTAGTTACCTACTTACGCGGTCAGGGTTCACAGATTGATACCAACCCTCATGGTCGATACCGCTCTACGGTGTTTGTTACCCCAGAGAGTCTGAGTCAAACCACCGTCTGCGCAGGTTGTTCTATTAAGCAGTGTGTTGACTGTGAAAGTTCTCTTACCTCTTTCACCACACCGCACCTGCGGTCTAGGACGGGAGCTGCTTATTAGCACCGCTAATTTACACAGCTCCAACCCATAACCTTTAAGAGATTTCGATGAGCATTCGCTCAGCGAAATTAAAGACCTACAGAAGCCTTATCAAGAGCAACACCAGCACCCATTGTTGTGCTTAGGCTGATCTTCTTGATGTATGTACCTTTAGCAGAAGAAGGCTTAGCTTTCTTCAATGCTTCAAGTAGCGCTTCAAGGTTTTCTTGAATTTGGTTCGCTTCGAACGCAATCTTACCGATGCTAGCGTGGATGATACCGTTCTTATCGTTACGGTAGCGTACCTGACCAGCTTTAGCGTTCTTAACTGCCGTTGCAACGTCAGGCGTTACAGTGCCAGTTTTAGGGTTAGGCATAAGGCCACGTGGACCTAAGATTTGACCTAGTTGACCAACAACACGCATCGCGTCTGGGCTAGCAACTACTACGTCAAAGTTCATTTCGCCTTTCTTAACTTGCTCAGCTAAGTCGTCCATACCAACGATGTCCGCACCCGCTTCTTTCGCTGCTTCAGCATTTGCACCTTGAGTGAATACTGCAACGCGAACGTCTTTACCAGTACCGTTTGGTAGTACAGTTGCACCACGAACGTTTTGATCAGATTTCTTCGCATCGATACCAAGGTTAACAGATACGTCTACGCTTTCTGCGAACTTAGCTGTTGCTAGTTCTTTAAGAAGCGCTACTGCTTCGTTGATTTCGTATTCTTTAGTAGAGTCAACTTTGTCGCGTACTAGGCGAGCACGTTTAGTTAATTTAGCCATTCGATTAGTCCTCTACGTTCAAGCCCATTGAGCGAGCAGAACCCGCGATAGTGCGTACCGCTGCATCTAGATCAGCTGCAGTAAGGTCTGGCTCTTTAGTTTTAGCGATCTCTTCCAACTGAGCGCGAGTAACAGTACCCACTTTTTCAGTGTTAGGACGGCCAGAACCACTCTTGATGCCCGCTGCTTTCTTAAGCAGGTAAGACGCAGGAGGAGTCTTAGTTTCGAATGTGAAAGAGCGATCTTCGTATACCGTAATTTCTACTGGTACCGGAGCGCCTTTCTCAAGACTTTCTGTTTTCGCGTTGAAAGCCTTACAGAATTCCATGATGTTCACACCGTGCTGACCTAGTGCAGGACCAACCGGTGGACTCGGGTTAGCAGCGCCAGCTGCAACCTGAAGCTTAATAATACCGCTTACTTTTTTAGCCATTTTACATGCTCTCTTGTTTGGGTCTAACGCCTCGCAAATACAGAGATTATTTGCTCAATCGGCTTCCCGTTTCCGTTTAAAAGGGCGCGCATTATATAAGGTGATTAATTACTATGCAAGGGCTATTTAGAATAAAAAACCATCGAAAGGTCAGTATTTTTCATCATGAAAGTGATTCAAAGTTTGGATAGCTTCACACAGGCCGTGCGGAGTCATCTATATTTATCTAAATAAGGATTAATTAACAATGGAAAAACTAACTGAGTTAAACAAAGATGAGATCTCGCAAGTTTCTGGTGCTCTTTGGGCCAATGCTCTAGGCGCACTTGCCGGTGGAATAGGTGGATTCTACGGTGCAATTATAGGTGGTGGACGGAGCGCGACGTTTAGTAGTATCGCTACAGGAACACTTGCCGGAATGGGTGCTGGCGCTTTGAGTCCTGTTAAAGGTTTTAGCTCTCTCGCAACATCTGTAGGCGGAGGTTTGATTTCGGGGGCGATAACAAGTATGGCATCGGAAGTTGAGGATTTAATGACAACAGATGAATGAAGGTCGAGTTTATAATGGTAGATATCCAAGCTGTTTTAATTTGGACCCTATTAGTTTGTGGGACGAACCTAATATTAAAACGTGCGCTAGGTGTAGGGTTTTGGGACTCTTTTAATGAGAGCGATAAGATTTCAGAGAAGACTGCTACAGTGCTACATTTTCTGTTCATATTTCTTTCGCTCATCAGTTGTTACTTCTGGCTTATTTAATTCGAACGAGCCCCTTTGGGGCTTTTTCAAAATTATTGTTCCGGTCAAAGTGCTCTAACACTTATTATTAAATAATAGGTAAAACAAAATTGGGGAATAAATGGGTTTATCACCTTTATCAAGGCTTAACATGGCTTGTGCTATGCTAAGCCTGTTTTCCTTTAGTGCGTTTATTGCAAGTAATAGCCTTTTACTTTTAATCAATTACTCAGGGATTGCAGCGATACTTTGGATCCGGCTATTTAGTTCAAGAGCTCATATAGACCAGTTCGAGCGCTTTAAAATTGCGCGTATAATTGTTACAACTTTCCTATTCGTAACCGCTTTAACTATTGGTTTATTAGTTAGTGAAGATTATAAATGGTGGGTAGTACTGACCGCTTTCATCATATCTTCCCTAAGTTATAGCTTTCCTATCCACCTGAAAAGGCCTAATTAAAACATTAACAGTTATTAGCGAAATGTCGTTCTTAGAGGAAATGGGTTTGCCATAGCTTACACGGCCTGCCTATTTCTATTGCTTTGCTAGTAATCTTTTAAAGAAGAAACTCTATTTGGGTGTTCTGCAAATAAAAGAGCCCCTATGTAGTAGGGGCTCTTTCGAAACTCTTAGGCAGAAAAGGCTTAGCCTTTTTCTACCTGACCAAATTCTAGGTCTACTGGTGTAGAACGACCGAAGATAAGTACCGATACTTTTACGCGGCTCTTTTCGTAGTCTACTTCTTCTACCACACCATTGAAGTCGGCAAATGGACCATCGGTAACGCGAACCACTTCGCCTGGCTCGAACAATGTTTTCGGTCTTGGCTTATCAACGTTTTCTTCAAGACGATTTAGGATAGCGTCTGCTTCTTTCTGCGTAATTGGCATAGGACGGTCAGAGGTGCCGCCGATGAAACCTAGTACGCGAGGTACGCTTTTCACTAAGTGCCATGACTCTTCGGTCATCGCCATTTCTACCAATACATAACCCGGGTAGAACTTACGCTCAGATTTACGCTTTTGACCTGCACGCATTTCAACAACTTCCTCTGTTGGTACTAGTACCTGACCGAAGTAGTCTTCCATGTTGTGCATTTTAATGTATTCAAGCAACGTCTTTTTAACGCGAGCTTCGTATTGCGAATAGGCTTGAACTACGTACCATCTTTTCTTTACTGCTTCTTCTTCAGACATACGTTTATGCTCCTATTCCAGTAATAAAGCCAACTACACGAACGATGATGCCGTCTAGTCCCCATAAAATTAGTGCCATAACTAACGTCGCTGCAAGTACGATAAGGGTAGTTTGGTTCGCTTCTTGACGCGTTGGCCATACTACCTTGCGAACTTCTGTGCGAGACTCTTTAGCAAAGCTCAAGAAGGTACTACCTTTTTCAGTCGTTGCCGCGATAAAACCAGCTATACCAACAACTACAACAATCGCGATGGCACGGTATAGTACCGAAATCTCACCGTACATTGTATTAGCGGTTACTAAACCGGCAAGTAGTGCAAAAACCACTACCCATTTAAACATGTCCAACGCATTGGACTGATTTTCCGTCTTTTCGCTCATGTTACGATCCTAGCACTACAGCGTCGTTGTTTTACGCGCTTTTTGAAGGCGCAATTTAAAATTCGTAGATTAAGTAAATTTGGCAGGGGTGGAGGGACTCGAACCCCCAACCATCGGTTTTGGAGACCGCTGTTCTACCAATTCGAACTACACCCCTGTGGTGTCTAAAAGACAAAATTTACTTACACTGCCCTTGGGAGTTGTGCGTCTTTTCTAAGGAAAGTGCGGTATCGCAAGGGAGGGACGCGTATTATACTTAACCACTTTCAAGATACAAGCGGTTTATCTCTCCCATCTGCGATTGCTTTCCATTTAGAATGCCACCTATTCAACGCCAATAAAACCGCCCGTTTGATGTGCCCATAGCTTGGCATAAATACCGTTGTGTGCGATAAGCTCCGCGTGCGTCCCCTGCTCTACAATACTGCCTTTATCTAGCACCAGAAGCCTGTCCATTTGGGCTATGGTCGATAAACGGTGGGCAATGGCGAGAACCGTTTTGCCTTCCATTACTTTATCTAAGCACGCTTGAATGGCTGCCTCTACCTCTGAATCGAGCGCCGAGGTCGCCTCGTCAAGTACCAACACTGGCGCATCTTTTAACAACACGCGGGCGATAGCAATACGCTGACGTTGACCCCCTGAAAGCTTCACGCCGCGTTCCCCCACATGGGCGTCGTACCCTGTTCTTCCGTAGCTATCGGTAAGGGTAAGAATAAAGTCGTGTGCTTCAGCCTGTTTGGCTGCGCGAATCATATCCTCTTCCGTCGCATCAGTACGGCCATATAAAATATTATCTCTTACCGAACGGTGCATTAGGGAGGTGTCTTGGGTCACCATGCTAATTTTGGCGCGTAGGGTTTCTTGCCCGACGTCGGTAATGTCTTGCCCATCAATAATAATACGGCCGCTTTGGGTGTCGTAAAAACGCATAAGCAAATTAACCAAGGTCGATTTACCCGCCCCAGAGCGCCCTACTAAGCCCACTTTTTCGCCTGGCTTAATGGTCAAGTCTAAATTGGTAAAAACATCAATTGGCTTATCGTCTGCGCCCGAGTATGAGAAGTCCACATCATCAAACTTGATACCACCACCGTTGACTTGTAACGCGTCGGCCTTAGGCTTGTCTTTTACGGCGATAGGTTGTGCTAAGGTATTCATGCCGTCCTGCACTGTGCCTAAGTTTTCAAATAGCCCAGAGACTTCCCACATCACCCAATGCGACATACCGTTCAGTCGTAAACAAAGGCTAATAGCAATAGCAATGTCACCAGGGCTTGCGATATTTTCCATCCATAGATACACAGATAATGCACCTATGGTAAAAATGAGAATAGCGTTAGCCATTTCCACACAGAATTCTAATACCGTCACTAAACGCATTTGCGGGTAAACGGTTTGCAGAAAACCATCCATGCTTTCTTTGGCATAGTCGGCCTCTCGGCGGCTATGAGAAAACAGTTTGACGGTAGTGATATTGGTGTAGCTATCCACAATACGCCCTGTCATTAGCGAGCGTGCATCGGCCTGCTTTTGAGACACTTCTTTTAGTTTGGGTACCAATACCTTCAAAATACCAATATAGACAAAAAACCATACAATAAGCGGCATGGCTAAACGCCAGTCTGTACTAAAAATGAGTACCACCATCGAGATAAAGTACACGCTGATATACACCAACAGGTCGAGTACCTTGGTCACGGTTTCTCGCACCGATAGCGCGGTTTGCATGACTTTGGTGGCCACACGCCCTGCAAATTCATCGTGAAAGAAGGTTAAGCTTTGCCCCAGTAAATACCGATGGGCTTGCCATCTAATTCGCATGGGGTAGTTACCCATTAAAGACTGACGGGAAAATAGGGAGCGAAGCAATATAAACAGGGGAATAAGAACAAGTACCGTAACCCCCATCCCAATAAGCGTAAACTTTTGGTCAGCCAAAAATGTCTCGCGATTTTGCTCGGAAAACCAGTCTACCAGCTGCCCTAGAAAGCCAAACAGTGCCACTTCTAGCATGGCAACGATTGCACTGAGCACGGAAACAGTAAGGATCACGCCCCACATGCCTTGAGTATAATACTTACAAAAAGCCACTAAGCCCTTCGGCGGTTGACTAGGAGACGTATCAGGAAAAGGCTGGGTAAGCTTTTCGAAAAATGAAAACATGTAGAACTCGATTTTAATTCAATGACAGAGCACGTTTACGTATGCCCAAAAATGCTGGGGCACAATTCTACACGATATAAGAGAAGGTGTTGAACTTTGCGGCGTATTTTCACCGCAAAGCCGGTTTAAAATCGCTTAATATTTATCGATATTGCAAGAACTCCGCGATAAAAAAGTTTTGCATCGGCCCATTTTACGCTGCACGCCCCATACGGATAAAGGCGGACAACGTGGCAAAAGGCTAACTAGGGTTTAATTCAGTCTTCATAACCCAGCTTAGCAAGAATACTTTCTACTTTTTCTGAATGTTCGGCTTGCCATTGTTCAAGAGACATTGCGCTATCTTTGTCTGCGCGTTGTCTTGCTATTTCAAACGCGCCAAGTGCTTCTGCCTGCGGTATAACCGCAATCCCCTCTTCATCTGCAACAATAATATCTCCCCCTTCCACGGTTACGCCACCGCAAGATATTGTCTGATTAAGTGGCGAGATACATTTTTTCGCTCCCGGCTTAGGCACAACACCACGCGCAAAAACTGGAAACGCATTGTCCCGTGTTTCAGCAATATCGCGAATGACGCCATCGATAACAAAACCTTTTATTCCGCGAGATTGCGCAATAGCACATACATTACCACCGGCCACAGCAAACTCATCGTCGGCTTCCACCACAATAATATCACCAGGACTTGCGCGATAGATGGCCGCATGCAGCATAAGGTGATCACCGGGCTCACACTTTACAGTGAATGCCGGCCCTGCAATGCGAGGCATATCTTCCCACAAAGGTTTTATCGCGTAATGCATGAACTGATTCCTTGGCAGCGCGTCGGCGTACTCGCAAGGTGATACGCTATCAAAAGGGGTATTGTGTAACTCCATAGCCGTTCCTTGAATGTTGTGATGAGGTCAGAACAAAAACACTATAGCGAATTTAGCCTTACAAGTTGTTACAAGCTGTGTATTTTCACTATAAACACTTTTTCTATTACCACCGCCATGCTAAAAGTTAGCGAGAAAAAACAAAAAGCGTGTCCGTATCACTTTTGCTTTTCAGCAGAAGAAATAAAACGGGTTTCATCACACGCTAAGAACAATAAGCAGCGTTAATAACTGCTTAATAGAATTAAAAAAGGAAGCCCCATATGTTACGTAGCGTTTTAAGCTTAAGCGTGGCACTGGCCTTAACAGCTTGTAGCCCACAAAATTCATCAACAGAACAACAGTCACAAAGCGCGGCCACTGAAGAAGCCCAACAACAGCTTTCATCAGGTGTCATAAAAGAGAATATGGACCTGTCTGTTGACCCAGGTGATGACTTTTTCCGCTACGTAAACGGTAACTGGTTTGATAATTTTGAAATACCAGCAGATAAATCTAGCTATGGCGCGTTCGTTATTCTTCGCGACGAAGCGCAAGATCACGTTATGGATATCATTAAGTCCTCAGCCGAAGGCGACTTTAAAGCCGGAAGCGATGAGCAAAAAGTGGGTGACTTTTACCGTGCTTATATGGACATGGAAACGCGTAATGAGCTGGGTACCACGCCCCTTAAGCCAGAGCTTGCAAAAATAGACACCATTGAAGACTACACAGATTTGGCTGAATATTTTGCCTATGCGGCACGCTATGGATATGGTACACCCTTTAGCCTTACCCAGTACCCAGACCTTAAATCGCCAAAAGAATATCTAATGTATACATGGCAATCGGGCTTAGGGCTGCCCGAACGTGAGTACTATTTTGACGATGATGAATCATCACAAACTATCCGTGATGCCTACGTTAAACATATCCAAACCATGTTTGAATTAGCCGGTTTCGAAGCGCCTAAAGAAAGCGCTGATATGCTTTTCGCACTTGAGACTAAAATAGCTCAACTGCACATGAAAAAAGAGCAAGCCCGTAACTTTGCCGCCAACTACAATAAGCTAACCATTGAAGAGCTAAAAGCATTAATGCCTAAGTTCGACTGGGACGCTTATCTTGCCGAAGCTGACGTTAGCGACATTCCTTCATTAGGTATCTTGCAAAAAGACTATATGCAAAACATTGATGGTGTTATTGCAGAAACGTCGCTAAAAGATTGGAAGACCTTCCTTAAATGGGGCCTATTGAATGCTTCGGCCGGTCGCCTAAGCGCTGAATTAGATGAAGCAAACTTCAACTTTTACAGCAAAGTACTTCGCGGCGTAGAAGAACAGCAGCCACAGTGGCGCCGAGCGGTGAGTCTATCAAATGCCCACGTGGGCGAGCTTATTGGTAAGGTTTATGTGAAGCAGCATTTTCCACCAGCCGCGAAAGAACGCATGATGGAAATGGTAAATAACCTGATCTTGGCGTACAAAGAAAGTATTGAAAACCTTGACTGGATGACGGATGAAACCCGTGCCCAAGCCTTAGATAAGCTATCTAAGTTTACCGTAAAAATTGGTTACCCAGACCAGTGGAGAGATTATTCAGCCCTTACGGTTAAAGCCGGCGACTTGTTCGGAAACCTTAAGCGTTCTTCAGATGTACTTTACGAAGAAATGCTTAAGAAACAAGGCGGCCCAGTGTGGACCCATGAATGGGGAATGACACCGCAAACGGTTAATGCTTACTACAACCCGCCGCTAAACGAGATTGTATTTCCAGCCGCTATCCTTCAACCTCCGTTTTTCGATATGAACGCCGAAGATGCCGTTAACTACGGCGGTATTGGCGCGGTTATTGGTCACGAAATTGGTCACGGCTTCGACGATTCAGGCTCAACGTTCGACGGTGATGGCGTACTTAGAAACTGGTGGACTGATGAAGATCGCGGCGAGTTTGAAGCACGTACAGCAAACTTGGTTGAACAGTACAACCAATTTGAAGTTTTGCCTGATTTACACGTAAACGGTGAATATACGCTCGGTGAAAACATTGGCGACCTTGGCGGTATCAGTATCGCTTTAAAAGCTTATCATTTGTCGCTTGATGGTGAAAAAGCCCCTGAACTAGACGGCTTCACTGGCGACCAGCGTGTTTTCATTGGTTATGGACAAGTGTGGGCCAGCAAATACCGTGAGGAAGCCTTGCGCAGCCAAGTACAAACCGATACCCATTCACCTACGAAGTTCCGCACTAACGGTGCTGTTCGCAACGTACCTGAATTCTACGAAGCGTTTAACGTGACCGAAGACGATGCGTTGTATTTACCACCCGAAGAACGCGTGAAAATTTGGTAAGTCGAGCTGATTGAGTAGCGCACATAAAACACAATAGCTAAAGCCCCACGTTTGGTTCACCAAACTGGGGCTTTTTTTGTTGGGTAACGATAATAAAGTAGTAATAATTTACTGCGGCGCACGATACTGCTCAATGCCAACGCTTATTCATGCATTTTCACTGGCCAAGAGCCTGCGGCATTAATGAGACAATGAGGCTAAGACCTCAAGCGCTAAATCAACGTTTTCGAAAGGCACAAAAATGTGGTCGTGGTAATAAGCGGCTACCACATTGGCACTAATCCCCGCTTTTCCCAACGCCGAAGACATCGCTGCTGTCATCCCTACGGCTTCTAAACTTGAGTGCACTTCACAGGTTATACACCAATAACACCCTTCAAATTGCAGTTCCGCTTGCTTAGCTGCAGCTAACGGCAAGATAAGCGTAGTGCCCTCTCGTTCTTGAAACATGCCCTTCGCCGCTGAAACAAGCGTATTGGTCAACTTGTTAGCTGGTAAGGTCGTGAAAACATAATTTTCACTACTCGCTACAGGGTTTAAGTTTTTCAATAACACAGTCAAGTCTGTTTCAGCGACCATAAGCACCTTGCCTTTTTAAAGTTGTCTTGCAGTCTTTAAAGCTTTCTTGCTCTAATACGCTTTCCTTTAATTTTGCCCTCTCTGAACTGCGTCATGGCTTTTTTCACGCTTCGCGTTTTCACCGCTACAAAACTCATGCTGTTCTGAACTTTAATTTTACCTAGGTCATCGCCGGGAATACCCGCATCTTTGGTCAACGCTCCGACTAAGTCACCAGGACGAAGCTTTTCTTTTTTACCGGCACTCAATGAAATACAAGTAAACTCGGGCTGGGTAATTTTGTTTTTATGAAAGCGTAGGCTTTGCGCCCCTTTTAGCGGAATATCACTTTCCTGTAGCACTTCTATTTTTCTTAGGAAATGCTCCTCTTCCTCACTTACCAGCGTTATGGCCATGCCTTTCGCCCCAGCTCGCGCTGTACGTCCTATACGGTGAATATGGGTTTCGGGCTCTTCGCTTACAGTGTAATTGATAACACAGGCAACATCGTCGATATCTAGTCCGCGAGCGGCTACATCGGTGGCAACTAGCACTTGCAGTGAGTCGCTGGCAAACTGCATTAACACTGAGGTTCTTTGGTGCTGCTCCATATCTCCCTGAAGCCCTTTAGCGCTAAAACCGTCTTCTATCAGTTCATCAACTACGTCATTTACCTGCGTTTTACGATTACAGAAAACAATGGCATTTTTAGGCTGATATTCCGTTAACACCGCTTTTAGTGCCTGCGTGCGGGTATGAGGCAGTACGTTGTATCCCAGCTGAGTGATGGCAGGCTTATTCTCTTGAGACTCAACTTTGCAGGTTACCGGATTGTGCAGATATTGCTTAGCCACACGCTCTATTTGTTCAGTGAAAGTGGCAGAAAACAGCAGGGTTTGCACCTGCTTTGGCGTTTGACCAAAGATAATGCGTAGGTCATCCTCAAAGCCCATATCTAACATGCGATCGGCTTCATCTAACACACGCAGTTTTACATTACGCAAATCTATACGGCGTTTTTCAACGTGATCCATTACGCGACCCGGCGTACCTACAATAATATGAGGACTATGTTTGAGAGACTGAATCTGCGGCCCCATCGGCTGACCACCACACAAGGTTGTCACCTTGATGTTACCTATATCTTTCGCCGCAGAGCGACACTGCTGCGCGACTTGTTCTGCAAGCTCACGAGTTGGGCACAACATTATCGCCTGAGTTGAGAAGTCATTAACTTCAATTTTTTCAAGCGCGGGAATTACGAAACAAAGCGTTTTACCACTCCCGGTTTGCGCTTGACCAATCACATCTTTGCCCTGTAGAGCGTCGGGAAGCGATTGGGCTTGAATAGGAGAAAGCTGGTGAATGCCTTGTGAGTCCAATGCCTTTGTGATGGCGGGATTTATATCTAATTGCTTTACTGTTTCAACTGTCATTAATTTGGGTTCCAAAGGTGCACTTCATCCTGTTCGGTATGATGAACCTAGCGGTGTGGGTATAAAAGAGGGTTTATGCCCTAGTGGAGAGGTTCCCTAAGGCACGTGAAAAGACCAGAACTATGCTTGAAATGCCTTTTCTAATTTCCACTGTAGGGTTTGCCCCGCAAAAAATGGAACCATATCGGTGCCATCAGCTAAGGTTACTTGTTCAGGCACTGTCCACGATTCTTTAACTAACGTCATTGTAGTCGTATTTCGCGCTAAACCATAAAAATCTGCGCCATAATGGCTCGCAAAACCTTCTAGCTTATCTATTGCGCCTAGTTGCTCAAACACTTCGGCATAAAGCTCAATGGCCGACCATGCGCTGTAACAGCCTGCACATCCGCAAGCATTCTCTTTTTTGTGCTTCGCGTGCGGCGCTGAATCTGTACCTAAAAAGAATTTTTTATTGCCGCTTGCCACCATGTCGCGCAGCGCTTGTTGATGGGTATTGCGCTTAAGCACAGGTAAGCAGTAATTGTGCGGGCGTACGCCGCCAACTAATAAGTCGTTGCGATTTAAAAGCAAATGCTGCGGTGTAATGGTTGCCCCCACATATTCGCTCGCACCCGCCACAAAGCTTGCTGCATCAGCCGTTGTAATATGCTCAAACACCACTTTCAGCTTCGGGAATGCCTCAACAATAGGCGCTAAATGCGTATCGATAAACACTTTCTCACGGTCAAAAATATCAATGTGATGTTCGGTCACTTCACCGTGAATAAGTAACAACAAGCCTTGTTCTTGCATGGCTTGAAACACAGGGTATAAAGCCTGAATACCTTTTACAGCGGCATCTGAGTTTGTGGTGGCGCCTGCTGGATAAAGCTTACACGCGGTAACGCCTGCCTGTTTTGCATCAATAATATCCTGCGGCGTGGTTTGATTCGTAAGAAACAGCGTCATAAGTGGCTCAAAGCTGCTCCCGTTTGGACGAGCCGCTTCAATACGCGACTTATAAGCCATTGCCATTTCGGCATTGACCACCGGCGGTACAAGGTTTGGCATAACAATAGCGCGCTGAAAACAACGCGCAGTCGCAGGGACCGTCTCTGCCAGCATTTCGTTATCGCGAAAGTGAAGGTGCCAGTCATCTGGCGTAGTAATGGTGAGGGTTTGCATGCCGAGTCTCTCTTAGTACCTAATCAAACAGCGTCTATGCGCGCAATAATAACACAATTAACTTATTGCGCGCAGAACAACTCGACTGAAAAAGCGCTATGCGTCTACTTGCCCATGCTCTACCCATATCAGCTTGCTTACGTCATATCCAGCCGCCGTGGCTTTCTCTAGTAGCTGAGCGCGAACGTTCTTCGATATTGAAGGCGTGCGCGCTAAAATCCACAAGTAATCTTTGTCAGGCCCAGTTATCAGTGCGTACTGATAGTCTTCTTTGTCTAGTTCCATAATGACGTAACTGGCGTAAAAGGGGCCAAAAAACGACACTTTAAGGTGCCCCGTTGAAGCTGACTCTACAAAGTATGCTTTGCCCTCGGCTTCATCCCATGTGCCGGCTTCTTTTGAATACCCACGATTGATAACCTTAACGCCCCCGTCGTCGCGCATGCTATAGGTTGCAGTGACTTCTGTTAATCCTTCTTCAAAGCTATGGTCAAACCGGGCTATTTCATACCATTCCCCCAGATACCGAGGTAGTTCGAAGCCTTGAATGGGTTTAACTTTATCAGGTACGCCTGTGCACCCCGATAAGCCGGCAAGCAAAACGCTCATTAAGAACCCGACACCGATTTTCTTAAACATACACACTCTCCACTGCGATATAATACGGTTATAAACTGATAACGCTAAATTACCTGTTGTGATCTAAAACAATTTTACTGCACCATAAACACTTAGGTTAGCTGTCGAAGTACGAAATAAACTCATCTAATCTCGCTTCTATTATGGGATAGCCCATATTACATTGCCTAATATATTGGCAATGAGTGAATACGGGTACTAAGTGAGCTTAACGTCTTATCCATTTGCTGCCGTCTTACAAGGAGGAGAACAAATGAATGAACATTTCCCACATGCAAGCCGCTTGATTTATGGATGCATGGGCTTAGGGGGCGGTTGGAATAATTCGCCAGTTACTGAAGCCGATATTACACAAGCACGCTCGGTCATAGACACGGTTTTAGACCTCAACATCAACGTTTTTGACCACGCTGACATTTATACATTTGGAAAAGCAGAAATCGCTTTTGGCGAAGCGTTAAAAGCTGCACCTAGTTTAAGAGATAACATGATTATCCAATCTAAGTGTGCAATACGTTTTGACGATGATTTGGGACCAAAGCGCTACGATTTTTCGGCCAACCATATCCATAACTCTGTAGAGGGTATTCTTACCCGGCTTGGCATTGAGCAATTAGATACGTTGCTACTTCACCGTCCAGACCCTCTTATGGAGTTAGAAGAGGTGGCGGGCACACTTCAGCTACTTCAACAACAAGGGAAGATTAAGCACGTGGGCGTTTCGAACATGCACGGACACCAGATTAACTACCTTCAGTCTGCGCTCTCTACTCCTATTGTTGCCAATCAATTAGAGATGAGCCTTGGCTTTAGAGATTGGCTTGAGGATGGCATTACTACCAACAGCGCTGCTAACCGTAATACGGGTTATGCGCCAGGGACGCTTGAGTACTGCATGCTGAACAACGTACAACTTCAAGCATGGGGTAGCTTAGCCCAAGGAAAGTACACAGGTGCAAAGACAGAAAACAGCGAAGAACGTGCAACCGCTGACCTTGTTGCTCAACTTGCAAGTGAATACCAAACGACGGCCGAAGCGATTGTCTTATCGTGGCTTATGCGACACCCTGCTAACATTGCGCCGGTTTTAGGCAGTACCAATATCGAAAGAATTAAGGCGAGTCAAAAAGCCGTAGATGTTCATCTTAGCCGCGAACACTGGTACAAATTATTTGAAGTAGCGCGCGGACAAGAGATGCCGTAAACCTAAATACGCATATTAAAGGATAAAAAATATGTTAAAAGGCTTTCACCATGTGGCCGTAATATGTAGCGACTATCCCCGCTCGAAAGCGTTTTACACCGACGTACTTGGCTTTACGGTAATTGATGAAAATTATCGAGAAGCCAGGCAGTCTTATAAGTGCGACCTTGCATTACCTGACGGTAGTCAGATTGAACTATTTTCGTTCCCTGATGCGCCTAAAAGACCATCTCGCCCTGAGGCTCAGGGCTTAAGACACCTCGCGTTTAAAGTCGATGCGCTTGATGAAGTGATTCATCAACTAACGAGTAAAGGGGTGGAATGTGAGCCCGTACGCACGGACGAATATACCCAAAAGCGCTTTACGTTTTTCCAGGACCCGGACGGTCTGCCATTAGAGCTTTACGAACTTTAAGTGGCTACAGGTAGAGGTAATAAAATGCCGAAAAACATCAACTGTTCATTCGGCACTTTATTAATGATTGAACGCGTTTAACGCGCGGTTAATACGAAACTAGTCGAGCATTCTCACTTCTCGCTGCGGGAATGGAATATCTATACCGTGCTGTTGCAGCGCATTAAAGACGGCCCGATTTAACGCATAACGGACTTCAAAATGTCTCACTGCGGGCGCCCATACCCGCACTCCGAAGTTAATACTGCTATCGCCAAAATTATCTACGCCTATTGCCGGTGACTTTTCTGCACTAATGCCTTCTACTTGTTCAACAGCGGCGCGAATTACCTTTATGACATCATCTACATTGCTTGAATATGCTACGCCAATCTCAAGCTCTATCAGCATGTTTTCTGCCGAGTTGTGAAGAATCTCTCCCACAATTAATTTGTTGGGAATTTGAATGTGCACGTTATCTTCATCGATAAGGATGGTATAGGGCAGCATGACTTGGTCGACCACGCCTGCAACACCGCGAACCCGAATGGTATCTCCAATAACGAAGGGACGGGTAATAATAATGGTAAAGCCCGCAGCGTAGTTTGCTAGCATGCCTTGAATGGCTAATCCCGCGCCTAAACCGATAGCACCTAATGCGGCGATGAGCGGCGTTACGCTGATCCCCACATTGCCAAGTGCAATTATGATAACGATACCCAATACCGCCAACTTGCACACCCCGCCGGTAAAACGGCTTAGCGTGACGTCGATATTTCTATTGACCATCAGGTTTTCAACCACATGGCCTATTTTATTAGCTACCCACCAGCCAATAAGAAAAATGATGATGGCACCCACAATTTGAAAACTGTAGGTCACGGCAAATTCTACCAGGGTGTCGTAGAGTGCCTGCGCTTGTTTTAATTCATCCATTGAGCGTTATTACGAATGTGAGATGTGAATATTTGAAGCTTAAACAACAACGTGGGGAAAAACCAGTGCCGGTAGCAAGACCGGCACGTGTGAATGTAGGGCTGATAAGCCGATTAAGAAAGGTGTTAGCTAATAGTGAATTTAATTAGCGTATTCGCTTGCTTCAATCTCAGCCAGACGCTCTTTCGTCGGGTTTTTAACATAGTTGTATACCAACCCAACAAATAGCAGCGCAGCAAAGCCTGTCGCCACCATGAATCCGTATTTAGCATCTCCGCCATTCGCGTCACTTACCAAGCCCATGATGAAGGGCCCTGCCGCTGCGCCCGCAGCAGTAAAGAACAAAATTACGCCTGCGACACTACCGTGTTGATGCTTAGGGAAACAGCTTATTCCTTTGGAATTAAAGGTGGGGTAAATAACCGACATAAAGATACCCGTTAGTGGGAATAAGAATAACGCTAGCTGTTTGCCGCCCCATAGCCCTAAACCAAAGCACAATACTATCGCCCCAGTAAATAACATAAGAACCAGTGACCAGTTAAAGTGAGACATCATCCAAATGCCCACAAATCGCCCCGCCGCTCTAAGAATAAAAAAGGCAGTGACTGAATATATTGCCAAGGTTTGTGAGAAACCTTCTGTGTAACAATCGTAAGTTGCTTTCAATGTGGTGGCATCACACACCAGATAGCTTGGCATCCACACATAAATTGCACTTTCCGCCGCAACATATAAAAACGCCCCTATCGAAAAGCCTAATGCATAGGGGTTTTTTACTAACTTAAGGCTTTGGGCAATCGATACTTTTTTCTCGCCCGACTCTGTGTGTCGAGAATAGTCGGGGTACTTAACAAGTAAAGCGCCAATAATAAGTACCGTACAAACGCCACCTGCAATCACATAAAGCCACTGCCACGCTACGCCTTGGTGGATAAGATAAGCAACGATAAGTGGACCAATAATCGCACCCACACCAAAAAATGCCTCGGCTCCATTCATTGTTGCAGTATGTTGTTTAGTGGATGAAGATATATCACCAATTAATGCAAGGGCGCCGGTTTTAAATATGCCAACGGCAACGCCAGAAAGGCTCATTAAACTAACAATCAGCATGAAATCGTTAGCAATTAGGAAGCTATAACAAGCAAGCCCAAAGAGCGCGAGGCCGATAATAATGGTCGGTTTACGTCCTAACTTGTCAGCTAGAAAGCCTAGGAACAACCCAGATAATGCTATACCCAGCATTGGTAAAGAGTGCATTAAGCTGGCCTGTGCATTGGTGACAGAAAAAGCCACTTTCACTTCTTTAATAATCTCACCTACAGAATCTGACGTCATGGCAAACATCATAAACATTAGGTAGGTCAACCATCTGATAATTCTGCTACTAGGATCATGATTGGGCATAGTCTGTCTCACAAATGCTGTGTTAGAGGTTTTACTTAACCTCGCTAAACTTCTTAAAAATACATCAGCTACCGCTAGTATTCATTAGGCTTAAGATGTAAACAGCTTGATAATTAATCTCATGGTTAATGTTGACAAGCAATCTTAAACGATTAAGATAAAAGTTAACAGAATTTAAATACCCTGTAAACCCGTTAATTTGGATAGGTTGATTTGACGTACATTTTCGTCACACTTTGGAGTTATCTATGAGCTATGCTGCTGACAGTGGTGTATGTTTAGACCGCATCTTGGCATCGACCGATTTATCTGCGCTGACAAAGAAAGATGCGGCTACGTTTACGCGACGTTTGAAGGCCCACTTCCCTCGCCTTTTCGAGAAGTATACTTTTGTTTATGGCCATCAGTACGACTGCTATTTTCATTTACAAAAGCTTGTCGAATTATTAAGAGACGGGCTAAAAAGTCGAAAGCCTGCGCTTAAGGCGCTAGACAGTCAGCGTTTAAAAACGCCCTTGTGGTATCGCGATGAAGAGCAAGTAGGCATGGCCTGTTATGTCGACTTAATGGGCCCCACGCTAAACGACCTGCATGAGAAAATTCCATACTTCAAAGCGCTCGGTGTAACCTACGTACATCTAATGCCTTTGTACGATGCGCCTAAAGGTGACAGTGATGGCGGCTATGCGGTGTCGGATTATCGCAAAGTAAACCCAAGTCTCGGTACGGTTAAAGATTTAGAGAAGCTTACCGCGGCCCTTCAAAAAGAAGGGATTAACGTGGTACTAGATTTTGTGTTTAACCACACGTCAGACGAACACGCCTGGGCGAAAGCAGCACTATCTGGCGATAAGCAGTATCAAGACTACTACTACCTGTTCGACGACAGAAGCATCCCCGACCAGTACGAACACACCTTAAGAGAAATTTTCCCTCAGGTGAGAAGAGGCAGCTTTACTTTCAATGAGGCAATGGAAAAGTGGGTGTGGACAACGTTTAACAGCTTTCAATGGGACTTAAATTACAGTAATCCTGAAGTGTTCAATGCCATCACATCGGAAATGCTTTTTCTTGCGAATTTAGGGTGTGCCGCCTTACGTTTAGATGCTTTGGCGTTTATTTGGAAAGAGATGGGCACTAACTGTGAAAACCAAGAAAAAGCGCACGTGCTTATTCAAGCGTTTAACTGCTGTTTGCAAATTGTAGCACCGGCCGTGGTATTTAAGTCGGAAGCCATTGTTCATCCCGACGAGGTACTTAAGTACATTGATAAAGACGAGTGTCAACTGTCCTATAACCCGTTATTAATGGCTTTGCTTTGGAACTCGCTGGCAACGCGTAAAACGCGTTTGCTTACAAATTCAATGAAGAAGAGTTTTGCTATTTCAGATGACTGCACCTGGGTTAACTATGTGCGTTGTCATGACGATATTGGATGGACATTCGATGACGCAGTGGCTAGCGAATTAGGTATAAACTCCTTTGACCACCGCTACTTCCTCAATCAGTTTTACACAGGCCGGTTTGAAGGCAGCTTTGCTAACGGTGTGCCTTTCGCAGAAAACCCGTCAAACGGCGACTGCCGGGTTTGTGGCTCGTTAGCATCGCTATGTGGTTTAGAAGGGGCGATAGAAGCCAACGACCCACAGGCTATTGACGAGGCAGTAAAGCGGATGCTGTTACTTTACGGTATTACGTTCAGTATTGGTGGTATTCCATTGCTTTACTCAAGTGATGAAATTGCAAAGCTTAACGATTACAGCTACCGACTCGACGAGACGAAAAGTCACGATGACAGATGGGTAAATCGCATTGCCGTTCATAGCGAAGATACAGCCTTAGCTTTAGGCACAACGACGCCTGAGAACGAAGCTCAAACTGCTAGCCTTCAAGTGTTTGAAGGGCTGAAGCAAATGATTGCTATACGCAAGCAACATGCTATTTTCGGCCAGTCAAAAACGCACATATTAGATACGGATAATCAACATTGTTTTGCGTTTTTACGAGAAAATACAGAAGGACAAAAGCTACTTGTCATCTGTAATTTCAGTGAACATCCACAATCGTTGCACCGCAGCCTTTTGGCAACACTTAAACAATCAGCAAGTAAAGACTTGCTAACTGACGAGACCGTTGATATGGAGTCTTCACCGCTCGAACTCGCACCTTATCAACAAATGTGGTTGCAGCCTGTCTAATATTCTTAATAATACGCTCAGTTGATTGCTGGCATTATCCAGTAATTGACTGAGTTATCCCATTGCAGACACATTTTATTTCCCCTTCCATCAATAACTTAACGAATACCCCTTTTTTTTCACAGGCAATAGAAGAAATTCACACTATACTTTTGGATAATAGAAGTAAGTTTTCGCACGCTGAATAGGTGATGCTTAGATTGAAACCCGCTTAAAGCAAAAGGAGCAACAAAGCAGCGAAAAAAGGAGTAATACCGTTTGCTCTGGTTTGGTTCTTGCAGTCTTCTGTTTTTGCTATTTATGACAACGAAAGACTAAGACTACCGCTAGTGGAAGACGCAACGGCGTTCGGATTATGTCATATGGATATGTTTATCATGGTAACGGATAAAACAATGGAAAGTGATCGCACTTTGGAATATATGTGCCCCTACTGTGGCGCTATTAATAGTTTTCAATTAAATTGCGTTCGAGATATGTATCACGAGCAGCATGAATCATGTAGCTGCTGCAAAAAAATGCTAAGTCTCACCCCAGCCGATGGAATTGGAGGCAGCATTAATCTTATCGTCGATGAGTCGGATATTGAGAATGTAATAAAGTGAACGTCTCTTCTTATGGGGCTTAGAAATAAAAAAACCGCTGAATCCAGCGGTTTTTTTTAATGTTAGCAACAAATGTTTGTTAACGGAAAAACTCTCGTTTAAGTTCACTTTCCGTTAAGAAGCGGCCACCTAATGCAGACGTTTTGGTATATGAATTGGTATCACGGATCCCTCTCGCTTTCACGCAATAGTGGGTCGCATTAATACTTACGGCCACATCGTCGGTATTCGTCAATGTCTGCAATGCTACTAACACTTGCTGTGTTAAGCGTTCTTGCACCTGAGGACGCTGAGCAAAGAAACCCACTAACCGATTTATTTTCGAAAGGCCAATAACCGTGTTTTTCGGAATATAAGATACCGTGGCCGTACCATCGATAGTTACAAAGTGATGCTCGCACGTGCTTGTAAGGCTAATGTCAGAGACCTGTACAGGCTGGTCGATCTGCATTTTGTTTTCAATTGCCGTGATCTTAGGAAATCTGCGATAATCCAACCCGCCAAAGATCTCATTAACGTACATTTTCGCTATGCGCGTTGGTGTATCACATAAGCTGTCGTCCGTTAAATCAAGGCCAAGCGTGTCCATTACATCACGCATAGCACTTTCTATGCGCTTACGTTTTTGCTCGTCTGAAAGGCCGTTGGCAACCATTGGGGTTTCTAAACCTTTGGCTTCTAATGCTTCTCGTACACGTTGCGCTGGCTCTGATATAGAGGGGTCTAGTGCATCGCGCACAATTACCGCTTCTTTTGCTAACATTGCTTTATCCGTTGTTACTGCTTTTTTTGAACTGATACGCCTTAATATTCGTAAAAGTTCGGTTATACGACAACATGACTTTTATTTAATGTTGTTGCTACCTTACGTGCTTCTAGCACAGAATAATAAAACTGATACCTTTTAAAAAAGAAGGACATTATCTTGAACTCACCTGTCTTAATCACAGGCGCTAGTCAACGTCTTGGCCTAGCCATGGCCGACTGTTTACTTGAACAAGGCCATCACGTTGTGGTGACGTACAGAACTCCCCGCTCAAGTATTACGATGCTTGAGGATAAAGGCGCTACAGTTTTACAGGCTGATTTTAGCACTGAGGCGGCTATTGATCGAGCAATTGATAAGATTAAGGCAATCAGTAAAACCTATCGAGGCGTTATACACAACGCGTCAGATTGGGCCCAAGAAAAAGACAGTTGCGATAAACACAGTTTAATAGAGCGTATGATGATGGTTCATGCTATTGCGCCCTATCGAATAAATCTGGCTTTAGAAGCCGCATTATGTTCATGCGAAGGCCAAGCCGACATTATTCATATGACCGACTATGTGCAAGAAACCGGCAGCGAAAAGCATATGGCCTATGCCGCTAGCAAAGCCGCACTGCATAACCTTACCCTTTCATTTGCGAAAAAATTAGCACCGCAGGTGAAAGTTAACAGTATCGCTCCCGCTCTGCTCATGTTCAATGAAGGCGATGACGACGCCTACAAGGAAAAAGCGCTGAAAAAATCACTGCTTGAAATAGTACCCGGCGCGAAAGAGGCGGTGAAAGCCATGAACTACTTGTTCGACAGTGACTATATAACGGGGCAGACGCTACACCTAAACGGTGGCAGGCATT
The DNA here is from genome assembly GCF_000020585.3 of Alteromonas mediterranea DE. NCBI lineage: Bacteria > Pseudomonadati > Pseudomonadota > Gammaproteobacteria > Alteromonadales > Alteromonadaceae > Alteromonas > Alteromonas mediterranea. The sequence goes on from NC_011138.3 coordinate 4,089,278, forward strand.
TAAAATAAAATTGTCGATGCCCTTACGCGCAACAAGCGCTATCACTAATCGTCACCGCCAATTAATTTCATCACCATTTGCCTTGGTCTCGTGCTTGCCCATAGCTATAATCCGCACTCTATTTTGACGTGAATTGGAATTTTACTATGCAGGGTAACCGCACTATGGCGCCTGAATGGCATGATATCGACGCTGTTATGTTGGCATGGCCACATGCGCACACCGACTGGGCGCCGTGGTTAGAAGAAGCACGGGCTACCTACCTTAACGTGATTGCGGCGGTAAATCGCAGTAGCGCTGGCGTGATATTGTTGTGTGCACCTGATGATGTAGACAGCCTTGTATCTCGTTTACCTGAAAATGCACAAGTGCTTATTGTTCCTGCGTCGTACAACGACACGTGGATGCGCGACTACGGCTTTATTACTTGCAAAGACCGTGATGGTAATGGCTCGCCAGTAGAGTTTCGCTTTAATGGCTGGGGTAATAAGTTCAATGCATCAGAAGATAACCTAGCCAATCAACGTTATTTGGCCGCCATGTGTAAATCTGTGCTTCGCAGCAGCCCTGTCGTGGCCGAAGGTGGCGCTTTGGAAATTGACGAAGATGGCCATTTGCTGAGTACCGCACAGTGCTTACTTAACCCTGAACGAAATGGCGATATGTCGTTAGGTGCCTATGAAGATGCGTTTAAAGATATGCTAGGCTGCAGCAAAGTAACTGTTTTACAAAATGGACATTTAGAAGGGGATGACACCGACGGCCATATAGACACCATCGTGCGTTTTACCCCTAACAAAGGCTTAGTCATTCAGGCGTGTAACAATCGCCCTAACGATAGTCACTTTGAAGGGTTAAAGGCTTTATGTGATGAGTGTGCGCTTGAACTGCCTGAGCATAAGCAGTTTCATTTACCGCTGCCTTATATCGTAAATGATGAAGGTGATCGCCTGCCGGCATCGTATGCTAATTACTTAATTTGCAATAAATCTATTTTGTTACCGGTATACGGTGAAGAAGAAGACGCCGAAGCGATTGAAACGGTGCAGCAAGCGCACCCTGACCATATTGTTGAACCAATTGATTGCAGCGTACTCGTAAGACAATACGGTAGCTTGCATTGTATTTCCATGCAGGTACCCACAAATACGTTAAAAGATTCGATTATCACTACCCTAAAGAAAGGAGTGTCATTACATGCGCCCAGCTAAGCTAAAAGTTGGACTGGTACAACAGTCTGTTGCTGATAACGACAAAGCAACGAACTGGAATAAAAGTGCCGAGCAAATTGCCAAATTAGCGGCTGAAGGCTGCGAGTGTATTCTTCTTCAAGAGCTGCACAGCACCCTGTATTTTTGCCAACAAGAAGATACCGACGCCTTTGATTTGGCTGAGCCAATTCCAGGCCCAGCGACAGATTTTTTCGGTGAACTAGCTGAAAAACACAATATTGTGTTGGTGACGTCGCTTTTTGAAAAACGCGGTTCTGGTTTGTATCACAATACCGCTGTGGTGTTCGACCGCAGCAAAGAAATTGCGGGCAAATACCGTAAAATGCATATTCCTGATGACCCGGGCTTTTACGAGAAGTTTTACTTCACACCGGGCGATATGGGCTTCACGCCTATTGAGACCAGCGTAGGTAAACTTGGCGTATTGGTGTGTTGGGACCAGTGGTATCCAGAAGCGGCACGCCTGATGGCGATGGCAGGCGCAGATTTATTGTTCTACCCTACCGCTATTGGCTGGGATTTAACTGACACAGAAGAAGAGCGTACCCGTCAACACGGTGCATGGGAAACCATTCAGCGTTCTCACGCTGTGGCAAACTCAGTGCCGGTTATCGTGGCAAACCGCACTGGTTTTGAAGCATCGCCTGTTGAAGGTGACCCGGGCATTCAATTCTGGGGGCAAAGCTTTGTCGCAGGTCCACAAGGCGAGATTTTGGCAAAAGCCGAAGCTGAAGGTGAAACCACGCTAACCGTAGAGCTTGATATGGAACGTACCGAGCAAGTTAAGCGCATTTGGCCTTACTTCCGCGACCGCCGTATAGACGCCTACGACGAACTAACCAAGCGCTGGCGCGACTAACCTAAATTCTGGGGGGCAGAGTACTTTTTAGGCTCAATCTAGACAGTACGCTCTCCCCCGCAAGCGCGCCCGGACTGTTGCAGAAGGTGTCGGTTCATTTTCTTGAACTCAAGCTGTCGTGGCTGAAATGTACTCTGACCCCGTAATTTGCGGTGGGCTTACACTTTGAAGATGATGTTGTCGTAAAGCATAAAAACGTGACGCAAACGCTTGGGCAATAGCGTTAGCATGACGTCTTCGTCGATGTCTAAGCCCCCAGTGAATTGACCGAAGGCTGGCATCACAAATAAGCTCTCACTATTGGTAAAGCATTTGCCTGAATAACGACGGCGAGCAATGGTTGTTCGTTTTTTGGGGTGGTAGTGGCCGATTACCTGTGCGCGCTGTTCACCCTCGTCCGGTTCGTGCCTAAACACCATGCCATCTAGCACTATTTCAAAACATGACGTCCCCGGAATGCCCTCTGGCAAATCCGGGTCGTGATTACCTTCTACCCACATCCACTCGTTCACACTATCAACTAATCTGCATAAGTGCTGACGGTCATCAAAGGTCATGCGCGACATGCTGTGTTTATCGTGAAAACTGTCACCTAAGCTGATTACTTGCGATGGCTTATAATCATCGATGATGCTTTCTAGACGCGTCAACGTGGCGGTGGAATCTAAACTCGGCAACGGGTTCGCATAGCTGCGTAAATAACTGCCTTTTTCTAAATGCAGATCGGATACCACCAGCCAATCACATGCGGGTAAATATGCCACACCGCGCGCGTCTAACAGCCACAGGTAGTCTGCATATTTTGTAATAGTGATATGGCGCTGGCTTACTTTTTCGGTCAGCCATGTATCGCTTATTGCCAAAATTTCCTCTTTTGATCTTTGTTTGTGAGTTTTTATTACTGGTTTGAAGCTGCTCGTTCATTTAGCGGGACGAGGCTTCGAGCTTCCGCATTCTGACCGCTCTTATTGGTTGTGCAAGATGACAGGTGTTAACTGCGTTGCCAAGATATGAAAGCGAAGCTTAATGGTCGTGTTTATCTCTACCTTAGTCGACGCTAGCCCCTGATAGCAATGCACGAACTTCATCTAACATAGTTTCAGCTTCGGCATATAAATTAGCTTGCTCAATAATAGCCTGCGCCCCTGCGCCTTTCACTTGTTCGCTACGTACATCTAGTACAATGGGTATGGCCATAGGCGACGGTTTTTCAAGGTTCACTAACGTCGCTGAATCTACGTAGCGAATAAGTAAATTAGCGAGTCGTCGTAAATCCAGTAGCTCACGCTCTGCATCAGCTCGGGCCACTTTAAGTAAAATATGGTCGCGGTCGTGCTCACGCAATGTATCGTAAATAAGGTCGGTAGAAAACGTTACCTGCTTCATGGTTTTTTGGCTGGCGTGATAACGCTGCTCTGTCAGGCCGCTTACCACCGCCACTTGCCTAAAAGAGCGCTTGAGCATAGGTGCTTGTAGCATCCAATCTTCTAATTCATCACCTAAAATATCAGGCTGAAATAGCTGCTGCAGTTGCACTTGAGATATTGGATTTACCGATGCCACCGACAAGCCATAATCGGTCACGCTGAAGCTTAAAGGCTTGATACCCATTTTCTCCATTCGTCGCGTTAGCAACATACCTAAGGTTTGATTCGCTTTGCGACCGTCGAAGGTGTAGTACAAGGTGTAGTGCGCCTGTCTGAATGGAAATTGCTCCACTAGCACCTTTTCAGGGCTAGGTAACTGAGAAAACGCCTGCTGAAGTTTAAGCCATTCTTGAACTTGCGCGGGCAGTGTCTTCCACAACGTTTGCGTCGCTAAAATAGCGCGAACTCCTTCAGCCAAATAAGTAGACAAAGGCATCTGCCCACCTGCGTAGCTGGGTATTTTTGGCTCTTTGGCTTTTGCAGGCTTCGCATGAAGCTGCATGTCGCGAATAGCTTCAAAGCGCAGCACTTCTCCGCCAAAATAAAAGGTGTCTCCCGGCGTTAATTGCTGAGCGAAATACTCTTCTACTTCGCCGATAATCTTACCTTGGTTTCCCCTACGAATACGCTTTACTTTAAGTCGCCCCGCTTCAACAATAGTACCTATGTTCTGCCTGTGCCGTTGAATAACGCGGCGATTAGCTGGCGAGAAAGTGCCATCATCATTTCTTGCCAGGCGCTGATACCGCTCATAAGCATTAAGGGCACTACCGCCGTCTTGGGTAAACTGCCATAGCTTATCGAAATCATCTCTATCTAGCCCTTGATAAGGCGTGGCGGTAAGTATCTCCTGGTACAGGGTATCAGGGCTATCAGCTTTGCTACACAAACAGTTCAAGATGAATTGTGGAATAATATCTAGTGCGCCCGGCTGTGGGCTTTCACCATCTAGCTCGCCTTTTTCAATAGCGGTGATTGCTGCCTGGCATTCCAGCGCTTCAAAGCGATTTGCGGGTACTAGTAGCGCTTCGCTCGGTTCGTCGAGCCTGTGGTTAGCCCGCCCTATTCTTTGCAACAGCCTGCTCACACCTTTCGGCGCGCCCACCTGAATGACCTTATCTACGTCCCCCCAGTCGATACCGAGCTCTAGCGCCGAGGTACATACAATGGCCCGCAGCATGCCGCTGGCCATCATGGCTTCGGTTTTGCGTCTTTGCTCTTTACTCAAACTGCCGTGATACAGCGCAATGGGCAGCGCTGCTTTATTTGCCTCCCACAGCATTTGAAATAGCAGTTCAGACTGGGCACGGGTATTAACAAAAACCAATGTGGTTTGGGCATTTTCAATAGCTTGGTAGATATCGTCGATAGCATAGCGTGCCATAAATCCGCCAAAGGGCATGCGTGATTTGGAATGCAGCATTTCGACTTTCGGCTTCTCCCCCGCTTTTACTTTGATGATATTGGCAACACTGTCACTACCAGCCAGCCACGCTCCCAACGTTTCGGGAAAGGCTACGGTGGCAGACAGACCAATGCGTTTACAATGGGGAGAGAATACGCTTAATCGGGCAAGGGCTAACGATAAAAAGTCACCGCGCTTGTTTGCCATTAAGCTATGGGTTTCGTCGATAATAACCCGTTTGAGTTTACCAAATAGTTTATCAGCATCGGCGTAGCTTAACATGAGCATGAGCGATTCAGGGGTAGTGAGCAGGATGTTTGGCGGCTTTTTACGTTGACGCTGGCGCTTGTGCGAAGGCGTATCGCCAGTACGTGTTTCAGCCGTTATCGGGAGCCCCATTTCTTCAATAGGCTGTAACAAATTACGATGGATATCTTGCGTGAGTGCTTTAAGTGGCGAGATGTAAAGGGTATGTAGGCCGTTGAAACCACCTTTTTCTTTTCCTTTCTTTGCCTGTCTATCTGTAGCCTTTGTTTCGACGTGTTCGTCAGTTTCTCTCGAGCCAGAAAGCTGTCTCGTTTCAGAGACCTCAATTGGCGCCCCGTCATCTACCGTCTCGGCAAGCTCACTCATACCATATGTCTCAGCAAGTTCGATTAGGCTAGGCAAAAAGCCGGACAGGGTTTTGCCCGCTCCAGTTGGCGCTATTAATAATGTACAGTCGTGCTGGTCTTTTTCTGTCAGCATGGTTTGCTGATAGTCGCGTAATTGCCAGCCCTTTTGCTTAAACCATTTCGAAAAGGCCGCGGGAAGTGATGTCATTTACAGTTCTTGTTCACATTTTTAGCGTTTATACGACCAACCCTTAGTTAGGTTTACTCATGATCTCTTTAGTTTTTAGCGTTTGAGCGGCGTTAAGTGGTCGTTTTGGGGCCGTAAATACGTAGTAACAACAAACTTTTGTTAACGGATACGATTGATAGTGCATCCATCAACCTGGCTGAAAGCTGACGATACCGGCCTTTATTGTGAGCCTGGTGAGTTTTACATTGACCCAATGAATGAAGTGGCGACAGCGCTTGTCACACACGGCCACGCTGATCACGCAAGAGCTGGCCATAACAGTGTGTACGCAAGTTCAGAAACACTGGCCATTATGCAAACCCGCTACGGTGAAGATATGGCGATTCACCAGCACACTGTAGCAATGGGTGAAACCATTAATTTTAATGATGTAAAAGCCACTTTTTATCCCGCTGGACATATTCTAGGATCAACACAAATTTTAATTGAATACGGCGGTTACCGCGTTGTGGTCTCTGGCGATTACAAGCGCCGTCACGACCCCACATGCCCTCCGTTTGAAGTTGTCCCTTGCGATGTATTGATTACCGAAGCTACTTTTGGGCTTCCTGTCTTTAAACACCCACCTATTGAACATGAAATTGAAAAGCTGCTTCATTCATTACGCGTGTTTCCCGAGCGATGCCATCTAGTAGGCGCTTATGCACTAGGTAAATGCCAACGGGTTATATTAGCGCTACGTGAGGCGGGTTACACCAAGCCAATCTACTTACATGGTGCGCAGCTCAAGCTGTGCGATTTATACAAGCAATTAGGAATAGACTTGGGTGAGTTAATTCCGGTATCTGAGGTTGCAGATAAGAAAACACTAACCGGTGAGATAGTCATTGCGCCCCCTTCGGCACTCGCCGACAGGTGGTCACGAAGCTTGCCTAACGTGCGCCCGGTTGTGGCGTCTGGTTGGATGCAAATTCGCGCTCGCGCGAAACAAAAAAATGCCGAACTACCACTTATTATCTCTGATCATTGCGACTGGCCCGAATTGCTGCAAACCATTGAAGAAGTCAATCCGAAAGAAGTGTGGGTGACCCACGGCAGAGAAGACGCTTTAATGTATCAGGCAGAAAAAATGGGGTTTAAAGCCAGAGCATTATCGCTAGTTGGTTATGATGAAGAAGAGCAAGGAGGCGACTAGTGGAGGCATTCAGTAACTTACTTGAACAGCTTTATTACACCGCTGGAACCAAGGCAAAAGCGCAGCTTATCGCTGACTACATTACCAATACGCCAGACCCTGACCGCGGCTGGGCCACTGCCGCTATGGCAGGCACGCTGCGCTTCGATTTTTTCAAGCGCAATACGGTAAAGAAGCTTATTACCGAACACACCGACCCCGCCCTTTTTGCCATGAGCTACGATTATGTCGGTGAAGTGAGCGAAACCGTGGCCCATTTATGGCCGCATAGCGAGCCTACAGACTCGCTTCCAAGCCTTACGGAAGTGGTAGAAACGTTTGCGTCGGTGAGTAAGCAAAAGGTGTCTGACACCTTGGCCCATTATCTAACCATAATGACCCCTGCCCAGCGCTGGGCGTTACTGAAACTAGGGACGCGCGGTCTGCGCATAGGCGTGTCGGCTCGCTCTATTAAACAAATACTCGCAGATTACGGCAATAAAGATATCAAGGACATTGAAACCTTATGGCACGCGGTAACCCCGCCCTACGTGGATATGCTTTCATGGCTAGAAGGCAAAGCCGATAAACCCGATATTGAAAACGCGGTTACTTTTCACCCGGTGATGCTTTCCCACCCTATTGAAGATAGCAACATTGACGCATTCACTAAAGACACATGGCAAATTGAAAACAAGTACGACGGCATTCGTGTACAGCTCGTTGTTAAGTCAAATACAACCTTTGATGATAGACACAATAACAACCGTGCGCCCGATGAAGATCAGCCCGAAAAGGCGCTCTTCTCTCGGACTGGCGATGACATCAGCCACTCATTCCCAGACTTACTTGAAACCATAAATGGCAACATGGTGCTAGACGGTGAATTGCTTGTTATCCATAACGTGGAGGATAGCTATGACTCAACCGAAGGCTCAGCTAAAACAAGTGCAAATAATGAGAAAACGCTGAGTGATAAAAGCGGCTCACAGGTTTCGCTCGCCACACAGCCGGATGTGGACACCTTCAACGCGCTTCAGCAGCGCCTTAATAAGAAAAAACCAAGCAAAGCGCTACAGTCTTCCGCTCCTGTAGGGCTCATTGTGTACGACGCCTTAGTGCTTAATGGTGAGGATCTCACTGAAAAAACGTTGAAAGCTCGGCGCCAAGCCCTTGAAGAGTGGTTTAGCGAAAATAGTAACAACCGTTTGTTTCTATCAGAAACCCTTACCGCTACCTCCCCTCAAAGCCTTCGCAAGCTTCACACCCAAGTTTGCCAAAACCGTGCGGTTGAAGGGCTGATGATAAAGCGCCTTGATAGTAAGTACATTCCCGGCCGGCCGAAGGGCAAGTGGTTTAAGTGGAAGCGCGATCCGCTGGTTGTTGACGCGGTTATGATGTACGCGCAGCGGGGGCACGGAAAACGTTCAAGCTTCTATTCTGATTACACCTTTGGCGCATGGGAAGACAACCAGCTACTGCCTATTGGAAAAGCGTACTCCGGGTTCACTGACGAAGAGCTTAAGAAGCTTGATAATTGGGTAAGACGCAATGCCGTCGGCCGCTTTGGGCCAGTAAGAGAAGTAAAAAAAGAACTGGTGCTTGAAGTGGCCTTCGACGCTGCTCACCCTTCATCAAGACATAAATCGGGCGTCGCGCTGCGCTTTCCTCGCATTCACCGTATTCGCTGGGACAAGCCCGCTGATGAAGCTGACACGCTAGCCAACGTGAAAGCCTTGATAGAGCAATGACACTAAAAAGCTTTCTAAGTAGCGCAAAATCGCAGAGAATGGCTTAAGCAATAGAATCAGGCTTGGACCTGAAAAAACAAAACAATAGGAAGTCGCCATGCCTAAGGCCAGTGAAATTAAAAAGAATAACACCGTGGTATTTGACGGAAAAACTTGCATTGTTCGCGACATTGAACGCTCTGTTCCTCAAGGCCGCGCGGGTGGCAGTATTTATCGTATGCGTATGTACGACGTGGTCACCGGTGCAAAATACGACGAAACATTTAAAGACTCAGACACGCTGGATATGGCCGACTTAATACGTCGCCCTGCAATGTTTTCTTATATTGACGGCGAAGAGTATGTGTTCATGGATAAAGAAGACTATACACCTTACCACCTGAACAAAGACAGCATTGAAAACGAGGCGCTGTTTATCAACGAAGATACCGATGGCATTCAGGTTGTCATCGTTAGCGAAGTACCGGTTGCCTTAGACTTGCCCATGAGCGTTGAGCTTGAAGTGGTTGAAACCGACCCTTCCATCAAAGGCGCGTCGGCAACATCACGTACCAAACCGGCCACGCTTTCAACAGGGTTGGTTGTGCAGGTACCTGAATATATCAGCACCGGAGAGTGGATTAAGGTAAACACCGAAGAGCGTAAATTCCAAAGCAGAGCGGATAAGCACTAAGCTAGACTCAAACGGTGAGCGCGATAGCCTACCGCTCTTCGTGCCGTCAGCACGTGTTGTTAGAAGCAAAAGCGCGGTCTTTTGTTACTAGAAAAAATAAACCCCTCCGAAAAAAGAGGGGTTTACCATCAATCTGAAGGGTTCAAATTTGAACCCTCTTTTTATTGTGCAACCGTTTATTAAATAACTTATTTAGCGATATTCGCTTGGGTCGGCAATGCACTGAAGGCACCGTACTGGGTTACCGTGTAAGCCCCACAGCGAATGGCAAATTCGGTAGCTTCGCTTACATTTTCAAAGTTTTCTGCCCAAGCGTCGAACTCATCTGCGTTTTTCACTTTCGTTGAAAGGAAATACAGGAAACCACCAATGAACGAGTCACCCGCTGCGGTGGTGTCTTTTACATCCATTTTTGGCGATGCTAGCGTGCCGCTGAACGATTTAGTGATGTAGTGAATTGGCTCGCCGCCATCGGTAACCAGTACAACTTTAACGCCGCTATCTAGCCACTGCTGCACTTTTGTATCTGCATTTTCTTCACCATAAAGTTCAGCCAGTTCTTCACGGCTTGCCTTTAGAATAGACACTTTCTTAGCGGCTTCGTCAATGCGGCTTGGCGCGTTCGCTGTATCATCCCAAAACGCAGGGCGGTAGTTGATATCCAAACACACCATCATGCCGTTATCCTTCGCCTTGTTTAGAATAAACTCGGTACCAGGAATAAGTTCTGGTCCAGAAATTGAGCCTGAGCAGAAGTGAAGCACGGTATTTTTGTCGCAATCAATAGTCGACAGGTCTTGCTCTGAAATGTGCTTATGCGCGGCATTATCAACGTAAAAGTCGAACGAGCGCTCTCCGTCTTCATCAAGGTTTACAAACGCAAGCGCGGTATTGCCTTCTTGGGTGGTCCATACAAAGTCAGTGTTTACTTTGTAGTGCTCAAGCATCTCTTTAAGAAACGCGCCAAAAGTATCGTCGCCTACTTTCGATACCATTGCACTTTCACCGCCCAGCTGCGCTACCGCTACCGCTACATTAGCAGGTGCACCACCAGCATAGGGTTGAAAAGGTTTCATGGCTGGTATGTTGCCATCTTTGGGCGCCGCACCTTGGCTTAACATATCAATAAGCACTTCACCTAAACATAAAATTTTCATACCAGCCTCGCTTACAAAATTCAAAAAATGGGCATTTAACGTTGCGCGAAAAGCACAAGGTTAACGAATCGTTAATTAATTGGGGCATAGTATTGTCGAAAGAAACAATTAAATCAACCCAATTGATTTAACATTTTGCGCAAGAATTGTAGGATGTGATAGTGTTTGTGTTTACTTAATAAAGAAAGTTATTTCTGAACAACCACCTACACCACTTCTTATATTTGATACACGACTAGGTTGTTATTAAACTCTAACTTCACTTAACGAAAGATTGTAATTACATTGAATATTGAACCGGCTTTTCACTTGCCATCCCAAAAAACGCCATTGCTACTCGATAATCGCTCTGCAAATGAACGAGAGATTCTCACTCTTATTCGTCAACGTGCCGCACTGCCAAAAGCAGAAATTGCGCAATTAACGGGGTTGTCTGCACAATCTGCTACCGTGATTATTAAAAAGTTAGAAGCTGATGGCCTAGTTAAGAGACTAAAGCCGATTAAAGGCGGAGTTGGCCAGCCCAAAGTGCCATTTGGCCTTAATGAAAATGGGGCGTTTGGTATTGGGCTTAAGGTTGGTCGCCGTAGCTTCGATATGACGTTGCTCGATTTAAAAGGTAGCGTAAGGGCAACGCTTCACGAAAAGTTTGCGTATCCAACGGTAGGTAATTTACTCACTTTTGCTCAGCGTGCCTTTAATGTTTTGGTTAAAAATTTAAGCGATGAGCAACAAGGGCTGATCAGAGGTTTGGGCGTTGCCATGCCTTTTGAAATTTGGAGCTGGGCAGAAGAAGCCGGCGCACCTCAAAAAGAGCTAGAAGAGTGGAAAGAGTTCAACCCGCAAACCGCACTTGAAGATTTATTAACCCTACCCGTATTTATTAAAAATGATGCTGGGGCCGCGTGCAGTGCCGAGATGTCCTTTGGAAACCCTGAAAACTACAGTAGCTTTTTATATATCTTTGTTGGTACCTTTTTAGGCGGCGGGCTTGTTCTTAACAGTCAATTGGTAAATGGGAAAACGGGTAACGCGGGAGCAATAGGCTCGCTACCTTTTTTCAACGGCAGCGAACAGCGCCAGTTAATTACCCAATCTTCACTCTATTTATTGGAACGAAAACTGATAGATGCAGGCCTAAATGGCAAGCATATCTATGAATCTCCCTCTCATTGGCTTTGCGACGAAGATATTGTAAACCGTTGGATTAGCGAGACCGCTAAAGGGCTAGCATTTGCAACACAGTGCGCAATGAGCCTTTTAGATTTAGACGGCGTAATTATTGACGGCGCAGTGCCTAGCGACGTAAAACGCTTACTGGTTAAGCAAACACATGAAACTATGCAGCAGTTGGATATGCGGGGCATAGCAGAGGCTCAAATTAGCCCGGGCTACGTGGGCGGCAAGGCGCAATCTATTGGAAGCGCAAATTTGGCACTTCAAGCTAACTATTATTAATCATTCAGTAACACACATACAGTTAAGGTTTTCATGACGGCAGGTGATAAAGCAATTCAAATTTTAGACGGTGGAATGGGCCGGGAACTTAAAAAAATTGGCGCGCCTTTTAGACAACCAGAATGGTCTGCACTGGCGTTAATGCAAAGCCCTGAGTTAGTCAGTGACGTCCATACCCACTTTTTGAATGCAGGTGCCACCGTTATTACGACCAATACCTACGCATTGGTGCCGTTTCACATTGGTGAGCAAACCTTTAATGAGCAAGCATTCAAGCTTGCCGAAACAGCAGCTAAGCTAGCAAGAGATGCCGTTAACGCCCAGCAAGATAAACAAGAAGGTAATTTATCGGTGGCGGGCTGTATTCCCCCCGCTTTTGGCTCTTACCGCCCAGATCTATTTGACGCGAGCAGGGTAAGTGAGATTCTGATGCCTCTTATCGAAGCCCAAGCGCCTTATATCGACGTATGGTTAATTGAAACTGCTAGTTCAATTGAAGAGGCCGAAGCCGTAGTTTCACTGATTAAAACGCTTTCTTCCCGCCCCATCTGGCTGTCGTTTTCTCTGCACAATAGAGCGTCAACAGATGAGCCTGTTACCCTTCGCTCTGGCGAGCCTTTAGAAAAAATAGTGCCCGTGCTGCGCGATGTTGAACGTGTACTTTTCAACTGCTCACAGCCAGAAGAAATGGAAAGTGCGATTACCATTACACGCAAATTAAACCCCAACATTGCTATTGGCGCCTATGCGAATAGCTTTTCAGAGAGAAAACGTAGCCACCAAGCTAACGCACTTTTATCTGAACTACGTGATGACGTTACCCCCGCGCGCTATCTTGATTACGTTAAATCTTGGATAGCGGCAGGCGCGAGCACCGTTGGGGGCTGCTGTGGTATTGGGCCAGAGCATATCAAAGCAATTAGCGAGTTTCTTGAAACGCAAACGAACTAATTGCTATCGGCATCAGCACCGCTTAAAGGGGCGGAACATCATGATGTAAACGCTATTTCGTAACAACGTTTTTCGCCCCTTTTATCAACGCTTCTTTATCGATTTTGTTCGGCACTTCCACACCTCTGCGTGCTGCAGGCCTCGCTTCAATACTGTTCTTCCAGCGAATAAGATTGTCTAGCCCTTCGATGCTAACACCAGACCACTCGTACGTGCGCACCCAGCACCAGTTAGCCATATCAGCAATGCTGTAGTCATCGACTAAGTATGCTTTGTTTTCAAGATGGCCATCGAGCACCGTAAATAAACGCCGCACTTCGTTTTGATATCGGGCGATAGCAACGGGTATCTTCTCTTCCAAGTAGCGATGAAAGACATTCGCCTGGCCCATCATGGGGCCAATACCGCCCATTTGAAACATGAGCCATTGAATAACTTGACTCTTGCGCTTGGCGTCACGCGGTAAAAACATGCCCGTCTTTTCTGCCAGATATATCATGATAGCGCCCGATTCGAAGACTACATGCCCATCCTCTTCTCTATCAACAATGACAGGAATGCGACCGTTGGGGTTCATGGCTAAAAACTCAGGGGTTTTCTGCTCCCCTTTCATTAAGTTGACGCCATGTGCGGTGTATTTGAGGCCCATTTCTTCTAAAGCCACCGAGGCTTTCCACCCATTCGGTGTCGCTGCTGTGTATAAATCTATCATTAGGCGTTTGCACTCGCTCTGCTGCTTACCGCCTCGTACCAGCGCGTTAAGTTTACGTGCTCGTCCTTCATACGAATTTTAACCACTCGCGCAAAATCCATAGCACACAAGGCGGTAATGTCGGCTATAGAGAACCTATCGCCCGCTATAAACTCTTTAACGCCAAGTCGGCGCTCGAGAATATTGAGATATTTCGACGCATTAATACCCGCCTCTTTACCAAACTCTGGTACTGGGGTCATGCGATCTTTAAAATAGCCCGTTGTATGCTGAAAGCACATGCCAACTTGCATCATAAACGCCAACTCTACTTGTCGCTGCCACATAGAGATGGTTGCCTTTTCTACTGGCGTCGTCCCCATTAGTGGTGGTTCTGGTTGGAGTGCTTCAAAATAGGTACAAATCGCATCCGTTTCGGCAATACAGGTACCGTCATCAAGCTCTAAAATAGGTATTTTCCCTAAAGGGTTTTTAGCTCGCATTTCAGCACTTAGGTTTTCGCCTTTTTGGATATCGACCTGAACGTAATCAACATCAATGCCCTTTTCGGCTAAAAACATGCGTACTCGACGGGGATTCGGCGCGGTTTTCGTTTCGTAAATTTTCATAGTTTTTGTCTCGAGGCTTATTCACGCGTTATAGGGTGTAACAGCAAAGCTTAGAGTAGTAACTGAACTACTTGGTTTCAAATCACTCTGTATCTCAGTAAAACTATTCAGCACCTTTATGGTTATACCTCTAAAGCGACGTCAGTACTTTCAAGCGTTTTATCTCGTTTACACTAAACTTTTGGCTTTGATAGTCGGCTAATGCTTCTTCAAACGCCTGCGCCGTCAGCGACTGCTGCTTTAACGTGTCTCGGTAGCGCTCAAATTCTGCCACACGACTTTTCCATTCAGCCTGCTGCTTCCACGTCTGCGTTAATCGCTCTGCTACCTCAGGGCCAAATTCCGCTGCTACTGCATTATAGCGGTCGTTTAAACTCCCATGCGCCCGCTTTATCTCGTTAATGCGATGCATATTAAGCGTAGGCTGAAACACTGTCCTTTCTTCGCTATTGCCTGCTTTAATCGACTCGACAATCAGCCCCTTGCGCACCTCTTTGGATAAATGACTTTCCTGCGCTAGAGCAAGTCGGGCAAGGGCCGCTTCGTCTACTTTCGCATCTCGGCTAAATAAATAGTGATATTCGTTTTCTGAAAAATATGCGCGCCGAAGGTCTTCCCGCTCATCTAATTTATATGAAATATCTCGCAGGCTGTGCGTGGCTAGATCAATGTCTAATTCTGTTGACGACAACGCCACTTTATAATCGACATAGCGAGAAAACAAATCAGTGGCCACCTGCCGCGACGATACCGTAAAAGACACCTTAGCGTGCGATACATAGGCACGCTTAATAACGTCAGGTACATCACTGGTTCTTTGGAATATGAAGCGGTCAAAAAGATCTTTGGTTGTATAGCTTAGTTCAAAAGCAATAAGCCCTACATCGTCTTGCGAAACGGGGGGTCGACGAGTGCTAGTTTGCTGCTTTGCTTCAGTTTGGATAGCTGGTTGCTCACTGTCAAAAGTACTTTTGGCAAGCGAACTTTCTTTGACCGCGCGGTTTATTTGATTGCCCCTTACTTCTGGCGAACCGTCAAAATAAAAGGTATAGCTTAACGTGACAAGGAGAGCACTAAGCCCTCCTATAGCCACTATATAACGCTTACGTAAAAGCTTCACTACAGCCCTAACGCTTTTAGTCTATTTGCCTGACGAACAAACACATCTACAGGGTTGGTTTCAAACCAATGGGTGATGCCAAAGCTCTGATTCACCTCATCTAGATGATTCATTTTATAATTGTCTTTAAGCACCTTTCCTAAATGCGAACTACAGGTTGATACTAAGCCGTCGTTTGGCTCCTTAAACGCTGTGCCGGTAATAGCTAGAAAAGGGTCAACGACGTCGAGAGCATTAGTATAAGTTCTACCGCCACTCCACGAGAAATAATACACACCATTGTCTGCCAACATCTTACCGTCGTTGCGACAATACGCTGTCGGCATGCCTTCTGGATACTTTTGGTTAAACGCCACTGAACCTGATGTAGACAAAGAGTTTAACGCAGCAATTGAATCGGTTGGCTTGTCTCTTGGGTCTGAGCCTGAAGCAATTTCTATAATGTTGGCAAACGCGTCAACAACGACCCCTACGGCGCCTTCGCCCACGGAATCTTCTGCAAAAGCGTCTCTAAGCTGGTCAGCGACCTTACTTCCCCAATTTACACCCGCTACCGAGCTTACAGAGGCCACTTTATTCGGCGCAACACTCGCTGCATAGCGCGCAGTAGGACCGCCGTGACTATGGCCTATCAAATTGACTTTTTCAGCACCGGAGAGCGCTAATACTTCATCGATATATTCTAGAAGCTGCTCCCCACGTACTTCTGTAGAATTTGCCGGTGAAACTTCAGCGATGTAAACCATTGCACCGTTTCGACTGAGCTTGTGAGGCACTTTGTAAAAGTAGTCAACAAACAGGACATCTTCGAAACCGAAAAGGCCATGAACAAGGACAATCGGATGTTTTGTTTTAGCGTATGTATTCGCTTGTGCTTGCCCCGAATAGCCCGTGGCAAGAGTAAACAGTGCAATGACGCTGACCAAGGTAACAGCAAGTGTCTGTCTTGCGTGATTATAGTTATTGCGTTGCATGGTGTGTGCTCCATAATTATGTTTAGGAATGGTCTGTGGTCAGACCATTGTTATTATTATGTTAACACAGTGTAAAGATCAACCATCGTATTGCAATTTTAATATTCGGTGAGGATAGCTGGGTAAGCCGCTTGTCCTTTTTCGGTTAATAATACTTAGCAAATTCAAAAAGCTAGATTCGTTTCTAGCTATGACTTTCTATACTATTTCTTAAGGCAATAGAGGGAATAAATAGAACTAATAACCTATTATTCATGCTTAGAATACGCTTGGATAAAATTGACCGACAGGCTTGGCGTTGTTAACCATTCACCTTTAAAGGGATTGAGGCGCATACCCGTTTGGTGTTTTAGCGCAAACCTGTCACCCACCCACGCTTGTAACTCTTGGGGTTTTACAAATTTACGCCAGTCGTGAGTGCCCACAGGCAAATAGCGCATCACATATTCAGCGCCCACTATTGCAATTACATAACTTTTAATTGTTCTGTTAAGCGTTGCTAGGATGAGTAAACCACCCGGTTTAACTAGGCTTGCACACTCATTAATTAACTGACGCTGGTCAGGTACATGCTCTACCACCTCGGCGTTGATCACAACGTCATATTGCTGGCCAGTCATTACCGCTTCACTTGACAGCATATGTTTATACTCGACGTCTACGCCACTTTTTAGCGCATGACGTTTCGCAACTTCAACACTTACTGAACTGGCATCAATACCCGTCACCTTTGCCCCTAACGCGGCCAAAGGTTCACTGATGAGACCACCGCCACTGCCGATATCAATGATGGATAACGCAGAATAGTCTGGAGGAAGATTGCCTTTACCAAAGTGGTTCTCTATTTGGGTTTTAATTACAGTCAATCTTGCTCGATTAAATTCTAGCGCCGTTTTGTATTTCCCGCTTGGGTCCCACCAAGAGTCTGCAAGGGCATCAAAGCGCGTAATTTCTTCTTCGGAAAAATTACTATTACCTGTTTTTTTGCTTTTATCGAGCACGATTTTTTACCTTTAACCGTAATGACATATACACATACCTGTTGACCCTAAGTACCCAGGGCAATAAGGTAAAGCAGTGAGTACTAGCGCGTATATGACGTTGCTTTTATGCATAATTATACGTAGTTAAAGAGGGTTTTGATTTTGGCGAATGCAAAAAATGTTTATGGCCGTCCACTACAATTGTGTTGTGGCAATACGGGTTATACCCGAGAGGGTTTTTGTTACGTACCTGACGCAGATGTAGGGAATCATAGCGTGTGCGCTGTTGTTACCGATGAGTTTCTACAGTTTTCACTGCGCCAAGGAAATGACCTTATCACGCCTTGGCCTAGTATGTCGTTCCCAGGATTGTTAGACGGCGATAGATGGTGTTTGTGTGCGGCGCGCTGGCTGCAAGCTTACGAGGCCGGCGTTGCGCCCAAAGTACGGTTAGAAGCCACCCACGAGAAAGCGCTCGATATCATTCCTCTGGCCCTGCTAGAAGACTTTGCCGCCGAATAAGGATGCCGCGTATGGCGCGCCAGATTTAGCGCGCCACTCTTCATTTAATGATTATGGTCGTTTAATGATTATGGTCACTTAATTATCATGGTCGCTTAATTATTAAGGCGTGCGGATCACCATGAGACGGGTTTCTGACATATCTTCTATAGCATAGCGAATACCTTCGCGACCAAGCCCTGAATCTTTAACACCGCCATAAGGCATGTTATCTACGCGCCAGCTTGGTACATCGCCAATAACAACGCCGCCTACTTCAAGCTCATTCCACGCTTGGTGTGCTTTGTAGATATCGCGGGTGAAAACCCCTGCCTGCAGACCATAACGACTGTTATTCACTTCTTTCAGTGCTTCATCGAAGTCATCAAAAGGTACTAGAATAGACAAGGGGCCAAAAGCCTCTTCGGCGCTGGCATCGCAATCTTTCGGGACATTTTCCATCACGGTAGCGTCTAGCATAGCGCCATTTCGCGTACCGCCACAAAGAACTGCCGCCCCTTTGTCTTTCGCTTCTTCAATCCAGCTGTGAAGCCGCTCAGCTTCCCCTTCAGAAATCATAGGGCCAATGAAGGTATCTTCATTCGACGGGTCACCCGACACTAAACCTTTCACTTTCTCAACGTAGCGCGTTTTAAACTCGTCATAAATGTTGCGGTGAACGAGCAGTCGCTGAACACTAATACAGCTTTGCCCTGACTGGTAATAAGCCCCTACAATCACGCGCTCAATAGCGTCTTCGATATCGGCGTCTTCATCAACCACACACGCAGCGTTTCCGCCCAGCTCTAATACTACCGGCTTCTTACCCGCTTTAGCTTTAAGCGCCCAGCCTACATCTGGAGACCCAGTAAAGCTGAGCAGCTTCAGGCGTTCATCTGTAGTGAATAAATCTGCTCCGTCGCGGCTACACGGTAAAATGGAAAATGCACCTTTCGGTAGGTCGGTTTCGGCCAGTACTTCACCAATGATAAGCGCACCAATAGGTGTACGCGAAGCCGGTTTAAGTACAAAGGTACAGCCGGCGGCTATAGCCGGTGCAACCTTGTGGGCGGCTAAATTAAGCGGAAAGTTAAATGGCGATATAAACGAACATGGGCCGATAGGCACTTTTTTCGTCATACCTTGATAACCCTTGGCGCGAGCAGATATTTCTAAGTTGACCGTTTCACCATTTATGCGAACCGACTCTTCTGCTGCTATTTTGAAAGTATCAATAAGACGGGTAACTTCGCCTTTCGCGTCTTTAATGGGTTTACCCGCTTCAATGCAAAGGGCTTTCGCAAGCTCATCAGCGCGTTCGGTAAAGCGCTTAACACAGTGCTCTAACACCGCTTGTCTCTCATAAGGGGCCAGGGCGGCCATGGCAGGTTGCGCCTGCTGCGCAGCAGCAATCGCTTTATCAATAGTGTCAGCATCGGCCATGGCGACTTTAGTGGCTACCTCGCCGGTATATTTGTTTGTTACCTCTAAATCGGTGTTCGCGTACTCAGGCTCACTGGCTAAATAATAGGGATAGCTTTCCTTCAACATCTTTTGACTCCTTACCGTTTCAATACTGTTGCTTAAAGCTTGGCGCTAAGCTCTTTGATTGTGTGATTGAGTGTTTTGTCATTCATGCTGTAATCAACCGGGCAATCGATAATATGCACACCTTTTGTGTTCAAACACTTATCAACCAGATGAATAAGCACATCCGTGTCATCTACTCGCCACCCCTGCGCACCGTAACTTTGCGCATACTTAACGAAGTTGGGGTTGCCGTAGTCCAAACCAAACTCATCAAACTGCATGTTAGCTTGCTTCCACTTAATCATTCCGTACGCGTCGTCACGTAAGATGATCACCACTAGGTCCAGCTTTAGTCGCACAGCGGTTTCGATTTCTTGGCTATTCATCATAAACCCACCGTCACCGCATACGGCTAACACTGGGGCATCGGGTTTGACTAATTTTGCTGCAATGGCAGAGGGTAAGCCCGCCCCCATTGACGCTAAAGCATTATCTAGAAGCAACGTATTGGGGTGGTACGCAGGGTAATTCCTAGCAAACCATATTTTGTAGATACCGTTATCGAGGGTAACAATACCATTATCAGGCATCACTTTACGAATATCGCGAACCAGTCTTTCAGGTAAAATGGGAAAGCGGTTGTCGTCTTCTGCTTCGGCGCGGTGCTCAACATAGGCTTGGTGTACATCTTTGTAGAAGTCTAATTTCCAATCGTCCTGAGGCGTAATGCCTTCTTTAATCTGCCAAATGCTATTGGCAATATCGCCAACGACCTCTAACTGTGGAAAGTAAACAGGGTCGACAGCGGCCGAATCAAAGTTGACGTGTATCACCTTCTTATCGTTGTGATGCATGAAAAATGGCGGCTTCTCTACTACATCATGGCCCACATTGATAATAAGGTCCGCTCTTTCAATGGCGCGATGCACAAAGTCGCCGTCAGAAAGGGCCGTATTCCCTGCAAAGCGAGGATCGCTTTCATTGAGCACGCCCTTACCCATCTGCGTAGTCACAAACGGAATGCAGGTTTTATCAACAAACTCTCTGAGCATCTTCGCAGTGAGTTTGCGATTGGCCCCTGCGCCTATTAGCAGTAGTGGCGACTGTGCTTCTTCAATCATGGAAATAGCTGCAGCAATTGCTTTGTACTCCGCAATTGGTCTGCGCGTCATGCTGGGCGATAAAATTTGCTCGCTAGTTTCCTCGGCAGCAATGTCCTCAGGTAATTCAATATGAACGGCGCCGGGGCGTTCTTCGTGGGCTAACCTAAAGGCTTCACGAACCGTGGAAGGAATTCTGTCGCCACTTACAATTTGATTAGTAAACTTGGTTATGGGTCGCATCATGTCAACAATGTCAATCACTTGGAAGCGACCTTGCTTACTTGTTTTGATCGGTTTTTGGCCTGTGATCATGAGCATTGGCATAGCGCCAAGTTGGGCGTAAGCCGCGGGCGTGACTAAGTTTGTTGCGCCGGGACCTAGGGTCGATAAACACACGCCAACTTTTCCGGTTAGCCTGCCGTAAGTGGCAGCCATAAACCCGGCCCCCTGCTCATGACGGGTGAGTACCAATTTAATTGAGGACGCACGCAAAGACTCTAGTAAGTCGAGGTTTTCTTCGCCGGGGATACCAAAGACGTATTCAACACCTTCAGCTTCTAATGCTTTGACAAATAAGTCGGACGCTTTCATGTACTGCACGCTCCTTGTAAAGAGGTATTTCAATGTATGTGATAGGTTGTTACGACTTCAGCATAAAAAACGATTGGTATTTTTTATGACATTTCTAAGTTACAGGTGGTCTAGGACAATGCCAACCAGTATCGCAGTAATGAGGCTTCATGACCGTCGATTTGATAGGGTAAGTTGTTCAACGTAAGCCAAAGGCGGTAATACTCGCTACACAAGGTAGGTCGAAAACCGGGTTAACGGTTTTCCTCTTCCCATTGGGCGAGTTTGGCTTTCGTGGCCGCATCAACATTGGCTTTATTTTCGCTTATCCACCAGCGTTCCATAATACGCACGTTTTTCTGATTCGCTTTGTAAAACACGTCAACGATATCCCCTATGAAAGGGATAAAGCCTAAGCCAAAGTCGAGGGCCGAATTTTTTACCATTTGCGCGACAAGGGCCTTTGGCATGCCTAACGATTTACCAAGCCAAACAATTCGCAAAGAGACAAATAACATAAGGGCATCACCTGCCCCGGGAATAAGACCTACGATGGAATCGAGGCCTATTCTGATGGGAATAAAAGGGAGTTTAACGGCCGTATCCAATAAGTTAGCAAGCTTTTGCGCTTTAAGTAGTGCCTTCGGTGCTTTTACGTCCACGTCTTAATCTCCCTTCGGTTTTCAGGCCCATGCCTGGGCTAAATTTACCTTGCTTTGTGTCCGCCTTAAGCAACAGAAAGCAGGGTAAGCGAACTATTTTTCAGCGCCTAATGCTCTCGCTAAGCCTGCGCGTAAACCATTGTCTGATTCGACTGTCCAGCCGTGCAAGTTCTCTTGCACAATGTCAAAAAGCACATCGATGTGTTCTTTATCACTGTTAAGCGCCGCGATGTATTCGTATCGCTCACCTCCGGCTTCCATGAAATACTCGCGATTCTCTTCACCGATTTCCTCGATAGTTTCAAGGCAATCTGCGGAAAAGCCCGGACACATCACTTGAATCGACTTCACCCCTTTGCCGGGTAGCGATTTCAATGTTTCGTCAGTATACGGTGTTAACCACTCCTCTCGACCAAATCGAGATTGAAACGTGGTCATATATTCATCGTGTGATAAACCTAACTTCTCGGCTAATAAACGGGACGTTTTATGGCACTCACAGTGGTAAGGGTCGCCATTCATAAGGTAGCGCTTGGGAATACCGTGGTAAGACAATATTAATTTGTCCGCTTTGCCATGGGCTTCCCAGTGCGCTTTAACCTTATTCGCTAACGCAGTAATAAAATTATCACGGTCGTGATAGTGATTGACAAAGCGTAGTTCTGGCAACCAGCGTCTAGAGGTAAAGTCTTTTGCAATGGCATCGAACGTTGAACCTGTTGTTGACGCGCTGTACTGCGGGTAAAGCGGCAATACAACAAGCTTGCGAACGCCCTTGGCTAACATATCTTCAATAGTCTTACCGATGGCAGGGTTACCGTAGCGCATGGCAAAATCTACAATTACATCATCGCCATACTCAGCCTTACAACGTTGTCCAATAGCGGCCGCTTGTGCTTTGGTGATTGCCAAAAGCGGTGAACCTTCTTCGGTCCACACCGTTGAATAAGCTTCAGCAGAGCGTTTAGGACGGAAATTTAAAATAATACCGTTTAGCACAAACCACCAAATGGCTTTAGGCACTTCGACAACCCGAGGGTCAGAAAGAAACTCTTTTAAATAGGGGCGGAGCGCTTGCTTAGTTGGCGCTTGTGGCGTGCCTAAATTTGTGACCAAGACACCGATTTTATCCGCTTGTCCGTGACTAAAGCCTTTGTTCGATTTGTATTTCATCTATTCATAATCCGAGAAGTACTGCGCTATATACGTATTATACTGAATTACCTTAGTTTATGATCGCAAATGACGCCAAAAAAGTGCGATTGCATCAATAGCTTTTAACCATTAAAAAGCGGTAGCTGTTCAGTTTTAAAGAACAGCTACCGCTTCAGATAAGTCGCGTCTATATCGGGTGTTAACGTACAAAGGTTACTTTATAACCTTTAACCGTCAGCCTAACCTCCCTTTAGGGTTGGTAGTAGGTTGCTGCACCAGGCCCAACAGGCATACCAAGTAGGAACACCCAAATATAGAACAAGATTGTCCAACCTACGATGAATACCATGGAGTAAGGCAACATCATTGCGATTAACGTCCCCATACCCAAGTCTTTCTTATATCTTGCAGCCATAGCGAGTATAAGGCCGAAATAACTCATCATAGGTGCGATAACGTTCGTCACCGAGTCACCTATTCGGTAAGCCGCCTGAATAACTTCTGGCGCATAGCCAATTAGCATAAGCATGGGTACAAAGATGGGTGCCGTTACCGCCCACTGGGCTGAGGCACTGCCTAATGACAAGTTCACTACGCCACACATAAGAATAAACAGAATAAACACTGCTGGGCCATCTAATCCTGCTGCCTGCAGCAAGGCGGCCCCTTTAACCGCTAGTACGGTGCCAAGGTTCGTCCACTTAAAAAACGCAACAAACTGGGCTGCGAAAAATACCAGAGTAATATAGAGGCCCATTGCCCCCATACTTTTTGACATGGCATCGATGACGTCTTTGTCGTTTTTCATCGACTTGGTCACTTTACCGTATACAAACCCAGGAATAGCAAAAGTGATGAAGATGAAAGCCACTATCCCTTTAAGAAAGGGGGAACCGGCCACTTCACCTGTTTCTGGATGACGCAGAATTCCATTTTCGGGCACAACCGTTAACGCCAATATTGCACAAACAATAACAAACGATATGCCTGCCCAACGTAACCCTTTTTTCTCAAGATCTGTAGGTGCATCCATCGATTGCTTGCCTAAATCTATTGAGGCTTCAGCGGGGTCGAACGTGCCAAGTCGGGGCTCGACTACTTTTTCCGTCACCAAAGCCCCCATGGTCGCAACCACAAAAGTACTGATAAACATGAAGTACCAATTTACTTCTGGGCCAACCATGTAATCAGGGTCAATCATGTGCGCCGCTGCTTCGGTAATACCGGATAACAGCGGGTCTACCGTACCTAATAATAAGTTTGCACTATACCCTGCCGATACCCCTGCGAATGCTGCCGCGAGCCCTGCAAGAGGGTGACGCCCTAAAGAGTGGAAGATCATGGCCGCAAGAGGTATAAGCACTACATAGCCAAGCTCGGAAGCCGTATTAGAAATAATACCTGCAAATACCACTGCGAAGGTTACTGCACGCTTTGAGGCGTTCATCACAAGGGCACGCATGGCAGCGGAGAGCAACCCTGAGTGTTCTGCTACCGATACCCCTAGAAGGGCAACGAGTACCGTACCTAAAGGGGCAAAGCCGGTAAAGTTAGTGACTAAGCCAGTTACAATACGCTGTAGCCCTTCGGCGCTCATCAGCGATATAACCTCAATCATACCGTCTTCTTCTCTTCCCTTCGCGCCAACAGGACGAGGGTCAGCCACCGCTAAGTCAAAGTATCCAAGTATCCCACTTAGCACCACAATGAAGAGCGAAAGCAGGGCAAATAAGGTAACTGGATGGGGGAGAAGGTTTCCTAACCATTCTACCGTAGCGAGAAATCGCGAGAATAACCCACCTTGTCCGCCCTTATTATCGGCAGACACTGAATTTGTATTTTCCGTTGTCAAAATCTTCCCTCTGTCGTTTATTGACGTCTACTACATCAAAGCTAACGCTGGGAAGGCATCAACTTTGTACTTAAATAGTGACGTGTTTTAATAGTATTCAGGCGGTATTTTACCCGATTTAGTGAAAATTTGGCAGTGGATAGGGTAAATGAGAGGTTAACTTGCTGTACATTTTCCTATTCGAGCCGCAAAAATAGCGAAAATAAGCGTGAAGATTCATACGTTTAGCTTTCTTTAGCGCACAAAAAAGCCAGTCTAAAAAGACTGGCTTTTGTTACATCAAACCGGCGTTCGGTTAGTTACCTTTAGACTGATTCATGTACTTAAAGAAGTCACTATCAGGCGCAATAACCATAACGTCTTGCTTGCTGTTAAAGCTCTTTTTGTATGCGTCCATACTGCGTAGGAAGCTATAAAAATCGGCGTTTTGAGAATATGCATCAGCATAAATCTGTGCTGCAATTGCATCACCTTCACCGCGTAGCTGTCGCGCATTTCGTTCGGCGTCGGCAAGCATTACGGTTACTTTCGCATCAATGTTTGCCTTGATCACTTCAGCTTGCTCTTGACCTTCTGAGCGGTGCTCACGAGCTACGGCGGCACGCTCTGCGCGCATACGCTGGAAGATCGAGTTGCTCACCTCAGTAGGTAAGTTAATCTGCTTAACGCGTACGTCTACAATTTCAATACCAAGCTCGTCAGACGATGTAGACGCCTGTTCCATTGCTTGGTTCATTAGTGCTGAACGCTCACCAGAAACGATTTGTGCAATAGTACGGGTACCGAACTCTGAACGTAGACCGTTGTTTACTTTTTGTTTAAGTAGCGCTTCAGCCTGCAGCTTGTTACCACCCGTTGATAGGTAGTAACGGGCAAAGTCATCAATGCGCCACTTAACATAAGAGTCTACGATAAGGTCTTTTTTCTCACTTGTTACAAAGCGGTCAGGTGAGCCGTCTAGTGTTTGAATACGCGCATCGAGTACACGTACCGAATCAATAAATGGCAATTTAAAGTGAAGACCTGGTTCAAACACCTTAGTGTCGCCAGTGTCGTCATCTCTTTGAACTTTACCAAACTGAATAACAATAGCTCGCTCGCCTTCTTTAACCGCGAACAGAGAGCCTGATGCGAGTAAAACAAGAAGAACGAATGCTGCAATTAATAAATTCTTCACTGTGCTTATCTCCCCTCTCTGTAGCTATCGCCGCGTAAGCCTGAGGTCGGCGATGAGTTGCGGCTTCTGCCTTCTGCATCAGTCACCGGCGCTTGCAAACCTTCTAGCGTGTTACGAGAACGCGCTTTCGTTGTAGACTGCTGACGCTCCATGATTTTATCTAACGGTAGATACATCATGTTATTGCCGCCTTTGCTGTCCACCATGATTTTGCTGGTGCTGCTTAACACTTCTTCCATCGTTTCAAGATAGATACGCTCACGGGTAACTTGCGGCGCGCGCTCATACTGTGGAAGTAACTCGTTAAAGCGGGCTACTTCACCTTGCGCCTCTAACGTTACCTGCTCTTTATATGCTTGCGCTTCTTCGTTCATGCGATTGACCTGACCACGTGCGCGAGGCTCGATTTCTCTTGCGTAAGCTTCTGCTTCACGAATAAAGCGTTGCTCATCTTCCTGTGCGGCAATGGCGTCATCAAACGCATCTTTTACCTGCTCAGGAGGACGTGCGTCACGGAAGTTCATATCAATAATAGAAACGCCCATGTTATAAGGCTCGATAATCCCCTGAAGCTCTTCCCATACTCGCTGACGAGTCACTTCACGACCGTCTGTTAGTACGTCATCCATCTTCGAGTGACCGACTACATAGCGGATTGCACTGTCTAACGATTGGCTTAGGCTTTGTTCTGGGCTCTCAACGGCAAAGGTCCAACGGTATGGGTCAACAACGCGAAATTGCATTTCCATTTGAACACTTACTACGTTTTCGTCTTCTGTTAGCATTGAACCAGAAGATGATTGGTCGCGGATTGACTGCACGTCAACAGGGATAACTGTATCAACGAAGGTCGGCGCCCAACGAAGGCCGGGTTCTACCTGTTGGTAGTACTCGCCAAAGCGCAGTACAACACCACGCTCTGCTTCACGAATAGTGTAAAAGCCGCTGATAAACCATATCACTACAAGCAAGCCTACTAGAATACCAGCACCGATGCCGCCTAGGCTTTTGCCCGAGCCACCACCGTTACCACCTGACTTTCCAAACTTACCAAATAAGTTTTTAAACACATCGTCTAAATCTGGGGGACCTTGCTCTTTCCCGCCGCGATTCTTCCACGGGTCGTTATTATTGCCACCCGGCTCATTCCAAGCCATGCTGATACTCCATAGATTACTGTTATATTTTTAAATGTCGCATGCTCAATACAGTGATTAGCACTGCTTAATGTCGCACAACATACTCTGATATTCCGTTTTCCAGACGTTTTTCAAGCCTGTTCCAGTCGGCAGCGGGCATTCTTACATCGACTACCCAGTCACCTTGACTGTCGTATTCTTCGCTAGAAATACAGTTTAGTTCGTATAATACGCCGCGCAATCGACTTTGAGCTGGGGGAATCTTTAATGTGTAATTCACCATACTTTTACTCAAACACTCGGTTAAAGCTTGGCTTAACAACTCTGTCCCTTCCCCCGTCTGTGCAGACAACCACACGCGAACGGGCACCCCTTCGTCATTTCTTTCTATACGAGGTTTAACGTCTTCTAGTTTATCAATCTTATTACAGATTAGTAATTGTTGAATATCCCCAGCTTCAATTTCTTCAAGTACGTCGTTTACTTCGTCCATGGTTTCTCGATACTTCGCATCAGCGATATCAACGACATGGAGCAGTAAGTCAGCTTCTTGAGTCTCTTGCAGCGTTGCTTTAAAAGCCGCGACTAAATCGTGAGGAAGGTGTCGGATAAACCCTACCGTGTCGGCCAAAATAGCAGGGCCAACGTCTTTTAACTCGATTTTACGTAACGTGGGATCTAGCGTTGCGAACAGCTGGTCGGCAGCGTAAACGTGAGAGTCGGTAATGGTGTTAAACAGCGTCGATTTACCCGCATTCGTATAGCCAACTAAGGATACCGTTGGAATTTCAGCGCGTTTACGAGAGCGACGACCTTGCTCTCGCTGTTTCTGCACTTTTTCCAAACGACGAAGAATGGCTTTTATACGACCACGAAGTAATCGTCGGTCGGTCTCTAGCTGTGTCTCACCCGGTCCGCGTAGACCTATACCACCTTTTTGACGCTCAAGGTGAGTCCAGCCTCGGATAAGACGCGTTGAGATATGTCTCAACTGGGCTAGTTCAACCTGAAGCTTACCCTCGTGCGTTCGCGCTCTTTGAGCGAAAATATCGAGTATAAGCCCCGTTCTGTCTAACACCCTGCATTTACACACGGCTTCTAAGTTACGCTCCTGGGAGGGAGACAGCGCGTGGTTGAAAATAACAACGTTGGCATCGTGTGCGTTAACTGCCGCTGCTATTTCCTCTGCTTTACCTGAACCAACGAAAAACTTAGCATGAGGAGCGCTGCGCGAAGTAGTAATGACTTCTACCGCGTTCACCCCTGCCGAAGACACAAGCAATTCAAGCTCACTTAAGTCTTCTTTACTGTTCTCGTCGGAAAAATTAACATGAACAAGTACAGCCTGTTCACCGGCTTCATAACGGTCAAACAAGCGCGTTACCTTTTAAATTATTCACCTTTAGTATTTTCAGAATCTCCTGCGCTTGGCATTGTGATAGCGCGTGCTGGAACAACAGTAGAAATTGCGTGCTTATACACCATTTGGCTTACTGTGTTCTTCAGTAGAATAACGAACTGGTCGAATGACTCAACCTGCCCCTGAAGTTTGATACCGTTTACCAGATAAATTGATACTGGTATACGTTCCTTACGCAAAGCGTTTAAGAATGGGTCTTGTAAAGATTGCCCTTTAGCCATTTGATATCCTTAGTTTTTATTATTCGTGATAATAATTACACTACCACTGCACGTCTAAAATATACCACACTCAAACATTTAAAGTGTGACTTTCGCTGTAATTTTAGTCAAATTATCGTTAGCAAATGTGTCTAACCACGTAACCTGCTCCCAGCCCCTTAGCCAAGTCAGCTGGCGCTTTGCGAGTTGTCTTGTGGCGATAATGCCTCTTTCCCGCATTTCTGCGTAACTCAAATGGCCATCTAAATACTGCCACATTTGCCTATACCCTACAGAACGAATAGAAGGTAAATCTTCATGAAGATCACTGCGTTCGTAGAGTTTTACGACTTCTTTCTCGAACCCTTGCTCCAACATCATGTCGAAGCGGGTAGCAATACGGTTGTGCAACACGGCACGGTCTTCGGGCGCGATGGCAAATTGGGCAATGTTGTAAGGGCACTTTTCGCCCTTTTGCTGCTGCCAATAGGTCAACGTTTTGCCGGTGTTTCTATACACTTCAAGCGCTCGAGTAATACGCTGTGGATCGTTAGGGTGAATTCTCTCACCGCTAACCGGGTCTACACTACGCAGTTCGTCGTGTAATTTAGACCAGCCCAAGCGTTGTGCCTGCTGTGTTATTTCATCTCGTATCTTTTCATCTGACTTAGGTAGTGGCGAAATACCATTTATCAAGGCATTGAAGTACATCATTGTACCTCCAGCCAAAATTGGTACCTTGCCACGCGCTAATATATCGCCAATTAAACGATTTGTATCGTTAACAAATTGCGACACTGAATAACTTTCAGCAGGGTCGATAATGTCAATTAAATGATGTACCACTCCTGCGCGCTCTTCGATTGAAGGTTTCGCAGTACCAATGTCCATCCCTTTATACACAAGGGCAGAGTCGACACTGATCACTTCACTTTCAACCTGAGCAGCTATCTCTAGCGCTAAGCCCGTTTTGCCTGATGCCGTGGGGCCCATAATAGCAATCACAGGCAATGCAGAATTTATGCCATCGGACACCTTATTCTCCCCACACATCGAGCACTAAATTCAAGGGGCGCACTTTAGCAAATTGCTCTATAATTTCCCATTGTTTAACTGCGCTTTGCTGATCCAACCAGTACCACAGCGCTTTTGTTACTTCATCGTCTATCAAAGCTTCAGGTAAAGACAATAATTTTAGCGCGCTTTCAAGACTATTAATGGTGTCACCGAACTTCACATTTAGAAGAGATTCAAACCATTTAATCCACGGAAGATGTCGAGTTCCTGCCGGAACCTGCTGTAACCGATATTTTCCCGCAACCTTATTTATTTCAAAATGCGCTTCATTTAGCATCGAAACCAGTTTTTCTTCCACATTATCGAGGGAAACAGCCACTGGCATTAACAAAGGTTGACTGTGCTGTGCTTTTAAAAATAGTTCGCTTAACCAGATATTTACAACTTTCGTCGCACTAATAAGGTAAATTTTTTCTTCTTTTGGGTAAATTCTACACAGTGAGGAGAGATTTACACACTCAAGTATTGATGACTCATTCCCGTCACGGGTCAAATTGTCGCTATTTGGCGTCATCAAAGCATTATAGCTAGACTGATATGCAGCGCTTGGGCCCCTACTTTGTCGCTGAGTTATTCCCCCTGCTCTTACGCCTGAACTCCCAACCCCGCTACTTGCGGTTTTGCCTGACGGTGAATACGATGACGGGTACGCGCTTTGCTCATTAAACGCACGAGTACTACTTTCAGCTTGAGTTTGAAGCGGTCTGATGTAGTCGTGTTCAACTTCATGGGACATAAAGTCACTTTCTAAGTGACGCTTATTATCCATACCTGTCAGGGACGCTTCATCTGTCATCGCATGAAGCGCATCACTGACGGTTTTACAAATGAAGTCATGTACTAACCGCCCTTGCTGGAATCTAACTTCGTGTTTTGCGGGATGAACGTTCACATCGACATCTTTAGGGTCAACGGTTAAGTAGACTACAAAGCTTGGCTGCTCTATAACGGCCCATACGCTCTCGTATGCTTGACGTATAGCGTGCATGATCAGTTTATCCCGCATACCGCGCCCATTAACAAAACTAAACTGGCAGTCATTGCTGCTGCGCAACATCGCTTCATTACCTAACCACGCATCAATTTGAAGACCTTCGTAAGCAGCATGAATGTGCACCGCGTTTTGAATGAACTTTTGCCCAACCACAGCACCGATTCGCGTGGTTAGACTCCCTTCTTTATCAGCGATAAACCGTTTCGCCACTTTGTCGTTATGTTTCAACACAAAAGATACGCTAGGGTAACTTAACGCGATACGTTTAATTACCTCTTCGATGTGCTGAAATTCGGTTTTTTCAGTGCGCAAAAACTTGCGTCTAGCAGGTGTATTATAAAAAAGGTCCGCCACATCAATCGTTGTTCCCACGGGGTGTGCGGCGGGCTGTATATTTACTGCCATCTCACGGCCTTCGCAATACGCTTGCCACGCTTCTGTTTGTGCTTGCGTACGCGATGTAAGCGTTAGCCGGCTTACCGAACTAATACTAGCAAGGGCTTCTCCACGAAAACCCAAAGATAAAATTTGCTCCAAATCATCTAGCGTCGTAATTTTGCTGGTTGCGTGGCGGCTTAGCGCCAGCTGTAGTTCATTTTTCTCGATTCCAGAGCCGTTATCTTTAATACGAATTCGCTTGTGGCCACCTTTCTCAATGTCTATTTCTATCTTTGTTGCGCCAGCGTCTAGGCTATTTTCCAACAGCTCTTTAACCACAGATGCGGGGCGTTCTACTACTTCACCTGCGGCTATTTGGTTGGCTAATTGTGGAGATAAAAGCTGTATAGGCAAAGGGCTACCCTATTGATATTGGCTGAATAGATATATGGTGACTTAAAATGTAATTGCGTAAGCAAAAGGGGGCTTTCCCCTCAACCACGCCCGCGCCAGGCTATGTTCGAGGGATATTTAACACCTGCCCAACACGCACAACATCACTTGAAAGATCGTTTGCAGCTTTTATGCTACTTACCTTTACGTTGTAGCGCTGCGCCAATAAAGAAAGCGACTCTCCGCTTCTTACTTTATGCCGCCTGTTGTTCGATCGTTCTTGAGCCCATAGTGTACCATCAGGCGGAACTTGCTTGAAGTAACGCTTGGTGGCTTTGAACATTGCATTAGCCAAACGCTCGCGATGTTTTGACCAATTTAGGTTCTTTTCTTCTTGAGGATTAGAAATAAAACCAACTTCCACCAATATTGATGGGATATCTGGAGCCGTTAACACAGCGAAGCTAGCAGCTTGGGGCTTTCTTTTGTGAAGGCTCGTCACTTGTTTTAGCTCTTCTACTACCTTATTACCTAAGTCGTGGCTAGTCGCCATACTGTGATCCATTGATAGGCCGAGTATGGTTTCAGTGAGATAACGTTCACTCGACTTATCATTTATGACTTCTGCAGCCCCGCCGAGTAACTCAGAATGGCGTTCGGATTTTTCTAGCCATCGCCCTAATTCGGTATCAGCACGGCGCATTGAAAGCACCCATACCGAACCACCGCGCGGTTGAGGTTGGCTAAACGCATCCGCGTGAATAGAAATAAGCAGGTCCGCTTTTTTCTCTCGCGCTATTTCAGGGCGTCGATTAGGAGAAATATAGTGATCACCGCTTCTCGTCATGATGGCGCGCATTCCACGCTCTTTGTTTATCATGCTTTCAAGCTTTTTCGCTATGCTAAGGGTGATATGTTTCTCGTATGTACCCGCAGGCCCTACTGAGCCCGGATCGTGACCGCCATGGCCAGCATCTATAGCAACAATGATATCCCTATCCCGGGCGCTGCTTGAGTCATCCATAACGACGGTGCCCGTTGACGCCGCACGTGTAGGTGCTTTCGATGAGCCCTTATCGGGTAAATCAACCACAAGCCTGTGACCGAGTGCTCCCTGAGGCGCGACAGCGAATATAGAAGGTTTTGTATTGCGGTTTAGCTCTACCACTACCCTTGCAGATGAAGGTTTTTTCGGCGTTGAATAGCGAAGCTTTTTAATAAGATCGCCGCTATTCGCTACACCTGATAGTTTGGTTGAATTGCTGGTGTTTTTTAAATCAATAACCAGTCGTAGCGGATTTTTAAGCGTGAAATAGCTAAACTCAGGCTCGGCTTTCATATCGAAAACAACGCGAGTATTGTCAGGCGACGGCCATATTCTTACTCCGTCGATGTTATTTTGCGCGCCGTGTGCGAATTGCACCACGAAACACAATAATAATACCGAAACTATACTGCGCACCATAATTAGCCTTTGTATTCTTGTATTGCCGCCCTCGTAAACCCCGGAGCGACTGTTATTTTTAGTTATCTTTTGCGCTATACGCGCTTGCACTGCTGGAGTATCTTTGCACCGTGTACACTTTTAGCGTCCAGACTGAACTGCCTTCCAGATGGAGTAATATTTATACTAATCACTAAGTCAGGCGTTGCCAAGTATTCCCCGCCTTTTTCAGACCATTCGATAAGCGCAATGGCACCAGAACCAAAATAGTCTCTAATACCCATAAACTCGAGCTCTTCAGGGTCGGCTAAGCGATATAGGTCAAAGTGATAAATATTGACGTCATCCAACTCATAAGGTTCAACCAATGTATACGTTGGACTTTTAACGCTGCCTGAATGACCTAAAGATTGAATAAAATAGCGGCTAAACGTGGTTTTACCTGCACCTAAATCGCCATTTAGGTAAATAACGGCGTGAGCCGGGAGTTGACTTGAAACGGCTTGCGCTAAGTCTTTGGCAAGCTGCGCGGTATCGTCTAATTCATTAGCAAAAAAAGAGGTGTGCGGGTAAGACATCAACAATATTCCACAGTAATTGTAAGCCGAAAAACACAGTAGATGCCTGCCCGTTTAAGACAAAACCACGCTAACTAGTGGTTTATTAATGCACGTACTGCGTCAAACAAATCGCTCGCTATCATACCACGTTGACCATAGAGTTGGGCAATATCATCTCCCGCTTTCGCGTGCAGCACTACGCCGTATTTTGCAGCAATATCTGTTTCTACACCTTGAGCGAGCAATGCCCCTAAAATGCCACTTAACACATCTCCACTTCCCGCGGTAGCCATCCCCGGATTACCATGACGGCAAACCCAGGTTTTCTTTTCGTTATCAATAAGCGTACCCGCCCCTTTTAGCACGCAGACGGCGTGGTAACGCTGTGAACACTGCCTTGCATAGTTAAACCGGTCGCTTTCTACGTCATCGATAGAAACACCCAGTAAGCGCGCGGCTTCACCTGAATGAGGGGTAAGGATACTGTCTGACAATGTATAAGCCGTCGACTGCTTACACAGTAAATTTAACGCGTCGGCATCGATAACAACCGGCTTATTTTTGCTTTGACAGTGCTTCATTGTGGTTTCAAAGACGGTTTCAGCCCATTCATCTTGACCTAAACCTGGCCCGATAACCACACAGGTTGCCCACGCGAGCGCATCTTCCAAATTATAGTCAGTCACCATCAACTCGGGGCGCCCTGCACTAACCTGAACGACCGACGATTCATGGGTATACACGCGAACCATACCCGCACCACTTCGCAACGCCGCTTCACTGGCTAGGCGGATAGCGCCTGCTGTACCGCGGTTACCACCAATGCACAATAGTCTTCCGTAGGTTCCCTTGTGGCTATTTATATCGCGCGGCCCCATGCCTTTGAAGTGCTCAATGTTGAGCATGGTTGCACTCGCCTTCGCAAGCGCCTGAAACGCTTTGCCAATACCCAAGTCGGCATAAACCAGCTTGCCGCAAGACTGTTTACCTGCACCTGTGACAAGCCCTGGCTTGATACCTACAAAGGTCACCGTAACATCAGCCTGTACACACCGGCCCAAACTCTGCCCGGTATTAGCATCTAAGCCAGAAGGCACATCCACACTCACAACGGGGGTTGCTGATGCGTTCACCGCATCAATAACATCGGCAAATTCGTTGCGGATATAACTATTGATACCCGTGCCAAGAAGAGCGTCTATCACTACATCCGCTTTTTCTAATAAAGCAGGTTCGAAACCATCAATACTGCCTCCCGAGTCAAGCCAGCGCTGCTGCGCCGTACCGGCATCCCCTTCAAGCGTACGCTGTGGCTCTACCGCACAAAGATGAACTTGCTTACCCGCAAGTTTGGCGTTAATTGCTGCAATATAGCCGTCTCCGGCGTTGTTTCCTTGGCCTACCAATACTAAATAGGTATCCGAATTTGGCATCAGCTCTAAGCATTGCTTAAATACTACGTCCCCTGCCCGTTGCATCAAAGTAAACATATCGCAGCCAGAGTCTGCAGCAGCTTGCGCTTCATTTTCTCTAACCTGATCGGCCCGAAATAGATTGTATGATAAACTTGACGTTAATTGAGTATCTAGCATAAGCAAATGTCCGAAATTAATTCTATCGACCTTCGTGAATTAACCAACAATATCAAGGCTTGGGGTACAGCGCTAGGCTTTCAGCAGGTTGGCATCAGTGATATTGATCTACATCAGCATGAAGCCCACCTTCAAGCCTGGTTAGACAAGGGGTATCACGGTGACATGGCTTATATGGAAAGCCATGGAATGAAGCGTGCTCGGCCCGCTGAGTTAGTGCCTGGCACGTTAAGAGTTATCAGTGTTCGCATGAACTACCTTCCTCCTGATGCGTCGTTCGCTCAACATTTAAAAGCGCCCCACATTGGCTATATTAGCCGCTATGCACTAGGCCGCGATTATCACAAGGTGTTAAGAAAACGATTAAAACAGCTAGGTGAGAAAATTACCGCTTCACTTGCAGATACTCAGTACCGCCCTTTTGTAGATTCCGCCCCCGTACTAGAGCATGCTATCGCTGAAAAAGCCGGTATAGGGTGGACCGGCAAACATAGTCTTACGCTCAATAAAGACGCGGGCTCGTGGTTCTTTCTAGGAGAGCTTTTTATCAATGTGCCGCTCCCTGTGGACTCGCCAATTGAAGAAGGCTGCGGTAGCTGCACAGCCTGTTTAACTATTTGCCCCACTAACGCTATTGTCGAGCCTTACAAGGTAGACGGACGTAAATGTATTTCGTACCTTACTATCGAGTCTGATAAAGACATACCAGAAGAACTCAGACCCTTGATGGGCAACCGCATATACGGCTGTGATGATTGTCAGCTAGTGTGCCCTTGGAATCGGTTTGCTAACATTACCGAAGAGGAAGACTTCCACCCTAGAACAGTGCTTCATGGCCAAAGCTTAAATACATTATTTAGTTGGTCAGAGGAAACCTTTTTACAAAACACCGAAGGCTCACCGATAAGGCGTATAGGCTATCAAAAATGGCAGCGTAATATTGCTGTTGCACTCGGTAACGCGCCTTACAACGAAGAAAGTATTAAGCTGTTAAAAGAAAGACATGGCACGGTGAGTGAGTTGGTAGACAGACACATCGATTGGGCATTGCAGCAACAACAAAAAAAACAGGCGGCCTATGAAGCACAAAACCGACAGCAGCAGCGACTCATTCGAGTGATTGAGAAAGGTTTGCCGAGGGACGCATAATTGACGTATTACGCATCAAAGCTCTACAAGGAAGGCAACCGCTTTAACCGGCCGAAGCGACCTTTTGCTTCAGCTCTGCCTGCATATTTTCTTTGTACTTCAAATTAGCGTTAGGCTGATGCTGAGCGGCAAAAGAAACGTTAAGCTTCAAACCGCGCTGGGCTAATTGAGTAGAGACAATAGGCGAACCGAATTGCCACCATGGCTCTTGCTCAAGAGCTTTGATAACTAAAAAGAGTTCCGTTTCAGAACCATCGTACTCACCGACAACTTCGCAAAGGCCGCCGCGGCACGTTACCGAGTTTAAAACAAAAAGCTCATTGTTTGGGGGGAGGGCAAAAAACGTAGCAAGCGAGCCTTCAGTTTCTGCGTAGAAAGCAGCGGGCGCTTTTGAGGAGGAATCACTTTTCCCTGCTTGCATTGCCTCTCTAGCTTGGCTTTGTGCAAGTTGGCTGTCTTTACTTTTGTCCGCTGCTGTGTTGCCGGTTGTTGTGTTTCCCGTAGCCAGTTTAGCGGCTGGCTTAATAACTTTCAGCTCGCTCGTTTCCGTGGCGCGAGAGCGCGCTAACACTGTGGTTAGTCGCGCCTTATCTGCATTGGATTCGCTAAGTTGATGTTGATAGCCAGAGAATTTATACCCTGCTATTAACGCAAACGCTATTAGCAATATCACAAGCCACGTTTTCATTAAGCTTCCTTTATTACGGTTTGCTTATTTGTGATATTGCTTACTTAATTCGTGAACTGCATTTACGAATACGCCGGCATTCTCAGGCGGAACATCTAAGTGGATGCCGTGTCCTAAGTTAAATACATGACCACTGCCTTCGCCGTAACCCTCTAGAATTGAAGCCACTTCTTGCTCTATTCTTTGAGGCTGTGCATATAACATAGACGGGTCCATATTGCCTTGTAGCGCCACCTTATCACCAATACGTGCACGGGCTTCTTTGATATCGATAGTCCAATCTAAGCCAACTGCATCACAGCCTGTTGCTGCGATAGACTCTAGCCACATGCCACCGTTTTTAGTAAACAGTGTTACTGGCACTTTGCGGCCTTCATTTTCACGAGTTAGACCACTTACAATACGCTCCATATATTGAAGCGAGAATTCTTTGTAATCGCGAGGTGATAAAACGCCACCCCATGTATCAAAGACCATGACCGATTGCGCACCTGCCGCAATTTGTGCGTTAAGGTACTCGGTAACCGAATCGGCGAGCTTTGCTAATAGCGCATGAAGCGTGGCAGGCTCAGCAAAGGCCATCTTTTTAATTTTAGTGAATGCTTTACTAGAGCCACCTTCAATCATGTAGGTTGCGAGCGTCCATGGACTTCCCGAGAACCCGATTAGTGGCACCTCACCTTTCAGTTCGCGACGAATAGTTCTAACCGCGTTCATTACATACTGTAATTCGCCTTCTGGATCTGGAAGACCAATTTTGTCTACATCAGCTTTGCAGGTGATAGGATTCTTAAAGCGCGGGCCTTCACCCGTTTCGAAGTAAAGACCTAGTCCCATGGCATCGGGAATAGTCAAAATATCAGAAAAAAGAATGGCTGCATCAAGGGGAAAACGACGCAAAGGTTGAAGCGTAACTTCACACGCAAGTTCAGCATTTTTACAAAGCGACATGAAATCACCCGCCACCGCGCGAGTTGCTTTGTATTCAGGAAGATAACGCCCAGCTTGTCGCATCATCCATACAGGTGTGACATCTACCGGCTGTTTAAGTAACGCACGTAAATAGCGATCGTTCTTTAACGCGGGTTTATCAACACTGGGGACATTTTGCGACATATAACTCACCTGAATAACTGAAGATAATAGAGCGCCGAAGTATACCAGCATTATCTAAAAGGTGCGCTAAAACCTGTATTAAAAAATCGACGTTTAATCGACAATTCAGCGCAATGCGCCACTACCGTTAGTTCAAGTGTCGATAATTAAAGACGAACATATCTTGAAAAAGACGCTTGCACTTAAAGTAAGTGTTTGCTAATAATAGACACGTTAAAGAAAAGAAGCCCTAAATGGGACCGTGCTAAACGTATTGAAACCCTGCCTCGGCAGGGTTTTTTATTTGTCTGTGATCAGCGACACGGTTTCTGCTATTAACTGCCCGGCAATGGATATCTTCGGTGGAATAGTAGGAAGATCGTTGATATCAAACCACTGTGCATCGTCTATCTCGTTTTCCTGACAACGAATCTCCCCCCTTTCATATTCAGCAATAAAGCCTACCATCAAAGAGTGTGGGAACGGCCACGGCTGACTGCTGTAGTAACGCAGGTTTTTAACCTCTACGCCTACTTCTTCAAACACTTCCCGATGTACCGCTTGCTCAAGACTCTCTCCACTTTCAACGAAGCCAGCTAAGGTTGAGTACATATTAGACTCGCGGTGGCGAACGCCTTTGGCCAAAAGAATTTTCTCATTATT
Source organism: Alteromonas mediterranea DE (assembly GCF_000020585.3). NCBI lineage: Bacteria > Pseudomonadati > Pseudomonadota > Gammaproteobacteria > Alteromonadales > Alteromonadaceae > Alteromonas > Alteromonas mediterranea. The sequence continues at coordinate 4,127,908 of NC_011138.3, forward strand.
GTGAATAGAAACAATAATACACGGCGATACTCTCGGATAGCTGCGATGCTGGCAGCGGTGACAGTGCATGGCCATTTCCCAATCAACTCGTTCTGTTTTTGCGCCGCATTGACCGCAAAATTGATGGGTACGCAGAAAGTGAATGTACTGCCAAGCTCTACCAATTACCGAAAAAGCATTTTCGTAATCTGCAAAAAGAAGCTGTCGCAACGACACGCGCTCCCAGCCAGGCTCTTCAATATGCTCGGCCCCTAAATCAACGACAAAAACAGGCATATCACGCTGCGCGGTCTCATTAAGCGGCGGCAACTGATGAATATCATCTATATAAGAAGCAAGAAAAGGAATTTCACTTAAATAGGCGACAGGAATAGACTCAGATGATTCTTGGATCACGATTTTACCGCGACTAAATACCACCCACATAGCTTGCTGTGAGGTTAATTTCATTTCATCTAACTTTATCATCATTGCACAATACTCCTGTCTTCTTGCGAACCATAGTACACTATATACGCACAGTCTTGGTCTGCAACGCCGTGTTTTAACAACGAACTTTTTCGCGCAAAATTTGTGTCACTAGTGCACAGTGTTATACTGAAGCTTATTGTCGCTAAACAGGTAGCACATCGAAATGTTGCAACAGTTAGAAAGCGTTAAATCCAGATGGGGTGGAAAAAGCCAAGTAGTTGACCGCTGGTTGATGGACAGACAGGCATTATTGGTCTCGTTCTGTGAACTAGCTGGCATCAACAAGCAGAGCGAATCTTTACCCGATGCCGATGAGATTGCTAATTTTTGCAGCGCACTACTCGATTATCTGTCTGCAGGGCACTTTGAAGTTTTCGATATTCTCGTAGAAGACGACGACGAAGGCCTTGATTTAAAAGATAAGCTTTACCCCAAATTGACAAAAACCACCGACGCAGCACTCGCATTTAATGATACGTTTGCGCAAGCAGTAACACCTGAGCAGGCCGCTGGGTTTGACGCTGCATTAGCTCAGCTCGGTGAAACATTAGAAGAGCGCTTTGCCTTGGAAGATGAGTTAATTGCTCATGTACACACAAATAAACGTGATCCAGAAGTAACGCTTTAATATAACAATGAAAGTCGAGTTTACGGTTATTATCAATGAACAAAACCACACTTATTCATAAGGCACGAGCGTACTGCGAACAACGCGGCGCCAGATTTACTCCGCTTCGAGAGAAAGTATACGAAATTCTTGTTTCAAAGCACGGCCCCATGGGTGCTTATGAACTTCTCGACTCTTTAAAAGAAACAGAATCTAGTGCCAAACCAGCGACAGTCTATCGCGCCCTCGACTTCCTACTCGACTTTGGGTTTATTCATCGGCTGGAGTCTACTAACGCTTTTGTAGCCTGCTACCATTTTGGTTGTAACCACCCCGTTCAGTTCTTAATTTGTGATAGCTGCGGCGACGTAGCTGAGATACAGTCTGAAGGATTACAAGACACACTAGAGAGTCAAGCTCAGCAGCATGGCTTCAAAGTATCGAAACAAACTATTGAGGCCCATGGATTGTGCGCCGATTGTCAACAAACGGAAGATCACGCTGCCCAGGAGAGTGTAAATGAATGCTGATTTTGTGAACCCGTTTATTGGTGGGCTGTTAAATGTGCTTGAAACCATGGCACAAACCAAGCTAACGCCGGGAAAGCCGAAACGTAAGCAGAGCGATATTGCCAAAGGCGATGTCTCTGGCTTGATTGGCATGGTAGGTCCTGACGTACGGGGCTCAATGTCTATTACTTTTGATGAGTCGCTAGCCCTTACCATTATGGAAAGAATGGTAGGAGAACGCCCTGAGAAACTCGACGCAGAAGTGGGCGATATGGTGGGCGAGGTCACCAACATGATTTGCGGTAACGCAAAACGGGACCTTGCTGAACGCGGTTATGAGTTCGGCATGGCCACGCCTATTGTCGTGTCGGGAAAGCAACACACGATAAGCCACCAAGTAGACGGTGCAAAAATTATTCTGCCTTTCATGTGCGATGAAGGGCTCGCGCACTTGGAAATCTGTTTTGATAAATAATTTCTGGCAGTCTGAAAAAATTACACTCGACAGCTATCCCAGAGGTTTCCACTTAATCACACAACAAGTGGAAGCCGCGCTACCTGGTATTCGTCGTGTGGAAGTTGGGCTTTTACATTTATTTCTTCAGCACACCAGTGCGAGCTTAACCATTAATGAAAATGCCGACCCTACTGTTCGACAAGATATGGAGGCTTTCTTCAACCATAGTGTAAAGGAAGAGCTTTCTTTTTTCAGGCATACTTATGAAGGTAAAGATGATATGCCAGCTCACCTAAAATCGAGTATACTAGGGTGTCAGCTTACTATTCCTGTCCAACAAGGCGCACTTGCGCTTGGCACATGGCAGGGTATCATGCTCGGTGAACACCGAGATCATGGTGGAAGACGAACAATTATTGCCACATTACAAGGGATCGCAGCCTAACCCATATTATAAATGGCATAGTTTGTGCTAACATTTCACGTTAAGCACGATATAAAATTATCAAAAATCGATAATCACTCAACGTTAAACAGGATGTGACTATGAAACGACACTTTAAAATGGCAGCGCTATCTCTTGCTGTGCTTTCTTCAACCAGTGCGTTCGCACAAGATTCTTCTGAGCCAGAGTACAAAAACTGGTTTGGTCTATCTGGCATGTACTACAACACTGACGACTCTCGTCCACTTTCTTTAACTGAAGACGGTGTTTATGATGACGGTCGCGGCGTAGCTTTTGAATACGGTTTCCGTTTCACTCAAAGCTGGGCAGCACGTGTTGAATTTACAGCACTTGATCTTGACTACGTAGGCGGCGGCGACGAAAGCGGTGAAATGGTTGGCGTAGATGCGCTATATTTCATGCCTGACGACGCATGGTTCGTATTTGGTGGTGTTAAACGCCAAGCAGTAGGTGAGTCAACAACACTAGGTAACATTGGTATCGGTAAACACTGGGACATACATGAAGATGTTAAGCTAGTAACTGAAATCGCGGCTTACCACGACTTTGGTGAAGACTACAACGACTACAGCATCAAGTTAGGTATTGCAGTACCATTCGGTAAATCAACGCCTTCAGCGCCTAAAGACAGCGACAACGATGGTGTTGTAGACGGTAAAGACCAGTGCCCAATGACACCAGCAGGTGTTCGTGTTGATGCAACTGGCTGTAGCGTAGACAATGACAACGATGGTGTACTAAACAGTGTTGACCAATGTCCTAATACACCTGCAGGCACTAAAGTAGACGCTACTGGCTGTGCAATTAAAGATGCAGACAACGATGGCGTTGTAGATAGCAAAGACATGTGCCCAGATACTGCTGCTGGTGTTAAAGTAGACGCTAAAGGCTGTACAGTATTTGACGAAGAGACAGTAGAAATTACACTACGCGTTCTTTTCGACAACGAAAGTGCTGTTGTTAAAATGCCTAAAGATCCAGAAATTTCAGAATTTGCTGAGTTCATGAAGCAGTATCCTTCAACCACTGCGGTAATTGAAGGTCACACTTCTGCACCAGGTTCTGAAGCATACAACATGGACCTTTCTGACCGTCGTGCTGCTAACTTCAAAGAAGTAATGGTAGACATGTATGGTATCGATTCTTCTCGCTTAGATACAATCGGTTACGGCGAAACTCGTCTTCTTGACGAAGGTAACAACGCCGAAGCTCATCGTGTAAACCGTCGCATTTCAGTGACAGTTAAAGACACGGTTAAAGTACCTGAAGAGAAATAATTCATTTGATATGAATTGAGAAAGGCGCCGAACGGCGCCTTTTTTGTGTCTGTATTTTTTGACTAGCGGTATCAGTACTGCGACGGACAAACCTTACTTATTACATGTGATTTGCTAGCTAACATAGAGACTAACCGCTAGAGAGAAAAGGTTAGTAGTCGTCGGCTATCGCGGGACCCGCGTAGTTATCAAAGCGTGAAAACTGGCCTTGGAAGGTTAAGCGACAAGTACCGATAGGGCCGTTACGCTGTTTACCGATAATAATTTCCGCAATGCCTTTATATTCACTGTTTTCGTGATATACCTCATCACGGTAGATAAACATAATAAGGTCGGCATCCTGCTCAATTGAACCGGATTCACGAAGGTCAGAGTTAACTGGGCGTTTATCGGCACGTTGCTCTAGCGTACGGTTAAGCTGAGAAAGTGCCACAACCGGCACTTCTAGCTCTTTAGCCAGTGCTTTCAGTGAGCGTGAAATCTCCGCAATTTCTAGCGTACGGTTATCGCTAAGAGAAGGCACACGCATTAACTGAAGGTAATCCACCATGATAAGACTAATACCACCGCGCTCTCGTGCGAGTTTACGGGCTCGGCTTCGCACATCCATAGGCGTTAGGCCGGAAGAATCATCGACAAATAAACTATCTTTGTCTTTTAGCATCGCCATGGTATTAGAAATGCGGGCCCAGTCTTCGTCATCCAACTGAGCGGTACGAATTTTGGTTTGATCGACGCGGCTTAATGAAGCCAACATACGCATCATGATTTGTTCCGAGGGCATCTCCAGACTGAAAACAAGTACCGGCTTTTCTTCTGCCATCATCGCGTTTTCAATCAAGTTCATGGCGAACGTTGTTTTACCCATCGATGGACGGGCCGCTACAATGATTAGGTCCGATGGCTGCATACCACTGGTCATTTTATCCAAGTCAGTAAAGCCCGTTGTTACACCGGTAACCTCTTTATTGGTTTTAACTAACTCTTCAAGACGATCAATTGTCTTTCCTAGCACAGACTCGACGTCTCGAGGGCCTTCGTTCTCACCGGTTCGACGCTCGGCAATTTCAAAGACTTTACTTTCAGCAAGGTCGAGTATATCGGCACTATCCCTGCCTTCTGGGTTATACCCTACTTCAGCAATTTCATGGGCTACACCAATAAGCTCGCGAGTAATAGCGCGTTCGCTAATAATTTGCGCGTACGACACCACGTTTGCAGAGCTTGGGGTATTTTTCGCGAGTTCGCCTAGATAAGCAAAGCCACCAGCATCTTCAAGCTCGTCATGCTTTTCAAGCTCTTCAGACACGGTAATAAGGTCTATAGGCTGGCTACTGTTAAGTAAGCGAGTGATAGCCCGGAAGATAATTTGGTGTGAACGATTGTAAAAATCGTTATCGGTAACGAGCTCGGCAACCTTATCCCAGCTTTCTGGGTCGATGAGCATACTGCCTAAAACGGACTGCTCAGCCTCTATACTATGAGGTGGAACCTTCAATTTTTCGACATTATTGTCGTTTTTAGACGCAGACGCCACAAGCGAAACCTATACCAATGCACAAAAGTCAGTTGGATATTATGCGCTTTTAACGCTGATCTCTCAACAAAGGAAGCGGGTCTTTTCTCTTAAAAGCCTAAAAAGGCGACAGTGCTTAAAGGGTTTTTTCTAGCTTTAAAAATGTGCCGTCTACTAACGTATACGCTTGGCTATTTTCCTGGAATAAAATAGTAGCCCCCATGTTTGCCGTTTCTTCTGCACAAGATAAGCTTACCTCGGTCACGCTATCGTCGCTAAAGCCTAATGAAGATGGGGAGACCTTAAATGCTGTGTGAAATTCTTCGCCGCTTATTTCTTTTGACGAATAGACGGGTGAGGCACAAAGCGCCTGATCCAGCTTAGCGGAATCGGATGCGTACGTTACCGAGCGCCCTAAAAATTGCTCCGACTCAGATGACGAGTGCGCAGAAACACCTACGTTGTAAGCTTTGGTAACCACCCAAGTACCTTCGTAGTACGCAGGTTCTTGAACAGCGCAGCCTAATGTGAACGCGCATATCCCAAACGCGCCAATGATTAAGCTATGAAAGCGCCAAAACCTTTTGACGTGTCCAACAATACTCAAGTTTATCTCCATATTAAAAACATTATAAAAATCAGCTAGTTTAACGTAACAGCTCTCTAAAAGGTTCACTTAACGTCGCGTGAATATCGCGCTTTCTCGTTTCCTTATCGTTCTGATTAAACGTCCAAACATCGCCAATTGGCGCCGACATAAAAAAGCTGCGTCTTCGCGCAGCTTTTCTACTATCACTACTTCTTATGATTAAGAAATATGGACTAAATTGCTTTTTTCAAGCTAAAGCTTCAATCAGACTATCTATAGCTTATTCATTTTTGGTCTATTTCTATGCGGCCATGTACTGTAGAAATGTCTACGTTTGCATCACCACCGTTATGAATAAAGCGCAGCCAGCTTCCAGGTCCGTACTTAGGCTTTTGTGCTTTTTCATCGCTAATATTATTCACAATATTACCGCCTGCGTGAGTCTCGATATCAAACTGTACTGATACTCCCTTTTGGAAAACGAACTCCATTGCCCCACCAACCGAATTCGCTTTAATACTGCCATTTGCATTCAGCCCCAATTTCGCAAAGGTACGCCCATTAACCGTATTTATTTGAAGGCTATCAACATCTTGCAAAGAGAGGTCAATTCGTCCATTCACCGTTTCTACTGACAAGTCCGGGCTACTCGATGCGATATCAAGCTTACCATTCACAGATGTAAAACTTACCGGCGTGCTTCCTTCGTGCGTAGCTTCAATATCACCGTTAACCGTTCCTGCTTCTAGCCGACCTCTAACGTTCTTTAACACAATATCGCCATTTACAGACTCAACCTCAACGCGTTCACCAATGTTTTCAAGGGTAACGTCGCCGTTTACGACCTCTACATCTACCGCTTTGGTTATTCCTTTGGCATTTATATCTGCATTCACTGCAGTGTAGTGAAGGTCGCTCGCCGCCGGCACGTAAATAATTAGGTCATCTCCATCTCGACCTTTCTGGTACCAACTCTTTGAGTGGCGCTCTACCTCTACGTGAATAACGACCACATCGCCGCGTTTTTCAAAAATAAACTCTTCCGTTTGATCGCCAAGTTCGCCCGTCACCCGTACCTGAGGTTTATCCCACACGCGGATATCAGCCTTCCCGTCTATGTGCTCAATATCGACTTTAGGCGATGACGATGTATCGATAGTTTTATCAACTTTTTCGCCTGCAAACGCTGCTGTGGCAAAACTTAGCAGTGTAGTAGCCAGTGCAAGCTTAGCTCCAATAGACGCGTTGAACATGTGCGTAAATGTTTCCGATAATGTATTTTTCATATTTATATTCATCTTAAAGCCCTTATTAAATTTGCTGCCACTTTGGCGCGTGCACTCGCTCAATTAAGGCAATTTGTTGTTGATATACATGATGCAGCATTTTGATTAATGCTGAGTTATCTGGATCGTCTTTCAACGCCGCTTTAATAACATCTGCGGCATCGTCTAATTCTTTTAACTGCTCCTGCCAGTCCTGGGTAAGCGCAGGCGTACTTTGATAGCTTGCTAGCAGACTGTTTACTTGTTGCTGCTGTTGCATGCTCATTGCGTCAATCAGCGCATAGCCATCGCTTCGACTTTCATCAGCGTTAAACGCAAAGGGGGCAGCGAACCATAATACCGTGACTACGCAAACGCTTGCGGCTATCGCCATCCACTGTCTTGATGTAACCGTAGATGACGAAGCGTCATCGCTTGAAGGGGTGTCTTGAGCCGATGCTATACCTAGCTCTACACCTCGCCACAGGTCCCGCTCGGGTTGCTTCTCTTTGGATAACCCAGAAATATGCTGAGTAAGCTTTTGATCAAAATCACTCATCATCGACTCCCATAAAGCCTTTCAATAATTGCTTGGCACGGAAAAACTGCGCCTTGCTCGACCCCACTGCCATATTCAACATATTTGCAATATCTTCGTGGCGGTAACCTTCAAGGGCGTGCAGTACGAACACCATTCTTGCCCTTTCGGGAAAGCGAATAACCAATGCTTCTAAATCTATGTCAGTACTGCTGCTTTGTGCTGTCATCTCACTGATACCGCTACTCTCTAAATTGAACATGCGTTGCACCCAGCCCTTTTGCTTGCGCATGTAAGAAATAGTGATGTTTGCGGTTACGCTGTGCAGCCACGTAGAAAACTGACTTTGCCCATCAAAGTTATTCAGTTTTCTCCAAAGCTGAATGAAGACCTCTTGCGCGGCATCTTCTGCCATCCCTTTTTCACCGGTAAGCCGATAACACAATGCGTATACGCGCCCAATATGCTCATCGTAAAGTGCTCTAAACGCGTGTTTATCGCCACTTTTCGCTTTTAATATCAGCTCATTTTCGCTTTTGTTACCGAACACCACATTGGCGTGTACAACACGTTGTTGTGTGTGTTCCATTATTTTCTCTTTGTTATTCGTGGTGCCGATTAGCACTTGTTAGTGTTATAAGGTTAGTCGTACCCTATAGTAGAAAGGTTTAAATAGACAAAAATATTTTTGGGGAGAGACCATGTTGCCTACCTTTAGTGTTGACGCCTTATTTGCCGGAAAGCCAAAGCCACTGGGCCCTCGCGGAGCCCCAAGCAGCATTGTCAAAAGCCCGGTTAACTCGCTTACGGTTCACATAGATCGAACCAATGAAGACCAACAAGCTAATACACGCCTTCACGGAGGACCTGAAAAGGTACTGCATCAATTCAACCCAACCAATTATCTTACATTAAGAAAACATTTCCCTGAGGGCGACTTCTCATTAGGAAGTATTGGCGAAAATATAAGTGTAGAGGGCATGGACGATGCCACCGTTTATATCGGCGATATCTGGAAATTTGGCGACGTTGAGTTACAAGTCAGTGCGCCTCGGGCACCTTGCAGTAAGATTTCTCAGCGTTTTAACATTCCGAATTTAGACAGATTTGTGGGCGAGCGCGGTATTACTGGTTGGTACTACCGTGTTATTAAAACAGGGGCTATTCACGTGGGTGACGAGGTAACGTTGCTTCACCGTGAAGACGACACCGTTAACATTCACACTTTAATGCAGTGTGCTCACACCAAAGCCGACAAAGCACTCGCTGGAAAGCTGGCTCAACTCACTGTTCTGGATGATGAATGGCGTGAGAAGTGCGCGAAAATCGTGCTTAAGGCGCGTTAGTCGAGTGCTTTGGACTATAGGTATATAAGGAGTACCTTTCATTATCTTCGTTATCAATGTGATAGTGCGAATCTGTGTCCAATATTGGTGATAGTTCATTCTCTAAGCGGTAGAGAATGGGCTCTAATTTTGAAGGCGTGTTTACATACACCCAAAGCCTGCAGCTTTTTTCGTGACAATCAAGATAATATCCCACATCTGCCTCAACGTAGGATGTGAAAATTTGGTTGAGTGTATTTTTCACCATGGTGCGCTGATAGTTTTTAGACACTCGGTACTCTAGGTTCATAGTGCAATTGTCTAAGCATGCAGTGAAAGGCGCAGGCGCACGGGTAGGGTTTTGGCTAGAAAAGTGTATAAAAATCCCAGCGTAGGCGCATAAAGTCACCGAAAACACAATTAACGCCGCAGTTCTAAACTTTAACAAATTCAACCCCTGAATATAAAAGCATTCCTTATTAGATTAAAGAATAACCACTCCGTTAGAGCTACGCAAGATTATCTTGTGAACTGTTAAAAAGACACCTGCCCGCCTTCATTTAGAATAACCCACGGTATTGTTGTATTTAGCTGTTGCTTCATTTTCATCAATCGAAATAGCGCAGAATGCGAGGTTTTATCTCCCATCATCCAACTAGCATTTCCAAAGCCCCAAGGCACGACGACTTTACAGCCAAGGTCTTGGGAAGCAACAATAGCGTCCTCTGGCGTGGTGTGAACCTTGCGATACCATTTAGGTGAGGTTTCGCTGAAATAAGACGCTATGGGTAACAGGCAAACATCTATGTCACCAAAGCGGGCTTTAATATCTTTGAAATGTGGTGAATACCCTGTATCCCCCGCAAAGAACAAAGTATTCCCTTCATGTTCAAAGACCCAACCGCCCCACAATGTTGCATTGTCATCCTCGTATAAATAGGGCACCCAAATCCGGTTACTGAAGTGATGAGCGGGCACAAAATGTATAGCGGTTTTGCCGGTTTTTTTACTCGTATACCACGCCATCTCTTTAATCGTATAGCCTCTATTAGGGAAGTGCTCTGCGAAACCTAACGGAACAAGATACTCGGGCTTTGTGCCTAATTCGGCAATATCGGCTTTATTAAAATGATCATAGTGTATATGAGAATAAACCACAGCATCGGTTTGTGCGAGTTTGTCTTCACCTACCTCAGCGGGTTCGTTGCGGCTGAACCCCTCCGCCAATCGAAAAGCCCAATTAACGGGCCAATCAAACTGCCCAAACACAGGGTCGATAAGTATTTGCTCACCACTTGCGGTGTTAAGTAAAAAACTAGCGTGCCCTAACCAGGTAACGTTAAAGCCGGTGTGCGAGTTCACTGTCGGGTTGTTGCCAACGAACTGACAATTTTGCATGTCGCTTTCACATTCAATATCGGCAGACGCTGGGTAGCAATCTTCAGTACACGTGACAGGATAAGCCATGAAGCTGTCGTACATATTACTAAATCTATCCTCGTACCCGCTTTCATCGGTGTAAACGACTATCGCATTGCTATCATCAACTCTTGTTATTCGATTAGGTGTTGCACACCCAGCTAGCATGCAGATTGATATAAAAAAGATGGCGATATACTGCTTCACGTGCTTTAGTCCCTTAATTCTTCGCTCATAAAAGCTTTGTGACGGAAGTCCACAGTCTAAACAGTAAGTTGCAATTCACCACCCATTATTTGTAACAAGCCAATAAGAAGGTATCGTTGAGTGTAATTGAGTGGAAGAGTGAGTAGTGACGACTTGTCTATTTAGATAGTTGATTTGCAGAAAGCACTTTTAAAATTGTCTACCAATATACTTTCGCTTTACCCTTATTTTTAAGCAACAAGATACTCGACATGAAATTTAGGCCAAAAAAAAGCCGCTCGAAGAGCGGCTTTTTTCAAATACGTCAGCGATTACGCTTCAGCAATGATGATCACTTTAATTGAAGTGATAACGTCAGAGTGAAGTTGTAAGTCGATGTCATACTCACCAGTCTCACGAAGAGTACCAGTAGGTAGTTTAACTTCTGCTTTTTGTACTTCAACGCCAGCTGCAGTGATTGCATCAGCGATGTCACGAGTACCAACAGAGCCAAATAGTTTACCTTCGTCACCAGCAGGAGCTGCGATTGTAACTTCAGCAAGCTCAGCAACTTTTTCAGCGCGTGCGTTTGCAGCAGCTAGTTGCTCAGCGATCTTCGCTTCAAGTTCAGCACGACGTGCTTCGAACTTTTCAACGTTGTCTTTAGTTGCAGGAACCGCTTTACCCTGTGGGAAAAGGAAGTTACGAGCGTAACCAGACTTAACAGTCACTTGGTCGCCCAGGCCGCCAAGGTTGGCGATTTTATCTAGTAGGATGATATTCATCTTAGCTAACCCTTATATTCGCCAAATTACTTGTGTGAATCAGTGTACGGAAGCAACGCAAGAAAACGTGCGCGCTTGATCGCAGAAGACAGCTGACGCTGATATTTTGCGCTTGTACCAGTAATACGGCTAGGGACAATTTTACCGCTCTCAGTGATGTAGTTCTTAAGAGTAGCGATATCTTTGTAATCAATCTCAGTCACACCTTCTGCAGTGAAACGGCAGAACTTACGACGTCTGAAAAAACGAGCCATGGGTGATCTCCTTAAGCGTTGTCTTCAGTGGTTTCAGTTTTCTTTTCTGCGCGTTCTTGGCGAGGTGCAGAATCGTCACGACGCTCACGACGAGGCTCTTCTTTCATCATTGGAGAAGGCTCAGTCACAGCAGTCTTAGTGCGCATTACCATGTTACGTAGGATCACGTCGTTGAAACGGAAAGCATTTTCCAGTTCGTCAACAGCTTCTGCAGTCGCTTCAGCGTTGATTAGTACGTAGTGGGCTTTGTGCAGCTTTTCAATTGGGTAAGCCAGTTGACGACGGCCCCAATCTTCTAAACGATGAACTTGACCACCGTCTTGCTTAAGAATTGTAGTATAACGCTCGATCATACCAGGTACTTGTTCACTCTGATCAGGGTGAACCATAAATACGATTTCGTAATGACGCATTATAGCTCCTTACGGTTGTAGCCTCGACAGTACAGCCGACTGTATGGAGACAAGGAACGAGTTAGGTTGGCTGTAAGGGCGCGCATTATACGTGCACTGGCGCAATTGCACAAGTGTTAATCAACCAGTGCGTTTTCAGGCTTAGCTTTCGAAAATATTTGAAGAAACGGTTTGCAAGGGGAAACGCAGCGTGAATTCCGTACCATTGTAGTCAGAATTAACCCCCAACGTACCCTTGTGGGCTTTTGCTATCTCTGACGCTATAAATAAACCTAATCCTAAACCTTCATTCTGCCTATTGCTTTCTTTACGCCAAAACGGTTGAAATAAACGAGCCTTAGATTCATCAGAAATGGGCGTGCCGCTGTTTTGTACACTAAGAATGAAATCGTTGCTATTGGTTAGAACCTTCACGTAAACAGGGTATGACATATCGCCATGAATTAACGCGTTTTTTAATAGGTTAGATAGTAATTGGCAAATCCGTTTGTCATCACAAATTAACGGGCGCGTTATATCAACATGAATACGTATTGAGCTTTTGGGGTAAGCGGTGGCCAACTCTTCTACGGTATAATTTATCTGCTGACTAAGGTTATTAGATACTGCTAATTTGACCGGTAAGCCCTGCCCTACTCTGGTGTGCGTAAAATCCATCGTATCTTCTATCAAGCGCGACATTCTCTGCACGCTATTTTTCATGCGAGATACCGCTTTAAAAACCGGTACTTGTACCGTACTTGCAACCTCACTGTCTTTGATTAGGTCATCTAGAAAGCTTATACCAATTTGAATAGAAGACAGAGGCGTGCGGATATCGTGGCCTAGAATGGCGATATACTGCTCTTGCAGACGAGCCATATTTTTTGCGTCACTAAGCTGCGTAAGCGTTTGCTCAATATGATCGTTCAACAATATTTGATTGGATATCAGTTTCGCAAAAGCACTGACTTGGCCGTGAACCGCCTCGGTTCGCAGCTCACGGGGCTCAGGGTCTAGCCCACATAATGTGCCAAAGAATTCACCTTTCGCATCGTAAAGAGGATAGGAGAAATAGCTTTCAAACCCGTACATAATAGGAATAGGGTTTTCACGATATTCATTATCTGCAGACGCATGATTGATGACAATTTCTTTTCTGTTTGCCCGAACCGTTCGACAAAATGTGGTTTCTATTTCTAATTCATCGCCAGGCGACAGCCCAAACTCAGCATTGTCTAATACTGAGCACATAGTCCACGCCTCTTCAGTTACTCTGGCTACACAGATAAACCGTAAACGAAGCGTACTGGCTAAGATTTCCATAATATGCGGTATTGCTTCAATTGCGTTTATAGCTTGAATATCGCGCTGAATTGCTTCGTTCATTGCCATTACCTTTAAAGAAGTCCTTTTTATGGAATACGGTCAAGATTCAAGCCCGCCCCTATATACTTAATTTCCTCAGCTTACATAAGCATTCTGAAGCGTAACGTGTAAATGTGACAAGTTCACACAGCCTAGACTAAAGTATAATACGCTACCTTCGGACTAAATTTAACCTAAACATTCCCCTTAATACTGTTTATTTATACAGTTAAATGCTGTACAGTTTTTATGTCTTTAACTAATGGGGGACCTACCATGGCCATTACCACACAATATGTTGTTACGCACAAAGGGGTAGAGAAATTGGTAACTACCGATAAAAAAGAGGCTGATCAGTACGACAAAATGCTCGATGCAGCAGACAACTTAGCTGATTACATTCAGGCTAAAGGTATCAAATTAGACGATAGCACTGTGGAAGAGCTCACTATTATGCTGTCGAAGAACAAAGATAAAATTAGCAAAATCTTTAAAGGCGCAACGGCAGAAAGCGTGTTAGAAGATGAGAGCGCCGAAGTGGTAAAGCTTCAAGCTAATGGCTAACATTCCTTAAGCTAACTTGCCTAACACGTCGTTATAATGAGCAAATAACAAGAGCAAGCGCCGCTTTGCCCAAATGCTATTTGATACAATTGTGATTTGATAGCATTACTTCAAAGCGGTAACTTGCTTTTAGTACAAGTGAGCGCATCGTTTGCTTTTGCAATATATAACAACAAAGACCTAGGTTGGGCTTAGCGTGAATATAATAAATAATAAGAGCGCTCTTACTCAGTGTAAAAGCGCCATTGAAGTTAGTCATGTAAACTTTGCGTATTCGAAAGAAAGCACTCCGATACTCAATATTGAAAAATGGCAAGTATCACGCGGTGAGCATGTGTTTCTTTCCGGCCCGTCTGGTAGCGGAAAAAGTACGTTACTGAATTTACTTTGTGGCACCCTTACTCCAACGGCAGGCAGCATTGCCTTGCTAGGACAGCCGTTCTCGTCTTTATCTAATCGACAAAGAGACAAGTTTAGAGCACGTAATATTGGTGTGGTATTTCAGCAGTTCAATCTCATCCCCTACCTCTCGGTTGCACAAAACATTAGCGCAGCCGCGTATTTCTCAGGTAAAGGCAATAGTAGCCAAAAGGTTCTGGCTAATACCTGTGAGTTACTTGATAGGTTACAGCTACCTTCCCATGTTTTACATGCCAAAGCTGATGCACTAAGTATTGGACAGCAGCAGCGTGTGGCAATAGCCCGTGCGCTTATCAATAGTCCTCAACTATTAATTGTGGACGAGCCAACATCAGCGCTTGATGCAGATGCCCGTGACAGTTTTATGGCATTACTGAAAGAGGTCGCTAGTGACAGCACCATGATATTTGTAAGTCATGATAACGCGATGGAACGCTATTTTGACCGCCATTTTCGTATTTCTGAACTAAGCCTCCCATCAACGACACAACCACCGCACGCAGTAAAGCATACAAGCAAACCTAAGCAGGAGAGCCTGTAATGCTAAGCACTATTGCCATCGAAAGCTTGAAACGCAGAAAAACAACCGCGTTACTCACCCTTTTAAGCATAACCATTAGCATTAGCTTACTGCTGTGTGTAGATATTGTTCGCAGCCAAGTAAAAACAAGCTTTACACGCACCGTTTCTGGCGTTGACCTAATTGTTGGCGCCCCAAGCGGCCAGTTGAATTTATTGCTGTCTTCAGTGTTCAATATCGGTACGCCTACTAAAGGTATTGATTACAAAAGTGTGGCGTCGCTAAAATCGAATAAACAGGTTTCTTGGCTAATTCCCCTCTCATTAGGTGACACTCACCGAGGGTTCAGAGTTATAGGAACGACAAACCGCTTTTTTGAACACTTTAAATACGGTGACAAGCAAGCTTTAGCCCTGACAGAAGGGCGTGTATTTGAGCAGCCTTTATCTACCGTTGTAGGCGCTGATGTTGCGGATTCACTAGGCTACACGGTTGGCGATAAGATAATTGTTTCTCACGGCCTTGGAAGTGTCTCTTTTAATAACCATGACGATCACCCTTTTATTATTTCAGGTATCCTCGAGAAAACGGGAACGCCAGTAGATAAAGCGGTGTATGTCACATTACAAGGGTTAGAGAAAGCCCATTCAGGCCCTAAGTCTGCGCATACATCACGGTTACGTAAAAAAACGGCTTTTCTTAACGGTCACAGCACAAATGAACATGAACATGAACATGAACATGAACATGAACATGAACATGAACATGAAGAGCCTACTCAAGACAATTATGATAGTGACGCATTTACACCTGAATCTGTGTCTGTCGTCATGCTAGGACTGAAAAACCGCGCAGCCGCATTACAACTGCAATATCAAATTAATCAGAGTAAAAAAGAGCCACTAATGGCAATTTTACCTGGTATGGCACTGGCTGAATTGTGGCAGATAATGGGAAATGTAGAGGCCTTGCTATTAGGTTTGTCAGGTTTAATAGTGATTTGCGCCCTTATTGGCCTGGCAACCATGCTGTTAGCAACAATGCGAGAGCGCTATCAGGAGATTGCCGTATTGCGTACAATTGGCGCTGGCCCGTTTACTCTACTGTTACTGATCCAGCTAGAAGCAATGCTACTCACTATTGTTAGCGCAGCATTAAGCATCGCACTGGTTGCCGTATTAATGAGCATGTTCAAACCTTGGCTAAGCAGTACGTACGGGTTATTTTTATCAAGCCCACTATTTAGTCAAAGCAGTGTCATCATAGTATTGCTCATATTAGGCTGTACCTACTTGGTGTCGTTGTTCCCAGCCATCGCAGCTTACAAGCGGGGCCTGCACGCTGGGCTTAACAGTAATTAGTCACGACATTAGAAAGGGAGAAGTTACTCTCCCTCTTTCTCGTTTGTACTAAAACGAAGAATTAGCTCGTGAACTTGATTTACAGTAGCACGCAAGTCGTGACTCGCCGCCAATGAGGCCTCTGAAGAACGCTGTGTTTCCGAGGCGCCATCGGCAACTTCAACTAGCTGCTGATTGATATGTTCTGCTACCGTGCTTTGCTCTTCAACCGCCGACGACATTTCAACCGTAGCATCAGCTATCCCTTTCACCGCGCTGTTTATCTCAAATAGCGCCCCACGGGTCTCTTCAACAATAGCGCTGCCGTGTTCAGCCGATGTTAACCCTTCATTCGAGACACGTACGGCTCGCTCAGAGCGTTCTGCTAATTCATTAATAATATTGTGAATTTTGTCTGTAGATTCCCGGGTTTTTGAGGCTAGCGTTCTGACTTCATCGGCAACTACAGCAAAGCCTCTGCCTTGCTCACCGGCTCTTGCGGCTTCAATAGCAGCATTCAGCGCTAGTAAATTGGTTTGTTCTGCAATTGTAGAGATGATATTGGCTGCTTCGCCAATATCACTGGTGGACTGAGCAAGCTCAGTTACCGTTGTTGAAATTGACTCTACGGCTTCACGCAGCGCAACAATTGCCTGCATTGCCTGCTCGGCTTTTTCATTCCCCGTTGCCACGTTTTCCGCCGCAGACCGAGCACTTATAGCATTACTTTCCACCCGCTCTGCCACTTCTTGAATGGCTTGACTCATTTGTGTAACTGCCGATGCAATTTGCTGTGTTGCTTGGTTTTGCTGAACCACCGCTGCGCTTGTGCTTTCTGCTTGTTGGTGGGTGGTATTAGCGATATTTTCTAGACTTGCTGATGCATCTTTAATTCTCGTTAATGCCGTTCTGTTGCGTGCCAGTTCGCAGGCAAGCGCAAGCTTGGCTTGCGCAATATGCGTGGCGTCGTCATAGTAGGTTTGGGCCACGGTATCGTTTGCGTAACTTTTAGGGCTCAAAGAAAGCAGCGCATTCCAGTCTTTTTTACCTTTCGCTTGTTGAACAGTGACTAAAACTAACGTACCGACAAACGCAATGCCCGCAGCAGCTAAGCCATGAGTTAACCCAAGCGCGACAACTAAAAGCGCACTTATTAACAACGAGGGCGCCATATGCATAAGCATTTGCGTAAAACGCGATGTGGCAGATACCGCAGACTTTCCTTGTTGCAACCTCGCGTAAATGCCCGATGCTCGCCTTGTCTCCGCATTTGAAGCAGGAACCCTAACAGACTCATAGCCCACTATCGTCGCTCCTTCGTAAACAGGCGTTACGAAAGCAGAAACCCAGTAATGGTCGCCATTTTTTCTTCTATTTTTAACCAAGCCTAACCAGCTTTGGCCAGACTCTAATGTACGCCACATTTCCTTAAACACTGGCGATGGCATATCTGGATGTCTTATTATATTGTGATTTTTGCCGATTAGTTCATCTCTACTGAACCCACTTACTTCAACAAACTCGTCGTTACAATGCTGTATAACTCCGCGCTTGTCGGTAGAGGAAATAAGTCGATGGTGAGTAGGAAACTTGTATTCTTTTTGAGTAACCGGCTGGTTGTTTCTCATGCAGTGCTTTCTCCGTTATGCAAAGCGTTCGTCCGTCAAAGCGTACGATCATCGCTTTCCCCTAAGACTAGAACATAAACATCTGCTGTCTAGTGAAATGGAAAAAATTAGGGAATTTTATACTTTATCAGAGAGTTAGAAAAGCGATTTATACTTTAGGCTATAGGGAGTATCACCGATACTTTTGTTCCCTTCCCTTCTTCACTGGCAATAATAATTTTTCCGTTGTGCTGTTCAACAATTGTCATTGAGATAGACATGCCTAAGCCAGTGCCCTCCCCCGGCGGTTTAGTGGTAAAAAAAGGCGTAAAAATTTTGCTCAGCGTTTCTTTAGACATCCCCTCGCCTTCGTCATCTATAACAAGAATGACGTTCTGCTCATCTCTTTCTACCTTCAACGTTATGCCTTTGCCTTGTGGTGTAGCATATATGGCATTAGTTAAGAAATTCATGAGAACTTGCTGAATCTGCCCTGAGTTACCGTTAAAGAAAACGTCTTCTTTTGGCACTTCGAAAACCACATTATTGCGATAACGATGTAAGTTGTTAGTAAGTTTAATAACCGTGTTCATCGCTTCAATAGCGCTTATCTGGGTATGTTTACCAGAACCGGGGTAAGAGAAGCTGCGTAAGGCTTTAACAATTTCTATGATGCGTTCTATCCCTTCATGGGATTCATCGAACATTTGGGCTATTTCTATTGCGCTGTCTTTAAGCGAAAAACGCTTTTCAAGCGCTGTAAATTGTTCTTCTATCTCACCACCTGCCCGGGTACACAAGTTGCCAATTTCTTCAAGCGCACGTTGGTAATCGTTAAAAATGTCTTTCGCAACCACCGTATTACTTCGTACATAGCCAATAGGGTTGTTAATCTCGTGAGCAATACCTGCGGCAAGTTGCCCTAACATTGCCATTTTATCTGCACTGACTAATCGCTCTTCCAAGAAGTCACGATCTTTTTTGACGTTGCTTAGTTCAAGCTGACGATTATCTAACTCGCTTTTCTTATTTTGGTATCGAGAGGTAATATTGAGATAGTATTTAGTGGTATCTAAAACGTAGAGTGTTTCTTCTTCAAGGTTATCATCGTTAGTAAGTAGCACCAGCCACGTATATTCACCCTGTGACATTTCATGCATAAAGTGAAGTAACCGTGCCTCTTTGTGCGTATCAGGACGTATGACTGCGCTTACGCACCAGTGGGAATAGCTTTCTCGTAAATCTAACGGCGTCTCATCTAAAATTAACTTTGCAAGGTCATGAGAGGTTATCCAACCTTGGCCATTGGCAAGAACTCGATCATCATCGCCTATCGATAATTCGCCGTCCTTAACGGTGAAAGCTTTACCACAATAAGCGCCGCTAAACTCAACCGCCGATTCAAGCGCTGAAAAAATATAACTTACGCCAGATTTTGCTTGGGTTAGCTGAGAAGCGGTGCGGTTTAAGTAAAGCAGTTCGCGCTCACGCTGCTTAGAGTCGTTCAATGCTTTTCTGAGCGCTTGATTTGCAAGGTAAGCGTCTTGAGAATATGTTTCTAGAAAGGATTCGGCATTTTTACGCGCAATCTTTTGGCGCTTTAACTGGCGCTCTAAAGAGTTCACGCGGGCTTCAAGCGCTAAAATACGTTCGTGTTCTGTTGAACTTGGTATCTCACTCACTAAGCAGCCTCAAGATTCACGCGTCACACATTGTGTGACGCCGCTTAAATTTACAGGGCCCGATAATACTTAACGGGCGTTAATTTATCAGTCGGTCAAGCAATGTCATAACCCGTTCGCTTGCTTGTTCCATTTCTATGAGCTTAGCATCAGCTTCAGCATTGTTCCCATTTTGCTTAGCTTGCACTGCCGCTATACCGCTACTGTGCACCTTCGCGTGGGGAATATCGATTTCTCTGAATGCGGCTGTTTGACCGATCGCTGTACTTGCATTGCCACTGTACCACTTGCCTAGCCGACAGTTTACGTGGTCACTAAATTCCGCTGCTGTTTTACTGCTATAACCGCACATCACTGCGTAAACGTCTGATTTCCATACAACATGGTCTAGTTTTACCGTTTGGATAAAGGTAGCCATAGCTCCTTCACTGATTGTAGATTTCATACTATCGCAATGTTGAACCATGCTTTCATAGCTACCGTTAAGCTGGTTAATACCAGTTTCTAACTGCTCGTTATTGCCCCGCAGCTCATTCACACCAGAAACAGCCTTGGACGTAGATTGAATAATTCCGTTTACAAGCTCAGAAACTTCCGTGGCGGATTTGTTCGTTTCCGTTGCTAGTGCGCGAACCTCATCGGCAACAACACTAAACCCTCGCCCAGCGTCACCTGCGCGGGCAGCCTCTATGGCGGCATTGAGAGCCAGCAAGTTGGTTTGATCAGAAATACTCGTAATTGTGGTAACAAACTTGTTGATGTTATCAGCAGTAGTGGAAAGGCCGGAAATACGCTCGCTCATGCTCCCCATCTGTACATTTAGGCCACTCATATCAGAAACAATTTTATTTAATGTCGACGCTGACTCACTGAATAGTTCATTGATATTAACGATGGACTGGCTCTCAGCGTTGATGCGTTCGTAGGAATGCAGAACCGTTTCTCGAACCCCTTCTAGCTGGCCCAGTGCATCGATTAAGCACTTCACTACCACCGATTCAGTTACCGACACTTGCTGATTAGTCGCCGTTTCAATAGCAGAATGTAAATCGCTGTTTTCAGTCTCAAGCAGCTCAACTCTCTTTAGAGCCTCTTCAAGTTTCACTTCTAGTTGACGAACTTCAGCGTCTTTTTCTTCGTATTTACTGCGAGATACAAACATGTGTAGTTACCGGTAGATTTTTTATAGAATTATTTTTACCAGACTAACAGATGTTAATACCTCTTAACCATTAGTCTGAAGTAGCGTTGTATTATAAGTATCGGAAAAAAAACAAAAAACTAGAGTATTAATTAGGTAAAACTTAAATACACTAGTTTTTAGGCAGTATAAGCTTCTATCTGCGCTTTTCACTAGGCACCTTAATCAATTCAACGACGTTTTGGCACTAGCCTGAAAAACCAGACTCTTAGCGCATTTTTGGCATAAATCGCACTCACATTAGGAATTACACAGAATGCTTTTAGAAACACTGCTTCCCATGTTCGCGCTTTTAGGACTTGCAACGCTTCTTCAAACATTAAGCGGGTTTGGCTTTGGACTTATGGTGGTGTCTAGCTTTACCTTGTTTAATATTTTACCGCTTACTGCTACCACCTTCGTAGTATGCTTCCTTAGTCTGTTCAATTCCGTTAGCTTGGTTGCCCGAAATATAGACCATATAAACAAGCGTGCTTTCACCCTATTACTTGTGAGCGGCATTCCGTTTATGGCAGTAGGATATGCATTACTTGAGTACCTTTCTGCTGGCATGACTACATGGCTAAACCTATTGCTTGGCGTAGCTATTTTAAGTTGCTGCGGCCTTCTTTTAGTAAAAAGAAAGCAGGCAACGCCGTCTGAGCGAGCTTATGGTTTTTCTATAGCAGGTGCGCTAGGCGGCCTACTCGGCGGGCTTTTTTCTACGTTTGGACCACCTGTTGTTTTTCAGTGTTACCGGCAAGCATGGTCTATAAACGAAATTAGATTTACGCTATTGGCAGTATTTAGCGTCACTTCTCTTATTCGACTTGCTATAGTGCCACTAGGCACCCTCCCATCTAGCGAAGTGGTTATTTCTGCTTTATGCGCAGTTCCCGTAATCCTTGTTTTTACTCGAATAGGTCGGCTGTTGGCGGTGAGAGTTCCCGCGGCAACTGTAAGGCTTTTAGCCCTAACCATGTTGGCAATGAGCGGCGTAACGCTTATCGTGCAAAACGTTAAAATTTAAACCTTACTAGGCTATTTATAGAAGCCACCACTTCCACACATAATTGTTAGTTTATTTCTTCATGGGCGTGGCTGTGTGAATGGGTGTGTAAATGGTCTTTATCATCTCTACACGGCTCACCGGGCAGCTCAAACTCAATCGTGGTATGAGATAAACCAAACGGGGTCAGCCGCTCATTAACTTCCTGCTTTAAAGCTCGCAACTTTTCATTGTCTATTAAGCAATTAATTACCACATGAGCAGTGAGAACGTGTTGCTCGCCATCTAAAGACCAAAAGTGCACGTGATGTATTTCTTCAACGTGTTTAATTGATAATAGCTGCTTACTTATGGCATTACGTGTCGCCAAATCAGGCACTCCCTGAAGAAATAGCGACATAGTTTGCACCACATACCTGATGACGTTAATCAGTATGAAGAGGGTAAATCCGATAGATAAAATAGGGTCGAGGATGGGCCAATTTACAAAATGAAGTACAATAGCAACGATAAGAACAGCTACCCATCCCATGGCATCTTCGATGAGATGCCAGTTAAGCACCTTTTCATTCGTTGAATGCCCGCCGTGAAGCTTGTAGGCAGCAAGGCCATTTACCAAAATACCGAGTACGGCTAAGCCCATCATACCCTCAGTAACAGGCATTTCTGGGTTAACTAGTCGAGGAATAGCTTCAGAAAGTATCCACACAGCACCAACGATTAAAATGACACCATTTATCATGGCCCCCATTAGGCTCAAGCGTTTGAAACCGTAAGTGTACTTTTCAGTGGATGCCTTCTTACCTAGTTTACTTAAATACCACGCTAAGCCTATAGATAAGGTATCACCTAAGTCATGCACCGCATCGGCCATAATAGCTACGCTATTAGTTAACCACCCGCCAATAAATTCAATAATGGTGAAAGTAAAGTTAAGCCAAAAAGCCCAGCCTATACGCGTAGAGTCAGCGTTCTCTAAATCATGGCTGTGCGAGTGAGGATTATCGCGAGCGCTATGGTGGTGATGCATAATGAAGATCCACAAGTTGGGCCTGAATCAGAGCATACCTGAAGACTAAAATTCTGCGAATAGAAACTTTTACACAGCTTGTTAACAAGTGCGTTAACCCTTTTGTAAATGCTGCGTGAACACACTTACCAAAAATCTATACTTCGGTATAAGAAAACAAATAAACCATTGTATTAAAACAAAAATAAAATTTAACAGCGCATTTTTCAGCTTAAGTAGAATGTTAAATTTATGAGAACAGTATTGATCTTTACACGCCAGTAGCTTAATGTAATGTAAGCGCTTTCAAACAGCCATTTTTATTTGGCGCAAATTGTAAGCGCTTACAAAAGCTTTTTACGTGGCCGTTGCCACACATAAAAACCCAATTTCATTAGATCAGGGCTGAAAACAATGACGAAAAAAGCATCTCAACTATCGCGGATAGCTGCCGCGCTCTCAGTCACTACCCTATTTGGCTGTGGAGGCGGTTCAACAACCTCTACAGATATTGACGTTGTTGAC
The DNA here is from genome assembly GCF_000020585.3 of Alteromonas mediterranea DE. Taxonomy (NCBI): domain Bacteria; kingdom Pseudomonadati; phylum Pseudomonadota; class Gammaproteobacteria; order Alteromonadales; family Alteromonadaceae; genus Alteromonas; species Alteromonas mediterranea. The sequence continues at coordinate 4,151,188 of NC_011138.3, forward strand.
GCATCGGTACCCGTTTCCGACTGGGAGCTGGTGTGGAGCGACGAATTCGATGGGGCTAGTATCGATGACGATAACTGGACCCATGAAGTAGATTGTAACGGCGGCGGCAATAATGAAGCGCAGTGCTATACCGACAGCGAAGAAAACGCATTCGTTTCTGACGGTAGCTTAAAAATTGTTGCGCTCCCTGCCGAAGAAGGTGCGCCAAAACCTTACACATCAGCCCGTCTTAATACACGTTACAAAGCCGACTTTAAATACGGACGCATTGAAATGCGTGCAAAAATGCCTGAAGGGCAAGGAAGTTGGCCGGCGTTTTGGATGATGCCTACTGATGAAGTATATGGCGGTTGGCCGCGCTCTGGTGAAATTGACATTGTTGAAGCAGTGAACCTAAAAGCGGCCAACGCTGAAGGTAATCCAGAAAATCACATCTATGGCACCCTTCACTACGGTCAGGAATGGCCAAATAACGATAGCTCTGGCCAAGCCTATTCATTACCAGATGGCGCAAACCCTGCCGATGACTTCCATACCTACGCGGTAGAATGGCAAGAAGGGGAAATTCGCTGGTATATGGATGGGTATCTTTATGCTACCCAGCGTCGCTCTGAAGTACGTTATAACGCCAACGGCGACGCTACCGGTCTTACACACCGCGGTTGGTATGCTGAGTACTATGAACAAGGTACTGGCGAGCTAACAACTCACTGGGATAATGCGCCATTTGACCAAGAGTTTTATCTAATTCTAAACTTTGCGGTAGGTGGCGATTGGCCAGCCAATGTAAATGAAACCGGTATTGATGCTGAAGCATTCGCAGAAGGTCAAACCTTCGAAGTAGATTATGTACGCGTATATGAATGTGCGTCAGACCCAGATACTGGCAAAGGCTGTGAAACTGTTCGCCCAGGTTATGATTCTTTAGATGACGCATTAGTTGAAGGTGCAGCGCCTGTTCCGTCTCCGCCATCTACAGGTATTCCACAAAACCTGACTATCTTTGATGGAACACCAAATCCGAATTGGCCAGCATGGGATTGCTGTGGTGGCACTACACCTGAACTTGTAGAAGATTCAGAGCAGGGACAAGTTTACGAGTTTACTATTAACGAAGCGCCAACGGTAATGGGCTTTATAAGCCGCAGTCAGTTTATTACTGACCCAGAAGGAGAAGCTTCGCCATTCGACGCCTCACCAATCGAAGAGACGGGCAGCGTTAAATTTGACCTCAAAGTGACGTCTCTTCCTAACAATGCAACGACAAACTGGCTATTTAAAGTAGAAAGCTCAGAAGGTTCGACCTTTGCTGAGCTGCCTTTGATGAACGGCTACGTAGGCCCAGCAGACACGGCCGGCGCAACACCAGAACAAGGTGTGTGGGAGTCTTATGAATTTCCATTGAGCGCGCTAGCACAAGCCGGCCTTGATACCAGTGCCATCGACGTCATTATGGTTTTCCCTGCATGGGATACAGGTAACGGTGCTGTGTATCGCATGGCGAACGTAGAAATTTCTCAGGAAGGTGGCGTTAGCTACCCTGAGTTAGTTATCTTCGAGGACGGTCAAAACCCTAACTGGCCTATGTGGGATTGCTGTGGTGGTTCTACGCCAACTGAAGAAATGGATGATGAAGCGCATGGCCTAACTGCAGAATTCCGCATTGGTGCAGAGCCAACGGTAATGGGCTTTATTACTCGCTCTGAATCTGGCGGTGGCGATACCCCATTTGATGCCACAGCGCTAACAGACGGTGGTTTACTTCAGTTTGAAATGCGGGTGTTGAGTGCGCCAACCAATCCAGATTCAACATGGCTATTTAAAGTTGAGTCAAACGGTGCATCAACCGCGGTAGAACTTCCTTTAGCCGATAGCGTTGAAGGCCAAGCCCCTGTTGAAGGTGAATGGCAAACATACACTTTCCCTATTTCAGATTTACAGGCCCGTGGTTTAGACGTAAGCGCGATTGACGTCATCATGGTATTCCCTGCTTGGAGCACTGGTGAAGGTGCAGTCTATCGCTTAGACAACGTTAAAATTTTCCACCCTGACAACGGCGCAGAAGCACCTGCTGGCGGCCTTACTCTATTTGCAGATACAGCTGCTGATCAATGGCGCATTTGGGATTGCTGTGGCGGTTCAACACCCACTGAAGAAGTAGACGATGCAGAGCACGGCACGGTAGCTGAATTCCGCATCGGCGCAACGCCAACAGTAATGGGTATTATTGCTGATGACGGTCATTCGTACGACGCATCTGCGCTACTAACAAACGGTGTAGTGCGCTTTGAGATGAAAGTAAGCTCAATGCCTAACGACGCATCGGCGCCTTGGTTATTTAAAATTGAGTCTATCAATGTGTCATCGGCGGTTGAGCTACCGATTTCAGCAAGCCTTGAAGGTGTAGATCCTGTTGAAGGCGAATGGCAAATCTATACATTCCCGCTTCAAACCCTGTACGACGCGGGCTTAGACATCAGCGCCATCAACGTCATTATGATGTTCCCGGCATGGGGTTCAGGTGAAGGCGCAGTATACCGCGTTGATAATGCAGAAATAGCCGCACAGTAACAAAGCGGATGCCGCTTTAGCACCCTAAAGCGGCACTCTCCATTTGATAAGAATTAGTAGGGCAATTATGAAAAACACATCTTTTAAGAAGACCCAGCTTGCCACATCAATGGCGTTGTTGATGGGCTCCACACTCGCACTACCTACTTACGCGCAAGACGCTGAGACAGCGACACCTGCAGAGGGCGAAGTAGAAGTTATTCAGGTTAGCGGTATTCGCGGCAGTATGATCCGCTCTATGGACTTAAAACGCAGTTCAAGCGGTGTGGTTGACGCTATATCAGCAGAAGAACTGGGTAAATTTCCTGATACTAACCTCGCTGAAGCATTGCAGCGCATTACGGGTGTAACTATCAGCCGAAGCAACGGTGAAGGTAGCCAAATTACCGTGCGGGGTTTTGGCCCAGAGTTCAACTTGGTAACCCTTAATGGCCGCCAAATGCCAGGCACAGGTTTTACCCGCTCTTTCGACCTTGCCAACCTTTCATCTGAAGGCGTAAACACGCTAGAGCTTCAGAAAACGGCCCGCGCAGAAAACCCGAGCGGCGGCTTAGGTGCAACGGTAAATATCATCACTATGAAGCCACTGGCTCAGTCAGGCCAAAATGCGACTATTTCGGTTAAGGGCATTTACGATACATCTAACGAAGCGGGTGACGATGTAACGCCAGAGATTGCAGGCGTTTATACTAATACGTTTGCAGATGACATGTTCGGATTCGGCGTGTCATTCTCACACCAAGAGCGTGACTTCCAGCAGCAGTCAGCAAATATTCAAGGGTGGGTACTGCAAGAAAACGACGATCTGCCTCAAAACATAGACCCAAGCAATGTTGTTGATAACCGCACTAACATTACTAATGCGGCGTTCTTTCCAAAAGACATGAACTACAGCATCAATGACGTGCAGCGTGAGCGTCAAAACGGCCAAGTAACCTTCCAGTTCCGTCCAGTTGACGAGTTTACCGCGACCATCGACTACACAGCATCTCGCGCAACCACCGGCACTAACAGTGTGGGTTGGGGTATTTGGAATAACTTTGGTGCAAATATCAATGCCTACGAACTCGATGAAAACGGTACGGCCGTTTATGCTGATATCAGCGGCGATGACGGTTCGTTTACAGCAAGTCGAAACACAACTCGCGTTGATGCTCGCTCATTGGGTGTAAACCTAGATTGGATGGTAAATGACGACTGGCACCTACGTTTAGACTATCACGACTCGTATAACAAAACTGACAACGGTTATGATGAAGGGCTAGGTAGTTCTGGACAGATTATTTTGGGTTCAAATCAACTGGATTCAAAAGTTTATGACTACCGTGAAGGTGAAATCCCTCAGGTCTTCGTTAACTGGAACAACGGCACTAACGAAATCATGCCGAGTGAAATTGACTCTAACTTCAGCCAGTTTATCTATTCACCGGGCCGCTCTGACATCGAGCAGCTGCAGCTTGACGGCACCTGGTACAACTCTACGTGGGACATCCCGCTTGTCAAAATCGACTTCGGTGTAGCTCGCACAGAACAGTCTTTGACTGGCTTTACCGCATGGAGCGGACTACGCGGCGGACCTGGCTTTAGCCCATCTTTCACTGAAATTTTCCCAGACAGCATGTTTGTTCGTAACGATACGTCAGGCTTCTTAGATGCCTTTGACGGTGGTGGTGCGAGCATGAACCCTGGCTATTACTACACCTTTGACTTTGATGAAGCCATTGCTCGTCAACTTCAATTCATCACTGCTGACGTGGTGGGTGAGAGCAACGCGTATTCCATCGACCCGTATTTCAGCGGCGATCCTTCAGTAAGCAACGTAGAAGAAACAACAGATTCAATCTATGTGCAAACAGAGTGGGACTTTGAAGTTAGCGATTACTATGTACAGGTTAATGCAGGTCTTCGCTACGAAGAAACCGAGGTACCTAGCACCGCGGAAGTTCGCGTTCCTATCCAAGTAAACTGGGTTGCAGCGGGTGAATGGATTACCGTATTCCAAGAGGGTGTTGAAGAGCAAGACTTCACCGGTAAGTACGACGTGCTTCTGCCTATGTTCGACGTAAAAGTCGATGTGACAGACGATATTGTTGCCCGTTTCTCTTGGGGTAAATCAATTACCCGTGCACCTATCGGCTTTTTACAAGGCGGACGTTCATTTAGCGGGAGTCCTAAAATTGGCTCGAGGGTAGTATCTGAAGGCAGTACCGACCTTAAACCTTATGAGTCGACTAACTTAGACTTATCTTTCGAATGGTACTATGACGAAGCAAGCTATGCGTCAGTAGGCCTGTTCAGAAAGTCAGTGAAGAATTATATCGACACCCAAGGTAGGCTTGAAACCTTTGACGGCCTTAACGATATTTACCAAGGCCCAAGATGGCAAGAAGCTGTTTCTGCGCTTCAGGCAGAAGGCATTCAGGCGACCGACAGTAACATTTACGACTACTTCAGAGAAGCGGGCTACGCTGATGCAGACGGCGTTGTTGAGCCTAACTCAGACGACCCGCTTATCGAGTGGAATGTGGTTAAGCCGCGTAACCTTGATGATTCTAAAACCGTTGAAGGTATCGAACTTGCTGTTCAACACACCTTTGGTGAAACGGGCTTTGGTTTTGGTGCCAACGCGACGCTGGTTGATGGTGACGTAGAGTACGACCCATACAACCTAGAGCAACAAAACCCGCTAGTAGGTATCAGTGACTCAGCTAACTTCCAAGTGTTTTACGAGAAAGAAGGCCTGTCTGTAAAAGTCACTTACGCATGGCGTTCAGACTACGTAGTAGGCATTGGCCAAGCACAAGGCTCGGCGGATAACCCAGCGACTCAGTTCGATACGTTTGGTCAGGTTGACGCCAGCATCAACTACGATGTGAATGAGCACCTAACCGTGTTCTTAGAAGGTGTAAACATCAACGACGAAACCGAGCGTGGTTACGGCCGCTTTGAAGAGCAATTCTTATTTGCTCGTCAGTATGGCCCTCGCTACACGCTAGGTGCTAGATACAGCTTCTAAGTTTAATAAGCACTTACGATAAGGGCCTTTTTAAGGCCCTTTTTTTGTGCCTGCTAAGTCTATTTGTAAATACACGTTTAGCCCCTTCACGAGGCCCGCTATTCTTACCGGTTAGGTAATACCGATCATAAGTAAGAAGGTCAACGGAAGTTTAGCTCGCCCATTCTGCAAAAACGCTAATCAGTAACCGGCGTTCCATCTTCGTTAAACTTAGCAATTGCCGCGCCCGACGCCTTCCACTGTTCACGCTCTTCGTCTGTAGCTTTAGGGGAAAACCAGCCAACGAAGGCATAGAATATACCTATTAGGGGAGCGGTCCAGCATGCAAAAGCAAGAGGGATGTACAGCAAGTTTTCCAAATTAGCGCCTGAAATACCAAGGCCGAGTGCCGATATAACAAAGGCGCCACCGGCATTCCAAGGGATAAGCGGTGACATCAAAGTTCCCCCCTCTTCAATACCTCGCGACAGGTTAAGCGTAGAGTAGCCCATACCCCGATAAACGGGAGAATACATCCTTCCCGGCAAGGCAACCGATAGGTATGGGTCGCCAGCTACTAGGTTAGTAGCAAACGCCGTTCCTACCGCCGCAACTTGCGTACCGGCAAAGGTTTTGGCTTTGCTTTTAATTGCATTAATGATGCTTCGTAAGCAGCCCGTTGTCTCTAACGCCCCACCGAAACCAAGGGCAATAAGCACCAATGAGATAGTCCACATCATAGACTGAACACCACCGCGATTGAGCAGACTATCTATTTCAATGATATTGGTATTAATGGAGTAGCCGTTATTTGCATAGTCGAATACAGCCTGCAGGCTTTGCCCCTGCATAAACATGGCAAATACACCTCCCACTACGACACCAGCAAATAATGCAGGAAGTGGCGGAATCTTCTTAAGTGCTAACCCCATAACAATCAGTGCTGGCAATAGTGCCCAGCCAGAAATGGTGAAATTATCTTCCAGTGCCGTGGTAATACCCGCAATCTTGGCAAACGACACGCTCTGAGCATCAATGACAAAAAAACCAACCCCAAGGTAAATTAAAAACGCAATTACCATGGCTGGGATGGTGGTGGCCATCATATTCTTGATATGCGAAAACACATCAGTACCAGTAACAGCTGGGGCAAGATTCGTTGTGTCTGACAAAGGTGAAACTTTATCACCAAAAAAAGCCCCGGAGACCACTGCCCCTGCCGTCCAATACATGGGTATATCGAACCCTTCGCCAATCCCCATTAGCGCAAGCCCAACCGTCCCAACGCTGCCCCAGCTTGTGCCTAACGAAACAGAGACCACTGCGCAGATAACCATGCCAGCCGCTAAAAAAATCTGAGGAGAAAGAGTCTTTAGCCCATAGTAAATAATGGTAGGTACAGTACCACTGGCTATCCAAATACCTATGATCATTCCAACAACAATAAGCACACTTACCGACGGTAAGGCCACGTGAATGACTTTAAAAATACCTGCCCGTACTTCTTCCCACGTCAGACCAAGATAAGTCCCAACAAAACTGGTCAAAGCAATGCCGATGGCAAGTGGTATATGGGGTTCAAAGACGCCGAAGTAGAATATTTGAGTACCCAAGATAAAAAGGGTTAATACAACGGGCGCAAGTGCGAGAAAGAGGTGTGGTGTAACCGTTTTTTCTTCTGTCATATTACCACCCTGTAAATAAACTGGAGAAGTGAATGAGCACGAGATTGATAAAAGCGTGCATAAACCAGCTTCATCCGAAACAAATTGTTTGTAACAATAAAATTTGCTACGCAGCGCAATAATAATTAGATCGGTAGGAAATAGGTGGGCAGAGGTCTGTCGACCCCAAAAAACAAAAGCGTCGCCAGTATTTATGTGCTGGCGACGCTTTTTCGAAGGTTTAGGTTAAGGGGTGTAACCTCAGCTTAACCTTGGCAACTTATACTCGCTGATTCTGCTGCATTTGGCGTAAACTGAATATCTGCCACGCTCAAGCTTGCTTTACCTGCACTGCCTAGTTCAAACGGTACAACAAGACCGGTGAAGTCAATGCCCTCGTCAACAAAGCACTGCAGGTCAATGCTTACGTTCGTCCACGTATCAGCAGGCATTGCTTTAAGCTGCTCGCTAATATCAATCTGCGTTGAGCAACTGCCCGCAGTATCTCCTTCGCCTTCACAGTTCATACCAACCGTTACAGGCTGCGTGATATCTGAGTGACGACTCACGTTAAAGCTTAACGCACCTTCAGTAAGTAGTTGTGCGCTTAAATCTTCGCGGAAGAAGCTCTTACTTGCAAAGCGCATAGCGGCAAATTCAGACCCATCGAAGGTAATTTTACGGGCATCTTCTTGCACTTCTTTGTCGACAGTACGATAAGTTAGGGCACCAACGGTATGTGTACTTGCATTAACCGTTAGTGAGTCATCACCCGAATAAAGCCATAGCACCCATGGAGACTGAACCGCCCCATTTAGGATTTCCATTGGCGTATTGCTGTCATTGCTCACTTTAATTTCGGTATTTAGCGTATCGCTCAATACATTTTCAGCGTCAAAGGTTAACCCAAAGCCATAAGGCAGAAGCGGTTCATAGGTTTCATCGCCTTTATTCACAATTTGCTGTGGTTCAGACGGCCATGAGAATGAAAGCTTGCCTTTAAAGTCCTGCTTACCAAAAAGCACATCTGCGACTGCCGCGCCTTCTGAGCCCGGTAGCCATGCGGCGACAAACGCATCAGAGGCATTAAGTTCTGCATTTACCCACATAGGGCGGCCGCTGATAAATACAGATACAACTGGAATACCTTGTGACTTCAGCTTTTCAAGTAGTGCTAAGTCTTTCTTGCTGCCGTGTTGGTAAATTAGCGTTTCTCTATCGCCATGCCCTTCGGCATAAGGCTCTTCACCGAATACCACAATGGCAACATCAGGCTTTTCTTCGAATGAACCGTCTACAGAAAGGATAGCGTCTCCTCCGGCGCTTTCAGCATGCTGCTTAATACCATCGTAAATGGAGGTGCCGCCCGGGAAGTCTTCGTTAGTATTGTTGGTACCTTGCCACGTAATACTCCATCCACCGGACTGCTTGCCAATGTTGTCAGCGCCGTCACCGGCAACCAATATGCGCTTGCCGGCAGATAATGGCAGGGTTTTGTTTTTATTTTTAAGTAGCACTAGCGATTCACGTACCGCCTGGACCGCTATTTCACGATGCTCAGCTTTACCAATTAAAGAACGATCGCCAGATAATGGACGATTTGCAGGGCTTGGCTTATCAAAAAGGCCTGCGCGCACTTTTACACGCAGAATACGACGCACTGCATCATCAATGCGCGACATCGCTATGGTGCCATCTTTCACCTGTGCAAGGGTATTGTCGTATAGTACCTTCCAGTCATTTGGCACCATGAAAATATCTAGACCTGCATTAATAGCTTGGGCGCAATCTTCGTTGCTACACCCTTTCACCTGCCCATGGCCGTTCCAGTCACCTACCACAAAACCGTCAAAGCCCATCTGGTCTTTCAGCACGTCGGTTAGTAGATATTTATGGCCGTGAAGCTTATCGCCATTCCAGCTGTTAAACGATGCCATAACCGACTGCGCACCAGCCGTTAGACCACCCACATAACCTTGCGCGTGAATATCAAACAGGTCTTGTTCGCTAGCCACGTTGTTACCTTGATCGTCGCCGCCAACAGTACCGCCATCACCCACAAAGTGTTTTACTGTGCTGATTACACGCTGGTCGCTTAAGAAATCTTTGTCAGCAGAACCTTGAAGACCTTTAACAACTGAAGCAGCATACTCTCTTACAATCGCAGGATCTTCAGAGTAGCTCTCATAGGTTCTGCCCCAACGGTCGTCGCGTACAACGGCAACCGTGGGCGCAAATACCCAATCAATGCCCGTTGCCATCACTTCTTTCGCGGTGATATGCGCTATTTTCTCTACTAAGTCTGGGTTATTAGCCGCGCCTAAACCAATGTTATGGGGAAATAAGGTCGCACCAATAACATTGTTATGACCGTGCACGGCATCGGTACCCCACATGGTAGGAATACTTGAACCATCTAGGCTGTCGTCCACCGAGGCTTGATAGAGTTTCTCGGCAAGCGCAACCCAATCTTCAGGGGTTGCATGCTTGTCGTTGTTAGGAAACGCACCACCGCCGTTAAGATAAGAACCAAACCCATATTTACGCATATCCTCAACAGTAATATTGCGAATTTCTGGCTGGATCATCTGCGCAATTTTCTGTTCCAGGGTCATGGTAGAAAGAATATCTGAAACCTTTTTTTCAACAGCAGAGTCTGACTTTACTTCGATATCTAACTTGGGCCAGATCTCACTGGCTTTATTCGTTTTCTCTAAGGCACTGTTAACTGAAGAAGCGTCTTCATCGGTTGCGCAAGCACTGACTAAAACACCTACTAATGCGCCTGTAACAACCTTCGCGATTAGACTTTTTCGCATGATTAATCCTCGTTACTTTTCAGTGGTTTGAAATTTAGATACGCGACTTCCTACAAGGCCATAGTAAGCAATGTAGAGATAGCACGAAGCGGGTAATAGGAATGACAATGTGACCCCAATCGAGTCGGCCAGCATTCCTTGTAATAGCGGAATAATGGCACCGCCGACAATGGCCAAACATAAAATGCCTGAACCTTGTGGCGTGTCTTTGCCCAGTTGATGGAGCGCTAAGCTAAATATGGTAGGGAACATAATTGAGTTAAACAGACCTACACCCAAAATACTCCACAGCGCTAAATCACCCGTGCTTGAAAGCGACAACAATATCAATGCAATAGCGATACACGCATTGAAGGCTAGCACGTAGCCTCCGGAAACTTTTTGCATAACGACAGCGCCAATAAAGCGACCTACCATAGCGCCGCCCCAGTAATAGGCGAGAAGTTGCGCTGCTTTCGCTTCTGTTAGCCCACCAACAGCAGGGCTAGCCAAGTAATTAACCAACATACTGCCAATAGCAACTTCAGCACCTACATACATGAATATACCAACAGCACCTAACACCAAGTGTTTGTGATGCCAGGCTCCTCCTTTAAACACACCGGTATTAGAGCTGGTGTGGTTTAGCTTTGGCAGTTTCAAGTACATAAAAATAAGCGCAATTAGCAGCAAGGTGCCCGCTAAGATAAGGTAGGGCACTTGCACATCAGAGGCACTCGGTGAGCCTGCGCCGTGTTCCCCTGTCGCGCCGTACATTAGGTACGAACCAAAGAAGGGGGCGACGGTTGTACCAAAAGCATTAAAAGCTTGTGTCATGGTTAGCCTAGAAGACGCAGTCTTGGGGCTTCCTAGCGCGGTTACATAAGGGTTTGCCGACACCTGTAAAATAGTAATACCCGATGCCAGAACAAATAACGCTAAGAGAAAAACGGCATACACTTGGCTAGAAGCAGCAGGAAAGAAAAGCAAACAGCCCACACACGCGATGCCAAGCCCTAGTACAATGCCTTTTTGATACCCTATTCGCGACACCACCATGCCCGCTGGAAGAGAGACAATAAAATAGGCGCTAAAAAAGCAAAACTGAATAAGCATTGCTTGGGTAAAACTTAAATTAAAAGCCCCTTTGAGATAAGGGATCAGAATGTCATTTAAGCAAGTGATGAAACCCCACATAAAGAATAGCGTAGTGAGAGAGATAAGAGCAAAGCGATAATTACCGTTAGAAACAGTGTTGTCGCCATCTTGCGTATTCGGTTGCGCTGGTATGTCCACGGGTAACCTCTGTTGCTATTTTTTTAGTTAATGTTACATTTACATTTGAAAGCGCTTACATCTCATCTTAAAATTTTTTGTAAGCGCTTACATAAAGTAAATAATTACATGAAGCGCTTTCTAATTCAATGTAAATATCATGTTATTTGACCAAATGATTATGCGGCCAATATGAAAAGTTTGTTAATGCCAGGACACCTCTAAGATGCAAGAAATTAACTTACCCTCCAACTCAATGATGTTGTCGAAAGACTTTTTGTTTGGTGTGGCTACCTCTAGCTTTCAAATAGAGGGCGACCGGAACGGCCGCTTAGACTGTATCTGGGACACGTTCTGCGCCCAAGAAAATACCATCGAGGACGGCACTAACGGCGATGAAGCATGTAAACACATTGAATTATGGAAACAAGATGTTGCGCTTATCGATAATTTAGGTGTGGACGCTTACCGACTCTCTATCTCTTGGCCTCGTGTGATGAACCAAGACGGTACCGTGAATGAAATAGGCATTCGTTTTTATATCAACTTGGTTGATGAGCTTAAGCGCCGCGGTATGAAAGTGTTCGTTACGCTTTACCACTGGGACTTGCCTCAGTATTTAGAAGACCAAGGGGGCTGGTTAAATCGAGATACAGCCTACGCATTCGCGCAGTATGCTGAAGTGGTAGCAAACGCGCTGGGCGAAAAAGTGCATGCTTATGCCACGTTAAATGAACCATTTTGCTCAGCCTACCTAGGTTATGAAGTCGGTATCCACGCACCTGGAATAACAGGTGTTGGCAACGGCCGAAAAGCTGCCCACCACTTGCTTCTAGCTCACGGTTTAGCTTTAAAGGTACTGAATAAGTATTGCCCTAATAGCCAAAACGGCATCGTTCTTAATTTCAGTACCTGTCATGGCGCCACTGATTCTCAAGCAGACAAGCGTGCAGCACAGCTCGCTGACGATTATCACAACCAATGGTACTTAACGCCCATTGTCGAAGGTAAGTATCCTGAGGTAATCGATAGACTTGATGATGCAGATAAGCCTGATATTCACGAAGGTGATATGGCGATCATCTCGCAACCCATCGACTATTTGGGAATTAACTACTACACCCGTACGGTGTACGAAGGTACTGATAACGATTGGTTTGAAGTGGTTCCACCAACAACCACTGAATTAACCGCAATGGGCTGGGAAATCACACCTGATGCATTTACCGAATTACTCGTAGACCTTCACCAACGTTACACCTTGCCACCTATTTACATTACTGAAAATGGTGCCGCTATGGATGATGAGCTTGTTAATGGCGAGGTAAACGATGACGATCGCACTGCATACTTTCATACCCATCTTAATGCGGTGAATAGTGCTATCGAACAAGGTGTTGATATACGAGGCTACTTTGCCTGGAGCTTAATGGACAACTTCGAATGGGCGCTAGGCTACAAAAAGCGCTTTGGCATTGTTTACGTCGATTACAAAACCCAAAAACGCACGTTAAAACAAAGTGCTTTGGCTTATTCAAAACTGGTGAAGAGCCGGATAAATGGGTACATTAGCGGTATCAAATAAGGACAAGTACTAAAAACCGTATGGCAACAATTTACCAAGTATCAGAAGCAGCAGGCGTATCTCTCGCTACCGTTTCTCGTGTTATGAATGGAAACGCGAAGGTAAGCGAACGCACCCGTAAAAAGGTAGAAGACGCAATGGCATCGCTAGGCTATCAGCCTAACGCTATTGCGCAGTCTCTGGCATCGAACCGGACCAACAGCGTTGGATTGCTTGTATCGGAACTGCATGGCTCTTACTTCGGTGATTTGATGAGTACCGTTGAAAACGTACTCAAACAAAATGGCAAACACGTCATTATTACTGCTGGGCACGTTGACGAAAAGCGAGAGCACGAGGCCATTGAGTTTTTAAAAAGCCGCCGCTGTGACGCGCTAATTTTACACGCGGAAGCCGTGTCCGATGACTACTTGAAAAAGCTTGTCGACAGTAAAATTCATGTTGTTGTGATAAATCGCAAAGTAGATGAACTAGATGAAAACTGCTTTGTCGTCGACAATGAGCAAGGTGGCTATCTAGCGACAAAAGCGGCTATCGACGCCGGCCACAAACACATTGCTTATATTAGCGGCCCGCTGTTTAAAAAAGACGCGAGCGACCGTCTCTCTGGCCACAAGAAAGCGCTAGAAGAGGCTGGAATTCCTTTTGCCAAAACTAGCATGTTTGAAGGTGACTTCCATGAGTCTTCGGGCCAAGAAGGCATGCTCTATCTACAGGAAAACTACCCTGAGTTAACTGCACTTGTTTGTGCAAACGATGAAATGGCATCAGGCGCAATGACAGCCGCACGGGAAGCGGGGTTTGATATTCCAGATCAGCTTTCCATTATCGGTTTCGATAACGTGCTTTTTTCACGCTACCTTTACCCTAAACTCACGACTATCAATAACCCTATTAACGCAATGGGCGAAATGGCGGCTTTCTGGGTGCTAGAACATGTTTACGACATTAAAAGCCCCATTCCCATTGAGCATCTATTCGTTCCAGAGATGATTGATAGGGACACATTAGGCAACTTATAAAATGAATAAAGCCCTGTCTCCGTCGCTGTATTACACACTTATTGTCTCTCTAGGAGGGTTTATATTCGGCTTCGATGCCAGTGTAATAGCAGGAGCTAATGGGTTTATTGATGCAGAATTTGGCTTAAGCGATTGGCAACAAGGCTTTGTGGTAAGTTCGCCTACGCTCGGTGCTCTTATCGCCATGTTATTTGCAGGCGGCGTTAGCGATGCTATTGGCAGACGCAAAGCACTTATTCTTGTTGCTTTTCTTTATTTGCTTTCATCGGTGGGTTCTGCCCTCGCGCCTAATTTTGAGCTGCTCGTGCTCTCTCGCTTTATTGGGGGCATCGCATTTTGCTCGCTTATTATCGCGCCACTCTATATTTCAGAAATCAGTGCGCCAAAAAACCGCGGCAAAATGGTCTCGGTCAATCAGCTTAATATCGTGTTTGGTTTTGCTCTGTCATACTTCACTAACTACTATTTATTGCAGCTTAGTAACAGCGGTGCGCCTTGGGTGAATGAATGGGGCATTGATACCCATTTGTGGCGCTATATGTTGGGCTTAGAAATTGTGCCTGCCATCGTATGGTTTAGCCTGTTGTTCACTATACCTCGTAGCCCTCGTTGGTTAGTGTTAAAGGGCAAGCACCAAGAAGCTGAGCAGGTCATAAACCGCTTGCTCGACCACGCACAGGCAAAGGTGCTGGTCGAAGACATTTCCTCGTCCCTTAAAGAAAAATCGTGGCCACTGCGCGAACGCCTCGGCTTTCTAAAAACCAAAGCCATGCGTTTTCCTTTGATGGTGGGCATCATCATTGCCATTGCCCAACAAATTACCGGCATCAACGTTATCTTTTTTTATGCCCCCACTATATTTGAGCAAAGCGGTGTAGGCACGAATGCCGCCTTTATGCAGGCTGTATTGATTGGGGTGGTAAACGTGGCGTTTACCCTTGTGGCCATGCTTACTATCGACAAGTGGGGCAGAAAACCCTTGTTGATAATAGGACTAACCGGCGTGGTTATCAGCATGGCTATTTGCACTTATGGCTTTAAACAAGCGACTTACCAAATACAGCAATCGGCCATTGATGAAATTCAACATAGCGCGCCCGCTTCAGCAAGTAAGTTAGCCCCGTTAACCAGCGATACCTATTATTCAGACGTGGCGTTTAAACGCGCTCTTAAGCGTGTGCTTTCAAGCGACGAATTCGACACTTATCAACAGCCATTACTTACCAGCAGCATTAATATGAATGCGCCGTTAGTGCTTTTTGGCATCATTGCCTTTGTTGCTTCGTTCGCTATGTCGTTGGGCCCTGTTATGTGGGCCATGCTGGCCGAGATATTTCCTAACCAAACTCGGGCACTGGCTATTTCTTTGGTGGGTATGGTGAATTCACTCACAAGCTTCTTGGTTCAAATGGTATTCCCATGGGAGCTCGCCAATTTAGGGGCTGCCGCCACTTTTGCCATATACGGCAGCTTTGCTTTAGTGAGCTTGATACTGGTCGCCAAGCTCTTCCCTGAAACAAAAGGAAGAAGCCTGGAAGACATTACAAAGGACTTCGAGCAGTTCGCTACAAAGTAGCGCGATGTTCACCGTTAACGGCAACCATGCTCGCTTCGTCTAACTGTACGTTTTTTTGCACCACAAGGGCTTTAGGGGTGACATGTGAAGCAATTACAACTAACTTATCGGTAGCATAGCGGTTTAACACGTCACACACACGTTGTTGTGTGTGAATGTCTAAGCCTTCGAACGGCTCATCAACAAGTAGTACCCGTGGTTTAGCCAAAATAGCCCGAGCTAGCGCGACGCGCTTTCTTTCACCACCAGACAATGGTCTTCCGGCTTTGCCTACCCACGTCGTTAAAGGCAAAAGCTTTTCCAACCCTAACTCTTGCATTAGCGTAATGAATTCACTGTGTGATATGCACCTTCCAGCAGGGTCTAAATTCAAGGCAAGACTGCCGGATAATATAACGGGTTCTTGCTCAACATAGCGCCAGTTTGTCACTAAGCCAGGTGGCATATTAACACCGTCAATCTCTCGTTTCCCGTCAGCAGGAAGCAACCCCGCGAGACCCTGAAGCAAAGATGACTTACCACAACCAGACGCACCTGAAACACAAACCACGCCTCTTGCTGGCAAGTTCGTATTCACCTTGCTCGTGCGACGACCTGTTACCGAAAACTCAGTTAACGTTACCGCGGTGTTTATCTCTCTTTCACAAAGCATTTTAATGGGCGTCGCTTTCATCTGCTGAAGCGCTTTTACACTTTGCTTGTATTGCGCAAACTTAGATATGCTTGAAAAAGCGTTTCCCGCCCAATCGGGCGCCGCAAGTAATACCATAGGCACGACAATCGCGATGGGTGCAAAAAGCAGCGTCTGTGTGATGGAAAAGGCCCCTGACATCGTTAGCACAACCAATAGAAACGCCACCCCTTGAAACCACCACGCCGTGCGATCCGCGGTATTTTTTTGCGCTATCTTTTCGTGCCACACTACTTTAGCACTCACGTCTTTTATATTTATATCTGGAGCGCTTACCTCTGCGGCCTCTCGGTTTGTGGCAACGTCGTGTTCTAGACCTTGCAAAGTATGACTTTCATCTGCGCAGGTCGTTTTGCCTTCGCGTGTATTCGTAAACGCTGTACTTAAATGCCAGATAGCACTGCTGTTTAGAAAGTTGGTTGACGCTTGTCTAAATCGGGCATTGGCGTGAGTCGCACGCTTAGCGATACGAAGCGCCCCTACCCCTTGTAATACCAAGGCGATTGACCACACAACAAACAGTGCAATAAGCAATCCTGCCCCAGGAAAGCCAAACCCCACAGCCACGACACAAAGACACGTAAAAATAAACGTTGCGCTAGATAGTGGCGCTATCCACGCAATCCAGCGGCTAGCAAGCTCTTCTGTGTGTTGTGCTAGCGCTTCTGTCGTTAATGCTTTTTCATTAATTTGCGTGTTTTCAAGCTGACTAAATACAGACAACCTTATATTGGCTATCCGCGCCAGCAAATCGTTATGACCTACCCACATACTGGCGTAGCCTGATGCAATGCGAAGTAGCGCGAGTGCGCGGATAACAACAGCAGGAATGACATAGTTAAAGCCCACAGGCGCAATTGCACTGACGGCAATAAACCAAGAAGAAATAACCAAGATGCTTATGCCTGCTACACCATGCAGTAGCGCGAGCAATAACGTTATATAGGCAGGTTTCGTATTATTCATTTGTTGCCTCCTGCCTTTCGTTTTGGCTAACCATTGAAGCGACTTTTACCTTACCGTCTTTAATAGCCCAGAAGTGTGTAAACCAATTGGCGGGCAGTGCTTTGTGTGAAGCCCATATAAGCGTTTTATTCTCACCTAAGCGGTTGATGAGTTGGGCCAGTCTATGATGCTGGGAATCTGGTAAATGCGCTGTTGGCTCATCCAATAGCCATATATTAACATTTCTAAGCAATGCTCTAGCCAAGGACAGGCGCTGCGCTTCGCCTCCAGACAGTAATGGGTAGTCTGTCATTACCGTGTCTAACCCATAAGGCAATAACGCTAGCCACGGCCCGAGTTCTACCGCTTGCAGTACCTCGTTAAGCGCTTCATCCGTATAGCTATCGTCAAGGCATAGGTTCTCTCGTACCGAACCTGGTGTAACCACGGGGTGCTGAGTGATCCACACAACCGGTTCGTTAAATTTGTGGGAAGCGGGGCGCTGCCCACCCAGTGCTTCTAGAAGTAGCGTCTTTCCTGAGCCTGAAGCGCCACTGAGTAAAATTTTATCGCCTTTAGAAACATTAAGGCTATCTGCGCAGAGCAGCACTGGGGTTTCGCTTTCACAAGAAGATAATGAACTATAAAGAGACGCGTCCATCTCAAAAACGTTAAAGTGAGAGGCTGCAAGCAAAGATTCACTTGGTCGTTTATTCATACTTTCAAAATAGCTTCCCACCTTTTCGTCTGAATGCGTTTTAACTTGAATAGGAATAGAAAATAAAGGATATAGTTCGTCTTGCGCGGCCTCTGCCTGTGCTTTTTGATGATATACCTGACCCAACTTTTTCATTTCACTTAATAGCAGGGGAACAGTAAGCAGCACCCACAAACCTTGCTGTAATGTTATTGCTGGCCCAATAGTTAATTCGCCCAGCAATGAAAAACCGATAAATACTGCCACTAAGGCCACGGCAAGCGTGGCGAAAAAATCGAGGACGCTGTTAGATAGAAACGCCACACTCACCACTTTCATGGTTCGCGCATTTAAGTTTTCACTGGCTTGTTTCAGCAGGTCAGTTTGTTTTTGATGGGCCTGAAAACTTGCCAACATGGGCAGTGCGGCCAAGCGGTCAGTAAACAAACTGCCCAGTCGTTCAAGCGCAACAAAGTGCTTGCGATGCAAGGCTGCCGCTCCTTTCCCCACGATGATCATAAAAAGTGGCACAACCGGCAGTGTCAGTAGCAAACCAAGCCCAATCACGGGGTTTACATAGAAAATAACGGCCAAAGCCAGCAGTGGCACTATTACAGCGATCATTTGCTGCACGCGATATTCTAGCGCCCAATCAGTAAAAGCCTGTATGTGCTGCAGCCAAAGGGTTTGCCAGTAATAAACAGAGTGCTGGCGAATTAGCGCATGCTGACGCGCCACAAACACCTGTTTCAAATGTGCTTCAAGTTTATCAAGTACCTTCACCTTCCCCCTACTGGAAAGGGCGTTAAACGCGCCTTGGAATAACCAGCACAACGCTAAACAGATAGAAAGCCCTACTATATCGCCACGGGTAGCGTGCGTTTTATTCACCACCCAGTCTTGAGCAATATTAGAAAAGTAATAAAAGCCAATAATTAAAGAAAAAAGCGACAAACACTTAACCGCTACCTGTGACATAAGCGAACGGCGCAAGCCAAGCGATTGCGCGCTATCCATTTCCTTACACCATTTAGTAAGTGTTTGTCTGCTGGCAATCTTTTCTTTAGTCACTGTTCGTTTCTATCTTTTTTGTTGTTTCGTTTATTTTTAACTTTTTTTGAAGTGGTAGGCTGGCTGCAAAAAAGCCCTCCTCCACCTCTCAATAATTCCGCGCTTCTTTTTCACTTTCTCTTCGAAGTGGTGGTGGACTGGCTGCAAGAACTCTCAGCGGCAGGGATGCCGCTGCGAAGCCCCCACGGATGGGTTCACGGCGTGTTCTTGCGGCCAGCCTACCTCCACTTCTACTCTTGGTCTTCGGGTCTATCCATGTTTTCCGTTGCTTCCAACCACATCGCATTAATAATGCCGAAAGAGCACGCCAGTAAAACACCTAATATCCAAGCGAAATACCACATAAATATCTCCTTAATAGATAGTGTGAGATTGGTCGAGGTCGTCGTTTTTGATACGACCGCGCATCACATAAAAACTATAGGCAGTGTAGCTCAGTACAATAGGCACAAAGATACAGGCAACGATGAACATAACGTTTAGCGTCATATGGCTAGACGTTGCATCCCATACCGTAAGGCTAGCTTCTGGCATGGTGATACTTGGCATTAAGAACGGGAACATTGAGAAGCCCGCTGTTAAAATTACGCCTGTGATAAATAGTGCGCTTGACACAAACGCCATACCTGCATTTCCCTTCTTAGAGAAGAACGCGCAGGCAAGGCCAGCTACTACACCTAATACAGGTGCTATCACCATGAAAGGATATTTGCTGTAATTGCTCATCCAAGCGCCCGCTTCAATAGCTACCTCTTTCTTAAGCGGGTTCGATGTAGCAATGGTGTCAATTGATGAGGTGATGACAAAGCCATCTAAACCAAATGCTACCCAAAAACCTGCAATGACAAACAATGCAACGCCTACCAGACTTAATATTACTGACACGGCGCGGGCTCTAACTTCAATAAAGCCATCGGTTTTCATTTGTAGCCAGGTTGCACCGTGGTTTAGCAATATAGCGACTGAAAGTAGGCCACTCACTAAAGCAAACGGTGTTAAAAGACCAAAGAATGACCCGGTATACGTTGACTTAAGCGTGTTATCTAATTCAAAGGGCACACCTAGCAGCAGGTTACCGAACGCCACACCAAATATGAGCGAAGGAATGATGCCACCAGCAAACAACGCCCAGTCCCACGCTTTGCGCCACTGTGGGTTTGGCAGTTTACTGCGGTAATCAAAACCAATAGGACGCATCCATAGAGCAATTAACGTCAATGCTAAAGCAAGGTAAAAACCTGAAAACGCGGTAGCATAAATCATTGGCCACGCCGCAAAAATGGCGCCACCAGCCGTAATAAACCACACTTGGTTTCCGTCCCAGTGAGGCCCGACGGTGTTAATCATCACGCGACGTTCTTTGTCATTTTTTCCGATGAGGGTAAGCAGTGCGCCCACCCCTAAATCGAAGCCGTCAGTGACGGCGAACCCAATTAGCAGTACGCCAACTAAGCACCACCAAATGACTCTTAGCAGTTCATAATCAATCATGCTTTTGCTCCTTGCTCATCAAGGTCAATAAGATCAAGTTCGGTTTCAGTCGTTTTATCTTCCGGTGGAACGGGACCTTTCTTCGCGAATTTCTTCATTAGATAGAAGCCAATGATGAACATCGCTGTGTAGAAAACGGTGTAGGCTATAATGGTGATTACCACGTCACTAATTGCCAAGTTAGACACCGAGGTATGCACTGGCAATACTTCTGCGATAGACCATGGTTGACGACCATACTCAGCAACGAACCAGCCTGCTTCACACGCAACCCATGGAAGTGGTAGGCCATACAGTGCACCTTTTAATAGCCAGCGAGGCTTGGTGATTTTGTGTTTTGTGCTGTAGTAAAAAGCACACAAGAACAATGCAAGCATAATAAAACCTGCAGCAACCATGATGCGGAAGCTCCAAAATAGCGGGGCCACCGGTGGAATGCTATAATCAACAGCTTGTTGAATTGCCGTTTCTGATGGGTTTGAAACATCGTCAGTATAGGGTTCAAGCAGCATTGCATAACCAAGACTGTCTTTGTTGGCTTCAAATGCGGCGCGCTGCTCAGCCGTTGCGGTACCATTTCTTACGTCATCAAGCACTTCATAAGCTTTGATGCCGCTTAAAATACGCTCGCGATTCTCTTCTTTAAGATCCTTAATACCTTTCACTTCTTCGGTTAACGAGCGTGTTGCGATAATGCCCATTGCCCAGGGAATTTGAAGGGCGTATTCGGTTTTTTCTTTTTCATCGTTAGGTATACCAAAAACAGTGAACGGTGCTGGCGCGGGATGCGTCTCATATTCAGCTTCAACTGCAGCTAATTTCACTTTTTGCACGTCACCTAGTTCATAGCCACTTTCATCACCTAAAACAATAACTGACAAGGTAGCCGCTAAGCCAAAGCTAGCTGCAATCGCAAACGAACGACGGGCAAACGCAATATGCTTGTGATTCAGTAGATAGTAGCTAGAAATTGCCAATACAAACATGGCACCGGTCACGTAGCCTGCTGAAACCGTATGAACGAACTTAACCTGTGCTACCGGATTAAAAATAACGTCTGCGAAGCTGGTCATTTCCATACGCATAGCTTCAAAGTTGAATTCAGCGCCTACCGGGTACTGCATCCAGCCATTAGCGATTAGGATCCAAAGCGCTGAGAAGTTAGAACCAATGGCAACTAACCAAGTAGCCATAAGGTGCTTCACCTTAGACATTTTGTCCCAGCCAAAAAAGAACAGGCCCACGAAGGTAGACTCCAAGAAGAAGGCCATCAGCCCTTCAATAGCCAGAGGCGCGCCAAAGATATCGCCGACATAGTGGGAATAGTATGACCAGTTCATGCCGAACTGGAATTCCATGGTTAAGCCTGTGGCTACGCCAATAGCAAAGTTAATACCAAACAGCTTTCCCCAAAACTGGGTCATTTGCTTGTATATCTCTTTACCTGTCATTACATAAACTGACTCCATAATGGCAAGTAGAAAGCTTAGCCCTAGTGTTAAGGGTACAAAAATAAAGTGGAACATCGCAGTTAATGCAAATTGCCACCGCGATAGTTCTATTAACGTATCGCTCATGGGTTATCTCCCTCGTCTCTCGTGCGCGATAAGCGCTTGACCTTAAGTGAATTTATTGGTTATTCAGTGGTTATCACATGAACATTCAACACAGCTAGAGCACGGTTTATGCCATTCATCACTTTTCTCGTTAATCTGAACCAACAGCTGATGAATGACAGTCTATTCGTACTGTGCAGGACAATTATTCCATGGCAAAAGTTGCGCACTTTGATCCATCGCAAGGATCTAATATGAATCTTGCGCCAATTTTGTCACTATTGGCGACAAAATTGACACAAATAAAAAGGAGACGGGGACGTTGTATCGTTGTTTAAAACGGTTGAGAAAAGAGCTCTTGCTTTAGCTGATACAAAATTAACTTAAGTTGTTACTGTGGCGAATAGGTCAGCGTGAACGCGCCGCGCAATTCACCAAGTTCAAAGCCTGTGGCCTCATCCTTAGGGTAATGCTTTAAAATGGTTTCCTTTACTGAAGGTGCAACTTGGGCGCCGTGGCACGCCATACAAACCTGGCCTTGTTGAATAGCCATCATGTACCGGAATTCGCCACTGTCACTGTCATACTTATAAGTATCTATAGGCGTAGACGGCTGTTTTTCCTCTAGCTTAGTCTTTTCCAATAGAGAGGCAAAAAGCGCTAGTTGCTCGCGCTCCCACTCGTCTGGCACGTTATTCGGGTTTCTCACTTTAAGTGCAGTACGTCCTACTTCCCACCCATTTTGGCTAAGCCCCTCGGCGATAGGCTCGGCGGCCAACTTGCACTCTTCTACACCCGCTTCCAAACCGCCAGACTGAATTGCCTGTTTTAGCCTAGATTTAAGCGCTCCACCAAGGGCTTTAGCGTGAACTCTTGCCTGCTTCACTTTTGTTTGTACTTCGCTGTCAGCCAGCTCATCGTTTTGTGCATTAGCGAAAGGGCACCCGACGCTTACGGCTAACCCTAACGCAATTAAAAAGATGCTTTTTTTCATTGTGTAACTCTCCTATTGACTGAAGTATTGGCACTCAGACATTGTGATTCAACTAAAACAATGAACAAGCTCTATGCCAATATGTTAAGTTGGCAGGATAAAAGTAGCATTAACTAATACGCTGACAATGAACATATCAATTGTACAAGCAATGATAGATGCAATAGACAAGCCCGCTATTTTCATCAATCAAAATTACATTATTGAGGCGGTCAATACGCCTTACAGAGATACTTACCCTGTCGATATAAAGCTCGGGTATAGCACCTGTTATCAGGTATCTCATCGAAACAATAAGCCCTGTGACCAATGCGGCGAGCAGTGCCCTATGCAGGAAAGTAAAAAGTCGGGCCGGGCAGCAAGTGTGGTGCATATCCATACCACCAGCGAGGGCCAAAGCTACTGCGACATTCTGATGCGCCCAATCTTCGACGGTCACGGGGATTTAATAGGTTATCTGGAGATTCTAGATAAGCTTGCCTTTGCGTCTAACCGCCCCTCTGCTGGAAAAATGATTGGCGAGTCAGAGGCATTTAAAACGATGCTGAATAAAATTAACCGCGCTGCGAACTCAGATATATCTGTTTTACTGTTTGGTGAAACCGGAACCGGGAAAGAACTGGTGTCTCAGGCTCTACACTCAAGTAGCCATCGGGCTGAAAAACCCTTCGTTGTTATTGAATGCACTGGGTTGTCTGATGCTTTACTTGAAAGCGAGTTATTCGGCTATGAAAAAGGAGCGTTTACGGGCGCAACCACCAATAAAAAAGGACTGGTAGAGGCGGCTGAGGGTGGCACTCTATTTTTTGACGAAGTAGGCGATATTCCGCTCGCCATGCAGGTGAAGCTGCTAAGGCTTTTTGAAACCCAAACTTACCGCCCTGTGGGAAGCGTGATCTCGAAGAAAGCCAATTTTCGGTTGGTGTGCGCATCGCATAAAAATTTAAAGCAAATGGTCGAAAAGGGGGAATTCAGGCGTGACCTTTACTATCGAATAGCCGGCTTCCCTATCAATCTTCCGTCCTTACGAGAAAGAAAGTCAGATATTGCACTGATTGCAGCGCATTTTTTAGCCCAGTCCCACGAGAAAAAGCGTTTTCATAAAAAAGCCCTCGAAAAATTAAGCAGCTACGCCTTTCCGGGCAATATTCGCGAGTTGCGCAATATCGTTGATCAAGCAGTATTACTTGCCGATGAGCCCGTGATCTACGAGTCGGACCTCCCCGTGTTAGACGAGTTCATCGGCGAGGATAACGCTTCAATGGAGGGTAGAAACGATCAATACCCACTAACAACAAACGGAGTTAATCTTGGCAAGGATATTATGACTCTGAACGAGGTAGAAGACACTTATCTTGCTCAGGTAGCAAGCACCTTTAAAGGCGATATAAACAGCCTCGCAGACGCACTAGGCGTGAGCACCCGCACGCTTTACCGAAAACTAAAAAAAGCCGGTGTTAAAGAACTTAATTAAAATATGGAAATATTCGTCCATAGCACGCTATGATAAAAATGCGCTCCGTAAAAAGATAAATAATGTCGAATAAACGCCTGACAGCCTTAACACTCTGCCTTTGTATGCTCTTGCAAAATGCATTAGCAATAGGCCTTGCTTCGCATACTATGCAGCATGCCCGTGGGTTCGTGAGCGATGATATTGAACTTATCTGTACTGGCAAAACCATGCGTTATATATCGGTAAGTGCAACAGAGCTTGAAGGTGAATTTGTATTTATAAGCCCCGAGCTACTAAAAGCGCCTGTTGAGCACGTAGACTGTACCAACGGCACGTTGGCCGACCTCCCTCATATTGACAACGTACCCGCAGATGCATGGGTAGTGATATCGCTTGTGCGCTATCGCGCCTTAGCGTCTCGCCTTGCAGCAGCACCCTACACATCTTTTGCCTTTGCGGCGCCGCTAGGCCGCGCCCCACCTCTCGCATAACAACACCTAAAACACACTTAACACGCATGGTTTAGCCGTGCATATAGTTCGTTTATTTAATGGAATTGTTATGGAGTATTCTTTATTGGCATTCGCTGTTACAGCTGCCTGCACATCTGCACACGTTTATGCAAACACATCTGAGTTCATTGATAGCGCTTCAACAGAAGTGATTACAGTGATTGGTTCTTCGCTTAATGATGATGTGAAGGAAATAGAGCGAGAAGCGGTAACTGCCGCAACCAACATAGACGCTGATTTTGGCGATCAGTTAGCACTACTGCCCGGAGTTTCTATCTCGCGAAACGGCCCGGTTACAGGCCTCATTCAATATCGAGGCTTGTTTGGCAATAGAGTCGGCGTATCCATCGACGGCGTCGACATAACAGGCGCTGGCCCCAACTCAATGGACTCACCATTATCCCACATTTTGCCAGAACCAGGGCTTACCGCTACCTTGTATCGGGGTATTGTACCGGTGAGTGCTGGCGTACAAACATTAGGCGGCAAACTGCGTATCAACGCCGATGCAGCATCGCTTTTTGCTTTAGATAACGATATTACTGGTAGTGTAAATGCCAGTGTAATTGCCCCAGGTAGCGGGCAACAGTATCAGGGCAATGTACTTTACAAAACGGACCAGGCTTTCTTTAGTGGCGCGTTTATGCATCAGCAGCGTGACGAACGAGAGTCTGGTAATAACATCGTTATACCCAACAGCTATTATCAGCGAAATGGCGGTAAATTTAGACTTGGCTATGAATGGGGAAAACACCAATTCGACGCCAGCTACCAACGGCTAAATACGAATGAAAGCGGTACGCCCGCCCTCGCTATGGATATAGGTTTCATCGATGCTGCATGGTACCGGGTCGGTTATCGCTACAACGCTGGGGAGTCTGAATACTTTGCTATAAATTGGTTTGGCAACAGTAACCAACATGCCATGGATAACTTTTCCCAGCGCATGGTGATGTCTGAGAGCATGGTCCGCGAAAACAACGCTGACGCTATTGCTCAAGGGTTGGATGCCAAGTACGTGACGCCGTTAAATAGTGGCGAGCTTGAATTTGGCGCTTACCTACATCACAGCCGAAACAATTCTGTAATTACTAACCCCAACAACGGTATGTTCTTTGTCGATAATTTTACTAATGCAAAAAGAGATACCGCGAGTGTTTATGCCCAGTGGACAGTAAATACAGAAGCCTATTCGTCTACTTATGGTGCGCGATACACCTTTACTACTATGGATGCTGGAGAAGCGGGTTCTAACATGGTGATGATGAATCCAGCAATTGCTACGTTAGTCAGTAATTTTAATGCTGCTGAGCGTGACGAAAACTACAACATGTTAGATATGGCCGCTACCACCCGATACCATGCGAGCGAATCGCTTGATATCGTAATTGGTATTTCTCAGAAAAATCGCGCTCCAACCTACTTTGAACGCTACACCTGGCTACCGCTTGGCATTTCCGGGGGTATGGCCGACGGATTTAATTACATTGGCAACCTTGAATTAGAAAATGAGACCGCGCGCAAAATAGAGGTAGGAATTGATTACAACTATGAAAGTTGGACCATATCACCCCGACTTTTCTACCAAGATATAGAGGATTACATCACCGGCTCACCTAGTACGAATATGGCGGCAAACATGGTGTCTTCTATGATGGCTTTTACTGAGCCGTTTCAGTGGACGAATACCGATGCTGTTATCAAGGGTGCCGACATGACAATACAAGGCCAGCTTACCGATAGCTTGAGTGTGCAAGCAGTAGCAACCGTCCAGCATGGTAACCGTGATGACATTGACGATGCTTTGTTCCGCATTGCGCCAGAGCATTTAACAACAACAGTTCAATGGAATACTCAGGTATTTGATGCGCCACTTCAAATGCAGCTTACATCTGAGTTAGTCGGCGCACAAAATCATGTTTCAGCACTGCAAAATGAAGCATCGACAGCAGGTTATGGTTTATTTCATATCTCTGGGCTTTTAGCACTTTTTGATAATGCGCACACAAATCTTCAGCTTACGGCCAGTATTCATAACCTGTTTGACAAACAGTATGCCCCACATACAGCCGGAATTAACCGCGTAATGAATGCTGGTGCAGAAGTAGGTGAGCGGGTGCCCGGTGCTGGGCGCGAGTGGCATTTGTCTTTGAGCTATCGTTTCTAAATAGTGGAAAGAAAGCGATAAACTGTAAATGACAGAACTTATTGAGCTTAAGAGGCAGGCCTCTTAAGCTCTCGTTTTTTCAATTAAAGAAAGCTCTCTGTAGCCTGCCATAAAAGACGTAGGGCTAATAGCGTCACCACGATTTTGAACGTCAGCATAAACTTCTCAGCCGGCACACGCTTTAACACTTTGAGCCCTAAAAACGTGCCAAGTGCGCCACTGACGATCATTGCAATGACAAGCCCAGCCCACTGTGCAAAGGAAAAACCCACGAAAGTAAAGACAAATGCTTTAAGGCCATGTTGGAGTGTCATGCAGCTGGCTAAGGTGCCGGTTATCTGCATTTTACTGTAGTTATTTCGGTGTACAAATGCCGCCACTAAAGGCCCTGTCGCTCCTACAAACATTGAAACCAAGGTGGTCACCAACCCCGCCAGCGTCCTTCCCGCGGGTCTCATTTCTTGTGCTTTAGGTTTGCTCCCCCACACTAGAAACAAAATAAATACCGCGACTGCAAATTGAATAACAACCAGCGGCAGTTGAATCACAATAAACGATGCCAAGAAAGCACCAGCGATTGCGCCCAAAGAAAAATACTTCAGCATACGCCAGTCGATATGCTTCACCGTCATCAGTGCTCGGTTTCCGTTTGAACCAAGCTGTACCAGACCGTGAACGGGGATCAGTGCGCTAACCGGCATAGTACCAGCCATTACTGCCAGTAATAACACCCCGCCGCCAATACCCAACGTTGCGGTCATCATTGATGTAAAGAACGACAAAACAACAAGCACCACCGACGTTGACATCGACAACGCGCCATTAGCCGTTAACCAGTTATAAAGTAAATCCAAGATTTGAACTCCATCATAATTTGTGATGCCTTTACGACGTTTTAGTGATCACAATGCCACCTTTATTCGTTCAATTAATAACCAGCAACAAAGTGTAGTAGATAAGGTTGTTATCATGCCTTCAGTTAACTACTTAAACAAAGCACTTCAAATATTGAGTAATAGGGATAGTACAAAAGATGCCAAGCTTGTTGCTAGGCAAATTCTCCATGACAGTGGCTTTACTGATAAAGATATTTGTGACTGTTTAAAGCTAGGCTCCACTATTCGCATTACCATATTTGAAGCCTAAACTAGCATCAAACCCAATTCTCACCGCTTAACCACCAAGCCAAACGGGTCTAATTTATTCACCTGAAAAACACGTTGACTTTCTTTTTCGTGCGCAGGATACTCAGGTCATTAAATACTCACTAGCAGCACACTGTTTTTAACCACTATGCCTAAAAACACTAATATACATACTGCTTTCTCAGCGTCTGCGCTGATTATTATTCTCGCTATTCTAAGGAATGGGCGGGTTAGCTAGTGCGTAAATAGAATTCACTAAACCCGCCGCAAAGGCGGGTTTTTTATTGGCTCGTCTTGCGGTTAAAAAACGGAACGACAGCCATGAACAATCCAATATCTCACGTATTACAGCAGCTTCACGACGCAGTAAACCGTGGCGATCAAGACGCCTTATCCCAATATTATGCTACCGACGCAAAAGTGGTAGCCACCCCCATGTCGACAGATAATCATCAACATGCCAGTCAACGCGACTGCATTGACGCCCTACTTAAATTTCAAAAGAAGTTTATGCCCGAACATTTTGTCACAACAGGGGATGAGCGGGTTATACAAGCCGGTGATGTGGCGCTAGTCGTCGCCAAGCTTTACCTAGTGCCAAAAGCTACGCCCAACGCCCTACCCTGCGAGGGCAAACGGGCCGTTTATGTCTTACAAAAAGATGCGAGTGGTGAATGGCGCTGTATCATCGATAACTTCTTCGGTACTGATTTGCTGGATTTTGCATAAACCTTTGGCACGGAGGATTCGGTAAGGCGACTACTTGAAGCGTTAAGTACGTATTACCAAGCACCCCATTTTCGTGTAAAAGTAGAACATCAAGAAAGTCTGCGTGCACACAATGCCGTCGCTGAAATATCAAGCTCAGTTCATCGATAAATTCAAGCATAGCTTGGGTGTTGAAACCGGTAGACAGAAGAAAGGATAAAAGGAAAATAACCATTGTTATCTTTAGACAAACTCTCTTATATCAGTAAAGCAGTGTGCATCAGCGCTGCAGTATCAGCTATCGCGGCGTGCTCGTCTACAGCATCAACCCCGCTTGCTGGTGAAAAAGCGCATACCCTTTCAAACGCCGTGGTTTATCAGACTAGCAGCAAAGAGTACCCTGTTCTTTCAAGCTTTGTGTATAACCAAGCTGTTGCAGCGCTTCCTACGCGTTTTGAGAATGGCGACGTTGTAGTCATGGATGTTGATGAAACCGTACTAGACAACAGCACCTACCAAAAAGAACGGGAAAGTGCCGGCTTGGGGTATTCTTCAAAAAGCTGGGCTGATTGGGTAAAACGTGAAGAAGCAACATTGGTTCCTGGTGTCGCTGATTTTATCGACGAGGTTATTGAGCGAAATGGCAAGGTTGCGCTTATTACGAATCGTAACAAGCAGCTTGATAACCACACGTGGAATAACCTCTTGGCGCATGGTTTGCCGCTTACCGCCAGCAATACGTGTGTTGTCGGCCGAACTGCTGAAGACAAAGAAGCGGTGGGCCACGAAGGCATGGTTAACGACAAAGACTTGCGCAGAATGCAGCTCACCCAAGGCAAGATCGCATGTTCAAATACGTCGACAGACGCGGCATCAACCTGGGCAGCGCCTCATACTATTATCATGCAAGTTGGCGATAACATTGAAGACGTGGGCGGCGTAACTCAAGAGTCTGCCGATATCGAATCACTAATGCCACGTGTAGGTACAGACATTTTCATTCTGCCAAACCCAATGTACGGCTCTTGGTAACAACACCAGAAATAGCGAGTCAGCGGATCCTCATTCGCTGACTTGCAATACTCGCTCTACGTGCTTTACGCATTGTACGGCTGAGAAAAATAATGTTGTGGCATTTATGTTAAACACCTTGATACGTCTACCACCGCTGGCTGAATAGTCACCTTATACAAAATGAGTTTTTATAAATTCTTTCTAACGCGCA
This sequence comes from Alteromonas mediterranea DE, assembly GCF_000020585.3. Lineage (NCBI taxonomy): Bacteria > Pseudomonadati > Pseudomonadota > Gammaproteobacteria > Alteromonadales > Alteromonadaceae > Alteromonas > Alteromonas mediterranea. Next base: position 4,181,332 of record NC_011138.3, read on the forward strand.
AAAATGACCTATAGTTGTTATTGAAGAAAGTTGGAGAAAATCGCCACCACGGATTCATTAACTCGCTTGTTCAACAGGGGTAAGACGATAGAGCTACTTGAAGCTCGTATGAATGAATTACCGCATAAAAGCAATAAATGCGCAGTGGCAATGTTAGATATCGACCTTTTTAAAACTATTAATGATAAGTATGGCCATTGTGTGGGCGACGATGCGCTAAAACTCTTCGCTGCTACAGCAAAGCAAAACTTCTCGGCGAGTGTTGATATGGGACGGCTAGGTGGCGAAGAGTTTCTTTTTATCTTTCAAGGTGTCGATGTAAGCGAGACCGTTAAGCAGCTTGAAACCTTCAGTCAATCACTGAAAGACGCTTCTATTAAAGCACTAGGTGGGGAAATCAAACTCACTTTTTCAGCGGGTGTTTTATTACTTACAGAAGCGCAAAGCATTTCTTCTGTTTTAGAGAAAACCGACGGCGCGCTTTACGAAGCTAAAGAAACCGGTAGAGACAAAATAGTCGTATTTACCTGTTTGTAATTTCATACAACCTGATGTGAAAAAAATACACTGTCATTTGCGTTCTCGTGACCTTCACTCAGCTCACACTTCCCACCCTACGCAAAAAAACTTTTAAAAACAAAATATTAAACAATTTTAATCCTAATCTAGTTATTTGGCACAGATCACGCATACATTAGACTAACGGATAATGATAGAGTGCAGCTTGTAGCCAGGAAGGCTTTAGCGACGGAGAGGCCAAACTGCGTAAGTGAAAAAATACTGAAGGTGACGACATAGGAAGTGCATGGAATGGTCGCCAAGGATAAACGGAAACGTCAGTATTATAGCTTTAGGATGACTGTTGAAGGTTCGTTATTTGCTGGTCGATGATGAGGTTAGGGAAAAGAAAACCTAGATAAACTCGCAGGATGCATCGCACTTGTTTCATAGGGATTGCAAACAAGTTCAGGAGTACCTACATCGTAAGCACTGACAGTGATGTCTCGTGCAGCAAGGGATTGTTGACCCTATTTGGATTTGTTGAAATACATGTGTGTTGTTTCGGCAGAACCATAGTGAGGACACTGGTAACGTCGTCGACGTTATTAGTGAGTTGTCACTCGACGACTACCCTCTCCCCTCAAAGGCCCATCCCGGCCTTTACATACCTCTGATTTTGGCCCGCCTTTGGCGGGCATTTTTTTATCTGTACTTATGATAGAATACTCGGGTTCTATAGCCTTATTTTAAGAGCCGATAGCGTGCCACTGCCACCGTCTTCCACCCTTGTTTTTAAAGTGCTTTTTTGCGCCTTACTTGCCACGTCTGTGGGGCAAAGCGTTATGCTTACCACCCTGCCATCTATGGGCCGTGAAGCAAATCTTACTGAATTTCACATCGCAACGATTATGTCGAGTTCAGCATTTATTTTCGCCTTTGGTACCAATTTATGGAGCAAAGTGGCCAAAAGAGCAGGGTTTAAGCGTATTCTTATGGTAGGCCTTACCGGCTATAGCTTAGGTACGTTTGCATTCGCAAGCGCTTGGATGGCAGGGTTTTCTGGGTTAATAAGCGGCACTAACTTATTTCTTGCCTTGTTGATAAGTCGCAGCATGCAATCAACTATTATGTCTGCCACGCCCCCTTCGGCGGTGGGCTATGCCATAGCAATAAGCACACCCGAAACACGTGTGAGCGCCATCAGTAAGGTTACCTCCGCAAGTAACGTAGGCCAAATAATCGGCCCCGCTTACGCTGGACTGCTGGTGAGTTTTGGCCTACTCGCCCCCTTATACAGTATCGTGCTGTTAACGCTGTTAGCACTGACGCTTGTTTATTTTAAACTACCCGACCTACCGCCCTTAGGTGCACAAAAGACATCTGCTGATCTGAAACGCGATGAAGAAGCAAAAACTATCGTTCCGTATATATTTGTGGCGGCGTGTATTTGTGTGTTTTGCGCCATGGCAATGATGCAACAGTCCCTAGGGTTCTTCTTCATTGATTACTATCATTTTACCCCTGTAGATGCAGCCCAACAGGTTGGCTTTGCTATGATGGTGAGTGCTGCTACTTCACTTACCGTGCAATTTGGATGGGTACAAAAAGGGCGAATAAGTAAAGAAACCATGATTACCCTTGCCTTACCTTTACTAGCTCTTGCTTATTTACTTCTATTTCTACAACATTCACTGACTATTTTGTACCTGGCTATGGCTCTGATGGGCTTAGGTATGGGTATGGCCTATCCGTCACTTGCCGCTGCGGCAACCACCTTTTGTGCGCCCGGACAGCAAGCTAGGATCACGGGTCTGATTACGGCAACGACCGCCATGGGCTATATCGTAGGGCCTCCGTTCGCCGCATTTATCTACCAGATAAATATCGCTTACCCTTTTGCAGCGGCATCGCTTTTATTAGCGGTAACGGCCTGCATGACTTTTATCACGCTTAGGCACGTCAAACAATCTACTAATAACTAGTGCAATAGCAAGGGCTTGGCTATACCCATTTGGCGTCTGCTTTGTTTACAAATAAGAAAGGTATTTATTTTTTTACCTTTTATTTTTAATTAAGCGGAACCTTTTGTGATTTAGGCTATCTTACTAAGTACATGAAGTCGTTGAGTGTGCGTCTTTGTGGTGTGTAAATGTGTTTTCCAAGTTATGTTGTGGTTTTTTAAGGGGCTTCATGCCCCTTTTTCTTTGTCTCGAGTTTACTCCCAAGCCTATTAGTATTTCCTTCTATCAATCGATAAACCCGAATTTAATATTCTTTTTCGTTCCACCTTTAGATATGGTAATGAGAATCATTAACAAATAAAATAACGTTTTTAGTTTAAAGGAGAAGGGAATGGCTAAACCGCAACCACGTCAAGCTACAGTGACCAAATCTGTTCGTATAACCCCCACTATGCAGCGGATTTATTTAGGTGGTGACGACTTACGCACCTTTCCCTCTGTATCAGCGGGCGCGTATGTAAAGCTTATGTTTGATCTTAACGGGAACCCGTTACCGCACCCTACAGAAATGAGTAAAGTTGCCATGCGTACTTACACCGTTGCCAGCTTTGACGCGACAAAACCAGAAATGGTAATTGATATGGTTGTGCATGCCGACAATGGTATTACTGGCCCCGCCTCAGCATGGGCTGTTTCAACCCAGCCTGGAGATACCATTACGTTAGCAGGCCCTGGCACCAGCAAAGGCCTAAACGACCACTATGACTGGGTTTTACTCGCCGGCGATATGACCGCACTGCCGAGTATTCGAAACCACCTTGCCGAACTTCCCTCAAACGCAAAAGGGTACGCCGTCATCCAAATTGAAGATGAAAACGACAAGGTTGCGCTAAGTAAACCTAAAGGCGTCTCTATAATATGGGAACATACCCAATCACTCCCAACGTGTCTTGCAGAGCTCGATTGGCTAGACGGCACGCCGAGCATATGGGTAGCATGCGAGTTTTCAGATATGAGGGCAATAAGAACCTGGCTCAAGGATGATAAAGAAGTGGTTCATGAGCATATCTATATTAGTAGCTATTGGAAAAAAGGGCGCAGTGAAGATCAGCATAAGATAGATAAAAAGCAGGATAGTGACGCTTTTGCCAAGACATTAAACTAGTCTCGCCCCATGTAGGGTTTGCAACGCGTTGTAAATCCTGCATAAAACCACTTAAGCCTCTGCCCCTTAATTTATTAAAAACCCCGACATTTCAGTAGCCTACACATTGGAATATGACTTGCTGCAGTTAAAGTAACTGGCCGGTTTTCTATGACCAGTTTTTTAGCCAGTTGTTTAGATAAGGAGAGCACGTTATGAACAATGATCGTATTGAAGGTAATTGGAAAGAGATGAAAGGTAAGGTGCAACAGAAATGGGGCAAGCTTACCGATGACGACCTAGATGTTATTGACGGTCGCCGTGAAGAACTAGTAGGTAAAATTCAGCAAGAATACGGTAAAAGCCGTGATGAAGCTGAGAAAGAAGTGGATGCATATTTCAATTAATTGCCTCACCTACGCTTAAACTTTTAGCAAGAGGAGCTTCGATTATATGCTGCCCGATATATAGGGTAAGCAAAGGGAGCTAGAAATAAGCTAGAATTAGAAAGGGCCGCAACATGAATATTGCGGCCCTTTTTACTGCCTATCGTTCGCGCATATTAAGAAGGGGACAAGCCCGCTTCTTTTTAACGCTAACCTTTTGCTTACTCTTCTGTTTTCGGCTGTAGGTTATCGCGGACTTCCCTAGCGTCAAAACTCGTTGCCGATGACGGGCGGGTGCCTTTGCCTAATTCAATACTCAAAATACTTTCGATTTCACTTTTTTGTGAACCACCCACAAATACTCCAGTTTCAAATTGCGTAGTAGGGTGATACGAGGTACGACACGTTAGTACGCCACTTGTGTGTGAGCCAAGCGTTGGTTTATTGATGTGTGTGCATTGGGCAGATTGGTTTTTCATCGTCATTACCTACAACAAATAAATATTAATGTTCTATGGGAGCTGATTTTGGTGATGTAGTAGACCTAAGGTGAAACATGAGTGGAATAGGCTTGGCATCACTTGAGTGACAACGCAAAAGAGCGAATCGTTGCGTAGCCCCTACGAAGCTGCGGCTTGCGTCAATACCTTTGCAAGCCGCATTGAGGTTACTCAAGTCTTTCCTTTAGGTGAACCGTTGTGGTTATCCCGTACTAAAGACCAAGCGCCCCTGAGATGCTTGACGCAACGTTCTCATTAACCGTTGTAGTCACCGCGTCTTCAACCGTAGTAGATACCGTTTGCTCGACGGTGCTTGATACTGCCCCTTCAACTGAGCCAGCTACCGTACTTTGAACGGTATCCGCAACGGTTCCTTGTGCGGTGCCCCCTATTGCACCATTAACGTTAGAAGATAGCGCGTTAGATGCAGCGCCACTTGCATTTAGCGTTGAAAGTGAGCCAGAGACACTGTTTGTAAGCATTCCTGACGCAGCGGCTGCCGTCGATGTTGCAGAATTAGTTGCCGTTGATAATGTCCCGTTTAGCGCGGTTTCAGCCGTTGCTGTTACGCTAGGTGCGGTTTCAGTAGACAGCGACTGTGCGCCATTGGCTAACAGGCTGGCGTTCGACGATGAAGCTTGTGCAGCCTCTTGTGTGGTGTTATCGCCCTCTTTCTGTTCAGACGGTGCTTCATTTTCCATAGTAGCGGTTGTGGCTTGCCCATTAGCATTAGCTGAGCCCTGCGCTGATACGTTACTTTGTGTAGAGGCCTGATTAGTCGTTTCATCACTTGAGTTTGTAGCTAGTGATAAAGAGGTAGAACTTGACGCATTAACTGAGGCATTCGAAGAAATTTCGGCTTCTTGAGCCATCACTGACGTTGATGCAATACCTAAAGCAAGTGCAATTGCTGTATTTAACTTTTTCATCCGTTTATCTCCGTTTTTTCATAAAGGACGATGAGATAACGAATGAAGAAAAGGTTTTATTCCGCAGTTTAGGATTTTTTTTAGAAATAATAAAAAAAGCCCTGTAAAAACAGGGCTTTCAAAATTTATTTTTCTGCAGCAGTCATGCTCTTTTCCCACCAAGGAAGTGAGAAATCAATATTGTCTGGGTCGTAAGTTTTGGCGTATTTCATTTTAACTGAGCTCCAAAACGCTGCTTTGAATACCGGATCATAGATAACAAACTCACCCTTTTCGCGGTATTGCTCAAACAATTGTTGGTATGCGCCCACCGGCGTTAACGGGTTATCTTGCTGAAAAACCACGTCGCCACCATACGCCTCGTACAAGGCTTTAGAAACTTTCCAACTTTTCGCCATACCGTGGGCCATAGCTAGACGATAGCGCTCAAGCTCTTCACCTTGAAACTCACTATTGCCGTCCAGATCCACTGTCCACAGCTTAATTACCGAGTACGCTGACTGCACCTCGCCTTCATTTGGCTCTATGGCATTTTTGTCTGCAAAGTCAGCCAACACTGATTCTGTAATTTTATTACCAAGGGCACGCTGAGTTAAAATGGTGCGTACTTCTTTTTCAGACTTATCAGTAAGAATAGATTGAAAACGATCTACATCAGCTTGCGATGGTTGCAACTCGGTATTGGATATCGATTTATTGAACAAACGAGCGATGATCTCGTTTGCAGCTTGCGGTGTGTTAATCCCAAGCGAAATGACTATGGCAGCAAATAGCACCATAGGAATAACGTTCGAACGCGTCACTTTGTATGCTTCCCTAAGTTCCAATATTTAGCATGAACACAAGACACATTCATTTATTGTTTTAAGAATTTTCCGTTGTCTTGCGAAATGACCTTTTTTGAGCCTCATACTTTAGATTAGTTTTGACTAAAATTCCACTTTCTTACGCATTGATTTTTTTGCGCCCTGTTGTTTTTTTACATCAACCCGACGTGCTTTTGCCGCACGGCTTACCTTAGTTTTTATACGCGTTTTTTGTTCAATCGTCGCTGCTTTTATCCATTCCACTAAGCGCGCTAAAGCATCCTCTCTGTTTTGCTCTTGGGTACGATAATTCTGTGCTTTCAACACAAAAACACCTTCATTAGTCACCCTTTTATCTTTCGCTTGAAGCAGCTTTTCTTTCAATCTTTCGGGCAAAGAAGAGGCATGGATATCAAACCGCAAATGAATGGCGCTACTTACTTTGTTGACATTCTGCCCACCACTCCCTTGCGCACGAATAGCCTGCAGATCAGCTTCGCTCTCATCTATCGCAATAGTGCGGCTAATTCTTAATTCCATCTTGGTTCCTAAAATTTTGCTGTCTTTACACGCTTTGCATTAACCCGCTGTTGTTGGGGTTATCGCGCTCTATCACTATGGCTGACTTGACGCCCTTTGCGTTAGCCGCTAGGTTAAATTTCACTCTATTATGGAACATACATCATGATTGTTGCACTACTTGTTTTCATTTGTATCCTTGCGGGCCTTATTTGGTTTACTGCCAAAATGGATGGCAATATTGAATCTGCATTTACACCCGCAGGAAAACTAACGCCAGTGTCCGGCGGAATTATACACTGGCAGAAACAAGGAAGCGGCCCGTCTCTTTTGCTTATACACGGCTTACTCGGCAATAGTAACAACTTTAACGAATTGGCAAAAACCCTTGCTGACCGTTATACGGTTTACAGCATTGACCGGCCTGGTAGCNGGGTTTTCAAGCCGTTATAAGGGGACGTCGGCAAGCTTCGCTCAACAAAGTAAAATGATTTTAGAGTGGATGGACAAGGAAGGAATTGAATGTGTAAGCGTAGCAGGGCATTCAATGGGAGGGGGTGTTGCCCTGCGAATGGCCATCGATGCGCCAAGTAAGATTACTTCGGTTTCACTACTTTGCCCACTTACTACACCATTAAAAGGGGGCGCAGGCCCTTTGTCAGTGCTTTACATTCCTAATGAATTTGTACGCAGTAGCGTAGCAAAAACTATTGCCAGCCCACTTAGGGCTAGATTAGGCCGTAAACAGGTAGCGCAAATATTCCATCCCGAGTCCGTTCCCGCTTCATTCTCTGTAGAAGGCGGCGGTTTGCTAGCGCTTCATTCGCGTAGCTTTTACGAAGGAAGTAGAGATACGGTGTCAGCACAGGGGAGCTTGTATAAACAACAAACAAGATATGGCGAAATTCAATGCCCCGTAGGCGTTTTATATGGCGAAAAAGATACGATTTTAAAACCCAATGAGCACATTAATGCGGTGACGGACGCTATCGACGCAGCAGAGTATCAGATACTCCCTAATGCTGGGCACATGATCCCCGTAACCCAAGTACAGGCTTGTGCCGACTTTATCTGTGCTATCGACGCTAAGGCCCGATAAACTGCCTGCTTATGGGGTTAGTGAATGGTAGAACCTGCTCTGGTTTCGCGCTCTTTATATGGAAATTCGACAACAGTAAGTGCGCTTTCTCGGTCTTGTGAAGATTGTTTAAGCGTGCGAAGTTGATCGGCGACAGATTCAATTCCGTCGTGCTGCTTACACATATCACACGGTGACATCTCAAAGCTGACATTATAGCTTCTAAACCACACTTTCATTTGCTCACTGTCCCCATCTGACAATGAAATGAGTAAATGATACATACGGATGAACGCGAGCTGCTTTCGGTACTCAGTGGTTCCGCTTTCAAAACCTAGCAGGGTAGTTTGAGCTAGAGATGATGGAGAAATCCCTAGTATTTCAGATGCTTGCTTAATATTTAAGCCCAATTCTTGATACGCCCAAGTAAATGCTTTGGTCACAACACTGGTAGGAAATAGTGATCTCTTCATGGTATTGCCTCGCTTCATCGCATAAGGTTGTACAGTTGATATGAGATAAAGCGAAATGCATACCAACTTGAAGCAATCAAATTCAGTAACAATGAATTCGCCATAAGCATGCTGCCTAAAAAGCGCTTGTAAACTTCTGCTAAAGATTGGCGTAACCGTGTTACTGGTGGGCATAAACTTTTTACTGCGCATGCCCAACATGCGCAGTAAAAGTATGGTTCAGTATTTAAAAAAATGAAAATTAAGCGGCGAGGATAGTGATAAGTTCAGCAAATGTTGGTCGCCCTTGAATATCTAGGGGTAAGCGCAACTCTCTGGCAATGTCGCTTACACTGATAACACCACGCACTTCATGAGTGTCTCTGTCCATCACCAAGCAATGGTGCTGTCCATAGTCTTTCAATGTTTCAATAACATCGCCTACCGATGAATGGGTCAGTTCAGTAAAGTCAAAAGACATTAGCGACGTTTTAGGGCGCATAAAGTCGTGCACCGTTAACTCTTCGCGTGTCGCTTTAAGCTCACTAATACGCTTTATGATCTGCTGTTCACTGACATCATGGCTCGTGACTATACCGATAAATCGGTTGTGGCTATTAACCACCAGCATCATGCGAACGTGAGACTGCCGCATAATAGACTCAACTTTTGTCGCCGGAGTACGCGCATCAATCACGTGGGGTAAATATTGCTTGAAGTCGGTAAATACCGCCATGGCTGATGAATTTACGGTAATGGTGTTTTCAACAACTGGCCATGCCAATGTATCAATTGCTTCGGTTTTATATAGATTTAAGGCGTGCATACCTTCTCTCCTAATCAAAAAGTGATAAAACGGTTTCTTGTTGATTAAGCGTAAGAAGGTGGGCCTCTTATGATATTCGCGCGCTGTTTAATATGGTGCTTTGAACTAGCGATACGCCGTGCAAGTAAGCGGTATTTCTCAATACCATTGATAGTATTAAGAGCAGGTACCCCATCATCTATGTCGTCATCTGCGCTCTCATGAACGGACTTTTCCCATTCACTAACAAGCACAGATAACGCCGCTTCACTGGGCGATTGCCCCGCTATATTTCGTACACTCCGCCCTTCTCCTAGAGCGGAGATGGAAACCAGTGATGAAAATAAAGCTGGCAGAATTAACGCCAACAAAACGCGTGATGCGTGCAATACGTAAACCTCAGCGTACTAAAAAATTGATAATGAAACGCCACATTTGTGACTTCCTTTTTAAACTATAAGCGCATTTGCCCCGTTTAACAGGGGTGTTTAGCGCAACATATCGACCACTAAACGACAGCGCTTTCAATGCTTAATGAGTGTTAAAGGTTTATTCGCCGATGCATCGTTCTAAAAAAAAGAATAAATGCTTTCATTCTATGCGATTTTTAGTTGGCAAGAATGGCAATAGACTTAATGCAACTTATTACCAATGGACCGAACATGAATTTTAGGTGGCCGCGACGTATCGTCATTCTTCATTGGGTAAGTGCGTTTACTGTTATCGGTATGTTTGCTTCAGGGTTGTGGATGGTCGACCTCACCTATTACAGCGATTGGTATAAAACCGCCCCACACTGGCACAAGAGCGTTGGCTTACTGTTATTTGCTATCACCGCGCTTCGATTAATGGCGCGCGCAGCAACTTCACGTCCACCATCGTTCGGTAATACTGTTGAGAAAACACTGAGTCACGTTGGACACGCACTTTTATACACGCTGATGATTGCACTGTTTATTAGCGGGTATTTGATTTCGACTGCCGATGGCAGAGCTATTGATGTATTCAATTGGTTTTCTGTGCCTGCATTCGGGGAATTATTTGAGAACCAAGAAGTGATAGCGGGGGATGCTCACTTTTATATTGCATGGTCGCTTATTGTTCTATCAACGATACATGTCATAGCAGCATTAAAGCATCACTTTTTAAGCAAAGACGACACACTGAAGCAGATGTTACGGCTTCGTTGATACTTAAGGAAATAGGAGAAATTATGAAGAAGTTAACACTTGCCTTGGCTGCAGCTTTGTCACTTGGCACTGCTCAGGCCGCAGATTATGTAATTGATAGCAAAGGTGCTCACGCATCTATCAACTTCAAAATTCAGCATTTAGGCTACTCTTGGCTGACCGGGCGCTTTAACGATTTTAAAGGCACCTTTAGTTACGACGACAATGCCCCAACTGCAGCAAAAATCATGGTGACCATTGATACAGACAGTATCGATTCTAACCACGCAGAGCGTGATAAACACCTAAAAAGCGATGACTTTTTAAATACTGATGACTACCCAGAAGCTAAGTTTGTTAGTACAAAAGTGGTCGATAAAGGCGATGGAACGATGGATGTAATGGGTGATTTCACACTGCATGGCGTCACAAAACCTATCACTATTGAAGCGAAAAAAATTGGTGAAGGTAAAGATCCATGGGGCGGTTACCGCGCAGGCTTTATGGGCACAACGACCATTGCACTTAAAGACTATGGTATTGATTATGATCTAGGCCCAGCGTCACAAACCGTTGAGTTAGAGCTTCATGTTGAAGGCGTTGAGCAATAGCGTTTTTTTTTACAAACTCACATTAAAATAAAGCCCCGTCCTCGGGGCTTTTCTGCTCATGCGCAATTAGTGGAGTTTGAGTTTTGGGCTAATCGCTTGGCTTAACTTTTTCACCAGAAGCTTAAGCGCACCTTTAACTTTTCCATGTACTGCAAATTGATGCATGTTGTATAACGAAACATAGACCAGTTTTGCAAGACGCCCTTCAATAAACATACTGCTGTTAGATAACGACCCCATTAAGCTACCCACCGTACTGTACTTGCTCAAATGAANCTAGCGAGCCGTAGTCTTTATAGGTGAAAGCCTTGGTCTCTTTTTGGGTAAATAACGCAGTTATATTATGCCCCACAATATCTGCCATTTGGTGCGCAGACTGGGCGCGTGGCGGAACCCATTTACCGTTTTCTTGCTGGAAACCACAACAGTCGCCTAATACCCAGATATTCTTATTGGTTGAGCTTCGCAATTGCTTGTCGACCAGAATTTGATTGGCGCGATTCGTTTCAAAAAGGTCTAATTGTGTTATGAAGTCTGGCGCTTTAACCCCGGCGGCCCACACCATGAGATCAGCATCAATACGGCCGCCATCTTTGGTAATCAGCCCTTTTGCATCTGCCTCGGCAACCATGGTTTGCTCTTTTATGTCTACACCGAGCTTGTGCAGCGCTTTTCGTGCCGAGTTCGCTATTCGCTCGGGCAAAGCCGGCAAGATACGTTCACCTGCTTCAACAATTGTAATTTTTAAACGGGATGCCGACATCTCTGGCATGCCGTAAGCTTTAGATAAGTTTGCCACATGGTGAAGTTGAGCCGCCAGCTCAGTGCCGGTTGCCCCTGCGCCGACAATAGCAACCTCAAATCTTGCGTCTTTATCTTCTTGTTGGTTAATACGAATAAGCTGGTTAAGCAAGGCACGATGAAAACGTTCTGCCTGCTTCAACGAGTCGAGAAAATAACAATGCTCTGCCACCCCCGGTGTGCCAAAGTCATTACTTACGCTACCAATAGCCAATACTAACTGGTCATAGTGAACTTCCCGCTCGGGCAAAACCTGGGTTCCCTCTTCATCAACTAATGGTGCTAAGGAAATGGTTTGTGCGTCTGCGTTTAAGGAACACATCTCACCTAACTGAAAGCGATAGTGATGGGCCGCAGCGTGAATAGCGTAATCCACACCGTCTGAATGTTTATCTATGACACCCGCTGCCACTTCATGAAGTAGGGGCTTCCATATATGGGTTCGACTGCGGTCGACAAGGGTAATTTCAGCTTGTTTCTTTCTCCCGAGGGTGCGGCTTAAGCGACTGGCTAATTCAAGACCACCAGCACCGCCACCAACTATTACTATTTTTTGCATGGGTATACCTATTAACAATCATTCCACGTATATCACCTGCTAGAAGGGCTATACGTGGCATGACTGCACCCACGCTGACCTCTACAGACTACGCCTGAAGCAAATGCCCTACAAGCGAATCGCGGCGATAGTCTGCATTTTCGAGATTAATAGTTACCCATGACATGCGCTTATTTTAAATTACAGTGCGAAAGTAGCGCTTAGCATGAAGTTTCGAGGGCGACCAGGGAAGTAACGAGGGCCTGTAAAACTAGTAAAGTCAGCACGCTCAGCGTACTTGGTATCGAATACGTTGTTGATACGCGCGTGAAGCGTAATGTCATTATTAACGTTAAAACGCACTCGCGCATGCACTAAGTCATGGCCATCATATTCGTTTAAATTTTCAGCGTCAGTATAGTAGCTTGCCACATGCTGCCATTCTATTTGCGCCTGAATATTCCTTGTGACGTCATAGTTTAAGCGGGTGTTTAACTGCACCTTGGGCGCGGTATCCATATCGTTGCCTTTAATATCTAGCTCACCAGTGATTTGGCTGTGCTCATAGGTATGCCTTGCGTAAGTACCGGCGAAGTCTACGCGTAAAACATCGCTAATTTTTTGATTAAACGAAAGCTCTACGCCTCTATGCCACGTCTCTCCATTGCTCACGTTAAAAAAATTGCTGTCTCTATAAATCACGTTATCTTTTTCAAGGCTATAGAAAGAAAGGGTATAGCTGCCCCGGTCAGTGGTACCTGTAATACCAACTTCGATATTATCTGCGGTGACTGAATCTAAATCTGTTACTTCTTGAGCCCGCTGTAAACGGTACAATTCAGTGGCTTGTGGCGCACGGTAACCCCGCGCAAGGCCGCCAAATAATTGCGTAGACCCGCTCAGCTGATAGCGCAAAGAAAGCTTAGGGCTAAAACTGTCAAAGTCGTTACTGCTATCGGCTGGGCGAGAATAACGACAACCGCCAAAACCACATTGGGTACCATCTTCTCGCACACGCCCTACGTTCATATTGTTGGTGTAGTCGTATTGCATCGATTCAAAGCGCCCGCCAAAAGAAACATCCCATTTTTCGTGTTGCCAGTTTAAAGCGAAAAACGGCGCAATTAACGCTGCATCTACATCGTAATCGTAGTGCTTACCAGACGGTATGGTTTCAACTAAAAAAGCAGAACCTTCGGTAGCGCCTTGTTGAGACTGCACTAACTCGCCTTCGGTGTATTCGGCATCTATGCCTAAATCTAAGGAAACGTAATCGTTAACGATATAATTAAACTGCGACAGCACCCCTACGCCCTTCTGTGCGTTTTCTTCAAGGGGTTTGCCAGGTAGAAAGTGCATGCGAAAACGCATATCTTGATTGCGTAGGTAAGGGGTAATTGATAATCCATGTCCACCATCAAAGGACGTATTGAACTTACTCCATATCCTTAAGCTTTTTGCATTGCGAAACGCTTCGGGGTTTGGGTTACTTCTGGCAAGCTCGGTACTTTTATAGCTTTCAAAACCTTCTATATAACCTGCCGTTTCTTGGTCTAAGTGTGTATAGGTTAGGCCGCTGGTTATCACCGTGCTGTCCCACTCAATACGGTGGCGCAACGAGACTTTTTCTTGGTCGACACCTTCGTCATTTCGATAGCCAGTGTCACGGGTTAAGCTTGCAGCAATACCCACGCCACTGCTGCCAAAGTCTTTGCCTTGTTGAAGTTTAGCGCGGTGAAAACCATATGAGCCGTAATCCAAAGCGAGCTGACCAGTGCCTTGCGTAGTGTCTGGTGTAATTACGTTGATAACCCCGTGGATAGCATTAGAGCCATACAATGCAGACGCAGGGCCTTTAACTACATCAATACGCTCTGCAACCTCGCCATGCGCTTCAAACAGCTCATTGATGTTGCAAAAGCCGGCAGCGCGCAATGGTATGCCGTCTTCAGCGGCCAGTATGCCACCGCATGCCCCTGCACCTGTGAGAACCGGTGAGCGCAACGCAGGCAAATACTCCTGTCCATTTCCTCTTTGAACACCGGCGCCCGCAATGTAATTAAGCGACTCTTGAATATGCTGAAAAGAAAGCATTGAGAGCGTCTCTTCTGAAATAGATGATACCGCATAGCCCGTTGCTGTTATCTGGCCTTGAATTCGTGAAGATGTGGTCTCTATTCTTTCTATTTCATTGGCTTCCTGTGCAGCTGCCATTGTCGTTAAAAGCGATGCGGTAAACAAAGACATAGGAAACAAAGAGGGTAAGCGCATTATCTATCCTTATGCAGAAGAAAAAGTGTCGTAACTCAAAGTACTAGTGTACCGCTAATTGAGACTTAGATGGGTTAAAAACCGCTAAACTCATGTAAGTTGCTACATATCATTTCGTTTACCTGCTATAAGCATTGGCTTACACTTTGCTTTGTATTGGCATTAATATACCGACATGACCTATGCAAAAACCGCTACACACCGCTACTTGTGGTGGAAAGCTAGGAATGCATTGAGCCTGAAGTCAGTTTGAATCAGTCTTGTTCGCTGGAGGACCCGTTGGACACACTTATACCTAGCCTTTCACAACTTATTGAATTTGCCGTAGCGCCTGTATTTTTACTTACGGGTATAGCAGGCTTTCTTAATGTGATGTCATCTCGTCTTGGGCGTATATCTGACCGAGTCAGAGTAGCGGAGCGACAAATTCATACGCTGTCAGACCCACACATTGTAGATCGCTCCAAAAAAGAGATAAAAGTGCTGTGGCGCAGGGTAAAGGTGATCAATTGGGCGATTGGGCTATGCGTGGCATCAGGGCTTATGGTGTGCACCGTTATCATGGCGCTTTTTTCAGGGTCACTTTGGGTTGTTGACTTAAAAACCCCAATTATTGTTTTGTTTATACTGGCAATGATGTTTCTAATTAGTGCGCTTGTTGTTTTTCTTGTAGAGGTGAAGCTTGCGACTAACACCATCAATATGGTGCGCACCATTAGATAGCAGGTGTTGGCCTACTGGGTTAATAATTTAATAGGCGGGCAATTTGTACTGAGGGCGCACAAAAAGTAACGGTAAGCATTGTGTAAACGCCTGCTTAAAAACGCCGGTCAACGTGAAAATACGGTAGAATTCATCTATTTAGGCTGCTAATTTGTTACTAATAGAAGGGAACGATACTGCGGCCAATAGAAAGGATTAAACTAGCGCCATGAATACTAAATTACTTCGCTCCCTACAGGTTTTTATTTCGGTTACAGACAGTGGAAGCATGAGTGTCGCAGCCCGAGAACTTCACATGACAGTGTCTGCGATTAGCCAACAGCTGAGAAAGCTAGAGCACGACATCGGTCTTAGCCTTTTCAATCGAAATACGCGAAGCTTGAGCTTAACAGAAGCAGGACGCATCTATTACCAAACCAGTAAACAAATGCTGGAAACCGCAGAGCTAGCACAGCAAAAAATAGAAAGTTTGCAAGATGACCCTACCGGNTAAGATAAATATCATTGCCCCTGAAGGGTTTGGCGGCGGTTTACTCAGTGAGCCGCTTAAAAAGCTATGTGAAGAGTTTCCCAAAATTACTATCTCACTTACGATAACGGACGAACCGAAAGATATTATTGCTTCGAGTGCAGACTTAGTTCTCTGCTTTGCGCCTGTTTCAGATACTAACTTCAGCAGTTTAGAACTTGCTACCTGGAAGCGCATTTTATGCGTATCAGCACGACACCCTCTAGCGAATGAAGCCCTGAGTTCCCCGGCACAGTTAAATAGTCATGCCTATATCACACATCGCCATATTGAAGATTATGTTATGCAACATGATAGCGAAGGTGAATATGAATTGGATACCCAGCGTATAGACGTAAACTCGATGCAGACGCTGATTAAGCTAACGCAAGACGGGGTAGGTTACGCGGTATTACCAGAACCGGAAGTAAGACACTTACTCAAATCAGGTGAGATGAAGCAGCTTTTCACAGAATGGGAATTGCCTGGCTATACCGTTTATGCGGTTACCCCTAAGCGAGAGTTGGTACCCGCCAAAATCAGCGCAGCAATCACTTGCTTGCAAGATTTATTCGCCCAAATATAGACCTGCTAAAAAGGGTCAACGAGTTCTCATTGCTTGCGGTGGACAACACAACACGGAAACAAAAATGGCAGCGTTAAACGCTGCCATTTTTCTATTGTACTTCAGGTGCTCTACCCTAACGGCTAATTAGAAGCGCGTATTAAGCTGAACACTTAGAATGTGCGCTGTAGCTGACTGAGTACCGGTAAAGTTGGTAGTAAAGTCAGTTTCAGGCAGTACATCGCGAATGATGGTTCTGTCTTTATTAATATCTGCTTCGCGGCCATCAATAAATACATACGCAAGGTCAACTGACGTATCTTCGCTTACGGTATAAGTCATACCGCCAGAAACCCAGTGACGGTCAGTATCAGGGATACTAAGTGAGCGGTTCTCAACCGATACCACACCGTCGTCATAAGCATAGCCCGCACGCAAGGTAATTTCATCATTTAAGATGTAAGTTACACCAATAGACGCGCGCCAAGAATCATCGAAGTTTTCCTCTTTAATAAGGAAGTCTACACCATCTTCAAGGTTAGCTTCTAGCTTTTCGAAAGTGCTCCAGTCGGTGAAAGTAACACTTGCTTGAACAGACCACTGGTCATCAATCTTTTGATCAACAGCAAGTTCTGTAATAGCAGCAAGATTTAAATCAAGGCTACCAGGCTGATTTAGATTTATTGGGAATACCGGCGTTTCAGATGAAACCGCACCGTCTAGTTCCAGTTTGGTTTCTGCACGGTGTGAAAGCGCGATATTTGTCATTTCAGTTGGCTGCCAGAAAATACCCGCGTTCCAACCATAACCCCAGTCGTCGCCTTCCATGCTAAACAACGAGTTTCCAGTAGTAAGGGTAGGTAAGGTGATACCTAGAGCTTCAGCCGTTGGCGCAAGGCCTGCCACAGTACCTGCTAGCGTGTTTGATACACCAGAGCCAATCTCAGCTTCTGCATAAGTGATGTTCAAGCCAAAACCAATCATGAGCTGTTTGTTTACTTTGTAAGAAACAGCCGGGTTTAACGTAACGGTTTTAACCTCAGCAGTATCCGCAAAGTGAAGTGCACCAAAGTCGTCTGAATAGTCTGAACGAAGGCCGTATGTAGTGAATACACCAACACCAGCAGAAACTTCATCGTTAATAGGTGACACATAGAAGAAACCAGGTACAAAGGCTGTATCGGCAATATCGTCTTCTTGCGCGGCGGCGCCACCAACTGGAGTGTCGCCAAGGTTGTAAGTAACCGCACCATTGATGTCTACATTAGGGTCGATAAAGCTTACTGATGCACTGAACTCAGCTTCTTTAAATACACCAATTGCTGCTGGGTTAGTTGCTAAGATAGAGGCGTTCTCTGGTTTAGCTGCTTGACCCGCCATTGCGCGGCCAAGGCCATTTGCACTGTGTTCATTAACTTGGAAACCAGCTGCCAGCGCAGAAGAAGAGGCTAAAGTAGCAAGCGTTAAGCAAACTGAGGAACGTAAAGAAAACTGTTGCTTCATAAGATACTCATTGTAATAGGGGAAAATTGCAGCGGGCATTTTACGGATATGAGTACTTTTGTTCAATGCAAGTAAACGCTATTTACGCACTTTTATCGCATTTTTTACAATTTTAGCTACAACTTCGACGATTTTATAAGCACAATTGATAACCTTAGGTTAACTTGAGATAACAAAAATGTTAATTTCATTTTAATAATCTATAACTAGTATCTATTGGTACTACTATTATGTTGTTTCACTCAAATTTATAAAGTAGGTCTATATACGGTTGAGTTTATAACCATCAGCCCCACACTTTTATAAGCAGATAGCTGTGCCATAACAGGTGGCCTCGCTATCTAAAGTGCCAAGAAGGCAAACAATGTTTAACGTGTTACTGGAGGATACAATGTCAACTTACAAAGCGATTACGCTGGTTCAACGCCCCCACGATAGGAAAATTGGCCCTCACCTCTTTGAAACCAAAGAGTTAGAAGTCCCTACACCAAAAGACGGCCAGATCCTTATTAAGCAGACCCATATGTCGTTAGACCCAGCAATGCTTGGCTGGATGAGTGAAGACAGAGAAAGCTATATTCCTCCGGTAGAACTTGGCGATGTAATGCGCTCAAGTGGGGTTGGTGAAGTCGTTGAATCTAAGAACCCTGACTTCTCGGTTGGCGATAAAGTAATGGGCATGACCGGCTGGAGCGAATATGTGCTTAGTGACGGCTCTGGATTTAATAAGCTTCAGGACGGGGTAACAGAGGAAATGGCGCTCTGTGTCTTCGCTCTGCCGGGTTTAACCGCCACCACTGGACTTTATAACTTTGGTGAACCAAAGGAAGGCGAAACACTCATCGTAACCGGCGCTGCGGGCTCTGTAGGTTCAATGGTAGGCCAGCTTGCGAAGGCTGACGGGTTACGTGTTATTGGCGTTGTAGGTAGCGAGGAAAAAGCAGACTGGATTGTCAACGAGCTTGGATTTGACGGTGCAGTCAATTACAAGACCGATGATTTAGAAGAAAAGCTCACTGAGCTTACGCCAGACAAAATTGATGTGTTTTTCGAAAATACCGGCGGCCCCATTCAACATCACATCGTCAATAGAATGAATACGCATGGACGGATTGTAGTGTGCGGAATGATTGCCGACTACCAGGCGGACAACCCGTCACCAGGCCCGAACTGGATACCATTAATTAAAAAACGTATTAATATTCGCGGCTTCGCTATGCCTGATCACTGGGGTGAAATTCCAAAGATCCTAGAAAAACTGACGCCTTATGTGCAGCAAGGCAAAATTAAATACCGTGCACATACTATCGAAGGCCTCGATAATGCAGAGAAAGGGTTAAATATGCTTTTCGAAGGTAAGAACACCGGAAAAATGATTGTTAAGCTATAAAGGCTAAGCATAAGATATAGCGCGCATTGCATCGCGATGCGCGCTACATGCCATTGTTTAACGTTTCATCACTACACTTCAAACTTGAGTGATTACGAACTGGGCCTTGCCGTTTGCTTTGGCCTCGTACAGTGCTTTGTCGGCCTCATCAATTAACCAGTCAATTGAAACATCAGTGACCGATTCGGCGAATACAACCCCAATGGAGCAACTCATTAGCGGGTGCTTAGCGCCTTGCGCATGTTCTATTGCCGTTTCTTTCCACTTATCTAACAGTGCTTTCGCTTGCATTGTTGCTTGTGATTTTTCTATATCGCTTAGTACCACAATAAACTCTTCACCGCCGTAGCGCCCTAAAATATCGGTTTCGCGCTTGAAAACCTGTTTCATGATGCGCGCTTGTATTTTTATGGCTTCATCACCTTGCTGGTGACCAAAACTGTCGTTGTACTTTTTAAAGTCATCTAGATCGAGCATCATTACCGCCATCGACACCTTGTGACGTTGACTGAGTGCCACAAGCTTTTCGCTTTGCTCGCGCAGCGCTCGGCGGCTCAATAAATCAGAAAGTGGGTCAAACTTACTCAGTTTAAGCAGTCTCTCGTTCGTCTCTTTAAGCAGGTGTACACTGCGGTCTAACCGATATCTGGCATACACGCAGATAAACAAAGAGCCCGCAACAAAGGCTGCAGAGATGGGCACTCGATCACCATAAACAGGCGTAATCCACATTAACCCCAAAAAACCTAAAATGTTAATTACGTTTACCGAGACTGCTAGTTTGAAAGGAATGCCAAGGGCAAAAACACAGAAGAAGGCATATAAAATTGTACCCTCGTAAGGGAAAATGAAGCTGTGCTCTTGCCAGCACACAAAGATAAGCCAATAGTTGCTATAGGTGAGGGCCGCGAGTAAGCCCGCAAATACGTATGCTCTGTGCTGAATAAACTTACGCCAATAAGAGGCCACCACCACCGCAAATACAATAGGGAGTTGAAGTAATAAGCGGTCGAATATGTACAGCTCGTACATAGTACTAGGCAGCAGCATGAGATCGGCTGTCATGAAAACAACGATAAGCACAGCACCAATAATTAGCGCGATACGCAGGCGCTTTAACTCACTTGGTCTATTTATCTGCACATGCCACCCTAAGCAACAAAGTTAAAATTGAACGTAAGCCCATTGGCTTATTTGGTTTACGCTTGCATAACCTTAACTATTATCAGTAACTTCTTGCCCAATCGCCAGTTTCAATAGACTTTCTTGTAACGCTTCAATAGTCACAGGTTTCGTTACAATATCGTCCATACCCGCTTCTTTAAATGCGATATGACGCTCTTTGAAGGCTTCTGCGGTAAGCCCAATCACCGGGATCTGGCCAAGTGTACCGTCAAGCTTTCGAATGCGCTTAGTGGCCTCTATACCGTCCATAACCGGCATATGCACATCCATAAAGACCACATCTATGCCGCCCTCTTCAACGCGCGCGGTGGCTTTCAACCCATTATCAACATGCTCAACGTCACACTGAAGCTGCTCTAAAAGGGCTTGAGCTACAACAGCGTTAATTGCGTTGTCTTCTGCTAACAAAACTTTTAGCCCCGCTGGTACGCTAGCACCTTGTACATCACGCCCTTCATCTAAATGCGTAGAAGATTCAACCTTCAATCGAGACTGTACATTTGCGGTAACCGTAAAGCACGACCCTTCGCCAACTTTACTAACGACCTTAATATCACCACCTAACAGCTGTGCTAGCTGTCTTGCAATGGCAAGCCCAAGCCCGGTCCCGCCATATTCGCGGGTTATTGAAGAGTCTGATTGCGTAAATTTATCGAAAATATGCTCTAAGCGGTCTGGTTCAATACCAATACCCGTGTCTTTGACGGCAACCACCAAACGGTTTTCGCACACCTCTTCTGTGGACGGTTTTTTTAGTTTGGCAGAGATACTTACCGTACCTTTGTGAGTAAACTTAATCGCGTTACTCACTAAGTTAATAATGATTTGGCGAAGCTTCGTGATGTCACTGGTTACCGCCACCGAGTCCATATTTTTGCTGGTATAAACAAGCCTTGTATTATTAGCGCTTGCATTGGTACCTAATAGTGTAATCAAATCGCGGAGCATATTATCAAGAGCAAACTCAGTAACATCTATCTCTGACATACCCGATTCAATTTTAGACAAGTCCAGCACATCGTTAATTACCGTAGCAAGTATTGAGGCTGATGACTTGAGGTCACTTGCATATTGATGCTGCTTTTCTGTTAAAGGGGTATCAAGAAGCAGTGTTGCAAGCCCTTGTATTCCATTAAGTGGCGTACGTATTTCATGACTCATTACCGCAAGAAAATCGGTCTTCGCGCGGTTAGCTTGCTGCGCTTGTGCAACATACTGCTCAATCTCACCAGACATCGCTTCTACGTCTCTAGCAAGGCGACCTAACTCGTCATTTTGCTGTAGGTCAATATTGACCTTCTTATGATCTAAAGCAATTCGACTTGCAGCAGATTTAATTTTCTCGATGGGAGATACCACAAAGACTTGCGTCACTTTGCCCATTAAAAGGCTGACAATAACCACCGCAAACAACGTAACTAAAGAGGTGAGCGACGCGATGGTAGACAAAGAAGATTGAAGCGAATCGGCCGGCTGTAAAATCGTAACTTTCCAATTCCAGGGCGCGAATTCAGCGCAGGCAAACAGCACGTCAGCATCGTTGACGTTAGACTCTCCGAACGCCACGCTGCGATTTGCAATGGTAGCCTTATTGGCGTTTTCAACATCAAGCACCAACGGGCGCGTCATGGTGCTAAAAATTACCGTTTCAGTGCTTTTATCGGTTATTGCGAAGTGTCTATCAGTGGTTTGATGAAGTGACTTTAATTCTTCAAATACCTCTTTTTGATAGGCATCCCTAAATACCGGCACGTTCTCTAAGCCAGATTCAATAAGCAAATCACGCCGCTCATCAATGATTTCAAGTACGTTTAACGAGAGCGTTTGAGTAAGCAGCTGATACTCTCTTTCTCTTACCGAGTCGTACGCCGTTAAGTAGGCCCAATACCCTGTAAGTGCCATTCCAATTAACAAAATTGGAATGTAAATAATCAATAGTTTCGATTTAATACGCATACTTACTTCTAACTAGGCCTTATTGATACACATGTTCTTTGGAAAGCTTTAAATAGCTTGAGGGGATGGGCAATTGCAGCTGAATTGCCGTAGAGACATTTACGGCTACTGAGTAGGTGTCCATTTTCACCACCGGAATCTCCATCGCCGATTTTTTTTCTAATATCAGTTTCGCTTTTCTTGCCGCTGACTTTCCTATGCTGCTTGGCTCTGAAACCACGCCAATTAGCGCACCCTCTTTAACCGCTGCAATACTTTCTGCGAACAAAGGGAGTAACCCGGTTTCTTTTTTTACTTTTTTCACCAAATTGGAGGCTACGGCCAGTGGACCTGAAGAAAGCCAGTAACCATCCAGCTCAATCGCTTTTTCCTGTAAAATATCAGTAATTCTATCCGTCATTTCTAGAAGCCCTGCATCACCCTCTAAATATGGGGTACTGATGGGCACCAAGTTAATGTTTTTATATTGACCGTCTATCGTAAGCAGTTGATTAACCAAATTACTTGAAGATGGGTAGGTAGAATGTACTAACCCGATAGTCAGCGGTGTATCCGGTTTAGATGCTTTTAGCACACCTTCCAACATATCAAGCTTTACTTTTGCATCTAGCACGTGGGACTCACCCGTCATATTGCGCTTACTGATTGCGCCAATCGCCGGCACTATGCCCTCTTCCACCGGCGCCGAAACAACCATGAATAGTTTTGGCACATCAAGAAAGTCATCTGACGCATTTAACGCACGAGTAGCAAGTGTAGCTGCCGAAACAATAAGATCAGGTGCCGGCTTATCCGCCAGTTCTTTTAGGATAGCTTTTGCTCGAATTTCTGAACCTTCGGCGTTGTATATCGTTATATTGAGTTCATGGTCTGGCATGATACGCGCTAATTCTTTTTCGAATTCCACACGCGATTCGGTAACAATGGGGACAGGTAGGGTTTCTATTATAACAAGGTCAATCGTCTCGCTCGCCCATGCAGCCCTTGCACTTAACACGAGAGAAAAGAACGTAAACAACAAGGAAACGCTGACCTTTGTCATGATTGTGAACCTTAAACAAACAACTGAAAAACGCGACTAAAGTCGTATCATAAAGTTATTCGACGGTTATGCATAGGAGAAGTTATAACCAACGAGCGAGAACTGGTAATAACGGTCCGTGAATTAGGTAGCGATGTCCGCAAACGCCTTAACACTGAACAAACGAGCATCTATGTCGTAAATTGGCATAGAAACAATAATCTCATCAATTTGTGTCGCCTCTACGAAGTCGTTGAGCTTTTCCTTCACCGTCTCCTTGGACCCCACCAAGGCGTACCTAAGTACGTTAGCTAGCATTGCTTCATCTGATGCAGTGCAATAGTTATCAAAGTCTGCCATCGGCNTTGGCAAAGGGCTTGTTTAAGCCCCGGCGCATATTCATAAACTGCTGTTTGACCGAAGTAAATAAAAGCTCAGCTTCTTCATCAGTCTCTGCAATCACCACCATGACACCTGCCATGGCTTGTGGTGCTGACAATTGCGATGAAGGCTTAAACATATTGCGGTAGACATGCAGTGCATCGAATAGCGCATCGGGCGCAAAATGGGAGGCAAACGAATAAGGCAAGCCCATCTTCGCCGCTACTTGCGCACTGTAAAGGCTAGAACCTAGCAGCCATAGCGGTACGTGGGTATCAGCCCCTGGTACGGCCACAATTGGCTGACTGTCTTGTGGTGTGCCAAGATAGTGCTGTAGCTCTTGAATGTCTTGAGGATAATTATCCACATCGCTTTGTAAATTACGACGAAGTGCCCTTGCAGTGGCCATATCCGTGCCGGGAGCGCGGCCAAGACCTAACTCTACACGCCCAGGAAACAACTCCGCTAAGGTGCCAAATTGCTCTGCAATTACCAAAGGTGCATGGTTAGGCAGCATAATGCCACCTGCACCAATCTTAATGCTAGAGGTAGCATTGCCAATGTGGGTTAGCACGACAGAGGTAGCTGAACTCGCCACACCGTGCATGCCGTGATGCTCGGCCAACCATACACGCTCGTAGCCACTGCGCTCAGCTTCAACTGCCATCAGCTTCGAGTTGTTTAGCGCGTCTTTAACGCCAAACCCTTCAGATATTGGCGCTAAATCTAGCAATGAATAGGGTATAGCCATGTTGCCTCGCAATGTGGAAAATTGGTAATGACTTATAAGTATGAACGTGTCGTCCGTTTTACAACGGTTGTTTTAGTTATGTAAGACGGGCGGGTAGGGTTTGTCGATGAAGTGGCGAACAATAAAGAGGTGTGTAGGCACCATGCCGTTTTACTTTCTCTCAGAGACCGCAATCAATACACGAAAAAGCCTGCGATTTTGTCATTCGCAGGCTTTGTTTTTAAGCAAATAGATGTAGATTGACAAAAAACTATCATACTAAAGAGAGTATAAGTTATTGATTTTATAAATCCCAACTTATCCGATGAATCAAAAAGTATCATCCTATTCGAATAGATTGGTGTGGAGATCACTCAAATCTGATACAAAAAAGTTTCATACTATCAATTAAATATTGAAGCGCATTTTAGGACAAGCTAACGCAAAAGTTTGAAACCTAAATTTTTAGACGGACTATTTGACTAAGAAACTATATGATTTCATTGGTTCTGCGTAATCCTCTTTCAAAAACTGGTTATTAATAATAAGGCCTTTCACAGAACAACTCTATGCTTTATTAATCTGCCGCGGGGCATTGCATAACCCAGTTAAGGATATCCATGGCAGTAACCACACCAATCAGCACTGATTCACGCGTAACAAATAACCGATGGATGTCATGCGACTCGATGATGTTATACGCCTCTGAAATAGGCCTTTTCTCGTCAATTGAAAACACTTCTGGGGTCATTATAGAGTTGACCGTGCAATAATCAGATGCGCGTGACTTTATCCGATCAATTTCTGATTGCAGCACGGTACCCTGTGGCCCAATGTAGTGTTGAATGATTTTCTCAATCTCTTTTTCATCTGGGCTGCTGCCTTCAAATTTCACAACATCAGTTTGTGTAACAACACCGACAAGGGTTTCATCAGATGCAATAACTGGAGCACCAGTTATTTTATGCTTCGCAAAAAACTCTGAGAGTTTTTTGATAGACCAGCCTTCATAAACTGTCAGTAAATCTGCACTGGCAATTGCTGCTACAGGGTATTTTTCTAGCAAATCCAGCACTGTTGTACTATCACTTACCATGTTTCCATTCCTTCTCAGTTAAAGGCAGCCACCACAACTACCGCATCGCCAGTCATTTTGATTTACCGCCTCATAAAACCACTCAACATGCTGTTCATCGAATGGGATGTCGTAACGCTCAAACAGCGGCACAAGCCAGTTTGCTTGCTCCTCAATCCATTCATGGATCTCCAGTCCTTCTATGTATTCTTCATCATCAGGGAATAGCCAACTGAAAATACCGCGTGTGTCCATATGGTTCTCGGCTTTTGCCGACGGCAATTCCAAAAGTTGTTGGTTAAAGCAGATTTCCCAATGGCCCAAACAGAGCGTGTGTCCTTGCGCCGTCCATCGCGCCGTGAAGGGATTCGTCATCTTTTACCCCACCACTTTATCGAGTTTAAACAACACTACTGCATTAACATAGAATCATCGAATTCAAACTTGAAACCTTGTATATCTGCTTCGCTAACGAGTCGATGCAAATACTGCGACAGTGCTTTACGGTGAACCTTATCATTAAGATATTGTTTTATCTTCTCTCTCACCATATCGAAGGAAAGCGGTTTGCCGTCTACTTTTCTGGCAACAAGAACTACATGGTAACCATAGCGAGTCTCTACCGGCTGAGGCATCAGCCCCTCACTGGCGGCAAAAACCTGGCGTTCAAACTCCCTTACTGTCTGACCATAGGAAAGCTGACCTAAGCTGCCGTCAACATCTTTGGAAGGGCATGAAGAAAACTGTTTCGCCAACTCTCCAAGAGTAGATTCTCCGCCTTGTAACTTATGAATTAAGTTAACCGCCAATGCATGAGACTCTGCCCTGTGTTCAAGATCCTTCGGGTCTGATGCAATCAGTATGTGACTTGCTTCAATTAGCGGAGCTGTTTTGAACGTACCCTTGTTTGCGCTGTAATAGCGCTCGCATTCCTCGGTGGTTGCCTCCGGTACGCAGACTTCAGAGGCTAACAGGCTATCAATCAATTGACTGTTTTGTTCAATTGCATCTGATTTAGGGTTGAGTGGGATCCCTTTTTCCATCGCTTTTTGCGTAACCAGCTCACCGATGATCAGTGTTTCTGCCGCTTTTACCATCGCTTGTCGGCGTGATTCGGCAGGATGATACTGAACCTCAGCGTCGATCATCGCCGCGCTAATGGTTTTCCCGTTTACCGTAATATCTGGTGTGTTTGTAAGTGACATAGTCAATCCTACTTAAAAAAGGAGGCTTCCTTGCCCCAATGAGTGATTGTGGAAATTATGCTCTTGAACGAACAACCTGATAGCTTCTGCGAACATACTGCACAGGAACGCTCCAGATATGCACCAACCTGCTAAATGGGAATAGTACGAACAACGTAATACCCAAAGTAACGTGGAACTTGTAAACCGGATGAACGGTTGAAATAAACTCTACTGCTTCAACAGGTCTGAATGTCAGTAAGTACCGAGACCAGCTCATCAGGTTATACATCACAGCACCATCCATATGACCTGAAGAGATCACAATGGTAAACATACCCACGATTAACTGAAGATAGATAAGCAATAAAATGCCGGTGTCCATCTTGCTGCTGTTGGCGCGGATCCTGGGGTCAAACAGTCGGCGTTTTACCAACATGGTTAAACCAATGAAGCATAAGACACCAAAGAAGCCACCAACGCCCATGGCGATCACTTGCTTAGTTGCGAGTGAAATTCCAAGTGCGTGCCAAATCTCCCAAGGCAAGACAAGGCCGGCAAAATGCCCCAATAAGATCGCAATGATCCCGACATGGAACAAAATGTTGGCTATCCGAAAGTTTTTGCTGCTTAGCATCTGGCTTGAACCCGTTTTCCAACTGTATTGCTCTCGGTCATAGCGCAGAAGACTGCCGAGAAAGAAAATCCCGGTTGCGATATAAGGATAGATGCCAAAAAAGAACATATCTAAAAACGCCATAACTAGCTCCTTATTGCTTGCTCAGCCGCTTGGGCTGACGAAGTATCTATAAAACTGATGGGGACATCCTGGTCGCGACGTTGTGTCTCAGTAGGTCGATTGACCTGAGAGGGGCAACCGCCGTTTACTGCATCGCCACCAAAAGTAACAGCTTCTTCTTCCCAGACTTTGTCCAACGCCTTTTTGGTATCATCACGTTTTTCATCTTTGACTTGCTCACGTAATGCCTGCACATCAATAGCCGCCTCAGAAAGTGCAACTAGTGCTGAAAAGACAGCACTGTAGTTGCAGTCTCGTTTTTCTAGACGCACTTGGAGAAGAGCAAGGATCGGTGCAATGTCCTGCAACCAACCTTTGCCATTCTCGCTGCCTTGTGTGCTAACGAACTCAAGAAACAATGGGATATAATCAGGTAACTCTCTGACACCTATGTCCAGGCCTGCTGCTCGGTACTGTTCAAGCAAGTTGACCATTGCTTGGCCCCTGTCGCGCGATTCACCATGAATATGTTCATAAATGAGCAGCGAGAGTGAACGACCCCGTTCAAACAAACCATCATAGTCAGCCTGCCAATCAAGCAAGCTGTCTGAGAAGCGCTGATCGACAAATGCGAGCAGACTCGCTTTGTTGGTTTCATCAAGCGCGGCATCGTTTGCAATGATTTCTGCAACATCGATTCCGTGCTCATAAAGCGCTTCTGTCGGGTAATCAAGAAGTCTTGAAAGGACTTTTAAAGTTTCCATTAATCTTGTACCTCCACAGGGATGACTTGACGAACGGTTTGTTTTTTACCACCAAATAAGTCTGTACTGCTGTCTCCGCCACTACAGCCGTTACCGAAGCTGAAGCCACAACCTGATTTCATGTCATAGGCATCAGCTGCATACGCTTTGTGGCTTGTCNGGAATGACAAATCTGTCTTCGTAGTTGGCAAGTGCCATATAACGATACATTTCTTCAACTTGCGCAACACTGAGACCAGCTTGTTCCAGTGCTTCCAGATTTTCTTCACCGTCTACTTGTTGTGAACGTTTGAATTTACGCATTGCCATCATGCGTTTTAAAGCATGTTCAACTGGTGCTTCGTCACCTGCAGTTAACATATTGGCCAAGTACTTCATCGGAATACGCAGTGCTTTTAAGTCTGGGAAGACACCATCCATTGGCACACTACCGGCCTCAACTGCGCTCTGAATTGGGCTTAAAGGCGGCACATACCAAACCATTGGCAGAGTGCGGTATTCAGGGTGTAAAGGCAGAGCAACTTTCCAGTCCATGGCCATCTTGTAAACCGGAGACTCCTGAGCCGATTTTAACCAGGCGTCTGGAATACCTTCTTTGCGTGCTGCTTCCTGTACCGCCTCATCGAATGGGTCGAGGAAGATATCGCACTGCGCTTGGTAAAGATCCTTATCATTGGCAACACTGGCGGCTTCTTCGACGCGGTCAGCATCATAGAGCATAACGCCTAAGTAGCGAATACGACCAACACAGGTCTCAGAACAGACGGTGGGTTGGCCAGCCTCAATACGTGGATAGCAGAAAATACATTTCTCAGATTTGCCGGTTTTCCAGTTGTAATAGATTTTCTTGTACGGGCAACCACTGACACACATTCTCCAGCCGCGACACTTGTCCTGATCAATCAATACAATGCCGTCTTCTTCACGCTTGTAAATTGCCCCTGATGGGCAAGACGCCACACACGCAGGATTGATGCAATGCTCACACAAGCGAGGTAGATACATCATGAAAGTCTTTTCAAATTCGCCGTACATATCGGCCTGGATCTGATTGAAGTTGCTGTCAGCTCGACGCTTGGAAAACTCGGTACCGAGGATTTCTTCCCAATTAGGGCCCCAGTCAATTTTTTCCATCCGCTGACCCGTAATCAATGAACGAGGACGTGCGACAGGCTGGTGTTTACTTTCACCAGCTTTATGCAAATGCTGATAGTCGAAATCGAACGGCTCGTAGTAATCATCAATACCCGGCAGATCAGGGTTGGCGAAAATGTTGGCCAGAATGCGCAGCTTGCCACCCTGCTTAGGTGTCAATTTGCCATTGCTATGCCGAGTCCAACCACCGTTCCATTTTTCCTGATTCTCCCACTCCTTGGGATAGCCAATGCCCGGTTTGGTTTCGACATTATTGAACCATGCGTACTCGACACCTTCACGCGATGTCCATACATTCTTACAAGTTACAGAGCAGGTGTGGCAACCGATACATTTGTCAAGGTTGAGCACCATGCCTATTTGAGCTCTAACTCTCATGATTAGCCCTCCGCTCCAAAGTTGTTAAATTCATCTGCATTCTGTTCGACGCTGTCATCGTCCAACCAATCGACTTTCGCCATTTTTCTCACAATAACGAATTCGTCGCGGTTACATCCGACAGTACCGTAGTAGTTAAATCCGTAGGCTTGCTGCGCATAACCACCGATCATGTGCGTAGGTTTCATCACCGCTCGCGTAACTGAGTTGTGGATACCACCACGAGTCTTGGTCACCTCTGAACCAGGCACGTTTACGATACGTTCCTGGGCGTGGTACATCATACTCATACCCTCCGGTACGCGCTGCGAAACTACCGCTCTGGCCGCAATCGCACCGTTGACGTTGAAGACTTCGATCCAATCGTTGTCGACAATACCTGCGCGCTGCGCGTCAGGTTCAGAAATCCATACAATCGGGCCGCCGCGAGACAATGTAAGCATCAACAAGTTGTCTGAATAGGTGCTGTGGATCCCCCACTTCTGGTGTGGTGTTATCCAGTTCAGCGCAATCTCTGTGTTGCCATTAGGTTGTTTGTTCATCATTGGCTTAACGGTTTTGAGATTGATTGGTGGCTTATACAGGCACATGGTTTCTCCAAAATCGCGCATCCATTCATGATCCTGATAGAACTGTTGACGACCTGTGACTGTGCGCCAAGGAATGTACTCATGCACGTTGGTATAACCTGCGTTATATGAGACGTGTTCATCTTCTAAGCCTGACCAAGTCGGCGAGCTGATGATCTTGCGCGGTTGTGCCTGCACATCTCTGAAGCGGATCTTTTCCTCTTCTTTGGGTTTGGCCAGATGAGTGTGATCCAGTCCGGTAAACTCGCCAAGGGCAGACCATGCTTTCACTGCAACCTGGCCGTTAGTTTCCGGCGCAAGTGAAAGAATCACTTCCGCCGCATCAATAGCTGTTTCAATTTTGGGGCGACCTTTATTCGCGCCTTCTTCAACATGGCGACGATTTAGCTGACCAAGGAATTCAACCTCTGCATCGGTGTTCCAATTAATGCCTTTGCCACCATTGCCAAGTTTTTCAAGCAACGGCCCAACTGATGTGAAACGTGCATAGGTGTTTGGATAGTCGCGCTCAACCACAATCATATTCGGCGCAGTCTTGCCTGGGATAAGGTCACATTCACCTTTCCACCAGTGCTTCACACCAAAAGGTTGTGCAATTTCCGCTGGCGTATCGTGCAGAATCGGTAAGGTGACCAAATCTTTCTCTACACCCAAGTGGCCAACCGCCGTTTTTGAGAATTGCTTGGCGATGCCCTTGAAAATATCCCAGTCAGAACGAGACTCCCACACTGGGTCTACCGCCGCACTCAATGGGTGAATAAACGGGTGCATATCAGAGGTATTGAGATCGTCTTTCTCGTACCAGGTTGCGGTTGGTAGAACGATGTCTGAGTACAGACAGGTGGTTGACATGCGGAAGTCCAAAGTCACCAACAAGTCAACTTTACCTTCTGCTGCTTCATCGACCCATTTTATGTCCTCCGGTTTTTTACCACCGTCTTCACCGAGATCTTTGCCCATCAAGCCGTGTTTTGTACCGAGTAAATGACGGAGCATGTATTCGTGGCCTTTCCCTGAGGAACCAAGCAAGTTCGAGCGCCAAATAAACAAATTACGCGGATAGTTTTGCGGGTTCTCAGGCTCCAAGCAGGCAAAATTCAATTCACCGCTTTTGAGTTGTTCCACGGCGTAGTCTTGTGGCGACTTACCGGCAGCTTCTGCATCTCTGCAAAGCTGAAGCGGATTCATGCCGAGTTGCGGTGCGGATGGTAACCAGCCCATACGTTCGGCTCGACTGTTGAAATCAATAATCGAACCAGACCATTTGTCTTTATTTGCCATCGGAGAAATGACCTCGGTCATCTCCAACTTCTCATAGCGCCACTGGCTTGAATGATTGTAAAAGAAAGACGTTCCATTCATATGGCGCGGTGGACGTTGCCAGTCAAGACCAAACGCCAGCGGTTGCCAGCCAGTTTGTGGCCGCAGTTTCTCTTGACCCACATAGTGTGCCCAACCGCCACCACTTTGACCGATACAACCACACATCATCAGCATATTGATGAGACCACGGTAGTTCATGTCCATGTGATACCAATGGTTCATACCTGCACCAACGATAACCATAGAGCGACCTTTGGTCTTATCCGCGTTGGATGCGAATTCTCGCGCGACTTTAATCACATCTGCGCGGGGTACGCCGGTGATTTGTTCCTGCCAGGCCGGGGTGTAGGGAATGTCTTGATCGTAGCTGCTGGCAACATTCGGATCGTCATAACCATTGTCAACACCGTAGTTGGCAAGGGTTAAGTCAAACACAGTGGCAACATAGGCTTCAGACCCATCAGCAAGTTTGATTTTCTTCGCTGGCACTTTGCGCTGTAACACGTCGTCATGCTCGGTATTCTGGAAGTAGCCAAATTCATGCTCAGCACCACCAAAGTATGGGAATGCAACACTTACCAGCTCATCGTGGCTACCTTTCAGGCTTACACGCAAGTCGAGTTCATCCCCAGATTTACCATCAGTTTGGGTGATATTCCACTTACCTTTTTCACCCCAGCGATAACCAACTGATCCAGTGGGCGAAACCAATTCGCCATCCTTATCGTTAATGGAGATAGTTTTCCATTCTGGATTGTTGTCTTGACCAAGTTGACCATCTAAATCTGACGCTCTGAGGAAACGCCCCTGATGCAAACTACCGTCTTCAGCTTTGTCCAACATGACCAAGACGGGGAAGTCGGTGTAACGCTTCACGTAGTCGGCGAAGTAGGCTGATGGTTTCTCAACATGGAATTCTTTGAGAATAACGTGGCCAAATGCCATCGCTAGTGCCGCATCGGTTCCTTGTTTAGGTGCCAGCCATTGGTCGGTTAACTTCGCCACTTCGGAATAATCAGGCGTGATACCGATGACTTTCGTACCTTTGTATCGCACTTCGGTGAGGAAGTGCGCATCAGGTGTCCGTGTTTGCGGAACGTTTGAGCCCCAGCAAATAATGTAGTTTGAGTTGTACCAATCAGCCGACTCTGGTACATCGGTCTGTTCACCCCAAATCTGCGGGGAAGCAGGTGGCAAATCACAGTACCAGTCATAGAAACTTAGGCAATTGCCACCTATCAATGACAGATAGCGCGCGCCTGCGGCGTAGGAAACCATAGACATAGCTGGGATTGGTGAAAAGCCACTAATACGATCAGGGCCGTAAGTTTTTGCCGTATATACATTCGCAGCCGCGATTATCTCATTGGCCTCGTTCCACTTAGCGCGAACAAATCCCCCCAGGCCTCGTTGTTGTTTATATTCCTTGGCTTTTGCAGGATCCTCGACAATCGAGCGCCATGCCTCTACCGGATCTTTGTATTGAGCTTTAGCTGCTCGCCACAGTTTTACCAAGCGTTTACGGATTTTTGGATGCTTGAGACGATTGGCACTGTAAATATACCAAGAGTAACTTGCGCCCCTTGGGCAACCTCTGGGCTCATGGTTAGGAAGATCTGGTCGTGTACGTGGGTAATCAGTTTGCTGCGTTTCCCAGGTTACCAATCCATCTTTCACGTAGATTTTCCAGGAGCATGACCCGGTACAATTGACACCATGGGTTGAACGCACAACTTTGTCATGCTGCCAGCGACGGCGATATCCGTCTTCCCACCCTCTATTTTCATTCGTGGTAACCCCGTGACCGTTCGAAAACGGCTCCTCGTTACGTTTGAAGAACTGCAATCTGTCTAAAAAATGACTCACGCCAGACTCCTTTATTAATGGAATAGCAACGATACGATGCGCTGCAAACTCAAGCTCTATATGGATTAAAGTGTATTGTTATTCGCTCGGCAAGAGCCTGAAAATAGTGGTAAACAAGGGAGTTACCACCAAAGAGGTAGAGGCGTTTTTTAGCTTTCCCTTTGTATTAAAGGGGTCTAGACTGATGTCATTAAGAACTAATTACAAATTAAGCGTAGACTAATCTTTGTAGGTATCACTTGTGAGTCGACGTAATCTCTATATAAACCATGCAACCAATTAAAAATTTCATACATTCGACCGTTTTTAAAATCGCCGCATTAATGTTTTCGGTGAGCTTTTTGGCGATCGTTAGTATGTTTACCACCGTGTTTATGAGTGACGGTGCACAGTTCGATGCACAAGCGGTGAATGTGGCGGGTTCGTTGAGAATGCAAACGTATCGAATTCATAGCGTCATGCAGGATAGCCCAGGTGATATTGAGACCATCAATCAATTAGTTGACGAATTTGACCTCACCCTCAATACCGGTGTGCTGGTTAATCAGCAGGCGCTTTGGGATAATGGCGATATCGCAAAGCATCATGCGATTGTTGCTAACAACTGGAATGAACAAGTTAAGCAATTAATCCAAACCAATTTGGCATCTCCCAGTAATTCCAACACGTCCAGTCTGGAGGTTTTTAACAAACTGGTCGAGGACATCGAACTGCTTGTTGTTGCTTATCAGAAATATGCTGAAATAAATATTGCTAATATACGATTAGTACAGAGTTTGGCGTTGTTTAGTACCTTGATACTGATCGCTATAGCGATGATGATTGTTCATCGACATATAGAGCAACCTCTTTCGAAATTGACCTCAGTAGCCCGTCAAATAGGACAAGGAGATTTCACCGCTAGGGCCGAAGAAACAGGTAAAGGCGAGCTGGCTTTACTGGCTAGAACAATCAATAAAATGAGCGGTAGCTTGTATCGCTCAAAATCTCAACTTGAAGAACAAATTAAGCGTAAGACAAGAAAATTGACACGCTCAAATCAATCTCTTGAATTACTGTTTCAAGTATCGCGCAGACTCAATGAAGTTGAACCGGGCTCCGCTGATTTTCAGCCATTGCTTAACAAGCTGGCTGACGTAACTGGCGTAAAAGACTTAGACCTGTGCATTATGACAGCGCAAGGCACGGGCCCTTACGAACATTTGATGAGTTCAGAGAAAACCATTCCAGACAAGTGTCAGCAGCAACTCTGTCACGATTGTACTGAGCATGATTCGCTCTTCCCCCCTGTTAATGGCCAAATGAAGTATCAGTTGAATATCGGCGATCAACACTACGGAGTTTTGGTAGTGAGTTTGGATGAAGGGAGTATTCTGGAAGACTGGCAGCATCAGCTATTTGAAGCCATCGCTGAACAGGTTGCCAATGGACTGAGCATGAAACATCAAAACGAGCAGCGCAGGCGCATTGCTTTGATGAATGAACGCACGGTGATAGCCAGAGAACTGCACGATTCACTAGCGCAGGCATTGTCCTATTTGAAAATTCAGGTAACGCGATTACAACGACTGCAGCAGAAAGAGAGTGCTCAGGAGCAAATAGACCAAGTTATTGATGAATTAAAGAACGGCCTCGGTGCGGCTTACAGTGAACTGCGAGAATTGCTAACTACTTTCAGATTAAAACTCGATGGACAGGGCATCAAAGCCGCGTTAGAGCAAACGATTTCGCAATTGCAAAACCGTTCAGACGATTTCAATTTTACGCTTAATTATCACGTCAGCAATATTCCCTTCACGCCTCAAGAAGAAATACATCTATTACAAATCGCCAGAGAAGCTACCCAAAACGCCTTCTATCATTCTCAAGGGTTTAACATTGACATTAGCATCACCAGTAACTCTCTTTCCGAAGTGATATTGACGGTCAAAGATAACGGCATAGGCATCCCCGAAGATCCTAATAAACTTAATCATTACGGCCTTGCCATTATGAAGGAACGCAGCCGAAATTTGGATGGTGAATTATCAGTTAAACGCAATGATGAGCGAGGCACCACTGTGATGTTTAGCTTTATTCCAGAGTATGCGCGAACGCTTGAGGTAAAGAGTAAAAGCGCTTAATTTCCCGCGCTTTTGCCCACTTAATCAACTGTGAATTGCGACTGACTTTACCTGCAACAACACTTGGCTACCAACGTCTAAAGCCAAGTTTGCTAATGCGCGTTTGGTTACCATAACCATAAAAGCATGCTCACCAGCAGCAGCCTTAACAATTGCTTGACTTGGATGCTCACCCTCATTAATTGCCACAATCTCAGCTTTGAGCACATTCTGAAAACTGGCGTCACCTGCAGAATTAGCCAAGCCGATATCTTTGCTTAGAATCTGAACTCTTACTTCATCACCAATAGAAAGCTTGGCATCGGGGAGCCATAGCTTTTGGTCATAAATGGATAAACAGGCTAAATGCCAATGTTTGTCTATTTCAGTAACTTGCCCGGTCAGAACGGTTGATATTTCACCATTTAATTTTAGTGGTGAGCTTTCATTTGAAAGCGACGCCGCCAGTGAATCACTGGATACCACCCTGCCTTCATGCATAACAACAACATGGTCTGCAAGCATTGCCACTTCTGGCGCAGCGTGAGTAACGTATAACATTGGTATGCTCAGTTGCCGCTTAACTCGCTTTAGGTAGGGTAATATCTCGCGTTTTCGGTCATCGTCAAGTGATGCCAGAGGCTCATCAAACAACAAGATTTTGGGGTTCAACGCCAACGCGCGAGCTATGCCAACACGCTGTGCTTCCCCACCTGATAACGCTTGAGGTTTCTGATCCAATAAGTGTTCAATACCCAAGACTGCGATTGCTTCATCCAGGCTCTTCTTGCTCGCCTCAATGGTGCGTTTTATACCATAGTCGAGATTGTCTTTCACACTGAGATGACTGAACAGACTTGGCTCTTGAAAGACATATCCTATGGCTCTCTTATGCGGCTTAAGCTTAGATTTCGGGCTATCCCAAACTTCATTACCGATAGAAAAGTGTCCAGCTGCCTCTTTTTCTAAGCCAGCGACACAGCGCAGTAACGTTGTCTTACCACAACCTGAATGCCCATAAAGCACGCTAATCCCTGTTTCGGGGAGTTCAAGCTCAACATTCAGATTAAAACGCCCTTTAGAAAGCTTATAGCCCAGCTCCACAATTACTGACTCTTCACGGGGATGAATGCAAACCGTCGACGCCGGATCCATTGCAGAAGCGTCAACGTCATAAATGAAAAGACAAGCATGATCAGCGACAGTGTGTGTGCAGCGCCATAATCCATACTTTCTACATGGTCATAAATTTGAATTGAAACAACTTGTGTTTCTCCCGGAATGTTGCCTCCAATCATCAAAATAACGCCAAATTCACCAACTGTATGGGCAAAGGTCAACACTATAGCGGTAAGGATACCGCTCTTAGATAACGGCAATACGATAGAAAAGAAGGCATCGATAGGTGAGGCTCTTAATGTAGAAGCGACTTCTAGTGTTCGACCGGGAATGGCCTCAAAAGCAGACACAAGGGGCTGTACTGTAAAGGGTAAAGAATAAATAATTGAGGCTATGACTAAGCCTGAAAATGTGAAAGGGAATAAACCAATACCCAATTGCGTAGTTATCTTTCCAACCGGTCCCTCTGGGCCTAACAGCAATAGCAAGTAAAATCCGAGTACCGTAGGCGGCAAGATAAGTGGCATTGCCACCAGGGCAGTTAACAGACTTGTGAGCTTGGAGTGAGACCTGGCCAACCACCAAGAAAACGGAATTCCGAAAAACAACAGGATAATGGTTACCGTACTCGCCAGCTTCAAGGTCAGAAGCAACGCTTGCATATCACCCGCCGACATCACTTATAGCCTCCTGATTAGGTGTTTCAAACCCATATTCTGTAAGTATTTTTGCGACTTCTCCACTTTGCATGAAGGAATGAAATAGCCATGCTGAAGGGTTATCTCCGCCGCGTTGGGTGACAATAAAGCCTTGAATCAGCGGAGAATGGAGAGTCTCTGGTATCAATAAGTAGGACGCTTTTGAGGAGTTCGATGCAGACTTGACCAGCGACAAGGCTACAATACCGGCGTCAACATGCCGATTAACAATAAATTGAGCAGTATGGGAAACGCTATCACCATAGATGATTTTTGAAGTCAGCTGAGTCCACAAACCAGCTTGTTGCAGTACCTCTTTGGCTCTCATGCCATAGGGAGCGTGTCGTGGATTAGCTATAGCGATTCGCTCAAAGTTAGCATGAAGCAAAGAAGTGAGTTGGCTATTGGACATATCGTTTTTATGACTCAGTAATACCAACCTGCCCTTTGCATAAGGGATAACAGCCGACGAAGAATACCCCAACGCATTTAACTGCTGTGGAAAACTAATGTCTGCTGAAAAATACAGGTCATAAGGTGCGCCATTGCGGATTTGCGTACGAAACTTGCCTGATGAGCCAAACGAAGTTCTAACTGCTACGCCTGGATTAGCTGATTCAAATAAACTGACGATGTCTGTCATTGCAAATTTAAGATCTGACGCTGCAGCGATTAACAGCTCATCAGCATTCACATTCGAATGAACAAACAGACTTATCAATAACAAGATTAGCTTTAAACGCATGATAGTCTAACCATGGTAAAACGATAAAAGGTGCGAGTACTCGCACCTTGATATCGCTTGTTTGCTTTGCCTAAGGATTGTAGAACTCGCCATCCTTACGTAAATAGAACCAGTAATTAATCAAGACGCAGACGCCGTAGAACACTGC
Organism: Alteromonas mediterranea DE; assembly: GCF_000020585.3. NCBI lineage: Bacteria > Pseudomonadati > Pseudomonadota > Gammaproteobacteria > Alteromonadales > Alteromonadaceae > Alteromonas > Alteromonas mediterranea. The sequence goes on from NC_011138.3 coordinate 4,219,651, forward strand.
AAACCCAATTAATGCAACTTCCGGAGTGGTCGCCTGGATTTGCTCACCAATAACTTTGGGAATATAAAAGGCACCGTATGCCGCTACAGCTGACGTCCAACCAAGGACTGGGCCCGCTTGTTCTTTAGGGAATACTTGCGCGATGGTTCTGAAGGTTGACCCATTGCCGATGCCTGTGGCTGCAAAGAGAATCAGAAACAACACAAAGAATGGTATAAAGAACTCTTCTGGTGTTGCAGATTGATAGGCTTCCTGCATGAAGTAAGCAGCACCAAGCGCGCTACCAATCATCACAATTGAGCATATTTGTGTGACTAACGCACCGCCGATTTTGTCAGAAATCCAGCCACCTAACGGACGAATAAGTGCACCAATGAATGGGCCCATCCAGGCGTACATCAAGGCACTTGGGCCGTTCGGGTTGATGGTATCATGAGTCATTACGCCATCGACCATAACATGGCTATAGCCAAAGATAACTTTAATTGCTAGCGGGAATGACGCGGCGAAACCGATAAATGAACCAAACGTCATGGTGTAAATTACGCTCATCACCCAGGTATGCTTGTTGTTAAAGATCTGATACTGACGAGTCAGACTCTCACCAATTGAACCAGGTAGTATTTTCAAGATGACCACTGTCGCGGTAACAACCAGTACTAGTACAACTTCTTTAGGTACACCGAATCCGGAACCGTTTGCGGCCTCAGGTAGCATTAACCACAGGCCAAAAGCAGCAACAACCAGACCAATGCCGAGCATGACGCTGATCAACGCGAAAGATGTCAAAGGGTTACCAATATCGGGGGAAACTTCTGGGGTACGAATATTATTCATACCAAACCATGAGAGGAAGAATAAGGGTACAAGTAACAACAACCAAACAAAGCCGGCGTTTGAAATATAGCTTTCTGTACCTGCAGGGATTTTGCCGATCAGCGTACCTGATGCATTGATTAGCGTCATTGGGTCGCCACTAAACGCGCCAAAGGCCGCGAATGTCATGAACAGTGGCACAACGATTTGCATCGTTGTAACACCAAAGTTACCCAAACCCGCGTTCATACCCAGTGCTAAACCTTGCTGTTTCTTCGGAAAGAAAAAGCTGATGTTAGACATCGATGACGCAAAGTTTCCGCCACCGAAACCAGACAATAATGCTAGTAGCTGAAATTGCCACAAGGGTGTGTCAGGATTTTGTAGCGCAAACCCCGTTCCCATAGCTGGTATCATCAAGAGTGCCGTTGTGAAAAAAATAGTATTTCTTCCACCGCATAATCGAATGAAGAAACTGCTAGGAATTCTCAATGTTGCACCGGTTAACCCAGCTATCGACATTAAGGTAAAGAGTTCAGCCTTCGCGAAAGGGAACCCCAGATTTAGCATTTGGACGGTAATAATGCCCCAGTAGAGCCATACAGCGAAACCCGCCAGCAAGCTAGGAATCGATATCCAAAGGTTGCGATTTGCTATTTTCTTTCCCTCTTTTTCCCAAAAATCGGGGTCTTCTGGATCCCACTTGTGCAGATCAGACATAACGCTTACTCCAACATAGAATGACATTTATATGGTCACACTATGGTCGACACAGGCTAAGCTAACAATCTGCTTCAGTGGGTATTCTGGCGAAGCATTGTGGTAATAAAACACGAGATTTCTAAAGCATTATGTGCTGAAAGTGGTAGGGCTATCTTGCTGTATTCCCTACATTTAAAGGGTTTCAAGGAATATGCCTTGCTACCTCTTAAGTGGTAGATCGATTACCTCAAGTAATTTCAGAGAAGTTTTCCGGTTCGTGTATAGTTAAATGAAAAGAATGACTAAGCGTTTGTAAGGAGGCACACATGTTCGAAGACAAACCCGCCACCATCATGATGGTCGACGACCATCCTTTATTGCGTAAAGGATTAAACCAACTCATCGAATTTGAAGATGATTTAGAAGTCATTGGTGAGGCGAGCTCAGGAAAAGAAGCCATCGAAATGGCAGTGCAGTTGGAGCCTGACCTGATCACGCTAGACTTAAACATGCAAGGTATGGACGGACTCGAAACGCTTAAGCATCTTCGTGATAAAGGTGTTGACTCGCGCATAATCATGTTGACGGTATCTGACAATGATGAAGATGTTGTTGAAGCGGTGCGTTCAGGCGCCGATGGTTATCTGCTTAAAGACATGGATCCCGAAGACATTGTCGACAAACTGCGTGAAGCCGCGCTTGGCAAAATGGTGATGAGTGCAAAACTGACTGAAGTGTTGGCAACGGCATTAAGAAAACCTGAAAGAGCCGGAAGCCGTGCATTGGCCAGCCTGACCAGTCGAGAACTGGAGATCCTCAAACTTATCGCCAAAGGCATGAGTAATAAACTCATTGCTCGGGAATTGGATATTTCAGATGGCACAGTAAAAGTCCATGTGAAGCACTTTCTCAAAAAACTGAATCTACGCTCTCGCGTGGAAGCAGCGGTATGGATNGGTTAACCATCAGAAAGGAGCATAGCTATGGGGTGCGGTTGCAACGCAAAAGGCCTTATGCCAATAGAACAAGCAAAACAGATCATCTGGGACACTATCACGCCGATTAACGATATAGAGCAATGCGACCTCGATTCAGCATTAGATAGAGTGCTGGCCGAAGACGTGGTTTCCCCTATCAACGTCCCAGGTTTCGATAATTCCGCAATGGATGGCTATGCAATTCGCCATCAGGATCTGTCTTCTGCCAAGACTTTCAATTTGGTCGGAAAAAGCTTTGCCGGCAACCCATTCAACGGCGAGTTAGGCAAACATCAGTGCGTGCGAATTATGACCGGCGCGCAAATCCCAGAAGGTGCAGACGCAGTGGTAATGCAAGAAAATACGGTTGCCAATAATAATGAAATCACGGTCACGCATAGTGTAAAGCTAGGTGAAGCAATTCGCATTGCAGGCAGTGACATCGCCAAAAAATCCATCGTACTGTCAAAAGGAAAGCGACTAAATGCAATAGATATTGGGCTTCTCGCGTCCATAGGTATTAGCAATGTACCAGTTCTCCGCAAACTCAAAGTGGCACTGTTTTCAACCGGTGATGAGTTACTACAGCCGGGAGATACGCCGCAACAAGGCAAAATCTTTGATAGCAATCGCCCCATGCTTCGCGCGATGCTACGGCGTCTTGGCGCTGAGGTTCTGGACTTAGGTGTGATTGAAGATGACCCGGACAAAATCCGTGATGCCTTTATCCAAGCTGATGCAAATGCAGATTGCGTAATCACTTCTGGCGGTGTATCAGTAGGTGAAGCTGACTATACGCGCGAAATCCTCGAGGAGATAGGTCAAGTAGACTTTTGGAAGCTGGCGATTAAACCTGGCAAACCACTCGCTTTCGGCAGATTGGATAACAGTTTGTTTTTTGGCCTCCCGGGTAATCCAGTATCAGCAGCAGTAACCTTTGACCAAATTGCCGCCCCCTCCTTATCACTTTTAGCCGGCTGTACACCAGAAGGAAAAATCGCTGTTAAAGCCATTGCGAAAAGTAAGTTTAAAAAGAAACCGGGCCGAACTGACTATCAACGCGCAGTCTGTTACCGGGATGACAATGGTCAACTGATAGTCGACTCTGGAGGTTCACAAAGTTCAGGCGTACTGTCCTGTTTTACCACAAGCAATTGTTATGCAGTGCTGGAGAACAGTCGAGGAATGGTAGAGCCGGGAGAATCCGTGAACGTGCAATGGTTTGATGCGGTATTGAGATAATAACACTATGCAAACACAGCTGTATCGATCAATATACATGCTCACAGGTTTATTGGCCTGTCTTTGCGGAATTGTCGGGATAGTATTGCCGTTAGTTCCAACTACGCCCTTTCTACTTTTATCTGCTTTTTGCTTTTCTAAAAGCTCGAACGCACTGCATCAGTGGCTACTATCGCAGCCAGCGCTTGGAAGAGTGATAAACGATTGGGAGCAGTCCGGTATGATTGCACTTAAAACTAAGGTCGTTGCTAGTGCTTGCATGATGGCAATGGTAGCTGCTGCGTTACTCATTGGCGAATATGCCTATTGGATGATGACTTTGGTACTCACCATATCTATTCTCGTTTTAACCTTTATATGGAGCAGACCCAGTCAGGTTTGACTTTATCTTATGTATGGTTATTTGATACTGGCTCACATTTTGGGAGCGACCGTATGGACAGGTGGCCATATTGTATTGTCTCTTGCTGTTTTACCCAGAGTGTTGAAAGAGAATTCTCCTGAGCGTTTGCTGGAATTTGAATCGGCGTTTGAGCGTATTGGTAAACCAGCAATGCTAGTCCAAATCATCACAGGTTTACTGTTGGCGCATCGACTATTGCCCGACGTTTATTTATGGCTGGATTGGAGTAATCCTGTCTCCAGAGTAGTAGGTATGAAGTTAATGTTACTCGCGTTAACTATTTTGCTTGCTGCTGACGCGAAACTCAGAGTCTTACCAAAATTATCTAATAAAAATTTATGGGATATGGCAGCCCATATTATTGCTGTTACCTTGCTTTCTGTTCTCTTCGTAATCGTCGGCGTATCTTTCAAGACAGGCTGGCTGTATTAGCCCAGCGATCCATTGCCTCCTGATCGGAGGACCTACTGGTGACCCATTTCATGCCTTCTGAGGTACCTTCTTGTTTCCATAAAGGTGCACTGGTCTTAAGGTAATCAATAATGAACTCACACGCCTCAAATGCGTTTTTTCGATGCTTGGATGTCACGCCAACGAACACAATCTGCTCTTGTGGCCCAATTGTACCCACTCGATGGATGACTCTTATTTGCCCCAACTGCCAACGTTTTCGCGCTTCACTACAGATATGCATCAGCGATTTTTCGGTCATCCCAGGGTAATGCTCTATACGAATGCCTGACACGGCACCCTGGATATTGAAATCTCTGACCAACCCCGTAAAAGTGACTACGGCACCGTCGCCATCCGCCTCCTCCTTGAGCGCCTGGTATTGTTCACAATGATCAAAATCGCCACGCTGAACACTAATCATTGTTAACCTCCTGTCACCGGCGGGAAAAACGCGATTTCGTCGCCATCATTTACTCTTGCGTCCTTTCCACAAAGAGTTTGATTAACCGCACACAACACATCTCTTTCTTCAAGCAAACGCCACTCTTCACCACGCTCAACAAGCTCTTTTGCGACATCGGCTACAGTGCTTTCACCGGCATATTCAAGGTTTAAAGAAGATATACCTATGCTTTCTCGAAGACTTGCGAAAAATTTAATCTGTATCATGCTGAACGCCTCCACAGTCCAGTTTTACCACCGCTTTTTTCAGTAACTTTNCAAGCCATGAATAACCATTTCTGGGTCGACAGCTTTGCACATATCAAAAAGCGTCAGCGCAGCTACCGAGACACCAGTAAGCGCCTCCATTTCAACGCCAGTGTTACCATTTAACTTGCATTGACAGGTTATCCTTATTTGCTTGGATAACTCGTCAGTTTCAAAATCTACGTCGACTTTACTAAGCAAAAGCGGATGACATAGCGGCACCAAATTGGCGCATTGTTTTGCAGCTTGTATGCCTGCCACTCTGGCGACACTAAAGACATCACCTTTGGCCAACTGATTTTGTATTATTTGCTCAAGCGCACTATCTGAAACACTGACGTAGGCTTCCGCTTTTGCTATGCGCGTCGATGCCGCTTTTTCGCTCACATCGACCATGTTTGCCTTGCCCTGATTATCAATATGGCTTAGCACGGAATGGGTTGACTGAGTCATACCGCTCTGCTCGCACATCGAAGTGCTTCATTGGTTTGCAAATGCGGCACGAAATTGCAAGGGCCATGGGCACCATTTAATTGCGCTTCAATGATACCAGTCCAAGCAGTCTTGCATGCATTGGTAGACCCAGGCAGGCAAAAGATGACCGTATTGTTTGCTAACCCAGATATAGCCCTTGATTGAATCGTTGACGTGCCTATTTCCTGGAACGACAAATATCGAAACAACTCACCAAATCCCTCAACTTCTTTGTCAAACAAGGGTTGTACTGCCTCGGGGGTAGAATCTCTCGAAGTGAATCCGGTACCGCCAGTGACGATTACGGCTTGTATCGCTGGATCCGNCGATATAAGCTGAGACGCNATGCTCGAATAAGATAAATGTCATCAATAACAATGTCTCGCTTAATCACCTGATGACCCGATTCAGTTGCATTCACAGCCAGATACTCGCCAGAGGTATCTGTGCTTCTATCACGCGTATCAGATACTGTTAGAACAGCAATACCAAGTGATTCAAATTGTTTGTTAGCATGTCCCATGACGAACCTCAGTTGGTGCAGAATTGTCAGACGTTTTGAAATGTTGCATTGCAAAACGCCATTGTTCTGGTGTGTTTGAATTGAAAAGGGGTGACTGCTGACGCAGTTGCAGCTTCATTAAAGGAAAATGCGTGCAAAAGCGGTCAACGGAAAAACTGTTTGTACACCGCAACGTGTAATCCAGGGTTTGGCGGGTCGTTTCGGTGTTACGTAGGTAAAGCGGCAAACTATGCTCACCAAATCTGACATTGCTTGAGAACTTTTCGCCGCTGTCCAACAAGCGCTGAATTGTGCAAACATCCATTAGCGGCAGATCAATCGGCAGTATCAATAGATTTTTGTCAGGAAAGCGCATGGCAGCGCTGTGAATGCCAGATAATGGCCCCTTACCTGGATACAGATCTGAAATATGTCCAGCTTCGCCGTCATTACGACTGATAACAACTTTACTCACCGATGCTTCAAGTAACAGTTGGTAAGTTCTGGTTAACATGGTTGATTGCGAAATCGTTAGCAATGCCTTGTCTTGTCCCATGCGGCTAGACGCACCGCCAGCTAAAATAACGCCAATTGTGTTCATGTTAACCTCCTAGCATAGCCAGTTGCTTTGTTGCACCAGTGAACCCTTGATGCAGAAAATGCTGACTGTGTTTTTGTTGAAGATGAGAAACAATAGCCTGCTGAGCACCTGATACATCGCCGACCGACAAGAAAGAGCGGATACTGATCCCTTGCTCTGCAAACAGGCATAGATGCAGTTTGCCTTGTGCGGAAACACGCAAGCGATTGCATGACTCACAGAAATCTTCGCTATAAGGCATGATAAGGCCGATATTCCCCGCAAATTCGGGGTGCATGAATTCCTGTGCAGGCCCGGCATCTGTTTCTCTTATGATGCGCTGCCACCCTTGCTCAATGAGTCGATCCTTGATCGTTTGTCCGGCGACATGGTTTTTATCAAAAAAACCTTTGTTGTCACCGGTCTGCATAAGCTCAATGAATCGCCAGGTAACCTTGTGGGAACGTAAGTAGTCAAAAAATGCATCTAACTCTTTGTAATTGAACTGCTTGAGCATGACCGTGTTTAACTTAATACTGCTTACACCTAACTGAGCTGCCCGTTCGATACCCAGCAGTATTTCCTCCAGCTTTTGTTTGCCTGTGATCGCCGCAAACATTCGAGGATCTAAGCTGTCCGCACTGACATTTATCGCGTCAATACCAGCCTGCTTGTACCTTTCGATATCCTGATTGAGTTTGAAACCGTTGGTTGTCAGTGCGACTTTTTTAATGCCATCGACTTTCTTGCAGGTTTCGATGATTTCACACAAATCTTTGCGCAGTGCTGGTTCGCCACCAGTAATACGCACTTTGGTTGTACCCAAGCCGGCAAACACTTGCACCAAGGTTTGAATTTCTTTCACTGACAAACCACCTTTGGGTGTGTTGCAGTCGTTGCCATCAGGAAGACAGTAATTACAGCGGAAATTGCACAGCTCAGTTACTGAGAGTCTCAGGTAATTGAATCTTCTTCCGAATGAGTCTTGTAAGTTCATCTAACACCTTTCCAAATATCGAGCGTTAAAGCTCGTGGGCGGCAGGTTGATTTCTCTGGCTACCGGGCAACTTCTCAGTTGCGGCTCCAGTACCATAGTTGTTCGAACTTTAGGTATTAGAGCTCGGAGTTTTTGTTACCTTAAGTTTGGCGCAAAAGCGTGGTTATTGTTATTCCGCTGAAGGAATACTCACAAGGGGGTATAAAAAAGCCGACCCAGATTGAGTCGGCAACTAACGCGTGGATGACGCTAGAAAGTGAAAGCCATCATTGCCCACAATTTGTTGGTGTCAACCGCGAAATCATCGGCACTGTAGTTGGCATAGCGCAGTAAAAAGTTTGTATTTTTATATACAGGATAAGTGGCGTTGAAATTAAACTCATTGCCATAATCTACTGAACCTACATCTGATTCAAATTGGTGCCATACACCCAACAGTTTCAGCTTACCAATACTGCCGGACGCCTTGACGTAGAGATCGTTAATCCCCTGTCCAGGCGTGGCGAGAAACTTATCAGCGAACCCCTGAAATTTATGTAGAGTCGCCAAAGGCGTTGTGAATCCTTTGCCGTTATCGCTACCAAGTGACTCGTAACCTATACCCACGTTGACCGCTGATAATTTAGTGCTTAACTCCAATGCCAGGTAATCAGTGGAAAAGTCTGTTGGATTGTCACCGGTTTCATTTTGACGTGCATAAGCCGCGTGAATGTTGACAGCAGACACCTTGCCATCATAACTCACCCCGAGTGTGCGGGTTGCGATTGCATTGGCTGTATCAAAGTCTAGTTCATAGGCAAAGCCCGCTACTTTGTGATCAGCATTAATTTTATAAGTGACATTCAACAGATGTATGTTGCCACCTAAATCAGAATTGGGGCTATCTGTACCAAAAATCCGATTGACGTTGTGTATGTAACTGTAGTCAACATTCAGGCCAGACTGATTATCATATCTTAGACGATAGCCATCGTAGGTCTGTTCATTTTGACGCCAACCAACGCCACCCACGAATCTTTGATCATTGTGATTGATACGCTGACGACCCGCAGTAATATGCAATGACTCAGTTTTGAAACCGACATAGGCTTGGTTGAAATCGGATCCAATCGGGTCTGCAACCACAGGATAGTTGGTATTGCCATTGACGGTACTATTAAAGTTTTCGTTGCCCAAAGCGGTAACGTTATCGAACTCTAGTTGGGTGTAAAAGCCACCAAAATCGGCACTTTTGTAACTTAGTCGGGTAAGCAAGGTTGAAGCATTGGTCTCTTTGTCAATGTTATCCTGATCAACCCGCTCGTATCGATAACGCAGTTTAACGTTTGCGTCACCATCAGTAATAGCTTGTTGAAAGTCTGCGAAACCGGTTGCAACCGAAACATTTGGCATTAACAAACCTGCTGCACATATTGTAGCGATAGCCGTTGCTAATCGTGTTTTCATAGTATTCTCCTCACTAAATGCTGCTAGGAATACTACGCCCCAATGAAAATAAAACCATTAAAAATCATATAGATACCCACACTTACTCGACACTTGAAAATTGAGGTAGTCGGACTACCTCTTTTGGGGAATTGTTGACCTATGGCGGGGGTGGTAAAAAAGTATTCACTAAGCCAATGAGGGAATACTATTGAAAGATCTCACAACTGAGCAGGCTATGCGATACAGCCGCCACATTCTGCTGTCGGATTTCGATCTGGAGAGACAGGAAGCGTTGGTTAATTGCAGCGTATTAGTGATTGGCGTGGGCGGACTGGGTTGTGCTGCAAGCCAATATCTCACCGCAAGTGGAGTTGGGCATCTAACGCTGGTCGATGACGATAAGGTAGAGCTCACCAACTTGCAGCGACAGGTGTTGCATACTGAGAAATCTGTGGGCGCTAACAAAGTTGATTCAGCACAACTGGCGCTTCAGCAAATCAATAGTGAAGTCAACATAACAACACTCTGTTTACGCCCATCGGAAAAGCAACTGGATGAGCTCATTGCCAAACAAGATGTTGTGCTGGATTGTACTGACAATCTAGAAAGCCGAAACAGGATAAACCAAATATGCTACCGACAGTCTATCCCCTTAGTCTCAGGTGCTGCTATCCGCATGGAAGGACAGATACTGTGTATTGATCCACGCCAACAAAGCGCGTGCTATGCGTGCGTGAGCCATTTTTTTGGTGAACAAAATCTGTCGTGCGTCGAATCGGGTGTCATGTCACCACTTGTTGGAATTATCGGTGCAATGCAGGCGCTTGAAGCCATAAAGCTAGTCACACATTATGGCAAACCACTTTGCAACCGACTGCATCTATATGACGCTATGCAAGCAACCTGGAGTGAGTTTAAGGTGACGCGACAGCAGGATTGCCAGGTTTGCGGTAGCAAAGCCAAACTTTAATCAACGACTTTTTAGCTCTGACCGGAAACAAACGCTAGTTAAGGTGCCGTCTGCATAACATCATTGTACTTTTTGAGGGCACAAAGCACTACGCTGGGAAATGCGCTTGTATCCAATTCATCCAGAAAGTTCTTAACCTGCAAACCTAACTCCGTATTGCCAGTTACCAGCAGTTTACGTTGAAAGAAGAGGGTGTCGGGATCCTGCTCTCTTACAGCAATACTTACTAAACTATCGATATCGCCACTAAAAGTAACGTCAGGTTCTTGTTCTATCTGCGACTTCACCAAGATTGACTGCTTCCTGAGTCCTGAATGTTCGACGTCTCGGACAGAAATGAAAAACTGGTATGGAACGTCGCTAACAATTATTGCTAGCCAATGTCCTTCCAGAAAACGAAGTGATTCATCAGTTAATTGCTCCGCTAACAAATTTGAAAATGTTGTCTGTGCCACCCATGACTGAAACGAGGATGGCAATCTAGTAAATGCCTTTGTTATGTCTTTCGGTAATGCTAGCAATTGGTTTTGCAGTCGTTTTTTCGCAATGCAAATTAAAGGATTACTGCATGACTGCGAGTTTAACTTGTGCCACAACATGTCGAAAGGTGTGGTCTTATTCATTGGCAATATTCCATAAAATTGAGTAGTGGTATTTGAACTTTGTTCATTAACTATCCAGCAACAGCTAGATCCCAGGCTTCTTTTGCACCTTGCTTGCCATTTTTCATTTGTATGAATAAGTTCAGCATACTTATCTCTCGACTGAGTTTGTCTGGATTGGGGTCTACCGGTATTTCCAATAGTCTTATCCCACAATTTGATTCAACCGCGCTTTGTAAGTGAGTCCTCAATTCTCCTATTGTTTTGCACTGCAACCCTTTGCCGCCATAAGCTTTAACCAGTGTGAGCACATCAAATCTAGGGGTTGAACAATGGTACATTGTGCTTTCGCCACTTTTGCCAAGGTGGAAGATGTTGTTTCGCATATAAAGGATAACAACCGCAAGATGCTCTCGTTGAAAATGAATTAACTCATTTAATTGAAAATGAAAGCCACCATCACCGGTAATAACAACCGCAATATCGGACGAGTTAGAAGATTTCAAGGTCTTAGCCACAGCACGTGCATAGGGCAGACTACTACCCATAGCACCATACCAGGGATTAGTTAGCCAAGGCCGACAATGACTTGACCGCTTAGTCTCTAAACTGTAAGAAGCAAAATACGAATTACCAATTTCTGGCAGATAAATTAACGAAGCAGATAGCTGACTTTGCACATCATTGAGGGCATCTGCAAGATTATGGAAGTCGACGCTGTCATTATCGTCTAAAACCGGACGACGCTTTTCTTCCAGCAAAGTTTGAAAAACAGGGATATCGCTCACCAGTAATTGTTCAAAGACATGTAGCAAACCTTGTTGATTTTGAACGGTCCCTTTTACCATGGTTTTATTTTCAAATGATTGAATAACATGCGTGCCTGAACAAAAAGCATTATTCGTATCTTGACTCTGGATACTGGTATCGACTTCCAAGATGTAATCAACTTTCTGTTCAATGTAGTATCGCACGTGGTCAGGACTAAAGACGCCGTTATAGCTTCCTACGGACAGCGGATCAGACTCATCTAAAACACCTTTTGCCAGCCAGCTAGTTGCATAAGGAATATTGAATTTGTCCACAAAATTGCGCAGTTGCTCACATAATCTTGTGTTCAACTTGACATTCTCGCCAACGAACAGAAGTGGATGGCTTGATTGATTCAATTTTTCAACAATGTGTTCAGCGATATGCTGCGCACCATCTAACACATAGGTCTCATGATTTACGTCGCCAGGTGTTTGTGGCAGCTTTAATGCCTGGGTGGGTTCAAAGACTAAATCACGGGGTATCTCAATGAAAACAGGCTGTTTATTGGCATAGGCGTGAGCAACCAATTGAAAAAAACGTTCAGCCGCCATATTCGGCTGACCTTTCGATCTTGCGCCTTGCAATCTTTCGGCTCTCATACCTAATGCACGAAATGACTCCAAGGCACAATCATATTTCAACATCCATTCAGAGCTGGAGGCCACACTATGATGCAGCAGCGTGTCAGAAATTTCTTGCTCACCGGGTGCTCCGGAAATAAATACCACTGGCAGCTTCTCCGCCACTGCAAGGGCTGCTGGACTGGAACAAGGTAAACTACCCACGGTGAATGTTGTCAGCGTTGCACCTAATCCCGAAATTTGAGCTTGCGCACAAGCAGCATAGCCGGCGTGCATTTCGTTACTAGAAGGCGTAGTTTCAAGTTTTCCTTCAAAAGCGCTGATAATATTATCTGCAAAGTCACCTCCTACCCCGAACACTGTCTTACATCCAAACAGCGTCAGGATGTCAGCCATGACGTCACCAAGTAGAGGAAGACTATTAGCATATTCTGTACCCAGATTTTGCGCGCAGTGCGCACGCATATTCGCACCCACCATAACTTGCTCCTGACCATAAGACCTATTCAAATCAACCGATTGATTATGTGCCTATGAGTGGCGTTTAACAAAAGCTCTTTGTTGGTACTCACAAAGAACAACATCTACCTATTTGTTTCAATTGGCAAATGACACTGGTTTTTTAAAAATAGCGTTGGTTTTGTTTATGTAAGTAGAAGGCGCTATGGAATTACTATGCCCTGCGGGTAACCTCTCTTCTTTTAAAATGGCGATCGATAATGGCGCAGATGCGGTCTACGTGGGTTTAAAGAATGATACGAATGCCAGGCACTTTGCGGGTCTTAATTTTACTGAAGAAAGACTGGAAGAAGCCGTCTCTTACGCACACGACAGATCAAAAAAGATACATATCGCTATTAATACCTATGCGCATGCTGAACAATGGGATAAGTGGAAATTCGCTGTCGATGCCGCCGCAGCGCTCAATATTGATGCCCTGATAGTTGCCGACATGTCAGTACTTAGTTATGCAGCTGAGCGTTACCCAGATTTAGAGTTGCATTTATCCGTGCAGGCATCTGCAACCAATGCAGGTGCTATCGAATACTACCAAGAGTGCTTCAATGTGAAGCGAATCGTCCTCCCGCGCGTACTTTCAATTCATCAGGTAAAGCAGTTAGCGAGATGTACCAATATTGAACTGGAGGTCTTTGCATTTGGTAGTCTATGCATCATGGCCGAAGGACGCTGCCACCTTTCTTCGTATCTAACCGGTGAGTCACCCAATATGAATGGTGTGTGTTCACCAGCAAGTCATGTTCAGTGGCAGGAGTCGGATGGTCGTTTAACATCCAGATTGAACAATGTCTTAATTGATTCCTATCAACCACATGAGCAAGCAGGTTATCCAACTCTCTGCAAGGGGCGTTTTCAGGTAGATAGCAATACTAAAGCGTTTCATGCACTGGAAGAACCTACTAGCCTAAATACGCTGAGTCTGCTACCTGAATTGTTTAAAATTGGCGTGAACGCCTTAAAAATTGAAGGTAGGCAACGAAGTAGTGCCTATGTAAAACAGGTAACTAGAGTTTGGCGCGATGCTATTGACCACTGCAGTAGCTCCATGCATGTAAACGATCTGCATGATTGGGAAAAACGTCTGGAATCCTTATCGGAGGGAAGCTGCACTACTTTGGGTGCCTACCACAAGTCGTGGCAATAGCAACCATGCCAATACTTTTGATTATTTGATTTTGTAGGAAAACCATATGCAATACTCTCTCGGCCCAATTCTCTACTTTTGGCCTAAAGCACAGGTTGAGCAATTTTATGACAAAGCCGCCCAGAGTGAAGCCCAAATTATCTATTTGGGAGAGACCGTTTGTTCGAAGCGGCGTCAATTAAAGATGGTTGATTACATCGCTATTGCGAAGGCGCTTGCCGATAAAGGTAAGGAGGTCATACTCTCAACTATGACCTTGTTGGAAGCACCTTCGGAATTGGCTCAGGTGCGTAAATATTGTGAAAACGGTGAATTCCTCGTTGAAGCCAACGATATGGCCGCCGTGAATTATTTACGAAAATTAAAGGTGCCGTTTGTCGCAGGCCCAGCGCTCAACATATATAACCACAAAACACTGGATATATTGTTAAAGCAGGGAATGAAACGCTGGTGCATGCCCGTCGAACTCTCGAAGGATAAGCTCTCCGAAATCCTTTCAAAATGTGATGCCATAGGTATTAAAGATAGGTTTGAAGTTGAAGTATTCAGCTATGGTCATTTACCACTGGCATATTCTGCTCGTTGCTTTACTGCTCGCTCGGAAAACCGTGCAAAAGACGATTGTGAGCTGTGCTGCCTGAATTACCCGCGTGGTCGCGTTGCATCGAGTCAGGAAGGGCAAACACTTTTCGTACTGAACGGTATTCAGACGATGTCAGGGTATCGTTATAATTTAATCAATGATCTTAAGACAATGGAAGGGTTAGTGGATATTGTTCGAATCAGTCCTGAGGCTACCAGTACATTTGAAGTTTTGACAAATTTTGTGCATGCCAATTCGATATCTCTTTCCGCAGATGAAACTAACGGTTACTGGCATCAGATTGCAGGATTAACGCCTTTAGGTGCAAATCAAACGCACTCTCGCGTTATGTCCTGAGTGATATGATGACTGTGCACTACCTACCCATGGCGAGCTTTTTTATATCAATTCAGGTTACCTAGCGCAGTGGATTAGTATTGGTACTCAATCAATTTAACTGCCCGCAGGGACTGCGACGTCTGGGACGCAACGGTAATGTAAATTGAGCTTCAGCTCCACGATGAGTGGGAATAGTGTAACTTTTATAGCATGACTGAGGTAGTAAAATGGCGCGTCCACATTTTGACTGGCAAGACCCGTTTCAATTCTCCCAACTGTTAACCGAAGAAGAGCAGCTGATTCGTGAAATTATGAATGAGCTGAGCGAACTGGGCTTGCTTGGTGCGACCTTACCCGCGTTGCTGTCTTAGCCAGTAGCAGACCCAAACTGACCAGTGCTGCCGCCGTGATTGCCTCGATTGCGCCGACTTATCCCGCTTTACCGACACTGCCATTACCGCTGCCAGCTGTGCGGCAGGCGCTATTTGCCTTTGATTAGCGTAACCTGGGTAAAGGCCAGCATTTAGCCAAGCTGTTAAACTTGGCGCTCCACGATCTCTTTACGCAATATCCCCATACCCTAATATTTGGCGAGGATGTCGGCAAAAAAGGCGGCGTTTATGGCTTTGCCAGTACCCAGAGCCAGATCAGCCGTTGCCTGCGCTCGGCGAGCTGGCAGTTTATTGTGAGGGGGAGCAGTTGGCGGTCATGAGCTATGCCAATGGTTGTTACTTAAGTCGCCAGGCGTTTGCGGAATTACCGCAGCAGGCAGCGGACATCTGCTTAATTGACCTACGCTGTCTGATACCGCTGCATATCGATGCCATTATTCAGGCGCAGCAGGTAGCACCCCCCTTTGTGATCAGTATGGGGCTGTTACAGCAGCGGAGTTCAGTTGTATAAATTAAAATTCAATTTCTGAGGTCGACATTACCAATGTTCGAGTGTTACTGACAGCTTCCGCAACAGTGCTGTTCGCCGTGTCCCGGTTTAGTTGGTTCAACAAATAAAATTTCGTTTTCCAGTAGAATATGTTGCATTAAATCTTCTTTTAACTCTTTTAAACCTAAATACAATGCTGTCCAGGTGTTACAAGCGCCAAGTGGAAGCTGTTGCTCGAAACTTAGCTCATCCAGCTTTTTAAGGGCATCACCATGTTCTTGATGTTCTTCCAGCATTACGCTGATAGGGCCATAGGGATATATGCCTTGTCTTAACATCGGGAATAGAATTTGCTCTTCTTTTAACATATGGCTTTCCAGCTCTTGCTGCATATCATGTAAATGAGCCGCTAAACCGTGTGGGCAATCTGGGCTATCGCCATGTACAGTTTCAACCCGCTTAGCTAAGCGGATAAGCTCGGGCAGTTGCTGACGATGCTTCTGGTGAAAATTCACTAAAATATAATCAATTAGCTTAGGTGCTGGTTCAGCGTGCCAATTAATAGCGGGATCTTTTTGGTGTTGTAAATTCTCTAAAGCCTGTAACACTTCTTGTTGGTTTAAGCCGCGTTTGGCGATAGCCTCACCAAGACTTTGTTGCCCGCCACAGCAAAAGTCCAGTTTAAACTGATGAAAGACGGCGGTTGCACCAGCGATACGCGTAGCGAGTTGACCCAGGGGTTGCGTGAGTAACATAGTAATTCTCCAATAAACAAAGACTCATTCTCGTGAGTGCATGGACAATGCCAGAACTACCACCTTTGATTTATATCGGATTTTTACAACGAATGGTAAATTGTACCTTAATGATTCAGGGTAAATATTACCCTAAAGGTATAAATCACCATGCTTGATGCCAGTTTGTTTGCCGATTTAGTGACGGAATTGCCCGCTGCAGTGCGCTTGCAACGTTTAGTAACTACCCTGCGTAGTCATTTTGCCTGTGGTGCCGTGGCATTATTGCAGTTGCAGCATGCGCAGCTAAAACCCATTGCCGTTCATGGATTGTTAAGAGAAACGTTAGGACGGCGTTTCGACATTAGCCAGCATCCACGTTTGGCCGCAATTTTGGCAAGTCGGCAACCGGTGCGTTTTCCACCGGGAAGCGACTTACCTGATCCTTATGATGGCTTATTGGCAGAACAACCCGGTGAGGCTTTACCCGTGCATGATTGCTTGGGTATGGCGTTATACGTTGACGGACAATGCTGGGGAGCTATAACACTTGATGCACTTTCCCCTTCCTGTTTCAATGCTTTGGCGATTTCACAGATCCAACAATTAAGTTTACTAATTGAGGCTACCATTCGGCTCACTGAATTGGAAAGAATAAACCGGGCATTGCGGCAACGTGAACCTGAATCTGTTACTAATCAACTCGCTGATGGTTCTGGGCAGTTTGAAATTATTGGTCAAAGTGCCACTTTACTTAGGGTGCTACAAGAGCTGGATGTGGTTGCAGCGTCCGATTTACCGGTTTTACTATTAGGAGAAACAGGGGTAGGTAAGGAGTTATTTGCCCGGCGTTTACATCGTATGTCTACACGCTGTGCCAAACCAATGGTTTATGTCAATTGCGCGGCTTTACCAGAATCTCTGGCTGAAAGTGAGTTATTCGGGCATTGCAAAGGCGCTTTTTCTGGTGCTTTGAGCGAACGTGCTGGCCGATTTGATGCCGCGGATGGTGGAACCTTGTTTTTGGATGAGGTGGGTGAATTACCGCTGTCGGTGCAAGCTAAACTCTTACGGGTGTTACAGAATGGTGAAATCCAACGCTTGGGATCAGATCATCTGAGGCGGGTGAACGTGCGGTTAGTGGCAGCAACGAATCGGGATTTACAACAGCAGGTCAAACTGGGTGAATTTAGAGCAGATCTGTATCATCGTTTATCGGTCTATCCCATTATGGTTCCGCCATTACGAGAGCGAACTGAAGACCTGTCCTTGTTAGCTGGGCACTTTTTAGAGCTAAATCGCAGTCGACTGGGGCTGCGTAGTATTCGCTTATCTTCTGCAGCAGAAATCATGTTGTTGCACTATGGTTGGCCAGGAAATGTGCGGGAGTTAGAGCATGTATTAAGCCGTGCTGCTATAAAAGCGTTAAGTTTAGGTGCTCAAAGAACGGATATTGTCACCTTGCTACCTGAATTATTAGATTTACCCAGTGAAATGCGTCAATCACTCCCTGATACCAGCAAGCAGAATAAACCCGTATACAATTTTAAGTTGGCGACACAACAATGGCAAAAGCAGTTTATTGAGCAAGCGTTAGCGCAACACGCTAATTGTTGGGCTAAAGCCGCCAGAGCCTTAGAACTGGACGCTAGTAATTTACATAAGCTTGCGCAACGTTTAGGTATTAAGTAGCCTAATGTCTGAAACCAATGGATTACATACTTTTAAAACAAATACACATCATGTTGGCCGTGACCACACTTATAAACTTTGTTATTCGCGGCTATTGGATGATAATTGATTCAAGCCTGCTACATAGTAAATGGGTGAAAACCATTCCCCATGTTATTGATACGCTTTTACTTAGTTCCGCTGTTGCCCTGATGATAATGACAGGCTTCTATCCATGGATTTTGGACTGGGTAGCCGCAAAAATACTGTTACTCCTGTTGTATATTGTGCTTGGGACGATTGCATTAAAGCGCGGTAAAACGAAAGCACAGCGCATTGCCGCATTTATCGCCGCACTAATATGCATTGGTCTGATTTTTAAATCCGCTCTCAGCAAATTTATTCTTTAAGCACAGTTACCCTGGCCTGCCGTCGACCCTAGGTGCCGACAGTACAGGCAAGTATTTAAAGAAAAACAAACCGAATGCTAAACACCACAGGCAACCCGCCAATACCCAAAATTGAATTGTCCACTGCGGCCATATCGCTAATGCAATAGACCGCACTATCGCACTGATCACAACAGCAAAATAAGCGACGCTCATTAGCTTTCCAACTTGTAACATCCTGCCGGTATGCCCAAGTGATACGCGAGACATCATGGCTAAAATCATTCCGCCGATAGCACCAACGGTTAAGCTGTGGATTGCGGTACTTAAAGTAATATTAGCACCAAAAAAATGCAGGCTTAGCAATACAAGCCCTATTGGAATGAACAGCATAGTAAAATGCAAAGACCACACGAGTGGCACAGTGAGCGTGACCCAGATGCGCCACCGCCACTGGCGTATGGCGTGAAGCAAGGCGGCTGTCAGGCATGCAATGCTCGTCAACATGTTAAAATCACCCACATCTTTGAGCAGCAGTAAAACCAACACAACTACGAGGCTAGCCAAGGCTGATATTTCTAACCACTTAATAGGTAACACTTTGGTCGTTTTTGTGCCGTTTGCGGTAAACATCGGAATAACTCTACCGCCTAAAAAAGCCACAAGGAAGGTGACTAACAACGTCATACCGTGTGTACCGCGTGCCTGCCAGGCTGAATCAAAGCCTAAGCTGGGTAGATAGGTAAAAAGGTTCATAACCGACATTAGTACTAACACAGGAATAAAAATCAGGTTTCTATACTGGCGAATCCTCATAACCCGTTGGCCAACAAAAAATGCCGTTAACGGTAAAAATACCAAATCGGTAATCATCGCCAATGGCAACATTGACGCTGTGCCAAACAAAATCAACAGCCGTGCCAGTCCCCACAGGCAGACCAAAAACAGAAGTTGCCCTCCTTTGATACTTGGAATGTTCGTCCAGGTTTGAACAGCGGTGAGTAAAAAACCAGCGATTATCGCTGCCGTGAAGCCAAACAACATTTCATGACTATGCCACCAAAGCATGCCATTAAGTGGCTCAACTGAAACAACGCCCCTTAAAGTCAGCAGCCATAACACCATGGATAAGGTTGCAAACAGACTACCGAACAAGAAAAACGGCCGAAACCCTAAACGTAGCAATGGTGTAATTTTTTGCTCTTGTTGATTATCCACGATGTTTAGCATGCCAATTAATCCTGTTCGAGAAAATTATGTTGTTGCGCCTCTAACACTCGGTTTTTATATCGTTCGCGTTTTATTGCTAAGTGCATTAGCAGCATGCAAACTGCTAACACACCATAGAGGAGCATAAAACACGCACTGTAGACGCCAGCGATGTCGACTGCGACACCAAAAAGAATTGGGAGTGTGCAACCGCCCAATGCGCCAAGCATGGCGACCATGCCACCGACACTGCCCATTTGTTCCGGATAGTAGTCGTTAATGATTTTATATACGCTTGCACGTCCAAAGCCTTGTGCCAATCCAATCAACAAGAGCAAAACAGTAAAAACCCAAACATTCAGTTCAATGTAAAGTTTAACATCTCTGTCTACGCCATGGATTGTCATTGTCGTTGGTGGATAGCTTAAAAAGAAAAGACACACTAAACAGATCCAGAACACTCCCCAGTTGACATTTCGCGCACCAAATCGGTCGGCAAACCATCCGCCGGCTGCACGCGCCATGCTTGAGCTGAGCACGAACAGTAAAGTAAGAGCCATGGCTTGGTTGAATGGCAAGGCGTAAGCATTCACATAGTACTGANNGGTAGCCACAACAACAANCGCTAAAAAACTGCCAAAAACAAAGTAATAGTACAGACCAAATCGCCAGACCCGTGCATGAGCCAAAGGCTTAACAAAAAACGCCAACGGCCTTTGTTTATTCTGCTGTTTGAATTTCGGTGGTGATGGGGCGGCTAACCAGAACGCAAAACAAGTAATCAAAACCATGGCACTATAGGTAGGCCCTATAGTATTCCAACTCCAAACATCTCGAATATAAGGCACAATAATTAGACTAAGTGCAGCCCCAGCATTACCTGCACCGAATACTCCCATTGCTGTGCCTTGCTCTTTGCTGTCAAACCAATCGGTGAGATAGCGAATGCCGATGCTAAAAGAAACACCGGATACCCCTATCAGTAGCCCAACAGTCACGTAGCCAAAAAAACTATCAATATTGGGTAACAAAACTAACGGTGGCACGGTAATGAGCATCTGCAGGATCAGCATCATCTTTGGCGAGTATCGCTCACACATCAAACCTGCGGGCAACCTTAATAATGCACCCGTGATGATTGGAGCGGAAAGCAGTATACCAACCTGAGTACTGGACAAATTAAGCACTTGTTTCAGTTCAACGCTCATGACTGCATAAAGCGTCCAAACTGCGAAGTTGATAGCAAACACGATCGTTGCCAATACTAAGGCTCGCGTTGCCTGCCTGGAGTGTGAAGCCGTCAAAAACCTACCCGATAAAAACAAAAATCAGTGTTCAATATAGCGTTCACAAGTCGACAACTCTAGAAACTGATGCGTTTGCACAAGTATCGTCTAAACGACTAATTACCTATAAATAGGTAGATTTAAAAAGCAATTAAACCACTGTTTTCAATAGGGAAGCTGCGTTTGGGTGCGAAATTTGTACAAGCAACTTTTGAAAGTTTGCCTACCCACAAAAACTTCAAACTTACCGCCTAGATGCAATAGGAATCAAAGCGGCTTCGTTTACGCTTGTGATAAGGACAAACGGGTTGTAACTGGCCAAGTGACCGGGAAAGGTGCGAAAAATTGCTACCATAAGCATCACCGAATACCACCAAATGGGTATCCGTAAGCAATTGTAATTACTTGTTATTTTTTATTGATTCAAGTCAAAGATCACGAGCCCAGAGAGCGAATAATTAGTCACAGATAACAAATCCATGCGGAGAATCCCATGACAACTGAAAAATTCAATATTTTTAAATTTACTGGCAAGATGAAAATACTCCATCTTTCTTGGATGGCATTCTTTATTAGCTTTCTGGTTTGGTTCAACTTTGCGCCGCTACTTCAAGCGGTTAAAGAAACTTTAGGGCTAACAACAGACCAGGTTAAGACGTTACTCATTCTAAATGTAGCGCTGACAATCCCTGCCCGGGTTATTATCGGAATGCTAACGGACAAATACGGGCCGAGACTAGTCTACTCAGCTTTGTTGGCTGTTTGTTCTATACCCTGTTTCATGTTCGCTTTCGCAGATAGCTTCGTGCAGGCCGCAATTGCCCGTTTCCTACTCGGTTTCATCGGTGCTGGTTTCGTCATTGGTATCAGAATGGTGTCTGAGTGGTTTCCTCACAATGAGCTGGGCACTGCAGAAGGGATCTATGGTGGTTGGGGCAACTTTGGATCTGCTGCGGCCGCATTTACTTTGCCAACAATCGCAGTTTTGTTTGGCGGTGAAGATGGATGGCGTTATGCGATTGGCTTAACAGGTGTAATCAGCTTGGTTTTCGCTTTCGTTTATTACGCAAACGTGACCAACACACCAAAAGGTTCAACTTACTTTAAACCCAAAAATTTAGGCGCGATGGAAGTAACATCTAGAGGTGACTTCTTCTTACTTCTGCTGATGAAATTGCCTATGTATGCGGCAATTGCCCTCCTGGCTTGGAAACTTTCTCCAAGTGGTGTGGACATTCTTAGTCAAACGATCGTCAACTCAATTTATGTCGGATTATTTGCTTTGTATTTACTCGAAGTTTACAAAGTCTGGCAGGTCAACAAAGAGATTTTTAGCAAAGAAGTTCCAGAGTTACACCGCTACAATTTCAAACAAGTCGCTGTACTGGATATTCTTTACTTCACTAACTTCGGTTCAGAACTTGCGGTTGTTTCAATGTTGCCACTTTTCTTTGCCGAAACATTTAACCTCGACCCAGTGTTAGCTGGTTTGGTAGCCGGTGCCTATGCCTTTATGAATTTAATGTCACGCCCTGCAGGCGGTTGGATATCTGACAAATTTGGTCGTAAACCTNACGCTAATGATATTAACCGCAGGATTGGCAGCGGGGTATGCGTTAATGGGTTTAGTCGATGGTACGTGGCCATTATGGCTAGCAGTCGTCATTGCAATGGGATGTTCGTTCTTTGTGCAATCTGGTGAGGGTGCAGTGTTTGCAGTAGTTCCGCTAATCAAGCGCAGAATGACTGGCCAAATTGCCGGTATGACAGGTGCGTATGGTAATGTTGGTGCAGTGACATTTTTAACCATTCTTTCGTTTGTCGACTACAGTACATTTTTCTACGTCATTGCAGCGACTGCTTTAGTTGGTCTGTTCACCCTCATCTTTATGGATGAACCGCGCGGCCAAATCGCTGAAGTTGCTGAAGATGGCACTGTTCACATGATCGATGTAAGTTAGCAGTAACTCGTCAGTTAAAGGCTTCCCTAAAACACGGATGCCTTTTTCGTTAACCTAGACTATTTCAATGCAATCAGAGCACACTCAAAAAGACGACATCATAAACGATGCAACGCTTGTTGTAGCTACAGGTTGTGCTTCGATTGCAGGCGTTAAACCGGTTAATGAAGATGCAGTTGCTGTGCATACTCCGACTGACCGACACGCTATGTCGTCGAAGGGCACAGCCGTTTTAATAGCTGATGGTGTCAGCAGTGCTGAAGCGGGCAGAGAGGCTAGTGATTACGCGGTAAAACATTTTATCGAAGAGTACTTCCGCACGCCTGATACGTGGTCAGCGAAACAAGCCGGGCAAAAAACACTGACTACGATTAATTTGAACCTATTCAAGCAAAGTCACGAGTTCACTCGCCAGGAAAAAGGCTATCTATGCACGTTTAGCGGTCTTGTGCTCAAATCGAGAACCGCCCACTTTTTCCACGCCGGTGATTCTCGGATTTATCGTTGTCGAGATGGTGTAATTACACAATTGACGCGAGATCATTCAATCAACATAGGCGGTGGCAAAAACATTCTCGCTCGAGCCGTGGGTATGGATAACATCTTACAAGTGGATTACGGGAAGTCGGTACTAGAGGAGGGAGATGTATTTCTTCTTACAACAGACGGTGTCCACGATTTTATCGATGAGGAGAAACTGACCAAGCTCCTGAGTGACGAACGTAAACCTCAACAGCAGTGCGAGCGCATAATTGCTGAGGCTAAAATGGCCAACAGCGACGACAATATCAGCTGCGCGATTGCTAAAGTGGACAAACTGCCCGCTGAAAGCCGCGATGATTTTAATACCAAATTAACCCGTCTGCCGTTCCCTCCTGATCTTGAGCCAGGCATGAAACTGGATGGCTATCGAATAGATCAGGCTTTATTTGCCAGCAGTCGTAGCCAAGTTTATCTGGTTACTGATTTAGAAACCGATGAGCAAATGGTGATGAAAACACCATCACTCAACTTTCAGGATGATGTGCATTACATTGACCGTTTTATTCAGGAAGAGTGGATAGGGAAACGTATAAACAGCGAGTACGTGGTTAAAGTCATAACCCAAAATCGACCACGAACCTTTTTGTACTACCTAATGGAGTATGTTCCCGGTATTTCGCTCGATAAATGGATGATTGACCATCCATTACCTTCTCCCAAGAAGGCTATCACATTGGTAAAACAAATCGCTGCTGCGCTAGCAGCTTTTCACAATACAGAAACGATTCATCAGGATCTCAAACCCGCCAACATCATTGTTGATGATGCAATGAAAATTAAAGTGATTGATTTTGGTTCTGTATTTGTTGCAGGAATTGCTGAGATTTTTATACCTATCGAGCATCTTGGAGCGCTGGGTACAGCTACTTATTCCGACCCTTATTACTTACAAGGCAGGAACACAGGCATTCAAGGCGACATTTATGCGCTCGCCACCATCACCTACGAATTATTTACCGGCGAACTACCCTATGGCGAAAGGATAGAGCAATACGTCAACAGCCATGACTTTGACAAGCTTCGTTATATAAGCGCTACGGACCATAATCCGATCATTCCTTTATGGTTTGATCGTGCGTTGGAAAAAGGTGTATCACTCGACATACCGAAACGCTATAGAAGTCTACAAGACTATGTCGATGATATAACTCGGCCTAATCCCGAATTCTTGAAAGATGATCCCGCAATCGATAACAGCAAAGGTTTGCTTTTCTGGCAAATGATGTCGGCCTTTTGGGTTGCTATGCTGATACTGGTTGTCATTTTGTTTTCGACCACAGGATAACTGCTATGGAGTCGTCAGTAATGCAAAATCTGGTAACCCAATTTTTTAGTGTTGATCACGAACGACTTGATTTTCTTTTCCGCATGTACCGGGAAAACAAAAAAAATCAGCGCTACAAGGCTGTCTTGCTCTTCGACAAGTTTAGTGAAGGACTTAAACGACATATTCGCTGGGAAGAAGAATTGTTGTTTCCCATGTTTGAAAAAGCCAACGGTTTAAAAGGTGCTGGCCCAACAATGGTGATGCGCCAAGAGCACGATCAAATTGAAGCAATACTGGAGGAAATTGGTGAAGGCTTAAAAAATGACGACCATTCTGAGGCACTGGAAAATGCCCTGTTAGAACTGCTTCTGCTGCACAACGAAAAAGAAGAACAAGTGCTTTACGTTCAATGTGATCGTGCTTTGACAAAGGAGCAATTGCTGGCGCTCTTTTTGGATATGTAATACACGATATGCAGTTAGTGTTGTTGCCAAAATCGATTGAACTTGTATGTATGTTATGTAATTTGACTACGTCGCCAATGAGTCAAATTGGTTGAGTATGTTGGCGTTGAGAAGGAAATGAATAAAATTCGTCTTATTGGAACTTTGGCTGACAGGCTTGCAAATGTGGCAGAAANCATCCTGACGTAGTGGCGATCCCGAGATATTATTTTGCGCCAGCGTAAACTGCTAAAACACGGTCGAATCGAATCGTTAAAACGTCGTGCGAGGCCAGTGTTACCAGCTCAGTATTCGCTAAACTTTTCGGCCCGCATCGCCCCGGGCTACCTATAAGTAGTCATTTCTTCGAATACCTACGCCTATTCGTTACGTCCTAGACGACTCCATACATACCCCGTCGAGGTGACCTTTATCATTTGATTGATAGGAACCATTTTCAAGCTCCCTACTTAATACCCTTTCTTGATGTCACCGACAATGTTGCACTTCTCCCCATGCTGGCCGGACTCTCAAACAATGAAACCCGCCAGCGTGCTCTGGAATTGTTGACCGCTTTAGATGTTCAGCACAGAGCCCGCGCCATGCCATCACAACTATCTGGAGGAGAACAACAACGCGTTGCCATTGCACGAGGTTTAGTAAACCGTCCACCGGTGATCCTGGCAGATGAGCCCACTGCGCCGCTCGATAGTGAACGAGCGATGGCGGTCATTCGTATTCTCAATAAGATGGCCAGAACCTTTGAAACCGCCATTATTGTGGTAACCCACGATGAAAAAATTATTCCAACCTTTAAACGTATTTATCACATTAGAGATGGTGTGACACATGAAGAAGCGGGTGAAGGTCTAAGTTTCATATAACAGACTTATCTTTTACGTCATATGTTATTGGAACTATATGCGTATTTCGGTGAATCCATTCGCACATTTNCCCAACTGCGTTACGATCAAGCAGGGGAAATGGGCAATGAAAATAGCGCGGGCAATGGGAATCAGATAATGATTACAATTGTTAATACATGCATTTACATTCAGAAACAAACAAGAACCTGAAAACCCACATTGCTCTGTCATGACCATACTGTATACATGCTCAGTTTTAATGAGGTGTAGCTCGTGACGAAGAATCATTGCGCCAAAACACTTACACCCAGAAATCTGGCTGATGAGGCATGTGGGTAATCAGGAAAAATACTGCTTTTGTTAATTTGCAGTAATTTCTATCGGGTTTTCGTTCCTGTCAAACACCACGTAGCGAAAAATGTTATTGCCAGTCATCACATCGTTGGTCATTTTATTAAGATAGGGTTCTGCTGCCTCTGTGGTAGGAGGGGTATTTGAATCGCCCCCTAAACTGGCTATAAAAACAAAATCCCAGTCTCTGTTTATATTGTCTGCCTCCTTCACTAAAGCAGAAAACTCAGACAGTTCATCTGGCAGTTTATCGACAACCATTTTAGGCTCAATAGAACCTTTTTTGTCTTCTCGCTTTCTGCTCTTATTGGTCTCGTCAGTTTTTGCGAACAAGAACAGCAAGCGCTGTTTTTCGCTTTGCTCATGGGCTTTTAATAGAAGATCGGAAAACATACCTGACATAACAAAATGCTCCTAGGAAGTTGCTAACTCAAGCGTACACATCGTTTTCCCTTAATACCATTGTGCACAAGGGGTAATGAACTACCCCTTATTAGGTAAAAACACTGTCTTGCACCAGCTTAATTGTGAAGCCTCGCATGAGTGTGATAGTGACGCAGCGCATGCTCATCACGTCGGCCTTTGGAAAAAGCAGAAACGCGTTTTAAGTATCCAATTACGCGAGTTCCATGATCGATGTCTTCAGAGCCGCATGATGGACACGCATGTAAAGTGCGCTTGTCGATAGCTTCGCAGGTATTGCAGATCGTAATTTTCACATTCACACAAAAATAGTTGCACCCTGCTTTTGCTGCGATGTTCAGAAGATTGAGTGCGTTTTTATAGGTTAACGTTTCTTCAAGATTGAGGTGAAGTGCTGAACCACCATCAAGGTATTGATTTAACTCCTTTCCATGCAGGATAAACTTGTCGATATGGGTGGTATTCGTGTTCTCTACAAGATAGAGATAACTGTTGTAACAGTCCCTGTTAACCAGATAGCCATCTTGTCTATCCCATTTGGCGTTTTTGACGCCTAAGTTTTCAGCAGGTACAAACTCTGTGTTGAACTGACATTTAAAATGCTTAGATGCAGTCCTGTTTTGTTCGTAAATGACTTGCAATTGCGCCCTAACAAAATCTTTGTATTTCCGATTATTACCGACTTCAATACCTAAAAACTCAGCAGCTTCTGCTAGTCCGTTGACTCCCAGCGTTAAAAATTGCTTATCCAGGCTAATGAAGCCTGCGTCATAAACAGGTAGTGCTCCAGCTGCTTTATACTCCTCGATGAGTCGACGATAAGCGACTTGATACTTGTGTATCTTCTGAACTTCACTGCTTAAGTCTCTGCCATCCTGAATTAATCGGTTCATATTTATGGTGATGACATTAATGGAGCCTGTCGATACGCCGCCTGCACCTAAGCTATATGAAAACGTATTGTCGGTGATCTCGTTGCGCAATCGGCAACAAGAGGCTAATGAATCNGGCACTCTCAGATTGGTAAACAAAAAATGAGTTACCTTCACTCATCGCTTTAGCGCATGTCGCTGCGAAATTGACATCTTTGACTGCCCCGTTCTTTGTCAGCATTGCCGCTGTCACCACAGGGAACGTGAGTACTGCCCGCTTACGTTCATTATTAAACCACTCCAGAAAGAAAGCTTGTAACGATTCAATATTCTTCCATTCGGGTTTGCTCATATCTGGAAACACAAACTCACCAAACATTGAGTCAAAGTAGAATTTGTCATAAAGCGATATGTTCCAAAACACGCTTTGATAGCCGCGAGCAGCCGCTGGCTGGTTTAGGGCATAAACGACATGCTGTAGATGGTTAGCGACTTCTTTGGCATGGGTATTGAGATAGTTTTCTCCATAATCCCGACGCGCAAAATGGTCGAAGTAAATCAGGAATTCAACTGTGGCGATGGCACCCGCAAATTGTGCACTAATTGCGAATACCAAGTTTACGAAACTGCCGCAGAAAGACTCTATATGTTGTGGCGCTTTAGATTCACCGCCAAGTTCAGTCAACCCATTTAAGAGAAATGGGTACATGGTAATGGAAGTACAGTAAGGCTTTAGGCTGGTTTCATCATGCACATAGATTTCATGAGCCTCGATCTGCCGCTGGTACTCAAGAGCAAGTTCATGACCAAATAGCTCTTCGATCTTATTGCTCACCAATGCGCGATTTACCTGAATGAAATAGTCTTTCATCAGTTCAGCTTCGAGCGTAGCAATATTTTTGTGCGTCACGTTGGCGTTAGCATCTAACTTCGCGCCATCAGCAGCTGTTTCAGCATTTAAGTAACTATCGATAAACTGCAGTTTTTGTTTTATATGTTTATCATCGAGTGTTAGCACGCGTATTCTCCCAAAATTTATGGTTTAGTAATTCGCCTGTATTGACGTTTATTAATTTTTGATTGGTCGACGGAGAGTCGAGTCCGCCAAGTGAAAAAATCCACTTACCGGTTTTCAGGAATGACAGGTATTCTTGAATTTTCGGCGATATTCTGGGCAGCCCGGTATAAAGACAGGTCTTCAGTTGGGATTGTCTGGCAATACAAAGCTTTTCAATTAGCGCCTCTGCATGCCATTCACCTCCAAAGAAGAGCACACAGGTTATAAAGCCCTCATATTTTTTAAGGTAAGCGGCAAATGCTTCATTCGTTAGGGATACTCCCAAGTTGCCGTCCCAAATCTCTTCGCTATGGCAGCCTTCACAACGCAGTTTACAACCGGTGATAGTAAAGCCGAGCGACACTTCATCAGGTACTTCTTGGAAAAGCACTTGAGGTTCCAGTGTGTTAAAAAGGGGCTGCATTAGATAACCCAAATAACTATATGTTGTGTTAAATAATCACACTAGACACTATATGTTGTATTGATCCAGATCAAGGCTTGCAACTGCCAATCATTTTTTTACAGCGCAATAGGATTCAAGAAACTCGCTGACTGGGAACAAAAAACTTTTTTTGAAGGAAAAGTTAATTCTCAAGAAACATTTGAAAAGTTTCGGAATTTGAGAAAATAATTTGATAATTTTCAATATGTTACTTACATAGCTTAACTAAAAAATAAAGTTAAAATAGTGGAAGCTCAATCAGAACTTCCACTTTCCATCCTTGTTTATAACNTTTCCAACTTAGTTGGGATGTGACAATAGAGTTGCTTTAATAGCGTTGAGTTATTCCACCGTAACCGACTTCGCCAAGTTACGTGGTTGGTCAACATCCGTACCTTTAATTAACGCTACGTAGTAACTCAATAACTGTAGCGGCAAGGTGTAGATGATAGGTGCAATTGGCGCCTCGCAGTGTGGCACATCAATAACACGCATGGTTTCATCACCTGCAAAGGCTGCATCTTTATCAGCAAATACATACATGATACCGCCACGGGCGCGCACTTCTTCAACGTTAGATTTAAGCTTTTCTAGTAATTCGTTGTTCGGCGCCACCACAATAACCGGCATTTCATCGTCGATAAGCGCAAGCGGGCCGTGTTTCAACTCACCTGAGGCATAAGCTTCTGCGTGAATGTAAGAAATTTCTTTAAGCTTAAGCGCGCCTTCCATGGCAATGGGGTATTGGTCGCCACGACCTAAGAATAAGCTGTGATTTTTATCAGCAAACTCTTCGGCTAAATCTTCAATACCGCCAGTAATTGCCAGTGTTTCTTCTAGCTTCGCCGGCAGGCTGTGAAGCGCTGAAACAATGGCGTTGGTATCGGTATCTGACATCCCATTTTCTTTGCCTAACGCCAGAGTCAGCATTAAGAAAGCAGCAAGCTGTGTGGTAAAGGCTTTGGTAGACGCAACGCCTATTTCCGCACCCGCGCGGGTCATAAAAGCAAGGTCAGATTCGCGAACCAGCGACGAGCCTTGTACGTTGCAAATGGTGAGGCTCGACATATAACCAAGCTCTTTCGCCAAGCGCAGTGCGGCTAACGTATCGGCAGTCTCGCCCGATTGAGAAATGGTGATAAGCAAGCTATTTGGATGCACTACAGACTTGCGGTAGCGAAACTCAGAGGCAATTTCCACGTTACACGACACATTAGCGTATTGCTCTAACCAATAGCGAGCGGTCATCCCTGCGTGATAACTTGTACCACAGGCAATAATTTGTACGTGCTTTACCTTTTTGAAAATTTCATCAGCGCCTTTGCCGAATACATCCGCGGTAAGGCCGTTTTCATCAATACGATCTTTTAAGGCGTTGCGCACAACCGTTGGCTGTTCGTGAATTTCTTTGAGCATGTAGTGGCGGTAGCCCGCTTTGTCACCAGCGTCATGTTCTACGTTTGACTCAACCACTTCACGCTCAACAGCATTGCCGTCTTTATCGAAAATCTTTACGTCGCGACGGGTAATTTCGGCTACATCACCCTCTTCTAAAAAGATAAAGCGGCGGGTAACCGGCAATAGCGCCATTTGGTCTGACGCAATAAAGTTTTCGCCAAGCCCTAAACCAATAACGAGCGGGCTGCCTGAACGCGCTACCACCACGCGACTTGGATCTTCTTTATCCATAATCACTGTGCCATAAGCACCGTGAAAAGTTTTTACCGCGCTTTGTACTGCATCAAGCAGGGCTTTGCCCGACTTAAGCTCTTCATGCACGGTGTGCGCAATGGTCTCGGTATCGGTGTCGCTGGTAAAGGTGTAGCCTTGCTCTTTAAGCTGCCCTTTTAAGTTCACGTAGTTTTCAATAATACCGTTGTGAACCACGGCTACGCGCTCGATTGAGAAATGAGGGTGAGCGTTCGCTTCTGTCACACCGCCGTGAGTTGCCCAACGGGTATGTGCAATACCTGTAGTTCCCAAGGCTTCGCCTTCTGCAACGGCATCGGCTAACTCTTGCACTTTGCCCGTGCGGCGAATACGGGTGAGCGTGCCGTCGTTTTTAAGTAAAGCTACACCGGCTGAATCGTAGCCGCGATACTCCAGCCTTTTTAGTCCTTCAAGAAGGATCTCAACGACATTACGTTCGGCAACAGCGCCAACAATTCCACACATAATTACTCTCCAGCGGGCACGGCAACGATGACTGTCACGCCCTGATTTTCAATATTAAGTTTGTCTTCATCGCTAATGCCTTCATCAGTGATCAAAACAGAAATGCTTTTCCAGCTCAGTTCAAGATTCGGCATTTTGTGCGTTAGTTTTTTTGAACTGGCTAATACCACAACCTTACCGGCCGCCGCTGCCATAGCTCGCGTCACGCCAATAAGCTCGTTAAAAGTAGTGGTGCCTCGGTTTACGTCTATACCCGCTGCGCCAATGAACGCAATATCAAAACTATAGGCGCTCACCAGCTGTTCGGCCATGGCGCCCTGAAATGACTGTGACTGCGTATCCCACGTGCCACCTACCATTAATACGGTGGGTTCTTTCTCACTTTGGGTAAGATAATTGGCCGTCGACAGGGTGTTGGTCATGACCACTAAATCGTCGACTTGCGCTAGGTGGGGCAAAACTGATGCAGTAGTAGAGCCGCAATCTATCACTAACTTGCTCCCCGGCTTAATCAAGCTTGCTGCGCACTTTCCTATGGCATTTATTGCCGGGCTGATAGCGTGATTTACATTGGCTTCGTTGATACTAAGTTGAGCAGTGCCAGAATGAGAGGCAGTAGCTGGTACGGGCACTGCGCCACCAAACTGACGAATGAGCAAGCCTTGCTGTGAAAGTGCTGCAAGGTCTTTTCTGATGGTGACTTCAGAGGTAGCAAAACGCACGGCCAAATCTTCAACTTGAGATTGACCTTGCTTTTTCACCCACGCCACAATTTGCTGGCGGCGCTGCTCAACTGGTTTGCTACTTTTCAACGATACCTCGATGCTTTTGCGGGCTGCTTATCAAGTATTTACACAAGCACGTAACCCAACGATAAAAACTAACCGCAATATTGCTCATAACTTTCAAAACGAAAGTTATGAGTTTTAAAGTGAAAGTATCGTAAGTTAAATTGAAACTTCGATCAAGAGAATTGTTTAATTAAACGGCAACGCATTATTTAGCTCATTGGCGTTCATTGCTAATTCAATGATCTTAATAACAGGGATCACCGTGCTGGCGTCGGCAGGCGAAAAGTTACCGTCTTCAATAGTATGGGCAAGACGGTTAAAGAACGTCAGGTATTCACCTTTAAAAGTTTCAATGGTTTCTTCCTCTAGCGCACCGCTATGGTTTGCAACGACAAGAACACCATGCTGTTCTTCTTTTGTTTTCGCCCAGTTTTCATCATCAAAAGATAACCCTGCACGGAGCTGATCTTCTTGGGGGTCTAAATAGAATTTTCGAAAGCTGCCTTTTGTGCCTTGCAAGTCGTAACGCAGGGTTGCGCCAGCCTGAAAAGCTGAGCTGCCAAGCTTTACGACTTTATCGCTGTAGTGAAGCGTTATGTCAAACGTGTCGTCTGACTGCCCGTTTTCGCGCAATGCTAAAATATTGGCCGACACTTTTTCAGGCTCGCCGAAAAGCTGTAATGCTTGATCTATAAGGTGCGGGCCTAAATCCCAAAAGATCCCGCTGCCCGGCCCTGCATTTTCACGCCATCTGTCGCGAGGCATCGGGCGAAATCGGTCAAACCGACTCTCCAACCGCTTAATGTCACCAAGCTTTCCATCGTGAATTAACTGCTTAATGGTAAGAAAGTCACCGTCAAAGCGCCTATTGTGATAAACGCAAAGCTGTTTTTCTTTTGTTTTTGCAAGAGCGACTAACGCTTCAGCGTCACTGCTACTTAATGTGAAAGGCTTTTCGACTAACACATGACAGTTATGGACAAGTGCAAGCTCAGCCTGCGGTGCATGCAGGTGATTCGGAGTGGTAATGACCACCAAATCTACATCGTGAATTTTAAGCGCTTCTTCTAGTGAACTATACACTTCTGCATGAGGCAAAAGCGCTTTTACCGTGTCGGGCTTTGAGGAAATAACCACATCGACTGAGAACTGCGGCAGATAGTTGAGGAACGGTAAATGGAAAGTGGTGGCTGAAAATCCAAAACCAACGAGTAATGTAGATATCATTACAGCTCCTTGTATAAAGATTATTTTGAAGTAAGTAAATACACACTATCAGTTATAAAAGATGATGAGAAACGAAGAAGGTTCATTATTAGAAGGGGGCAGCACCTTAACGCGGCACCCGTGATAGTGGTGTGTATGACGGTATTAGGGCCAGCAACGCACAAACCGTGTTTGCTAGCCCGAACCCTTAATTAGCTAATACTCTGTGTGGATACGACAACGTGTCTTATTTTTTGGTAGGTCGTGGCCAGTTTGGAATATTGCGCTGTTTACCACGGGCAACCGCAAGAGCGGCTTCATCTACCGTAGAGGTGATGACAGAACCCGCACCGACTGTGGCACCTTTACCTATATTTACCGGCGCAACAAGCGATGAGTTAGAGCCAATGAAGGCATTTTCACCTATCACTGTTTTGGATTTGTTCACGCCGTCGTAATTGCACGTAATCGTACCTGCACCGATATTGGCTTTAGCGCCAACTTCTGCATCACCTAAATAAGTTAGATGGTTGGCTTTTGCACCTTCACCTAATACCGCTTTTTTCATTTCTACAAAGTTGCCCACTTTGGCATTTTTCTGCATTACCGCGCCCGGGCGAAGTCTTGCGTATGGGCCTACTGTACACGCTTCGCCTACACGGGCTTCTTCAATAATTGAATTGGCTTCGATAACCGCATTGTCGGCAATTGTACAGTTACGTAAAATACAGTTAGCGCCAATCTCTACGTTATTGCCAAGGGTAACGTCTCCTTCAACAATCACATTTACGTCGATAATCACATCGTTACCTGTTTGAAGGGTACCGCGTAAGTCGAATCGCGAAGGGTCGAGTAACGTTACACCATTTGTCATTAGCTCGTCAGCTTGACGGTTTTGAAGGGCGCGTTCCAAATTAGCAAGTTGTAATCGGTTATTAACCCCTTCCACTTCAACTGCAGATTGAGGCTGAGCAGACTGAATGCGTTTACCTTCAGATGCAGCCATAGCAATAACGTCAGTAAGATAGTACTCACCTTGTGCATTATCATTACTTAATTCGCCCAACCAGCGCTTAAGGTCCGCACCGGACATCATCATCATGCCGGTATTAATTTCTTTAATGGCGCGCTGCGCCTCTGTGGCATCTTTATGCTCGACAATAGCGGTAATATTATCGTTTTCACGAATAATGCGGCCCATTCCTGTTGGGTCATCTAGGTTCACCGTAAGCAACGCTAAATCGCAGCTTTCTTTTACCGCTTTTAGTGCACTTAAGGTGTCTTCGCGAATAAGTGGCGCATCGCCTACCAGAATCAATACGTCTTCGTCATCATTAATATGTGGCGCAGCCTGTTGTACCGCGTGACCTGTGCCTAGCTGTTCGGCCTGCAAGCACCAGTTTAGGTTCTCTTCAACTACCGTTGCTTTTAGCTGGTCGCCTCCGTGACCGTACACTAAATGAATGTTGTCAGCGCCAAGCGATCTCACGGTATTAATGATTCGCTGCACCATAGGTACACCGCCCACTTTATGTAATACCTTAGGTAACGAAGACTTCATACGGGTACCTTTACCCGCCGCTAAAACAACCACTGAAAAAGCCATATAATTCCTTTATTTCGCAAAGAGAATGAAAATCGACGCCTAGTGTAACCAAGCCCCAACACGTTGTCAGCGACTGATTTACAACTAACGTGGCCCTTATGGTGTTGTGCTGCGATCTTCACCTTGTTATTTAGTATAAAGTTAAGGTGAACCACCTAGTAGTTCATATTTGCAACAGGTATACTTGCAACTTGAGTTAGGTTCAGTCAGGCAAGGGAGCATGCGCAGTCTGTGAACACATTTCGTACACTACATAGAAGTATATTAGTGTTATTTGCGGTAGTGGTTATCGCAATCGTAACGCTTGTTCACTTCAGTATTTCAAAAATTGTTGCCGAGCAAAGTCGCGCGCAACAACAGTCACTTTCGCCTGCAATATCACTGATTGTAGAGCAACTGCTAAAACCATTACACATTTCAGAAGCGTTAGGTCATTCCACTGAACTCGTAGACTTGCTAGACGGCGAAACCATAGACCAGCAAGCGGTCTTCAAAACCCTCGAACGTCTGGAAAATGAGTTTGGTTTGTCGTTTTTCATTGCCAGTGAAGCGGATAGAAAGCAATACAACTCCGACGGCAGCATCATCAACTTAATAGAAGGTGAAGTTAGCTGGTACTTCAAATATCGTGACTACCCCGCCGATGCTGTTGCAGATATAGGTAAGTGGGAAGACACGCATTTCTATATTGATATTAAAATTCACGATGAAGACGGGCGATTCTTAGGCTTTTTTGGTGTAGGCAAAAGCCTGCGCAGCTTCATCGAAATTTTTGATACTTACAAGCAAGAGTACGGATACGACTTTTTATTTGTCGATGGTGAGGGAGATATCATGTTGTCCTCTGATCCCAGCCTTATTGCTTCGTATTCAGACTTTACCAATTTATCTGAATTACCTTGGTATGCCAGCCTTCCGTTAGCTATTCAAAACGAACAGGCACTGAACAATAAGCTGGTTACTATCGACCAGAAAGATTTCCTCATCGCCGAGGTGAAACTCAATCAATTTGGGTGGACAGTGTTTCTTTTAAGTCCCTTGGAAGACCGTCAGGCTGAAATTTCTCAAGCCTTTATTTTCAGTGTAGTCACATTATTAGTTGTTGTTTTCTCGCTGTTCTTGCTCATCTACAATTTACTTTATTATTTTAGAAAAGACATGCAGCCAGACCTAGTAGTGCGCCACAGCAACCGACTGCCAGAGAAAGNACAATCTGCANGCTTATTTATAAAAGCTTGTNTAGNCTGNAGCATAAGTCATTAAGCGTGATGTTGATAAGCGTGGATGAGTTTAGCGATATCGTTGATGCACATGGGCGCAATGCTGGTGATGATATTTTAGATAAAATTGTGGCTTACTTGGCTGAACAGATGCGAGAGCAGGACGTGTTAGGCAGGTGGAGCAGCGCGGAGTTCATTATTCTTTTGCCACACACGGGCCCTCACGTTGCTTTTGATATGGCACACAACCTTCGCCATGGCATTGCCACCCTACCACCTTTACAAGAATTGCCAGATGTGGTGATTACCGCCTCAATTGGTATTTCATATACGGCTTCGCCAAGAGCGATGCATGAGGTGACTGCCCATGCTGAAGACGCGCTTTACCAAGCAAAGCGCGACGGCAGCAACCTAGTTAGAATGCAGTTAATCGACTAGCCCTCAAGCAGGTTTAACTTTAAGGCGTTTTCGTTTGAGAACGCCTGTGGTTAACGCCACGCCAAATAGAATCATTAAGCCGCCAACTATCGTTTGTATTGACAAGTGCTCTTGCAGAAATAGTACGCCCCAAATAATACCAAACAGCGGGACCAAATAAGCCACCGTAATGGCTTTGGCTGGGCCTATATCGGCGATGAGCTTGAAGTACAGAATATACGCGATTCCCGTTCCGCCAACGGCCAGTGCTACCGCGTTGACCCACGCATTGGCGCTTGGCATAGTATCGGGCAAAGTGGCTAGCGCGAACGGCGCCAACATAACGCTGGCCATAGCCTGACTACCTGTTGCTACAACCAAAGGTTTAACCCCTTGCAGCCACTTTTTCATCATACACGCAGCAATGCCATACCCCGTTGTGGCAAGCAGCGCAGTGAGAATAGGCAGAAAGCTTACGGCTCCCTCTCCTAACTTCTGCTGACTAATCACTGTTACGCCTAAGAAGCCCACAAAAAGCCCAGCTACAGCAGACTTGCTGAGCCTGTCATCAAGCCATAGCCACGCCACAATAGCGCCAAACATGGGCGCGGTGGCGTTTAAAATCGCGTTTACACCGGCTTCTAAGTGCAGACTGCTGTAATTGAACAACACAAAGGGGATAGCCGTGTTCGCCATACCTACTAAGGCAATGGCCAGCCAGTGATGTTTAATCTCTTTCACCGAACCACGTAACATCAAAAGGGGGAGTAGCACTGCCGTTGCCAGTAACGTTCGAATGGCCACTAATACATAAATGCCAAATTCTGGCGCGGCCACGCGCATAAAGATAAACGATCCGCCCCAAATACCTGCTAACACCAATAGCGAGATAATATCTTTTATTGCCATTCTCTTATCACCACAGCACCCCTTGGGCTCCTTCTAAATTCAGTAAATATTGTTTACGCGATAAACCGCCCGCATAGCCCGTGAGGGTTTTGTTACTGCCAATTATACGATGACAAGGCACCACGATAGCAATAGGATTACGACCATTAGCCATCCCTACAGCACGGACAGCCTTTGGGTTCCCAATAGTTTTTGCAATGTCTAAATAGCTAGCAGTATCCCCGTATTGAACCTGTAACAGAGCCGCCCACACTCTCTGCTGAAATGCCGTGCCCTTGTGGTCTAAAGGCAGGTCAAAGTCTTTTAGCTTTTTATTAAAATAAGCAGCTAACTGCCGGCAAGCTTCCGTGGTTATGTCGTTCGTTTGTTGCTCCGCTTCTTTGACACCTGCGGCCAGTAAATTAGCGTCGTCGTTAATAAAGGCAATAGAAGTCACCCCTTTGTTATTGGCGCAGACTTCAACGAGCCCTTGGGGGCTTTTTATCGACGCTGTGTATATCATGCTAGACCTCTTTTTGTTGATTGCTAAGTTGCCACAACTGAAGGGTTAAATAGCTACGCCATGGTGCGGCCTGTGCAGGTTCTACAGGATATAGCTGCGCCATTTTTCGCACAATTAAATCGCCTTCAAGGTAAACGTCAGGGTTTCGCTCACCTCTCATTTTCAAATAATCTAACGTCCAGGGCCCCACCCCCTTTATTGCCAGTATTTCCTTGTGGTTTGGTACCTTATCATTCAAAAATAAACAGGCAAACTGCCGCACAGCCTCTTTTCTTGCTTGCGGCATACGCAGAAACGCCAAGTTATTCCCCGCAACCGCTTCGGGTGTTGGGAAGCAATAGTATGCTGTTGAGTTGGTATTGTACTTGTCGGATACAGCGCCTTTTTTCCCTAACTGATGTACCAGCAGCGTAACCTGTCCGATGGCCGCTTTAACGCTAACTTGTTGGCCTACAATAGCGCGACATCCACTTTCAAATACACTCCAAGCGCTCGGTNAGCCGTAACCCCGCAGTTAACGCATTATCAGGTAAGCCTGCTTGCTTTAAACTTTCTTCAATAAGCAGTGGGTCAGCGTGAAGGTCGAGTAATAACTTGATATTTTCAATCGTTTTATGCAGGTTGCGTAAATCTGGCATATCAATATGCAACTCAAAGCCATGGCGAGCTTCATTATGCACCGCGTTGAAATAGCCAATACTTTCACCACAAGAAAAATAGCGCCCGTAGCTGTTATCACTAACGACTTCCATACCTGAAATAGCGCGTGCGGCTAAAAACTCTCTGACGTAAGGCCAGTTGTAAGGCGGCCGATAAGAAAGAAACAATGTAATCACCTTTTGGGTAGCGGGCTCTTTTTTCCTTAGCTTAGAGGGCGTGGTAGCACAGAACTGCTCTACCGCACGCTGCAATTGTCGAAGTGACTGATAACCTGCTGTCGTAGCGATATCTGTCATAGACAAATGGGTTTGTTGAATAAGCTGTTTAGCAAATAGCGTACGCTGCATATTGTGAAACTTTTTTGGCCCCATACCTACCGCATTCACCACCAGCTTATTGAGATACCGCTCGCTTATACCAAGGCGCGTCGCAATATCACCCACGCGCTCTGTAGGAAGGGAAGAAAGAAGCGACAACGCCCGCCCTACGGTTGCTCCTACGCCTTTCCACGCGGCAGAGCTTGGCGCGCTGTCAGGCCTACACCGAAAACAAGGGCGATAACCATCTGCCATCGCTTGCGCTGCAAGCTGGTAATAAGTGACATTGTCTTCTTTAGGGAGCCTTGCCGGGCAAATAGGCCTGCAAAATATTCCGGTCGTTTTTACGCCCACAAAGAAACGCCCGTCGAATCGGGGATCTCGGCTAAGCCTTGCCTTTGAAAAGACCGATTCGGTTAATGCCTCGTTTTGGGAAGCCTTGCTGTCAGACATATACTCGCCACGCCCTGCCGCGTTGGATTATCTAAACATAGTGTATCGTGCATTAAGCAAACACGTGCGACAAAATCGGAACTCAATAAAAACAAAAAACGAAAAAGTGACCACAATTAGCGACATTTGATCATTAGGGCCGCTAAACGCATAATAATGCGATAATAATAAAGAACGCCTTGTGGTTGAGTTGGTTTTCCGCAGGCATAACGAGTGACTGTATGCTGAACTCTTTGCGCACCTTGAAGTTGTGCCTGTCTCAATGCTGGCTAGTAGTAATGCTATTCGTAGTTTCACAAAGCGCCGCCGCTGATTGGCTAGACGATTACGCAAGCCACGTAAAAAAAGAAGCGTCTAAGTATAACGTGCCTGGCTATGCCTTTGTTTTTTACGAACAAGGCAAAGCGCCAAGAGTTTATGTGTATGGCAGAACACAAAAAAAAGGCGGTGAAAGCGTTACGCAAGATACTGTGTTCCGTTTAGCCTCTGTCTCGAAAACCTTTACCGCGTTGCTTTCAGCCAAACTCGTAGAGAAAAAGCAGTTAAGCTGGGAAACCCCAATATCTACGTTATTACCCGACATTCCATTTAACGGAAAAGGGATGGGAGCGCTACAGTTACAGCATATAGTGGGCCAATCCAGTGGCTTTATGCCAAACGCTTACGACAATCTTATCGAGGCAGACTACTCATTAGAACGGGTACTTAAATCACTTGGCGAACTTGAGCCTCTGTGTGTACCCGGCGAGTGTTATACCTATCAAAATGCTCTTTTCGGTGCCCTAGAATATTACTTCAGCAACAACAATACGTCGTACTCACGACAAATGCAGGCTAATTTATTCACGCCGTTAGGAATGAATACAGCAAGCGTAGGCAAAGGTGGCCTGTTAGCGTCAGACAGCTGGGCACACCCTCATATTGCTATTGCCAGAAACAAGTGGCGTGAAGGTAAAGTTGAAAGTAACTATTACCGTTTTTCTCCCGCTGCTGGCGTAAACGCTAGCATTTCAGACATGACCATTTACTTGCAGGCATTGCTTGGTGAATTTCCTACCGTTATGTCGAAAGAAATGGTGGACTTTGTTACCACTGAGCGAGTTAGAACTAAGCGCGAAACCTATCGTCGAGGCTGGCGCGGCATGATTGACGACGCTCACTATGGACTAGGCTGGCGTATTTACGATATAAACGGTATGAAACTGAATTACCACGGTGGCTGGGTGAAAGGCTATCGCGCTGATGTTGCGTTTTCACCAGAGCGCAAGGTAGGCTACGTTATGCTGATGAACGCTGAGTCAAATATGATTAATTCCGCCACGGCTGAACTATGGAAGCGCTACTTGAAAAAAGCCGACGCAGCTAATTAATAACTGCATCGGCTTTTATTGGTTAAACCGGCTATTGCGATTACTGTTTTAAGTAGGTGTAACCGGCTAAACAGTTTTCATAGAAATCGGTCCAGCGAACACCTTCACGAGGGTTCAACTTTCCGTCCCATACTTGTCTATCAATCATGCGTTTTACATCTGATGCCATCGCACGAGGGTTATATTGCATAACATTAAGCACATCTTCTACCGAAGAGCCTTTCACTACCTCTTCAATATAGAAGTCTTCAGGGTCGTCATCGTAGCTGTAAATGTGCACTTCGTTTAGGCGACCAAACAAGTTGTGCATATCGCCCATCACGTCTTGGTATGCCCCTGTTAAGAATAGCCCAATATAGTAAGGCTCGTCTTTCTTAAGCGGGTGCATGGGCAATACGTCGGTGATCTCGCGCCCAATAGTGAACTGGTCAATTTTACCGTCGCTGTCGCACGTAATATCAACCAACGAACAGTTCACCGTGGGCTCTTCGTTCATACGAATAAGCGGCACTACCGGCAGAAGCTGGTCGATTGCCCACGTATCGGCAGCCGACTGGAAAACAGAGAAGTTACAAAGGTATTGTGATGACAAACTGTAATCCAATTCTTGTAACTCTTCCGGTACGTATTCTTCGTTGCGATACCACTTCTGTAAGCGGCCCATAATATCCCAATAAAGGGTTTCTATTTTGCCCAACTCTTCTAAGGGTAAAACGCGCAGTTTAAAGGCATCTAATGCCTGCTCTTTGTATTGAGACGCATCGTTATACACTTCGTGCATATTGGTTTGTTCGTCAAAGGTGTCGGCAAGCTCACGCATATTTTTCAAAAAGAAATGTTCACCCTCTGTTGCTGAGGTATCCATCTGTGCCGCGTTGGTTTTAATCTCTCCAACAATTTCGGTAATAACACAGCTATGGTGGGCGGTAATAGCGCGTCCACTCTCACTTACAAGGTGAGGGTGCGGCACACCTTCTAAATCGCACATTTCTTTCATGCCATATACAACATCAGCAACGTATTCTTGCATGCTGTAATTACGCGACGACTCATTCGTTGAGTTACTGCCATCGTAATCGATACCTAAGCCACCGCCCACGTCAACATAGTCTAGGGCAAAGCCCATCTTATGAAGGTCGGCGTAGATTCGCGCGCCCTCTGTAACGGCTTCTTTTACCGCTCGTATATCGGTTAGCTGACTGCCAATATGGAAATGCAATAGTTTCAAGCAGTGGGCCATGCCCTGCT
Organism: Alteromonas mediterranea DE; assembly: GCF_000020585.3. Taxonomy (NCBI): domain Bacteria; kingdom Pseudomonadati; phylum Pseudomonadota; class Gammaproteobacteria; order Alteromonadales; family Alteromonadaceae; genus Alteromonas; species Alteromonas mediterranea. Next base: position 4,261,757 of record NC_011138.3, read on the forward strand.
CTTCTAAATAGCGCGCCGCGTTAATAATTTCAGTGATCGTTAAACCAAATTTCGCACGTTCGCCGCCAGAACTTTCCCACTTACCACGACCTTTTACGGTCATTTTTGAGCGAACGCCAATGATAGGCTCAATGCCTAATTCTTTAGCGGTTTTTACAAGCAATAGAAGCTCGGTAAATTTCTCAACAACAACGACAACCCGTCGACCGAGCTTTCTACCAAGAAGCGCTAAACGCATAACTTCGTCGTCTTTGTAACCGTTTAAAATGGTCAGCGATTCTTCGTTTGTATTCATAGCCAGAACAGTAAGCAGTTCTGCCTTAGACCCTGCTTCTAAGCCATAATTATAGGGTTTGCCTGCATCAACAATTTCTTCAACCACTTCACGCATTTGGTTAACTTTAACCGGGTAAACACCTTGGTACTGACCTTGATACTCGGCTTCTTCTATGGCGTGTCGAAATGCTTTGTTTAAGCCTGCAACTTGCGAGCGAAGAATATCGTGAAAACGCACAACAACAGGAAACTGCACGCCTTCTTTGCGAATATCTTCTATTACCGAATTAAAGTCGATTCGAATGCTAGGATCTTCAGGCACAGGGGTAATATGCACGTTGCCATTTTCACCAATTTGAAAATAGCCGCCACCCCATTGAGATACGCCATAGACGCGCTCCGCTTCTTCGATGCTCCAATCTGACAATTTATTCACCTATGTGTAAGTGGGCTAGGCCGATACCTAGCATAGTAAGTGCGAAAACAAGCCGCGTATTATAGTCAACGAAGGACTGAACGCGATAGTTGTTGCGATGTAAAATATCGATTGTCGCGACTAATTTTGTTTATCGAACGTTCAAACGATTAGTTGTAGTCTAGCGCGGTTTGAATGTATTGGACTACCGCTTCATCTGCGCAGTTTTTACCGTGTGTCATAAATACTGTGACATCATGAGTACGTTGAAGTTTAAAGCTAAGTTTATTCGACGATAAGGTAAAGAACTTTTCTGCGATATGATCGGCATCTGTCGTCTCGTCTTCAAGCCACATTTCGCTTAGTTGGTTTCGTCTATCCAACTTCAATGGCGCTTTTATTTGATTGAAGGTATCAGACTTGGGGATCTGCCACGAGCGCATGTCCACAAATAGGTGAAATGGTCTGCCCTTTCGCGTTTTTAGTATTTCAGACAGCGTGGCTAAGTACTGAATATTGGTCGTCATATTCCACTTTCCGCGCAGCGTAACGACTATACAATTTCTAAACTGTTCAATGCGAAAAGGTGCTGTAGACATTTATCGAACTTCTCTATGCGATGAAATGAACAAAATATTTAAGGGCTATAGCAAACACATATTAGTAGCGATAAAAAATAACTACAACTAAAGTTTAATATTCAGGCGATGCGCTTTCTTAATAAAGAAAAAGGCCAGCATTAGGTACTGGCCTTAAAAGACGGAGGTTTACATTATGGAGCCAAGCAAATATGCCCCCTTAATCATCTCCAAATTCCCGGATAATACTGTTGATCGTGTCTTTTGCATCACCTAATACCATGCGCGTGTTGTCTTTGAAAAACAGCGGGTTATCTACACCAGCAAATCCGGCATTCGCAGAGCGTTTTAATACAAAAACGGTCTTAGCACGGTATGCCTCAATCACCGGCATTCCATAAATGGGGCTGCCTTTCATTTCCTTCGCGGCAGGGTTAACAACGTCGTTAGCGCCAATAACAATGACCACATCGTAGTTTTCCATGCGCGGGTTAACATCGTCCATTTCGTATAGCTGATCGTAAGGAACGTCGGCTTCGGCAAGCAACACGTTCATGTGCCCAGGCATACGCCCTGCTACCGCGTGAATAGCGTAATCAACCGTACAGCCGTTTTCTTCTAGCAACGATTGAAGTTCGCGCACAGCATGCTGCGCTTGCGCAACGGCCATACCGTAACCCGGTACAACCAGCACCGCTTGCGCTGCTTCCAATACGTAGAAGGCATCTTGTGCAGCCAGTACCTTAATTTCACCTTCAATCTTTTCACCCGCCTCCACTGGCTTAGCAAAACCAGATAGCAGGACGTTCATCAAGGAGCGGTTCATCGCTTTACACATAATGTTGGTAAGAATAAGCCCTGAAGCCCCTACCAATAAGCCGGTAACGATAAGTATGGTATTGCCTGTAGCAAGGCCTGCAGCACACGCCGCTACACCCGAATAGCTATTTAGTAACGCAATAACCACCGGCATGTCTGCCCCGCCAATGGAGATAGTAGCCCACAAGCCGAAGCTTAAAGACAACGCAATCGCACAGTAAATCCATACCGGGTTACTTGGGTCGGTGGTAAAGAAGTAGCCAATAACCACCATGCCAATTAAGTGCAAAATGCTAAGTTCACGAAGTCCGGTGAAAATCACCGCTTTCGAGCTCATTTTGCCCGACAGTTTACCCCACGCCACAACCGAGCCAGAGAAGGTAACGCCCCCCACTAAAATAGTGAAAAACAAGGTAATAAAGGTAAACGCGCTTTCGGTTTTAAGGGTGATCAGACTCATGCCTGCTAACGTCGCCCAACCCAGAAGTAATGACGCTGCACCACCAAAGCCGTTAAATAGCGAGACCATTTCGGGCATCGCCGTCATTTCAACGGTCTTGGCTTTCCACGCACCAAATGCACCACCAATAACAAAGCCTAAAAGGATAAAGTGATAACTTATGATTTGCTGGTGGAGCAGGGTGACAACCACGGCTACCAGCATACCAATAGCCGATATAAAGTTACCTTTTTTCGCCGTATCAGGATGGCTAAGTAATTTAAGGCCCAGTATGAATAGTGCCGCTGCCATGACATACGCAAGATTTATTACGGTTACGATATCATTCACTTGCGCACTCCTTATTTTTGTTTTTTCTTAAACATGCCAAGCATGCGGTCGGTCACAAGATAGCCACCCACCACGTTTATACTCGCCAGCGCCACAGCTGCCGTGCCCAATATGGTAGTGAGCAAGTTATTATCGCTACCCGACGCGGCTAATGCGCCAACCAGCGTGATACCAGAAATAGCATTAGAGCCTGACATCAAGGGCGTATGCAGCGTTGCAGGCACTTTTCGAATTAACTCAAAACCCAAAAACGCTGCCAAAAGCACAATGAAAAGTAGGTAAATGATTTCCATGATTAGGCTCCTTTGTATGCATTGTTGAGCATATCGTTGGTAATATTGCCGTCGTGAGCTATCACACAGCCTGCAAGAATGTCGTCTTCTAAATTTAAACCAAAGGTTTTGGTTTCATCGTCAAAGAATTCGTCAATCAGGTTATAAATATTGTTGGCATACATATCGGTTGCGGCTTTCGCTACGTACTGACTCCAGTAACCATTGCCAATGACCGTTACACCATTAATCTCAACAGTGTCGCCTGCCACAGAACCTTCTACGTTTCCACCTGACGTCGCCGCCATATCAACCACCACACTGCCTGGTTTCATTAAGGCTAACGTTTCTTTGGCGATGAGAACGGGCGGCTTGCGGCCAAAGAGTTGGGCAGTTGTAATAACAATGTCTGAATCGGCAATAGCGTCACGCTGAGCTTCCTGCTGCTTCGCCTTTTGTTCGTCGGTCAGTTCTTTCGCGTAACCGTCTTTGGTTTGGCCGGTTTCGCCAATATCGATGTTCAAGAACTTGCCGCCCAACGACTCAACTTGCTCTGCCACGACCGCGCGGGTGTCGTAAGCAAGTACATTTGCACCCAGACGCTTGGCGGTTGCAATCGCCTGAAGGCCTGCCACACCAGCGCCAATAATAAATACTTTCGCCGGCTTTATTGTTCCTGACGGTGTCATCATCATGGGTAATATCGACGGCAATTTATTTGCCGCCTGCATAACCATCACGTAGCCAGCAAGGCTTGCTTGAGAACTTAATGCATCCATTTTTTGAGCACGTGAAGAACGGGGGATCATCTCTACAGAAATAGCGGTTAATCCCTTCTCTGCAATAGACTCTATCAGCGGTTGCTGAAAGAAAGGGTCAAGATGGCCTACCACAATGGCCCCTTTTTTCATCAACGCTAACTGCGTATCAGAGGGTTTATTCACAGCGACCAGCATATCTACGGTTGATAACGCCACATTCACATCATCAATAATAGTTACACCAACCTCTTCATATTCTTTATCTGAATAACCTGAGTGCAACCCCGCTCCTGCTTCAAGCAGTAGTGTTGCTCCCTTTTTCACCAGGCGTTGTGCGCTGCTTGGTGTAGCTGCGCATCGCTTCTCCACATTATTTAGCGGATCTGGCGCTTTTGACTCATTTAAAATTATGATTTTCATACGCTTCTCCTCACATTCCGGCTATCTGAGAATGACACCCTTTAAACACGACTAAGCCATTTTATTCACTTATGCCTAGCATTCCCTAGCGAAATTAAAAGCAGTTCAGTCAGTGTCTGCTTTTATTTCACCTTAAATAGCACCGCTTGTTTCGCTTATTTTTCAAGCTAGAGCAACGCAAAGCTACGCTATAAGGGCATACACCACTAGTATCTTTTACTTACGAGTCATAACTAATATTTATATAAAAATGGCATACAGAAGATAAATGAGGCTAACAATCATACATTCACCTTATGAATATTATTTTATTTGTGCATAATTTAAGCAACCGTAAAGGTAAGAAGTGTCTGTCTCCGGTTAAAAAACAACGCCACGTGAGTACCTTTAATTTATTAATTTAAAAAAATGTTAAATAAATTTGGGGGGATTTTACATATTGCGTCGTCTTGATGAATTAACAGCGACATGCTGCGAAATAAAGCCTTGTGGGGTGCACACCACAAAGCACACTAAAATTAACCATTAGGACACACACCATCATGTATAGGAAAACCAAGCTTGCATGCTCAATGGCAGCAGTTTTAGCGTCTGCTATTTCTGCTAATAGTGCATTTGCCCAAAACGCGCAACCCAATAACGACGTAGAAGTGATTGAGGTAAGTGGTATCCGTTCATCGGTTGCAAAATCAATGGATGTTAAACGCAGCTCTGCCGGCGTAGTTGATGCCATAAGTGCCGAAGATATCGGTGACTTCCCTGATACCAACTTAGCTGAATCACTACAGCGTATTACCGGCGTCTCTATCGACCGTTCAGGCGGTGAAGGTCAGCTAATTACCGTGCGTGGCTTTGGCCCCCAATTTAATACGGTATTGGTGAATGGCCGTCAAATGGCGTCAGAAAACGACTCTCGCGCTTTTAGCTTCGACACGATTGCTTCTGAGTTAGTAAGTAGCCTTGATGTGCATAAAACGTCAACGGCCACAATGCAGTCTGGTGGTGTAGGCTCTACTATAAATATTAATACCGCACGCCCATTTGCGTTAAACGGTTTTAAAATGGCGGGTTCTGTAAAAGGCGTGTACGACGAAAATAGCGAAGAAACCACGCCTCAATTCTCTGGCCTTATCAGCAATACTTTTAACGATGATACCTTCGGTGTATTGCTTGCCGTCTCACACCAAGAACGTGAAACTCGCTTAAATCAGGCACAAATGGACGGCTGGTTAGAAAACGTCGGCGTACCAAACCCCGTTACACAGTCAGGCGAAGCTTGGACAGGCAATGTATTTTCACCGCGCAACTACGATCACAAAGTCACCTTTGAAGAGCGCACCCGTACTAACGCCAACTTAGTATTCCAATACGCCCCTAACGATAAGCTTGTGGTTACAGCAGATGCCCTGTATTCCGATTTTGACGTAGAGTCAGAAGCGACGTCATACGGCCATTGGTTTACCGCACCTAACATTCAAGGGGTGGGTGATGACGGTAGCTTATTTGACGAAAACGGCAATCGCCGCAGTCCGACAGTTGATGCAAACGGCACCATTATCGACTTGTATCAAGAGGTGGGTTTGGCGACAGATATGCACGCCAAAACGTTCGATCGTTTAACTGATACTTATGCCATCGGTCTGAACTTTGATTATCAGTACTCAGATAACTTAAACCTATCGTTCGATTTAAGTCATTCAGAAGCCGAACGCGAAGCCAATAACGGTGGCGGCGATCAGCTATCACTTATTGGCTATGCCAACCGCGTACGCTTCCAAGTCGACGACAATATCCTGCCTGTTGCTAGCATGTTTGCCTCGCCAGATGCCAATATTTATAGCGGTCAACAGGAGTTAGATGGCGCTATTGTTACAGGTCCTGACGGCTTCCCTGCCTACAACGGTGCACTAACCCCCGATGGCGTAAGCAATCACCTTGATGAAGCTAACAGCCGTGCCCACGTAATGCTGCGCCGCGGATGGGCAGTAGAAGACGAAGTGAGCCAACTGCGATTTGACGGTGAGTACGTAACCGACGGCAGCGGCTTAACCGAAATTCGCTTTGGTGCACAATACAGCACCGAAACCAAATCACTTACGCGTTGGGACAATGAAGGTGTAGGCATACACTGTACTTACTGTGGTTATCCAGATTTACCGGAAATACCAGCAGGTAGCCAATACGTTTTTGACGCGGGTAGCGACTTCCTTTCTGACGTAAGCGGAAGCGGCCGTATGCCAACCTCTTGGCTTGCCCATGATGGCGAAGCCAACTTTGCGTTTTTAGAATCTTACTACCAAAGCGTAAACGGCGAAGCTATTAGTTTTGATGCGGTACGCCGTAATAATAGCTTTGAAGTAGAAGAAGATATTATCTCAACGTACCTTGAGTTCGATTTCGAAGGTGAAGTAGCCGACATGTTCTTAAGCGCAACTGCAGGCGTGCGCTATGAATCAACCGACGTCACGGTTAACGGAACGCAAGCCCCAATAACAGGCTTAACTATTCTAGATCAAACCGAAATGCTCGCGGGCTTTGGTGATGCCCAAAGCATTGCCACTGAGTCTGATTACGATGTTTTGTTGCCAAACTTCAGCGTACGTTTAGAAATTACCGACGATTTAATTGCGCGCTTTGCGGCAAGTTCAACCATTACCCGCCCCACGCTAAACAGCATGTCGCCGGTAACGGTAATTACGACTACCCGTCAAGGTGGCGACTTAACCTCAACCAGTGGTAATCCTGCGCTAGAGCCGTTTAAGTCAGATAACTTAGACTTGTCGCTTGAGTATTACTACGACGAAGCAAGCTATGCGTCAATTGGTTACTTCAGAAAGCTCGTATCAAACTTTATTGTTAATAGCCAAGAAGACAAAACCTTCGAGCTTGCTGACGGCAGTCTGCTAACAGACCCGTCTACAGGAGCGAACGCAAGCGCACCAGATGCGGGTGACGACGTGGCGGTGTTTACCAATACGCTACCCAATAACGGTGAAGACGCCACGGTAGATGGCTTCGAACTTGCGCTTCAACACACCTTTGATAACGGCTTTGGTGTACTGGCTAACGGTACCATTGTTGACAGTGACGCCGAGCTAGACCCGTTCGATATTAACCAAGTATTTGCGCTAACCGGTTTAAGTGATTCTTACAACTTGGTGGCATTTTATGAAACTGACGACTATCAAATTCGTCTTGCCTATAACTGGCGTGACAAGTTTGTTCAGTCGTTGACACAAGGGCAGGGTGACGGCCCAACCATTGTTGAGTCTTATCAACAGCTTGACATTAGCGGTAGCTACAGCGTGACAGACAATGTAGAAATTTTCTTTGAAGGTATTAACCTTACAGAAGAATTTGTGCATAAACGCGGTCGCTTCTCTAATCACTTGCTGTTGGTTGAAGACAGCGGCAGACGTTGGGCCTTCGGTGTGCGCGGAAACTTTTAGTTTCGCGTAATTGGGGCCGGCATTTGTTGGCCCCACATTCGTGGCTACCCTTTGGTAGCCACAGTTTTTATTCAGGAACACAGTATGACAACAGCAACTCCCATAACGCACATTGTAGTAGTCGGTGGCGGCAGCGCAGGGTGGCTTACGGCTGGTCGTATTGCAGCGCAGCATCAGTGCGCTACCCGCAAAGACATTAAAGTAACCTTAGTAGAAAGCCCCAATGTGCCTATTATTGGCGTGGGTGAAGGCACTTGGCCTACCATGCGCTCAACACTAATTGCATTGGGTATTAGCGAAACTACATTCATCAAAGAGTGTGACGCCACATTCAAGCAAGGCGCAAAGTTCGCTAAATGGACTACCGGTGAAGAGAGCGATTTTTACTACCACCCTCTTATGCTGCCCCAAGGGTTTTCGCAAACTAATTTAGGCCCTTACTGGCAGACGGTAGCACCAGAATTAAACGAATCTTTTTCCCATGCAGTGTGTGTACAAGAAGCTATATGTGAAGCAGGCTGCGCACCTAAAAGCATACGCCACGCAGAGTTTGCAGGCACCGCAAACTATGCTTATCACTTAGATGCAGGAAAGTTTACCGCCTTTTTAACCAAACACTGCACTGAAAAACTAGGTGTACACCATGTGCTGGCCGATGTTAACCACGTCGAAAGCTTTGATAACGGCGATATTAAAGCCCTTCATACCGAGCAAGGGGTAATAGTAGAGGGCGACCTTTATGTTGACTGTACCGGCTTCAAATCTATGCTGCTTGGCGAACACTACAAGGTGCCGTTTATTCCCTGCGACGATGTACTTTTTATCGACCGCGCGTTGGCAGTACACGTACCTTACGACACGCCACAAAGTCCTATTGCCTCACACACTATTTCCACCGCACAAGACGCCGGTTGGATTTGGGATATTGGTTTGCAGTCGCGCCGTGGCGTAGGTCACGTTTATTCCAGCAGGCACCAAAATAAAGATGAAGCCTATGCTCGCCTAGACACTTACGTTCGCCAAACCAGTTCTTTAAATGGTATAGACGATATAAACGTAAAAGATATCACCATTCAAAGTGGACACAGACAGCGCTTTTGGCAGAACAACTGCGTAGCCGTTGGCCTAGCGGCGGGTTTTTTAGAGCCTTTAGAAGCCTCTGCCTTAGTACTGGTTGAACTGTCTGCCTCAATGATTGCCGAACAATTGCCTGCAAATCGCGCTGTGATGGCTATTGTGGCGAAGCGATTCAACGATACTTTTTCGTACCGTTGGCAGCGAATTATCGACTTTTTAAAACTGCACTACATGTTAAGCAAGCGAGAAGACAGTGCATTTTGGCGAGACAATCGCGATAGTCACACCATTCCGGACTCATTAAAAGAATTACTGGCGTTGTGGCAATACCACCCGCCCAGTGACAAAGACTTCACCAGCAATAATGAGGTATTTCCCGCGGCAAGCTATCAGTATGTGCTGTACGGTATGGGCTTTACCTCTCAACTAGGTACGCATCAGCAATGGGTGAACGCCGACTTTGCCAAGCAACAGTTGATGCAGAACAGGAAAGCACGCAGCATGGCGGTGGAGAAACTGCCTAAGCATCGCGAGCTTATCAATAAAATTCACCAATTCGGCCTGCAGGCCGTTTAACAGTAAAACAATAAAAAGGACTGGCGTATGACAAACATGGTTGCCATTAACAACAAGCTGCATGCAGGCCTTAAAGTGACCGACGACGCATTATCCCTAGGGGCCAATCAGCACCTTGTGCCGGTAGTGGTGTCAGAGCTTAGCAAACTTATCGTGCACTACCCCGTAGTCATTACCAAATTCGATGATTCTGGACAATTTGGCTTATCTGCCTTGCTAGGGTTTGAAGAAAAGGAAAACCTATTTTGGCAGCAAGGTGAATGGGATGCAGTTTATATTCCCGCGCAGTTTGAACGCTTGCCTTTTTATGCAGGAACAGAAGCACAAGGCGCTGACAGCAGTGACCGGGTGCTGTGCATTGATATGGATAATGCCTCAGTAAGCGAAGAAAAAGGAACGCCGCTCTTTGATAACACAGGAGAGCCTAGCAGCTACCTGTTAGAGAAGCAGCAGATCCTTGCTCAGCTTCTTGACGGTGAAACGCAAAATCAGCGTTTTATTGCCGCGCTGCAACAGCATAACCTTATTACACCATTCACTCTAGATATTACCTTTGAAAACGAAAGCAAAACGTCTATAACAGGGTTATATACCATTGACGAAGACAAGCTAGCCGCGCTTAGCGCTGACGCGATTGCCGATTTACATGCACGAAACATGTTGCAAAGCATTTACACGATGGTAGCGTCAAACGCACAAATCTATGCCCTTATCGACAAAAAGAACAAGGCGAATAAAAACGCAGACGCATGGTTTCAAACTACGAATTAATAAGGGTTGGCGAGAGCGCCACCCCCGTTGTTGTAATTGATGATTTTATCCCAGACCCGCATGGCTTGGTTGAGACCATAGCCAGTCATCATCAATTCATAAAACGAGAAGGCGATTTTTACCCTGGCGTGAGAAGTCACGCACCTGTGGGGTATGAAGCACACCTAAACACCTCGTTACCCGCACTTTTCAGCCAGCTTGTTTCGCATAATGATATGCAGGATGTTGGGGTAGAAAAGCCGCCACAGATAGCGTTAGTACAACTCTCTATTGCTAATCAAGACCCAAAAACTCTATCGCCCATTCAATGTATTCCGCACATTGATACGCAAAAGGATAACGAGTGGGCATTGGTGCACTATCTTTTCAACGACCCCTTGGGCGGCACCGCATTTTACCGGCATATTGAAACCGGCTTAGAACGCGTTGATGCAGCCCAGTACGAAGGTTATTTCAAAACCTTAAAACGCCAGGCCACCACCGTCGGGCTGCCGCCTAAAGCCTATATCAATGGTGATTCCGCCATGTTTACTCAAATTGGCCGCATTGCGCCTAAATACAATCGCGCCGTATTGTACCCCGCCAACCTGCTACATAGTGGGTGTTTACCCAACGATATTTCGGGCTCTATTGATGTAAAAAAAAGCAGATTAACCGCAAATGCCAGTGTTATTTTTTAACCCTTACCGTCACTTATTTAAGGCCAAAGGCTGCTACTGAAGCCTTATTAGTAGCAGCATTCGCATCAACCTTTGTCTGTTTGAACCTGTTAAACATGAAAGTTTGTTCACGAAAAAAGGTGATCGAAAGCAACTGTGGAAAGAAATAGAAGCGTTAGAAAAGGCTTCACTGAAAAGCTAAGACGCCAAGCACTGTTAGCGTCGCATGCAAGATACACTCAGTAAGTAATGTTAACGCCTAACGCATAGCGGGCTCCAGCATCTTGCACTAGTAAAAGGTGGTTACTGAATCTGCCACGTTTATGCACGGTTTCGTTGGTAATATTTATGCCTTCAAAAAATACCGCGACCTTCGGGCTGAACTGGTATGAAAGGCTCATATCCCATTGCTCGTAAGGACTCACAAAGGTGGGCTCGGTGCTCTGCGTTTGATTAAGCGACTGTAAAAATCCCTCTCGCTGGTTCCAAGCCACACGCCACTGCAGCGCGTCCTTCTCGTAAAACAGCACCATATTTTTCGCGCCAGATAGCCCGGTAAGCGCAAAGGTTGAACGAATGTTGGCGGTGTCTAATTCAGCGTTGCTGTCTACAAAGCTCGCATTGGCCTGAATTCCCCACCCTGAGTCGCCAAACAAATGCTGCACTGCTATCTCGACCCCTTCGACCGTTGCTGACTCGCCATTGCTTGGAGATATTACGGAAAACTGCGCTAACGCATCGGCATCGTCAGCCGCGTTTGGATTTGTTCCGGTACTAGGGTCGGTCACGTTATTAAAGGTTTGCGTACTGCTTTCATTAACAATGAAATTGTCTACCGTTTTTCTAAAGTAACCTGCCGATATATAGCTATTTTCTTGGTAGTAATGCTCCACAGCCACATCAATATTTTTTGCCTCAAATGGCAATAGCTGTGCGTTTCCGATACGCGCCCGCAAATCGCCACCTTGTCGCGTTGTGGTATAGGTTACACCCGGCGCCATCTGCTCTAAGGTTGGACGGGTAATACTGTGATTGTAAGCCGCGCGAAATACCCAGCTATCTAACCAGCTGGCTTTAAAACTTACGCTAGGTAAAACATTGGTGTAGTTTGACGATTCATCAATACTTACCGAGGCGCCGAATTCTTGCCCCAGTTCGGTTTGGTCTAAAATAACTAACGCCGACAACTGTTCGTCGACACCACTTACTTTTACGTCAGTATACTCAGCCCGTAGCCCTGCATGCACATCAATAAACCAAGGCGCAAAATCCTTTTCAATAGCGGCTTGAACATATCCCGCATACACGGTTTCCTTAACCGCGAAAGAACTCCCCCGGGTTTCAGCGGCTAAACTGACATCACCAGCGTTCTCCAAGTAACGAAATAATGTATCGCCGTCGTGACGCAGCCACTGATGAGGTATGTTCTCATGCCCACTAATTGACCCAAGAAAATCGTCGCCTGCGTCAAATATGGTTTGAAAGCTATCGGGAATATCTGGTGCATCAAAATAGCCACAAAAACTACAGTGTCTTGCGTCGGCTTCGTTGTCTCTTCTTTCGTTGGCTTTTTCTCGCTGAGTTAATGCTCCGCCAACGTCAATTTTGCTAAACCAGTTATCGTCGCCAAGCACGCTTACATTGATTTTTGCTTGCCCTATATCGTCGTCAACACTCCATCCTCTGCGCAGCATCACATGAGAACGGCCGTTAGCTGGGTCTAAGTAATGGGATACCCCCACTGGCTCACCCAAAGCGTTAACTTGACGAGGGTTGGCTTGTTCAAAGCCCGATATAGCCGGCAATATATTTGACTGAGTATGGTCGAATGAAGAACGATTTAAGTAGCCGATAAGAGAGAGTGAATTGCCCTCTCCGTTGTTGTCATCGACATTAGCCATTGAATAAGACAGATCAGCATCAACAATTACGCTATCGCTCGCGATATAGTTTGCTGCAAAACCGAAGCTTTTCAAGGTCGATGAACGGTTAAATGTGCGCGCGTGAAAGTCGGTGGCGTGCCCACTGTTTTGTGAAAAAGCCACCGCCGTGCCGTTTTTATCAACCGTAACATCTTCAAGATTACTCGATGTAAACCAATGCCCCATTGAGGTTGCCGAGGTCTCCACATCGAATGTCGACCCCAGATAGTCGGCAGTAAGCTCTAGCTTGTTGTTAGGTCTATACTGTAAAACGAGTGCAGACCCCGTACGGGTCCTATCGTCAAAACGCACTCTTTGATCGTAATTTCTGGGAACGTATAGCGTAGGAACGTCTTCAGAAAGCTCACTTTCAGGTACGTTAGTATTCACCAACCATCCATCGATTTGCGCTTCTTCTAACCGCGCTTGGCGCTTGTGCTGAGTAAAAGAGGCTAGAATACCAAACGAGTTATTTAAGTAGGTGTTGCTGAACATGGCAGACGTTGAAGGCGCGTATTGTTGTGAGTTGGTATCGTACTGCATTTTGACGCTGCCAGCCGCCCGCATTCCCTTGAAGGATAAAGGTTTAGCAGTTTGAACATCGATCGTAGCGCCAATGCCACCCGACTGCATGGTCGCCTGACTTTGTTTGTGTACGGTTACACTGCTGACAATCTCAGAAGCCAGTGTATCAAAACTGAATTCGCGCCCGAGCTTATCGGTTGCCATAGGCCTGCCGTTTAATAAAACCCGATTAAATTCCGGCCCAAAGCCCCTCACCGTAACAAGTTGCCCTTCCCCTTCTGCGCGGTCGATAGATACGCCAGACACACGCTGCAGCGCTTCTGCGAGGTTCTGATCGGGGAACTTCCCCATATCCACCGACTGGATAGTATCAATGATGACATTCGCGTTGCGTTTAATCCCCACCGATTGAGCAACACGCGCTCGCAAGCCCCTTACTTCAATGTATTCAATGTCGTAACTACCTTGCTCATCCGGTACGGTCACCAAGCTATCGTCTTGTGCGGTAATGGCGTTAAACAGGCGACCTAGCAAGTGATTGTTTTCATCGCCATCGCTAGCAGGCACTATTTTTATGCGTGTGTTATCAACAATGTGAGCACTCAGACCCGTACCAGCTAAAAGCTTTTTAATTGCCTCCTGCGGCGTATAGTTACCACTTACTTCGTTGGCAAAGACGTGTCTGACTTTATTGAAGGGAAAGACAACGGTCAGCTCGGCTTGATTGGCAAACGCGATGATTGCCTCGTCTGCACTTTGTGCAGGAATAGAGAAATCAATTGCGGAGAGCGGCGATGTATTCTGTGTAATCACTTCAGCTTGTTGGTGAGGCAGCACTGGCTGTGCAATAACAGTGTGACTTGCGCCGAACGACACCATACACAGCGCAACCGTTAAAGCCTTGGGCTTAAAAGGTAGCATGATTAATGAGTTGTTTGGGTTATTAGCCACAGGCATATTTGTTCTTACGCTATTGTTATTATGATTTTGGGGGAGTTTTTGACGCGCCTGCGTCATTCTACTCTCTGTTGAATGCTGTTGTTGTAAACCAGCGACGCATTATATACAACCTATTAACAAATTTAATTTTTTAGCGATAATGTCGAAAATACTGGGGGATAATAGTGTGGCTGTCGTCTTATTAAGTAACAACGATAAAAAATAACAATATGCCCATAGAAACAGCCATACATAATGCCTATATGTCGGCGCGCGGCTCGATGGCCAAAATGCTATCGCGTCTTGTGCCGCCTAAAGAAGTCGACGACATACTGCAGGATACGTATGTTCGCTTGTGTCAGGCGAAATCTACTGAGCATATTAAAGAGCCCAAGTCGTTTTTGTTTAAAACCGCAAAAAACTTGGCCTACGATTATTTAAAGCGAGCTGACACGCGCATGGTCGACGACAGCGTAGAGGTTGCGGCAGCGTTGGAAAATGCAATTAGCGGTGTTGAAGATGAGACGTTTCACAACAACGCTACCCAGCAAGAGTTTAAGCTGTTTTGTGACGCAGTGCGCGCCCTACCCAAACAATGCAGGCGCGCATTTGTATTGAAAAAAGTGTATGGCTACTCTCTTAAAGAGATTGCCCAGGAATTAGAGATAAGCGAAAAAACCGTGGAAAAGCATATTGCTGAAGGGATAAAAAGATGCACCTTATTTATGCGACGACAAACAACGTCGTATACACGGCCGAACGCTTATCAAAATGGTGGGCAACACAGCTCGGCGGATGTAAAGAGAGACGCCCATGAATAGTTCTAAAAACGAAACTAAAACCGACAAATCAGACACCCAAAGCAACGTTGTTCAATTTAACAGCGATGAACGTGTGCTTGATGTTGCTAGCGAATGGCTTGTGAAGCTAGACGAGGGACTTGATAACGAGGAAATGCAAGCGCTAAAAACATGGCTTGCAACGCCATTGCATCGAGACACTTTCCTAGAGATGGTAGCGTTATGGGACAAAATGTCTGTGCTTAGCGAATTGGCTGATATCGTACCTCATACTCCTGAGCCTAACGCCAAACACAAAACAAACAGCACCGTGGCTTGGAAGCGCCCGCTGGCCATTGCTGCCTCGATTTTAATGGTCGGGCTGTTAAGTTATCAGGGGCTAAATTTATTCTCGCCGTCTAACCAAACCGAACCTGTTGCACAAATGGCAAGCTACTCGTTACAAGCTTCGACCAAACCGGGCGAGCACAAGAGTATTAGCTTAGAAGACGGCAGTACACTTTGGCTAAATACCAATTCACAAGTGAATATTGCCTTTACCGATACCTCGCGGATTATTCAGCTTGTTAAAGGTGAGCTTCATATCAACGTAGCAAAAGACAAGTCTCGCCCGCTCAATGTACTTGCGGCAGGTAAAGCCATTCAAGCCGTTGGAACCGCATTTAACGTGCAGTATCATCGCGGCGACCTTGAGCTTGTAGTAACCGAAGGGGTAGTTGAAGTCGCCAGCTACACACTGAACAAAGCCAATGGCGAAAGCATTGTTAACCCTATTATTAAGCCGCAGGCACGTCCATTGACGTTAGTTCAAGGTGAAAAATCGCTTTTATCTTTGCCTAACAGCACCGTTGAGACCGTGTCAGATAAAGATATCGCGAATGATTTAAGCTGGCGTGAAGGCAAGATTGTATTTCGCGGCGAGCCATTAATTGACGTGATTGAAGAAGTAAGCCGATATACGGATAAAACGGTTGTTTTAGGTGATGCTGCGCTTGCTAACATGCAAGTAGCAGGGCTATTCAACACCAATGATGTAGACGCGCTTATTGCCGCCCTTGCCGACAATTTACAGATATCTACAGACTACTCTAGCGACACTATTGTTCTTCGCCCCCGTTAACGGTGGGTTTGGCTCATAAGTTCTTACTTGGCATTATTGAGCTACAAACTAAACACAAAGCGCGTTCTAAAGCTTAACTCGCGCTTTTACCCACTCCCCCTTACAATGACGCCTTATATCAGTCTGCATGCATTGGTATGATAGATAAATGCATCAAACAATAAGGCGTCTTTGATATGCAAATAGGCAGTACTTTAACGGCAATTAAGCAGCTCACTTCCAGGCTACTATTTCTGGCAACCTGCGTGGTGCTATCTAATACAGCTTTCGCCATTGAAGCTGGCCAATATTATTATTTCATTTCTGACAAGTGCGTGGCTAAAGGCCCTCAAACGCCCGAAGAGCGAGGCGCCGTAACCCCAGATGTTATGCTATTTGAAGTGGTACCTGCGGGGATCAGCGACTATTACGTAAACATGAATACGAGCGCACTGATTCACTATACAGAGGAAGGGCAAGCGCACCTTTCTTCAATGGAAGCAGAGCAGGCCTATACTGCTGGTAAAGCACCTTCGAAAGACAGCCCTAGAAAAGATGGCAATGCCATCCAGCACGACTTCATGCTGCAGCGCGAAGCAATAGATTTAAAAACCCTGATAAACACGTTAAATGGTTTTTCCCAGCTGCAGTCTGATAAAGGCTACTTTTTTAAGAAAATCGTAGGCCTTTCTAACCCCGACGCTAAATTTAAAGCCATTACCCGGGTTCGCTTAAGCGATATGGGTTACGACAATCGCATGATGCTAACAAGCTACTCCAGCGACTACTTTATGCTGGATGAACAAGGTAAGGCCTCTGACACAGCTTTTATTACGGTAGATCACGGCGCAGCGCTACGCAATTCACTGCACGACACCAACAGCCCGTACGCCATATTTACCAAAAATTCAGTATGCGGTGAAAAGTGGGAGCCGGGCAATTAACAAAGTAATTAGCAAAGACATACATTAAACGCTTGTTGAATGGATCGGGCTTACTTCGGCTCTAGCGGCTTTGGTTTTAAAAGGCTCTGGTTTTAAAAGGCTCTGGTTTTAATTACTACGATAAAGCGTTTTAATAAGGTGGTAGCCGAAACGGGTCTTCACCGGCCCGTGTACTTTGAGCACATCTTTTTTGAACACCACATCGTCGAAGGCTTTTACCATTTGGCCTCTACGGAATTCACCAAGATCGCCGCCACGCTTGCCCGACGGGCATTTAGAATGACGCTTTGCTAACGTCGCAAAATCCTTACCCTTTTTAAGCTGCTCTAAAATAGAAAGCGCTTCTTTCTCTGTTTTAACCAAAATGTGAAGTGCGGATGCCGTTGCCATGGTGCTGCCTATTTGCATGTAATGAATAGCTGGAAATTATAAACGAGAGCATCGCTATCCGTAAGCGTAAAGCGCTTATAAAACTACAAAGCTACCGCAAATAAACTATCAACTGTGGTGTGATAGTCCAGTGACATAGCGATGGATAACAGCGTTATATTTACAATGGAGAAACCAAAAACACGTTTTGCCCAGCCTTCTACGTTGATGTCGGGTCTGTATCCGCGCAGCGCCATCAACAGCCACCAAAGGCTTGTTGCGAAAGCTACTGTTAAAAAGCCAATACCTGTATAACCGTTAAGTGGAAGCAGCATTACTACTAAAGCAAATAACGCAATATGAAGGACGATATGGCGTTTTGCTTTCGCAATACCTTGCGATACAGGCAATACTGGAATTCCAGCCGCCTTATAGTCGTTATATCTAAAGATAGCGATGGCATAAGAATGGGGCATTTGCCAAATGCTGAACATACCCAGCAAAATAGCCGCAGCCATATCAAACTGACCGCTCGCGGCGCAATAACCGACTACGGGCGGAACGGCCCCCGACAAACTGCCAACGAAGGTGCCATACACCGAGTTTCGCTTCATATACAGGCTGTAAACACCCACATAAATAACGTAGCCAAAAACAGCAAAAAATACGGCAGTAAGGTTGGTGTAAAGCGCTAACAAGCCAAACCCTGCAATACCCAGCACAGCACCATGCAACATCGCAGTAAGCAATGGCAACTCGCCTGTTACCGTAACCCGGTTGGCCGTGCGCTGCATTTTGCCGTCGATATCTCGGTCAATGCAGTTATTAATGACACAACCTGAAGCCACCACCAGCGATAAACCGATGAGCGTTACGAGCAGCAGCCAGTAATCTATATCGCCACGGGACGCTAATAAGAAACCGCCCGTTACCGAAATAGCATTGCCCATAATAATGCCGGGTTTGGTGACCGACAGGTAACGTTTATAAGTAAAGGTCATGGGTAAAATCCAAATTTAGAACGCGCCCATTTAGACGCGTATCAAGGTGTACTGAGAAGCCCCAATGTTGCCCTCAAAATAGGTTGCACCAATAGAAGGACGAAACATGAGGGCTTAACGTACTGACCGCGATGAATTAATCACATTGAAAAGCCTGACATGATCGTCAGGCTAGACCACGCATATACAGAGATTTGCTAATACATCATCATGGCGTTTGATTCGTAGATGATCCAAACGGATAACCCAACCACCATGAAAATAATAAGCGCACTGAACAAGAATGAAAACGTATTGGCTCTGCCTTCTTCAGTAACAAAGTTAAGGTGCAAAAAGTATTTAAGGTGCACCCAAATTTGAACCAAGCCCAAAGTTACCACGCTCCAAATCGTGGTAACTTTAGATAGGTCGCCATTCATCACTAGAGTGAACGGAATAGCGGTAAGTACTACAGATAGAATGAAGCCAATAATATAAGACTTCACATCGCCATGTGCGTCATCACTATTGTGGGTCGATGAAGCGTGACCGTCAGTATTTGAAGCTAATTTTGCATCGTGTAACGCCATTACATTGCCCCCATTAAATACACTACGGTAAATACACATATCCATACGATATCGAGGAAGTGCCAAAACAAGCTTAAGCAGCTAAGTCGGGTAACGGTTTGCTCACCAAGGCCTCGGCGGGTCACTTCAATAAACATAATTGTCATCCAAATAAGGCCTGCTGTAACGTGCAACCCGTGCAGCCCTACTAGCGAGAAAAACGCCGTTAGAAACGCACTTTGCTGCGGTCCGTTGCCATGCTCGATAAGGTGATGGAATTCATATACTTCCATACCGATAAAACACGCTCCCAGTGCCCATGTTACCGCCAGCCAAGCAAGGGCGCCTGACTTGTTTTGTCGGTGAGCACATATCATGGCAAAGCCAAAGGTAATACTGCTTAAAAGCAGAGCGGCGGTTTCAACTGCAACAAAGTTGAGCTCGAAAATATCTTTGCCAGACACACCGCCCGCCGTATTCATAAACAGCACGGCATAGGTGGCAAAGAAAGAAGCAAACAACAAACAGTCGGTCATTAAATACAACCAGAAACCAAACACGGTGTTGTTTTCATGATGTTCTTCGTGTGCGTGTTCATGCGGCATTGATGCGGCGCTTGATGTTGCAATAGTACTCATGAGCGACCTCCCACTGTATTGGCACTTAAGTGCGTAGCTTCAACTCGTTCAACTTCATCTACCTGCACGTAGTAATCAACATCCGAGGTATAGCAACGCTTAATAAATACTCCTATTCCTGCCACTAAACCGACAACAGCAAGCCACCAAATATGCCAGATAAGCGCAAAGCCCATTAGGGTAAAGCTCATGCTCATGAAAACTCCGGCTGAAGTATTTTTTGGCATATGAATAGGTGTGTATTTTTCAGGGCGTTGATACGACTCGCCGCGCTCCTTCATATCCGTCCATGCATCAATGTCTTTGATGTGAGGAATCTTGGCAAAATTGTAAAATTGAGGCGGTGACGCCGTTGACCACTCTAGCGTGTGACCATTCCACGGATCGCCCGTTGTATCGTTAAGCTTCTCTTTGTTTTTGAAGCTTACAAACAGCTGAAGTAGCTGGAAGAAAATACCAATTGCTATAACAAACGCACCAAATGCAGCAATGTATAACCAGATATTCCAGTCAGGATTGTCAGTGTGATTTAAGCGGCGTGTCATACCCAAAAAGCCAAGCACATATAGGGGCATGAACGCCAAAAGGAAACCAATTTGCCAGCACCAAAAGGCTGCTTTTCCGGTTTTTTCGTCAAGCTTAAAGCCCATGGCTTTCGGGAACCAAAAAGCAAAGCCAGCCAGATAGCCAAATACCGCACCACCAATAATGGTGTTGTGAAAGTGCGCAATGAGAAACAGGCTATTATGAAGTACGTAGTCAGCACCTGGAATGGCAAGTAACACCCCTGTCATGCCGCCGATGGTGAAGGTCACCATAAAGCCTAACGTCCACAGTACAGGCACACTCAAAATTAAGCGACCGCGATACATGGTGAATAGCCAGTTAAACAGTTTCACGCCCGTGGGTACGGCAATAACCATGGTCATAATGCCGAAGAAGGCATTCACATTGGCGCTCGACCCCATGGTAAAGAAGTGGTGCAGCCAAACAATAAAACCAAGAATGGCAATGGCGCCCGATGCATACACCATCGACTTGTAGCCAAACAAACGCTTAGCGGTAAACGTTGAAATAACTTCTGAGAAAATACCAAATGCAGGCAGTACCAGAATATAAACTTCAGGGTGTCCCCATGCCCAAAACAGGTTGATATACATCATAGAGTTACCACCGGCTTCGTTAGTGAAGAAGTGAAAATCCATATAGCGGTCTAGCGTTAGCATGGCCAACACAGCGGTAAGAATAGGGAACGACGCGGCGATAAGAATATTCGCCCAGGTACAGGTCCAGGTGAAAATAGGCATTTGCATGAGTTTCATGCCAGGCGCACGCATTTTAAACACGGTAACTAAGAAGTTTACGGCGGTTAGCAGCGTACCGAGCCCGGATATCTGCAGGGCCCATATGTAATAGTCGACGCCAACCCCGGGACTAAACTCCAACCCGGCTAGCGGCGGATAAGCAACCCACCCTGTTTTTGCGAATTCACCTAACCCTAAAGACACATTCACTAGAATTGCGCCACCTGCGGTTAGCCAAAAACTCAAATTATTTAAAAAAGGAAACGCCACATCACGGGCACCAATTTGCAGCGGCAGAATGATGTTCATTAAGCCAATCATAAACGGCATCGCCATGAAGATGATCATGATAACGCCATGGGCGGTGAAGATTTGGTCGTAGTGCTCGGGAGGTAGATAGCCGGGCGCACCATTGGTTGCCATTGCAAGCTGAGTACGCATCATAATAGCGTCGGCAAAGCCGCGCAGCAGCATGATCATAGCCAGCACAATGTACATAATACCAAGACGCTTGTGGTCGACAGACGTGATCCAGTCAAACCACAGGGTTCCCCACTGTTTGTGTTTGGTGATAAGCATGGCTATAACCACACCAAGCAGTGCCACTACGGCAAGTGTCACCATTATAATAGGCTCGTGATAGGGCACGGCCTCTATAGATAATTTACCTAAAAAAGACATGATTATTGTGCATCCTCTTGATGATGACGGTGTTGCATTTGAGGCATTGTGTGGTGTTCGCCGGTAGCGGCATTTTCTGGCTTGCTATAAAAGTCCATAGAGCCGTGATCTTTCATGTACTTCATCACGATGTCGTGAAAAAGGCCTTCACTAACGTTGCTGTAGTAAGTCACCGGGTTGTTTTCACTTTGCTTGGCAAGCTGCTCATAAGAAGCGGGCGTTAACGCTGTTTGTGCCTGCTTAACGCTTGCAACCCAATCGTTAAAGTCGCCCTCGGTAGGCGTGGCGATAGCGTTGAATTTCATTCCCGTAAAGCCTGCGCCACTGTAGTTTGACGAAATGCCCTTATAAGTACCTGGCTTGTTAGCAATAAGGTGAAGCTTAGTTTCCATTCCCGCCATAGAATAAATCTGACTTCCTAACTGAGGAATGAAAAACGAATTCATAGTGCTTTCGGAAGTGATTTTAAACGCCACAGGCTTATTAGCCGGAAACACCAGTTCATTGACGGTAGCAATGCCTTGCTCAGGGTAAATAAACAGCCACTTCCAATTGAGCGACACTACTTCAACAGTAAGGTGTTCTCCTTTGCCTTCTAGTGGTGAATAAGGGTCGAGTGCGTGAGTAGAACGCCATGTGATCACGCTCAACGAAATAACAATTAAGATAGGAATTGACCATACAACAGCTTCTATCTTTGTAGAGTGTGCCCACTTCGGGGTGTAAATTTCAAAGTCGCGACTAGCGCGATACTTCCATGCGAAATAAAGCGTTAGAACAATAACGGGAACAACAACAATCAGCATCAGGATGGTACAAAGAATAATAAGGTTCTTCTCATCCATGCCCACTTGCCCTTTGGGGTCAAGCACGCCACCGCTGCAACCGGCTAACGTAAGCCCAGCACCAGCAACAATCAAAGTAAAAAGGTTACGAATAGACAAAACAAGTTCCTATAACCCACAAGTTAAACGGCGATGACTGAGCAGTTCCGAAAGGAACTACGGGTTTACAGCATCGGAAAACGCACCAGAAGTGGCGTTATTACGCTTTAAGCGCAGCACTCATGGTGTTTGAAAAAAATCGGAGACGTTTAACTGAAAAGAGGGGGCGCTCGGCTGCCAACCGTTTGAACGAAAGGCTGAGGAAATGTAGGGCAAAGGTAAGGAATAGGTCGGCGCTGTTTTGTTATTTGCGCCTTTGCTATAGCCGTGGCTTTAACCAATAAACCGACTAATACCAACGCGATAGTGGGAACGATAAATTGTGAGAGCGTGTGATCAGCAAGTGCAATGAAAAAAGGCTCGAAAACCAAGCTTTCATTAAATGCACTAACAAACTCTGTAGCGTCGGCCATGGTACCACTAATCACTAGTGCAACATTCAACAACAGCACCATATTAGCTAACCACAGCATAGCGCCTACACCACTGGTGTAGTTTATTGCGGGTCTAATCGAAGAATTCAGTTCGTCTAAAAAAACGAAAGAACGTGGCGCCATAGTGGGTAGTATGCCTTATAAAAAATGCACTAGTTACCTACTTCAAAGATGAAGCAGGTGGGGCAGGTTAAAGGCAATTGTTATTGAGTACAAGTCGCTCGTTGATTACTCTCAAGCTATTCTCTTTGCATTTAAATGAAAATTTTCCATTTATTTAACATGTGAGGATTACTCTTCCAAATTATGCAGTCTGCTTTACTTACGCTGTACCTTTTGTTTTTAGGCATTTCATGATCGTTGAACGTGAAACTTGCTTCTTCTTGAAAGAAAGTAATGTAAATTTTTCGTTTATATAAACTAAGCAAAACATAGAACGCTGGAAAGTTTATGATGCGTTAAGCTTCCGATAAATACGATGAAACACAAGGTTTTTCTAGTTGGCTATAGGCATTTTCTCAATACGCCAAAGCACGTATAACATCGCTTGGTATATGCCTTTGCCATATACCAACTTTGTGTATGTAGAATGCTATATACCAATTAGGGGGTGTAAAAATGACGACAGCTAGAATTTTTATGAACAACCGCTCTCAAGCAGTTAGGATGCCCGCAGAAGCACGGTTTGAAGAATCTGTTAAAGTAGTTAACGTTCGAGTTGTAGGTAAGGATAGAGTATTAAGCCCTATAGAAAATACTTGGGATAGCTTTTTTGATTCAAGCAATTCAGTAACAGATGATTTTATGAACGAAAGGGCGAGCCAAGAACAAACTACTCGAGAAAGTTTTGATGATTAAGTACCTACTGGACACCAAAATTTGTATTTATGTAATCAAGAATCGTCCTTTGGAAGTTTTATCGAAATTCAATGATTCAGCGGGCAGAATGGCTATCTCGTCAATTACATTAGCTGAACTATTGCATGGATGTGAGAAAAGCCAAAAAGTTGAACATAATACCAGGCAGGTAGAAGATTTTTGTTCCAGGCTTGAAGTTCTTGAGTATGGCAACAATGCGGCACAACATTATGGTTCAATTAGAGCTAATTTGGAAAAGTCCGGCCAGATGATTGGTGTAAATGACCTACATATCGCGGGGCATGCGCGTAGCTTAGGGTTGACCGTTGTTACTGACAACGAACGAGAGCTTCATCGGATTGAAGGACTACGTGTAGAAAATTGGATATCTTAGTTTGAGCAACTGTCTAGTAAAGTCTGGTCGATTCAATCTGCCTTTACCTGATGCAATAGGAGAAAGGCTGTTAGCCCATATCGAGAACAAGGAAGATGACGACTTTGTTATTGGCATTGGAAGTAAGACAGCTAGCCGAACGTTCTTAAACTTTAAGGTAAAGCATGTGACTGACAACAAGCTTAAAGGCTTTCACTCTTTCAAGCATATGTACATAACAGCAATGGAGCGAGCAGGTATCGAGGAGAATATCACTGCTCAAATAGTTGGTCACGAGCGAGGAAAAACGATGTCTTATGGTTACTACTCGAAAGGACATGAGTTGAGGAGATTAAAGGAGGCTGTAGACAAAGGTACAGCGCTAATGTGAACTAGGGCATTACTGAAGACATCGCTACGGAACTAGCAGGCCACAAGCAGTTGTCCTTGACGTATAACTTGTACAGTAAGTATAAGAACAAGAACGAACTGTGGCAGTATGTCGAGAGGATTCACGAGGCTGACTGCTTGATTGCCCCGTCAAGAGAAGTAACATGATTGTTGAAGGGTAAGTGCTACAAATTAATCATTAAAACTAATGTATTGGGGCTGCTCAGGTTTCTCGTGACGTCAAAAACCGCTATTCCTTAACATATCCAGTTAAGTCACTTCTTTGTATTTTTCCATGTGTAGTGTAGCGGCTAACCAATTCTTCAATTTTTGCTACGTCTTCGCCTGTGCAAGTCGGGCCGATAGTGACTTCTACATGGTTTAAAGCGTCACCCAAGGGTGAGTCGAAATATGTTATAGGGCTATTTTTCTTTTTTTGCAAGTGCTCGTAAGTGTGTTGATAAATGGGAAAGGGATTACCAGTGCGCTTCCATGCGTCCAAGACATTCGGATTGGATGGAACAATGAAGTAAATGTACCTAAACTCCTCCTGATGCTTCCATGTACTACTCTTGTTTACTGCAAGGTCATAGTAATTAAAAAGTATTCCTCCCTTCTCGTCCTGCATCACAGGGCGAATATGCTCATCTGGCTTCTTGTAATACTTCACTGCCTGTCCGAATAAGTCTTTATGGTAAGGAGTGTTTATGATAATCCACTTCTCATTATATATTTGCTCAATAGGTAACGGGCTTATAATTTCGCCTTTTACAAAATGATTGAGTTCTCGCCGCGATTCTAGTGTGAACTCAGCGAAAGGGTGTTTTGGTAATCCAATTCGGACTCCATTGTAACCAGCATATGACTGCCACATTGCTTGAGATTCATCGGTCAGCGTGCTCCAACTGCTAACAAATAGGTACTGTGACCAATGCTTTCGAGATACCAGTTCCACCTCTTGTGCATCGTCTAGTTTGTCCAGCCTGGTAAACCGTAAAGTTCGGTTTTTCAAAATACATGCTAAGGATTGAATGTCTGTGTAGTGGTGAATTAATTCCATTTCGACCTTTGACGTTGTCAGCTTTACTCAAAGGTTATCATACAAGAGCTTTTTGACTGCAAAAACTTGAGAGGCTAAATCAAAAGTGAGAAATCCCCAATCCCCCCATTACGGGGTGTCTCCACTCGCCGCTGCACCATAAGGCTTATCTTTAAGTAAACCTTTCAGCAGGAACACGCGTTACCCATGCGTCCACCAAAGTAAGAGGTTCTGACAGTAACGAAATCTACCGTCAACAACTTTCATTTAGAAGTTTGTGACAGTGTCAGATCGAATATGTTAGATAGTGACAGGTAGATAATTATTCTTTAAATGTAAAACCACATAACATACGTTTTGCAGTATCTGATTAAAGGATGCTAGTCTAATTTAGATTGAAAAACACACTACAAGGATGTAACCATGCGTTTAGTATTACTCTTATCGGTTTTGTTTATTCAGGCTTGTGTCGTCAAAGTTGGTGACCACACTCCACGAGTTAACACTTCTGTTAGTAGCCTAGCCTCAGAAGATTCTTCTACTTTCAAAAGTTTCATCTTAATACCAAGTTCCAATAGTGTTTCAATTAACGACCTTCAGTTCAAAGAGTATTCAAGCTACGTCAAAAAGTTACTCCAGAAGAATGGTTATAAGAATTCTCAAGAGAAAGAGAATCCAGACTTAATTATCTTTGTGGGGTATGGAATAGGTGAGCCAGAACAGAGCCAGTATACTTACAGTATGCCCATCTTTGGTACAACCCCAACTGGTGTATACACTATTAATGCAACTTCAACTCATAACGGTGGGACTACACAATTAAATGGGACTTTGACTCAACAAAGAGCCTTGGCTGTCACTGGTTATTCTACACATACTAACACCAGAACTAACTACACTCGTCACCTTGAACTATATGCGGTAAACCTTTCTGAATATCAACTAACTGGCGAAGTATTACCCGTTTGGCAGTCTACTGTTGTTAGTCGAGGAAGCAATGGAGATCTTAGATACGTGTTCCCTTACCTTGTAGCTGCTCTGGATGGTTTCGTTGGAATCGATAGTGGCACTTCTGTCGACGTAACTGTTAGACAGGACAGTTTGGTTAAACGCTATGTTCAAGGTTTAGAGTCAATAATGCCTTCTGACTAAGGTTGAGTTGCGGTGAAAAAGTGAGCAAAAAGTAAACTACGTTTTTTTTGAGAATCACGGAACGCCGCAATCGCATAAGAAGGGTATTACCTCGCCCCCTCCCCCCTGTACCCCACGAGAGATCCTGAGAAGCTCGATGAGAAGACTTTGAGAGTCACTGAGCCATAGGCATACCCGACCCATTACGAGATCGTAGAGACGCTTACAGAGCTTATTTTATAGAGTGAAATTTAAGGGTAGCTAATGAGGAGCTGATGGAATATTGTAAAAGGAGATTAAGGAAATGGTGTGAAACTAACCGTGATACAAAACGTACCACAGTTAGTCTCAGAAGGCTTGTAAGCCCTTGATTTATAAGGGCCTAAAAAGCGGGGCGATTCTTACATCATGCCGCCCATTCCGCCCATGCCGCCCATATCAGGCATTGCTGGCGCAGCTTCGTCTTTAGGTAGTTCAGCTACCATTGCTTCAGTAGTGATCATTAGTGAAGCAATTGATGATGCGAACTGTAGTGCAGAGCGCGTTACTTTAGTTGGGTCAAGAATACCCATCTCTAGCATGTCGCCGTAAGTGTCGTTACCAGCGTTGTAACCGTAGTTACCGTCGCCGTTCTTCACTTCGTTAACCACTACTGATGCTTCTGCACCTGAATTGATAGAGATTTGACGTAGAGGCGCTTCCATTGCACGTAGCGCAAGCTTAACACCTACTGTTTGGTCTTCGTTGTCGCCAGTTAGCTCAGAAAGCTTCGCCGCTGCGCGTACTAGTGCAACACCACCACCAGGTACCACACCTTCTTCAACCGCTGCGCGAGTTGCATGTAGTGCATCTTCTACGCGGTCTTTCTTCTCTTTCATTTCAACTTCAGTCGCTGCACCAACTTTAATTACTGCAACACCGCCTGAAAGCTTAGCAAGACGTTCTTGAAGCTTCTCTTTGTCGTAGTCAGACGAAGACTCTTCAATTTGACCTTTGATTTGTGCACAACGGCCTTCAATTGCTTCTTGGTCGCCGTTACCGTCAACAACAGTGGTGTTGTCTTTGTTGATAACTACGCGCTTAGCAGTACCAAGGTCTTCTAGTTGAACTTTTTCAAGCTCAAGACCAATCTCTTCAGAGATTACAGTACCGCCAGTTAGAATAGCGATGTCTTGAAGCATTGCTTTACGACGGTCACCAAAACCAGGAGCTTTAACCGCTGCAACTTTAACAATACCACGCATGTTGTTAACTACTAGTGTAGCAAGCGCTTCGCCTTCAACATCTTCAGCGATGATCATTAGCGGCTTACCCGCTTTCGCTACGCCTTCAAGGGTAGGCAGTAGTTCGCGGATGTTAGAAATTTTCTTGTCAACCAATAGGATGAACGGGTTGTCTAGTTCAACGGTGCCGTTTTCTTGGTTGTTGATGAAGTATGGCGATAGGTAACCGCGGTCGAACTGCATACCTTCAACAACGTCTAGTTCGTTTTGAAGTGCTTGACCTTCTTCTACGGTGATAACACCTTCTTTACCCACTTTTTCCATTGCTTGAGCAATGATGTCGCCAACTTCTGCGTCAGAGTTTGCAGAGATAGTACCTACCTGTGCGATAGACTTGCTGTCTGCACAGTCAGTAGAAAGGGCTTTAAGCTCTTCAACAGCCGCGATAACCGCTTTGTCGATACCGCGCTTAAGGTCCATTGGGTTCATACCCGCCGCAACGCTCTTAAGGCCTTCAGTTACGATAGCTTGCGCTAGAACGGTTGCAGTAGTTGTACCGTCACCCGCTTCGTCGTTCGCTTTAGACGCGACTTCTTTTACCATCTGCGCGCCCATGTTTTCGAACTTGTCTTCAAGCTCGATTTCTTTCGCTACAGACACACCATCTTTAGTGATAGTTGGTGCACCGAAAGACTTGTCTAGAACAACGTTACGGCCTTTTGGACCTAGTGTTACTTTAACTGCATTAGCTAGTGTGTTTACGCCTTTTAGCATTTTGCTGCGAGCGTCATCACCAAAACGTACTTCTTTAGCTGCCATGATTAAATTCCTCTAAAATTCGTTTTAACGTTAGTTGTAATTACTCAACAATCGCTAGAATGTCGCTTTCGCTTAGGATAAGTACTTCTTCACCATCCAGCTTTTCTGTTTTAACGCCGTAACCGTCGTTGAAAATAACGGTGTCGCCAACTTTAACGTCTAGCGCTTTAACTTCGCCGTTCTCAAGAATGCGACCGTTACCTACTGCGATTACTTCGCCGCGTGTAGATTTTTCTGCTGCAGAACCAGTCAGAACGATACCGCCTGCAGATTTGCTTTCTTGCTCTGCGCGCTTAAGGATTACGCGGTCGTGTAAAGGACGAATTGCCATTTTCAAGTCTCCTGAAAATTCCACTATTCAAAGTTGTGTGATTACCAACACTCAGACTGCCTGAATGTTGTGTGCCTGGGTTGCTCATTGCTGAGCAGTTAAAATCGTTTCTGCACGGATAGATGGGGTAGTACCCTGATAACTTCAAGGGTTTTTAAACAAAAAAATGTAAAAAAATTGATTTTTTCACTAAATACTTATTTTTCTTAAACAAGTAAACGCCGTTTATCGTGGTAAACGACGCTAATAACGTGAGTAAAAAAGGGAAGTTGAGAAAAGCGGTGGACGCGTTATTTTAAACGCTTATCTCGGTCGTTAGTGGTATTGTCTGTGTACTCCCCCTCAATGACATCATCACCTTGTTGGTGCGATTGAGGGCCGTTGCCGAATGGACTCTGTCCAAAAGGGGATTCCCCCTGATTGAAGCCTGCGCCATTAGGGCCCATACCCGGCCCCATGCCCGGAGCCACGACGCGCATCTTCATATGCTTACTCACTTGTGCGGCGAAGAAGTGGCGAGACCCCGGCATAGCTAATAAGAAACCGAAAATGTCGGTAATAAAGCCCGGCGTAACCAAAAGAACCCCAGCCACAACCAACATTAAACCTTCTACTAACTCTTTTCCTGGCACTTCATTTCGCTGCATTTTTTCTTGCGCGGTTTGCAGCGTACTCACGCCTTCGCGTTTAACAAAATAAGCACCAATAAACGCCGATAGAATAACTAAACCCACCGTATTCCAGCCACCAATAATGCTACCTACATTGATCAATAGCGCTATTTCTAAAATAGGCAGTATGGCAAACAGTAAAAATAAAACCCGCAAAACGCTTCCTCTTTCATGTATTCATAACCTGTTATAGGGTCTTTGTACGTAATAACAAGAAAAGGTGCCCACCCTTTCGCTTAATTAGCCACTTAAAGCGACCGATAACGAGCGTGGTATACTGAGTCGTGAAAGAATAAGGCCCGTATTAAGGTCTAATAAATCGCCGTATACGCCATACCGAGGCTTGCGGAAAATCGCTAGGATTAGCCAATGACAATTAAACTTGTGTTGTGTACCACACCCGATGAAAAGTCAGCGCAAGACATTGCTACTGCACTTGTAAAGAGTAAGCTTGCGGCATGTGTGAACATAATTAAAGGCATTCAGTCTGTTTACGAATGGCAGGGCAAGGTAGAAGTTGATGCGGAATGCCAGCTGTTAATTAAAACCAATACCCAAAACGTATTGCAGGCATTTGAAAAAGTGAGTGAAATACACCCTTATGACGTGCCTGAATGGTTGGAGCTAAATGCAGAAGCAAGCAGCGCATATGGCCAATGGTTGCAAACGACACTACAACAATAATGCTTGAATAAAACACGATAAAAATGAGCTGTAACTTTATGACTACCCTTACTCAATTTTCAAGTAAATCGGCACCACTTTGGCGCCGGTTTATTGCACTGATAGTGTCGGTGTTGTGTTTATCACAACTGCTTAGTGCACCTGCCTTCGCTCAGATGCCTAGCGCCTTTGACGACCCTTTTGTAGATGAACCACAATTTTTAGACGTCGATCAGGCCTTTGTTTTCGATTTTAATCAGCAAAGAGACACACTTACCCTCACTTTTGATATCGCCGACGGTTATTACCTATACCTTAAGCAGTTTAAGTTCGTTTCAAAACAAGCAGAGATAGGCGACCCGACTTTTCCTCGCGGCGTCATGATTGAAGATGAATTTTTTGGCGAGTCTGAAGTATTTTACGACAGGGTATCTATCACTTTGCCTATCAGCTATGCCAATAGTGATGGCGTAGTAAAAGTTCGCTATCAGGGCTGCGCCGATGCGGGCCTTTGTTATCCGCCCACCATTAAAGTGGTGTACTTAAACGAGATGGGAAGTAACGCAGCAACAACGCAACCGGCAGGTGACGAGAACAACGCCGCTTCATCCCTACAAAGTGAACAGTTTAATTTAGCGCAAAAGCTTATCGATAAAGATAACCTGCCCCTTACCCTCGCCCTCTTTTTTGCCTTAGGCGTGGGCTTGGCGTTTACTCCTTGCGTGTTCCCTATGTATCCCATTGTGTCGGGCATTGTGATTGGTCAGGGTAAACCAAAAACCGCGTCCCATTCATTTTGGCTAACCTTTGTTTATGTGCAGGGTATGGCAATAACGTATTCGCTGTTGGGGTTGGTGGTCGCCGTAGCAGGCGCGCAGTTTCAGGCCGCACTGCAACATCCCGCAATATTGGGTGTGTTTATAGTGCTCTTCGTGGCCCTCGCCATCGCCTTATTTGGTGGTTTCGACATTCAGCTTCCTGCGAAGTATCAAGAAAAACTCACTCACATGAGTAACAGCCAAACGCCTGGCAGTTTCGCAGGCGTGTTTGTTATGGGTGTGCTGTCGGGCCTTATTGCTTCGCCCTGCACTACCGCCCCGCTTACCGGCATATTGTTATTCATTGCGCAAACTGGCGATATGACGCTGGGCTTCATTTCCCTTTACTTACTGAGTATTGGCATGGGCGTACCGCTTATTTTGTTTGGCATGACAGGGGGTAAGCTTTTACCAAAAGCCGGTAATTGGATGAATGTAGTTAAGGTCACATTCGGCTTTATGATGCTTGCTGTGGCTATTGTGTTTATTGAGCGCTTATACACCAGCCCATACACGGCATTTTTGTGGGCGCTACTTGGCTTTGGTTTATTCGGCTATTACTGGGTTATTAATCGCGCTTCGCCAAACTCGTTAATAAAACTTGCCCGCGCGGTTATTGTGGCCATGGGTATTATGGGCAGCGCCGGGCTTACCTATCAGGCGGGTATCAATACTGGTCTTTGGGGCGAGCACGCTGAGATAGTCCACTCGAGCCACCCAGAGTTTGTTGTGGCAAGAGATTTGACTGATTTACGCCATAAAATAGCGGCAGCCAACGGGGAAGGAAAAACCGTGATGGTCGACTTGTACGCCGACTGGTGTGTGGCGTGTAAAGAGTTTGAGAAATACACCTTCCCAGACGAAAAAGTGGTTACAGCGCTTAGCAATACGGTATGGATGCAAATGGATCTTACCGACAACACCCCTGAGCGGCAGGAGATTTTTGATACTTTTAACGTGCTCGGCCTTCCCACTATTTTATTTTTCGACGCAAACGGCGATGAACTGACTAAAGCCCGGGTGACAGGTTTTATGAAAGCAGATGCTTTTGCCCGTCACGTAAACGAATGGCTTAACGATGCCCCCGTAACTCGTGACAGCAAGCATGAGCCCGGTAACTAGGTTGTCATCACACAGTGCTTGCCATCCGGCCTTTATTGTTAGCGATAAGGGCCGCCTTAAAGCGAGCTTCTTATTTTTAGCCTTTTTGTGTGTTTCACTTTTACTGCCTTCGCCCACTTTCGCTGAAACAGAGGTGAAAACGTCGGGGTGCTTTGATAAGGCTCGGTTCTGCTTTGAACTTACCCCTTCGTCCGGTTCACTTTATTTAGTCTCAGTAAAACGAAAAATTGCGATGCCCGTCGCGCTTACTTTGTATTCAGATAAGCTGTTTCAAATTCCATCTAGCTTAGAAGCCCTTAAGCCCAAGGCTCACGTAAATGCATTTTTAAATACGGATGATGCGGTGCCTTTAGGTGTGGTAAAAAAAGCGAACGCTTTCTGGCACACTATGCGCGTTAAGTGGACGGCAGGGCAAATTGATGCCCAGCATGACCGCGATTATGCTTATTACTCCCCTTTACAGCCAGCGAGCGCATACCGCATTGTTCAAGGCTTTAACGGCAGCTTCAGTCATTCGGGAGCATCGCGGTATGCATTAGATTTTGCCGCGCCCGTGGGTACGCCTATTTTGGCCGCGCGAGCCGGAGTGGTAATAGATACCAAAGACGATGGCACGAAGGGTGGGCCGCACAGTCGATTAGCTAAACACGCCAACTATGTCGCCATTTTGCATAGCGATGGCACTACGGGTGAGTATTACCACCTCAAGCACGAAGGCGTCGTGGTAGAACGAGGGCAAACCGTACAGCAAGGCCAGTTGATTGGCTATACGGGAAATACGGGCTTCTCTTCTTTGCCTCACCTTCACTTTGGTATTTATGTAGCCAAATTCCACGGTAAATACGTCAGTGTTCCCTTTTCACTCACCGACATCTCTCAATAAGGCAGCATGCTGCGCTTTCAGGCCAAATCCGCACACAAACTTTGCGGCGAAAACACCTGATTAGACCAGTATTTTGCTGCGAAATCTTTATCTATCACTATAATCAGCAGTTAATCTAATAAACGAGCAAATAAATTGGCTTTTTTTCGTGCAACTGTCATAAAAGTTTGTTGAAATGGCAATAACAATGACATTTTCCCGAAGATAGCAGCAAACTAATGAATATTTTGTTATTAAACGGCCCTAACCTAAACATGTTAGGCCAAAGAGAACCCGACAAATACGGCACACAGACCCTGCAAGACATCGTGGATGATTTGCAGGCGCAAGCTGAGTCGAGCAACGTGACGTTAACGCATTTTCAGTCTAACGCGGAACACGCGCTGATCGAACGTGTGCACGCCGCTATGGGTTCTGTCGACGCCATTATCATTAATCCTGCTGCCTTCACGCACACCAGTGTCGCCCTTCGCGACGCGTTGTTAAGTGTCAATATCCCGTTTATTGAAGTGCATTTGTCGAACGTTCACGCCCGTGAGCCGTTTCGTCACCATTCCTATTTTTCTGATGTTGCAGCCGGCGTCATTGTTGGCCTTGGTGCCATGGGTTA
Organism: Alteromonas mediterranea DE; assembly: GCF_000020585.3. Taxonomy (NCBI): domain Bacteria; kingdom Pseudomonadati; phylum Pseudomonadota; class Gammaproteobacteria; order Alteromonadales; family Alteromonadaceae; genus Alteromonas; species Alteromonas mediterranea. The sequence continues at coordinate 4,295,699 of NC_011138.3, forward strand.
CTCGCTCGCGCTAACTGCAGCAATCAATTTAACGAAATCGCAAAAATAACGCAGAGACAGAACATGGATATTAGAAAGATTAAAAAACTCATCGAGCTAGTTGAAGAATCTGGCATTGCCGAGCTAGAGATCACAGAAGGCGAAGAGTCTGTACGCATCCACCGTGGTCCTACTGGTGTTCAGGCACCTATGAATTACAGCTTTGCTGCCCCTGCTGCACCACAAATGGCGCCAGCTGCGGCTGCAACTACCGCGTCAGAAGCGCCCGCTGCCGAGCCTGCTCAGCCAGATGGTCACGTAGTTAAGTCTCCAATGGTAGGTACATTCTACCGTGCGTCTTCTCCTACGGCTAAACCGTTCGCAGAAGTAGGCCAGCAAGTAAAAGTTGGCGATACGCTGTGTATCGTTGAAGCAATGAAGATGATGAACCAAATTGAAGCAGATAAAGCAGGTGTGGTTAAGGCAATCTTGGTTGAAAACCAAGACCCTGTAGAATTCGACCAACCTATGTTCATCATTGAATAAGCGAGTGCTTAACTATGCTAGATAAAGTACTTATAGCTAACCGTGGCGAGATTGCCCTACGTATTTTGAGAGCCTGTAAAGAACTAGGCATCAAAACCGTAGCCGTGCACTCTACGGCGGATAAAAACTTGAAGCACGTGTTGCTAGCTGATGAATCAATTTGTATTGGTAAAGCATCGGCAACCGAAAGCTACCTTAATATTCCTCGCATTATTGCGGCGGCCGAGGTCACAAATTCAATCGCTATTCACCCTGGTTACGGTTTCCTAGCGGAAAACGCAGACTTCGCTGAAGCGGTGGAAAAGAGCGGCTTTATTTTCATTGGCCCTAAAGCTGAAACTATTAACCTTATGGGCGACAAGGTTTCTGCTATCAACGCCATGAAAAAAGCTGGCGTACCTTGTGTACCTGGCTCAGACGGCCCGCTAACAGACGACGCCGAGCGCAACAGAGCCATTGCAAAGCGCATTGGTTACCCAATCATCGTTAAAGCCGCTGGCGGCGGCGGTGGTCGTGGTATGCGCGTAGTTCGCAGCGAAAGTGAACTTGTAAAGGCCATTGAGACCACGCAAGCGGAAGCTGGCGCAGCCTTTGGTAACGCAACGGTTTACATGGAAAAGTTCCTTGAAAACCCGCGTCACGTAGAAATTCAGGTACTAGCCGATGGACAAGGTAACGCCATTCACCTAGGTGAGCGTGACTGTTCAATGCAGCGTCGTCACCAGAAAGTGGTTGAAGAAGCACCGGCACCGGGTATTTCTGAGCAAATGCGTGCAAAAATAGGCGATCGCTGCCGTCGAGCCTGTATCGAAATTGGTTATCGCGGCGCAGGTACTTTCGAGTTCCTATACGAAAACGGCGAGTTTTATTTCATTGAAATGAATACCCGTATTCAGGTAGAACACCCAGTATCTGAAATGATCACTGGCGTTGACCTTATTAAAGAGCAGCTTCGCATTGCCGCAGGTCAGCCACTGTCAATTGATCAGTCGCAAATTCAAATTCGTGGCCACGCTATTGAATGTCGAATTAACGCAGAAGACCCACAAACCTTTATTCCTAGCCCTGGTCCTATCGATATGTTCCATGCGCCGGGTGGTTTAGGTATTCGCTGGGAGTCGCATATTTACGCGGGCTATCACGTACCGCCTTACTACGATTCAATGATTGGTAAGCTTATCACTTATGGTGAAAGCCGCGACGAAGCGATTGCTCGTATGCGCCACGCCCTTGAAGAGATTGTGGTTGAAGGTATTAAAACGAATATCCCGCTTCAGCGCGCCATTATGGCCGATGAAAACTTCTTCGCAGGTGGAACCAACATCCACTACCTAGAGAAGAAGTTAGGCTTAGCCTAATCCCCCTTTGGGCTACACGGTGTTTTTTGTGTAGCCCAATTTTCTCCCTTTCATACCCCTATTCGCTATTCGCTATTCGCTATTCGCTATTCGCTATTCGCTATTCGCTATTCGCTATTCGCTATTCGCTATTCGCTATTCGCTATTCGCTATTCGCTATTCGCTATTCGCTATTCGCTATTCGCTATTCGCTATTCGCTATTCGCTATTCGCTATTCGCTATTCGCTATTCGCTATTCGCTATTCGCTATTCGCTATTCGCTATTCGCTATTCAGCGTGTTCTATTTTTCCGATTAGCACAATCAAATTTTAACGATTTTACTATTTAATATACCGCTTTATACTGCATACAAGTTTTAAGACATCTCCCTAAGTTCAATCTTTTTGTGTGTTTACCCTTATTGGAGTCCCACTCCACTTGTGCCGGCATCCCTGCCGGCTTTTTTTTGCAATTTTTGCGTTAAACGACGTTGCGTATGCACTAATTAATTAGATTTAATGTATAAACCAATTAATTACGTTGTTTAGGGCTAGGCAGATGCGACCCCCTTTCTTATTTGTTTTACTGCTCATCACTATTACTGGTACCAAAGCGTTTGGAGAACAAATAGCGCCCACCTTCTCACAGAAACTCGATATTCAGGTACGCTACGACAATCGCTCCAACCGCCCTAGCCGCGAACAATATCGACTGCGCTATTACCCGTCTATTGCGCTAAACGCTTCATGGTCTATCAATAGCTTTATCGTTACAGGTGAAGATTTTTCTTCTAGCCACAATACTTTTGGCAAAGAAAGTACGGGTTACTTTTACGCAAGGCGCCTTTACTTAAGGCACGAAACCCATTCTGGAAAAACCGAGCTAGGTGTTATTCCTACTTACAAAGGCAGGGTTTCTTCTACCGGCCTATCAAAAGACGGCTGGATAACTGGAGTTCGCCATGTAAAGCAGTTGAAAAACGACTCGGCCATAGAAGTGGTGTTGGGCCAATTAGCTAATGCACAAGCCAATGAGGCATTAAGTGTAGGCGGGGAAGATCAATACTTTGAAGTGGAATACTCGGCGAATATGGGGCAGCGCCATAGCTATGAAGCCAGTTTCGAACGCATGCTAGACGGCACGTTTGTTAGAGGAGAGTATCGCTTTCGTATCAACCAACAAGACACTGCATTTATAGAGTGGGTACAGCGCACCGATAAAGGTGCTGCAAAAATTGTGGTAGGCAAAAGTGGCGTGTTTAGCACGAACGTTCTCGATACAGCCTACCCCATTGAATACTTCGCCTATTACTCGTATATCAATAGAAATTTCGGGGCCCGAGCGGAACTTATCGAAGACTTTCTTGGTACCGGCCATGGCGGCTCACTTGAATTCAGCGGCTTAATTTTACAAAAGCATGAAGTAGAGTGGTTTGTAAGGGCCGATGTCGTAGATAGCATAAGCCGCTTACTTGCGGGCGTTAAAGTGGCGTTTTAAGCGCAATTTTCAACAAATAAAAAAGGCCCATCAAACGATGGGCCAAACAGCAAGAACGCGTACACACTTTAACAGTGCATAATAGATTACGGGTGGTCACTTCAAGGGGTTCAAACGTAGTGGATTACGTATTTTTAATGTCCCTGGCTTTATTCGCCATGCGGCTTTTATTACAATCAAAGTGTAGGGCTGATATTTTCAGCGCGTAGATAGTGATTTACCCAAAAAAGGTGTTTTTATGCCTAGCCGATACGCCCAATTTAAAGAAAAGCTTCCCATTTCCCTTCTTTCAGATGAAACTCTGCTCGCTTTTAGGGTGCTCTTAGATGAGCCTTTGGATATTGTTGACTTTGCCCAAGATATTGCAGATCTAGCCCAATATCCCGAACGATTGAAAGACAGCTATCGAAAAGAGTGGGAAGCCTACGTCATTAAAGCATTGGCTTTCGAGATAAGGCAGCACGACGATCTTTCACCGGCCGAGTTTATCGATTTGATGATGGAGAAAGTCGAAGACGTTCAGCAAAATAACGACACCTACCACAATTTATTGCGTCAGGTTCATCATGCTAAAGGTATTTTGCAGTCAGAAAATACCATCGTATTTCCGACGCCACTGCGCCAACAGCTTACTGCCTTTCTGCTGCCAATCACCACAATCCCGACGCCTAAAAAGTAATTTTAATAAAGGCATGCCCGAATATTACGCTGCGAAAATAAGTAAGCATTGCGGCGGCGCTATTTGCGCGCTACTTATTTGCACTTTTATATTTATACTGTGAAGGGCAATAACCTCTGTCTACGCCTTCAGGACGCAAGCTTGCGTGTTTGGTTTTTCTGCCAGATACACGCTCTCGCCAATTCTTAAACGTTTTTTGCTTAAGATTTTTGCGCATGAGCTTGATCACCTCTTTTTCGGGTAGCCCGAACAGGCGCTCGATTGCTTCAAACGGCGTGCGATCTTCCCACGCCATTTCAATAATGCGTGATTCTTGTTCTTCTGATAATGCCATCTCTAACGTCTCAACATACATGCTTAACCCCAATAAATACTATATTAAAGGTCATTTCGTTCAGTTATGGCCCGTGAAAAGCGCCTGCGATAAAGCTAAACATTATCACCAACACTGAAGCCTTCATCATCTTTCTCAAATGCTAGCTTAAGAAGCTCTGCAGCCGCTTTAGCGTCGCTTAGCGCGCGGTGATGTTGCTCCATGTCGATATGAAAATGCTTAGTCAGGTTTGCCAATGAATAAGAAGATAACCCCGGGTGGGTGCGGCGCATCTCCCGCACAGTACACATTTTAGGCCGCCTGAACGACTGCTCTAATCTCGCAAATTCCTGTTTAATAAACCCATAGTCAAAATTTACGTTATGCGCGACAAACACAGCATCTTCGGTAAAGCTGGCGATATGATCGGCTACTTCTGCGAAAAGCGGTGCATCGGCAACCATATCGTCAGAGATACCCGTAAGACGCGTGATACTACTTGGTATTCGTCGCTGTGGGTTGAGTAAGGTTTGAAACCTATCTACCTCTTTTCCCCCAACTAGCTTAACCATGCCTATTTCAGTAATACGGTTATAGCTGTTATTCCCGCCCGTAGTTTCAATGTCTACCACAACATAGGGCTGCGCTGGGTCGCGAACCCAATTTACCGTGGTAACAGCCACGTCGAATCCGGCTTGCTGTAGACGCTGAATAGAAACCAATTGGTTCCGGCGCAGTTGATCGCCCGGCGCCTTTATTTCTTCAAAGCGAAGCGAATCATCCAATACCATAATATCGGGAAAACCGTCTCGCAGGCTTTCAAAGTCTTTGCTCATCATGCGAAGTAATGCGTATATCGCACTCAGCGAACCGTGCTCTATAAGCGCCTCAATAGGAGTCAGCAAATGGCTCGACCACATAAATAAGCTGTTTACTTTACCGTAGTGTTGGGTCGCCATTTTATGTATGTGAAAGCGCAGCTTTTCTTTGCTATCAAGCGCATCGAGTAAAGTCTCGATGCTATCTTCAAACTTTGCATAAAAATTATTTTGCTTCAGCGACAGCGGCCTTCTATCAAATTCCGTGACCAGAGTATCTTCTTCATAAAGCTGCTTCCAAAAAGTGAGGCCAAACAAACTGCGCCATAAACGGTTCTCTGTTCGCCACCCTTGAACTCCCTGTCTGGCATAATGCGCCAGCACTCCCCGCTCTACCTGCTGATTTTGACTAACATCTATGGCTAAGGTTCTACTTGCGTTTCTCAGCATGTCGGTAACGGTGCTGGTGCGCTTTTTATGATATTTGCGGGCATAAAAGTCTTCCGCAAAAGCCAGCAAGGTATCTGACTGGGGATTATCTATGATGTGCTCTAAAGCGCGTCGAACTTCACCGTCGTTACCGTCTTTATAGCTTTCTCTTAGCCACTTTTCTTTTGCTTTATCGCTTTGCGCTAATGCCAGTATGTTAAGCCCCTTATCGCGGTTAACCTCAAGTACTTTAAGCCCTAGTGCGTAAAGTAGCTGGTCGCGATAAAAACTGGCTGACACCCCTTCTGTTTCTGGGAATTCGCTATCTGCAAGCGATAACAATGTCTCATGGTTATAGAAGGCAAGCTGGCTTGAATGATTGGCATAAAACCACGCGGCCAGTGCATCGTCTTTACTTTCAAAGCGCGCGGTGTCGGTAACAGAATCAGAGCGTGTTCTCATTACCCCAAGGTCGCGCATAGAAAACTGATTTAAACGGCTTTTTGTGTTACCAAAATAAATAAACAATAAGAAGCGCAGGGCACTATCGAATAAACACACTAAGTAGCTTTCAAGTGAAAAACTTTCTGGCCATCCTCGGGCAGTAATTTGCTCACTCAGTAAGTTGACGAGTTTAGGTTTTCTCTGAGAAGCAAGACCTTGAATGCTGCCGTATTCTGACAAAAGCGCGAGCAGGGCATCTTTTGTCAAAACCCCAGCAATGTCATTAAGCGTAGCGTGAGTTAAATCGCCAAACCAGCCGTCCTTAATTAAACAGTCAATTTGATGTTGAGGGGCAACAATTTCACCATAATTGAACTGCATTCTATCTATCACTGCATATTTGCGATTAGCCGCGCGAACCACAATACACTGCTTGTCCTCATCAAGGGCTTTGAAACGCTGGATAAAGCGCACAGCTTCACTGCTTAATAACGACTGGCTCGCCCCTTCAAAGAACGCGAGAAATTCATGAAAATGTGTCAGGTAATAACGGGGCGGTAAATCTTTTCGCATGGTGCATCTTTGGCTATGAAATCGGCAATAGTGTATATTTATACAGCCCAATTAATCAAATTAAATACGCCTATTTTAGTTATTGATTCCCTGTTTAAACTCGCACTCGCTGTTTCGATACCCATTGAAAAAAAGCCGCAAGCTGCGAATCGTCTAATAGATGCTGTAAACTATTGTAGTGTTTGGCCAGCGCCATTTCATCGTAGAATCGGTGGACACCGCTATGACATTGCCGGCAAATATATATGCCGGATTGAAGCTCTGCTTTAGTGTAATGCTTTTTGAAATAGTTACGCCGATGCATTTTTTTGGGGATGAGGTGATGAAACGTTAAACGGGTCTGTCTTTTACAGCACGGGCATACGCCTATCTTATTCACCACAATTCACCTTTAATAAAATCTACTTCCGTCTGCATCTAGCTTGCGTATGCCTAATCTCGCTCTCGTTTAGGCGCGCCTATCGCTTACACTTCTATGCCAGTGAGTAAATCCAGTCTTCTTTGCATTACGTAATAACACCAAATAATGATTACGAAGGCGAACTATTATGAGCTTAACCCGTTCTATGGGCTTCTCTTGCCCCTACTGTATGGCACCAAACGATGTGGAAATAGATGAAGTTAACGACGTAGGTCAAGTACAGGTTCTTGATTGTCAGGTATGCTGCCAACCCATAGAGTTAACCGCATACCAAGACGCCGACGATATACACATTGAGGCAGAACGAGAGAATGACTAAGCAGTTTACTCGCAGTGATATAGATGCACTAGCGCAGCGCTATCGGGCCAACCTAATTAACAGCCTATCAGGCTTTAAGTCAGCTACCTTAGTTGGGACGAGTGACGGACAAACCAATAACCTGGCTATTGTCAGCTCTGTTGTTCACGTAGGCGCAAACCCTCCTCTTCTTGGCATGATCATGCGACCTCACACAGTAACGCGCGATACACTTAGCAATATTAAGCAACAAGGTTTCTACACACTCAATCATGTCTCAACTGATTGGGTAGACAAAGCGCACCAAACCTCTGCACGCTACGCGCCAGAAGACAGTGAATTTGATGCCGTAGGCTTAACGCCTGTGTTTAGCGAAACGTTCAGCGCCCCTTATGTCAAAGAGAGTGAGATAAAAATGGGGCTTAAGGTAGCGCAACACTTTACCTTACTAAATGAAACCGAAATGGTCATTGGTGAGATTCAAGAACTTTTTTTACCTGAAGCAATTATTGATACCGAAGGTTACGCCGATATCGAACAAGCGAAAACAGCGTGCATCTCCGGGCTAGACAGCTATCACGGTACCTCGCGTATCGCACAGTTTGCCTACGCTAAGCCGGGTGTAGATTTATCGCAAAAATGAACCTTTTAGCGCAACTTCGGTCTTATTTGCATCAATAAGAGTTGCTACTGCCATATCGAACTCTGAAGTTTATTTAATCTAGATCAAAGGAAAATACGACTTTTCGTTCGATCTTTTTTCAAAAAGAGATAGTATTTAGATATGTAATAAAACCTGCCTCTTTGGGCAGGTTTTTGCGTTTAAAGCGCCGAATAAAAAAGAATCATTATCGTTTCTATCTCTTAAGGAGAATGTTATGAAATCTGTAAACCGCCGAGATTTCTTGAAGTTATCAGGCTCTACAGTTATAGGTCTGACGCTAGGTGGTGTAGCGTTGCGCGCACAAGCTCAAGAACAGCTAAGTGCCGACGACCCAACAGCGAAAGCATTAAACTACACACCGTCGTCTACCGTTGAAGGTTCAAAGTGCGCTAACTGCATGTACGTGCAGGGAGCTGATGGTGAACAATACCGTCCTTGTAACATTTTCCCTAATAAGCTGGTAAATGCGGATGGCTGGTGTAGTGCTTGGGTTAAAAAGCCGGGCTAAGATAGCGGCCACGCTGATAGACGATTGAAAGCCCTCGATATTATCGAGGGCTTTTTTATTGCTTGAAGGATGTATTCACTCCCTTGCGGCAAATGCTTAACGAGGGTCGCTAAGGCCTGCTTCTATACCTTTTAAACGCGGGTTATCAAAGCGCGTGGGTAATAAACCGGGCTTGATAAAAAAGCCGTGTTTTGCTTCAAAAATGCTGCCTATTTCTAGCACTTTCTTATCTTGCCATTTGCCGCCTATGAAACTAATGCCTACCGGAAGATCTTTTACTTGCCCAGCAGGCACAGTTAAATGCGGATAACCGGCAATAGCGGCCAAATACCCAATCCCGATGAAGCCCACTGGTGAGTGGTCGCCATACACGCCATCAATTAAAAATGAAGGGCTATTCGATGGCGCAACCAATACGTCAACATTGTGCTTCGACAATAAGGCGTCTATACCGTTTTCCCCAGCGGTATCTCGGATAAGGCGCAGTGCATGTTTGTATTCGTCACTGTCGATAGCAGAAGAGGCTAAGGACTTCTCAAAGATATCTTGGTCAAATAACGCTAACTCTCTGGGTGTAGCCTGGTTGAACTCGATGAGCTCAGACAGGTTTTTAGCGGGAAGCGATGCAGGAGAGTTCGACAGGTACTCGTTAATGCTGTGATGGAACTCGCTTAGCAACACATTGTATGAATCTGCCCAAAAGGAATCCGGCTGAGAAAAATCACTGATATCTACGAGGGTTGCACCAGATGCTTCCAACTGCTTTAACGCTTTTTCATAAACAGCCAATACGTGAGGGTTATCACCTTGTCGGTAGCGCACCACACCAATACGCTTACCTTTTAAGTCTGTGGCAAGCAGCGACGAAGAGGGGATTTCAAGAAGGTAGTCGTCAGCGTTTTTAGTTGCGCTATCGTTTTTATCGGCGCCAGCCATAACTGAGGCCATTAACCACGCGTCTTGTACACTCGATGTCATTGGCCCTGCGGTGTCCTGGCTAAGTGAGATAGGTACAATATGGGTTCTAGAAAGTAAGCCTACGGTTGGTTTGAAACCTACCACTCCGTTAATAGAAGCTGGGCAGATAATAGAGCCATTGGTTTCCGTACCCACGGCGAGGGACGCCAAGCGCAGCGACATAGCCGCTCCCGAGCCCGACGAGGAACCACAGGCACTTCTCGATAGCATGTGCGGGTTACGAGTAAGCCCGCCTACCGCGCTCCAACCACTTATTGATGATTCAGAGCGAAAATTTGCCCACTCCGATAAATTAGTTTTACCCAGAACAATGGCACCGGCTGCTTTCAGTTTTGCCACAATGGGTGCATTTCGCCCAGTGTTATTGTTAAGTAGCGCCATCGAGCCCGCCGTTGTAGGCAGTTCATCGCTTTCGATATTATCTTTCAGCAAAACAGGTATACCTGCTAACGGGCCCAGCGTCTTGCCGTTCGCCAGTTGCTTATCAATAGCATTCGCTTCTTCTAGCGCATTGGGGTTCACTGACAACACACTATTTACCTTGCCATCTAGCTGTTCAATACGCGCTAAATAACCTTTTACCAAGGCCGCAGACGTAATCTCGCCACTGGCAATAGCCTGTGCTTGCTGATGTGCGGGTTTACCCAAATAGTATTGCGTTTCGTTCGCTTGGTTTGAGTTAGAGGGGGTTGAGTGAGAAACACACGCCGTACAAATTACGGCAGCGACCAGTAAATACCACTGCTTCAACATAAATCTTTCCTTAACGCATAATCCCACTGCCTGTTTTTTTACTGTTAAACAAAAACAGCAAGTCACAGACGTTAGAGTAATGATAGTTTGTTATACGTTGTATCAGAAATAGTTCACTGGCTACACAATAAAATGTGTATTTACTGAGTTACTGGGGTTGGCAGCTTATAAAGAAGATTATCCAGTTTATATTTATCTAGCAGCTTCTGATAACGCCCATCATCAATAAAAGCGTGAAGCGTGGCGTTAAATGTTGCTCTTAATTCTGGGTCAGGAATGGCGGCACTATAACTAGAGATAGGAAACAGTTCGTGAAAAACAATGTCGTCATCGGCATAGGCACGACTTTCAGACTTAAAGAAATTAAAGATATTTCTATCGAGAATAGCCACATCTACACTGCCTAGCATCAACATGTCTACTTGCCTATCTTGTCTTGCCATCTCTATATAGGTGGGCTGCGCTGAAACAATCTCACCAAAAGCTTCTCCAAGAAGTGACTGAGCGGTTTGAAAAGCAATAACACTTTTGCCACGCAAATCTTCAATACTATTTATTTCAAGCTTTCTATCAGCCCGAGTCACCGCGACGTTTTGATAAATAATATAGGGGTCTGTCAAGATAGCTTCATCTACGCTATGCGCTGAATTTAGCGTTAGGCCAATATCTACCGTGTTATCTTTAAGCAACCTACTCGTTCGCCCAAAGGGAACATAAATAGGAGACAGGCTATGGCCCATATCGGCCAAAATAGCGCGAATTAAATCGACTTCAAACCCCGAGTGCTCTTGTGAAATAACGTAAGGAGGCTTATTCCATCCAACCACCATGTCGACGTCCCTTGCGCTAGAAGGTATGACGGTAAACACTAAACACAGTAAAAAAAGTATACGCATACGGTTCCTATTGGGTTGAAAACCACACAGCCCGCTTCACTATAGGCGTTTTTTAACATCGCACAACTCGACAAAAGATTAACATTTTAATTATTTTTATTTATTAAGAATATGGCCTTGCCTCTTCCCTTACCTAACTTGTATCTTTTGGCTTACTTGCATTTTGTTTCATGCAATCCAAAGGTACAATAGCCTCAAAGGTCTCAACGAACGATAAATATGGCTTGGCTACAACTTAGAATAAACACCTCATCTGAATATGCAGAATCAGTTGGCGATATGCTTAGCGCCAATGGTTCTCAAGCTGTCACCTATGTCGATGCGAAAGACACCCCCATGTACGAACCCAAGCCGGGTGAAATAATGTTGTGGCCGGATACTCAGGTGGTAGGGTTATTTGAAGCGGATGCGGATATGAAAAGCATTCTGCAGCGCTTAGGGAAAGCGAAAGTGCTTGGGCCTGATTTCAAATACAAGCTAGAACCACTTGAAGACAAAGACTGGGAGCGGGAGTGGATGGACAACTTTCATCCAATGCAGTTTGGCGAGCGTTTATGGATTTGTCCAAGTTGGCGTGATGTACCCGACCCCGATGCCGTAAACGTTATGTTAGATCCAGGCCTTGCCTTTGGTACAGGTACACACCCTACCACGGCCCTTTGCTTACGTTGGTTAGACGGCATAGATATGGCCGGTAAAACAGTAGTCGACTTTGGCTGCGGCTCAGGTATTTTAGCCCTAGCAGCATTAAAGTTAGGTGCCGAGCGTGTAGTTGGAGTCGATATCGACCCTCAAGCGTTACAAGCAACGAAAGAAAATGCCCGCCGCAATGGTGTCGAAGACAGGCTCGATGTTTACCTTCCACAAGACCAGCCCGAGCTTGAAGCCGATGTGGTTATGGCTAATATATTGTCGGGCCCGCTTTTAGAGCTTCAAAGCGTGATTACCAACTACTGTAAATCTAAAGGGTTGCTTGTGCTCTCTGGCATACTTGCTGAACAAGTATCAAAGATAGAAGACGCTTACTCACAAGATATTGTTCTAGAACCAAGCGCGATTGATGGCGAATGGGCCAGAGTCTCGGGTTCGAAACGCTAAACCCTCTCGTTAATTCGGCAAATTTTTACACTACCGCCTTTTGCGAAAGGCGGCTTGTATTGAAAAAAACATTCAGAAAAAACAAACCCGCCCTGAATAATTGTTAATTTTTTTCACATTACAGCCCTTTTAGCACGTGGGCTGTAAGACCTTCGTACAATAATTAAACTAAAAAATGCCGTTAGCTTACTAATGTGGCAGTTTTTTTTCACTGTCAAGACCACCAAGTGAAATTTTGTGTGATTTTTAGCAACACGTACACTTAGCGCCCCGTTTTAGCCGGGTGTATAATTTCTGTGCAGTTTTAGATGGCGAGCTATACAACTAACAATGCGAATTGGACCTTACGAGTTAGAAAACAATTTGATGTTGGCCCCCATGGCTGGCGTGACTGATAGACCGTTTCGTCAACTATGCAAACGCTTGGGTGCAGGGCTTGTTGTTTCCGAAATGCTTTCGAGTAATCCGAAGGTTTGGAACACTGCCAAGTCACAAGCGCGCATGAACCATGAGGGCGAAGAAGGCATTCGCTCTGTACAGATAGCTGGGGCAGACCCTGAGCTTATGGCTCAAGCAGCACAATTTAATGTAGATAACGGTGCGCAAATCATCGATATCAACATGGGTTGTCCTGCGAAAAAGGTCAACAAGAAGCTGGCAGGCTCTGCTTTGCTTCAGTACCCAGATACGGTGGAGGCAATCGTCAAAGCAGTCGTTAATGCTGTTGATGTACCCGTAACACTGAAAATTCGTACCGGCTGGAATCCAGAAAATCGCAATGGGGTAGAAATTGCCCGCATTGCAGAGCAAAACGGCATACAGTCGCTTGCTGTTCACGGCAGAACGCGAGCTTGTATGTATAAAGGAGAGGCTGAATACAGCACCATACGTCGAATAAAGGCGGCAATTTCAATTCCTGTTATTGCAAATGGTGATATTACCTCTCCACAGAAAGCACAAGAGGTGCTGAATTACACTGGTGCAGATGGCGTAATGATAGGTCGCGGCGCGCAAGGTAAGCCTTGGATATTCAACCAAATCCAACATTATCTTGAAACGGGCGAGAACCTAGCACCACCGCCGCTGTCAGAGCAATATGAGATTTTGCACGAGCACGTAGCCAATGTGCAGGATTTTTATGGCGACATAGCCGGTGTAAGAATTGCCCGTAAGCACGTGGGCTGGTATCTCTCGGAGCACGATACGGATCGTCAGTTTCGTAAAACGTTTAACGCTATCGATGATGCAAATGAGCAACTCGATGCACTAAATGCATATTTTCAAGCGCTGCAGACTCGAGAAACCCGACAGATTTCTCCCGCAGCATAGTGATGACTAACTTAAGAGCAACACAGTATTATGTTCGATCAAAACGTGACTTCACCTTTTACTACGACAGTAACTACGCCTTCACAAACGCAAGCGCAAAAGCCATTGCGTGACTCTGTAAAGCAAGCGGTTAACAAGTACCTAAAGCAATTAGATAACGCAAACATCGACAACCTGTACGAAATGGTACTGGCTGAAGTAGAAGCGCCGCTTCTAGAAGAAGTCATGACTTACACTCGCGGCAACCAAACACGCGCCGCTATCATGATGGGCATCAACCGTGGCACACTTCGCAAGAAGCTTAAGCAATACGGCATGAACTAAGATTCCAAGGGCTTCGCCCACCAAAGAGCACCAATCGGTGCTCTTTTTGTTTCAACACTACAACATTAGAAACTTAAAATTTATGCAAACACCAAAACCAATTAAACGTGCTCTTCTTAGTGTCTCTGATAAAACCGGTATCCTCGATTTCGCGACAGCGCTGCATAACGCTGGCGTTGAGCTTCTGTCGACGGGCGGTACCGCAAAACTCCTTGCTGAAGCTGGTTTACCTGTAAAAGAGGTGTCTGATCATACAGGTCACCCAGAGATTATGGCTGGTCGTGTTAAAACGCTTCACCCGAAAATTCATGGCGGTATTCTTGCTCGTCGCGGTGTTGACGAAGCGGTGATGGAAGAAAACAACATTGCGCCTATCGACCTTGTGGTGGTTAACCTTTACCCGTTTGCTGCTACCGTGGCAAACGAAGACTGTACGCTAGAAGATGCGATTGAAAATATTGATATCGGTGGGCCAACGATGGTTCGCGCGGCAGCGAAAAACCATAAAGATGTCACTATTGTTGTTAATGCGGCGGACTACTCTCGCGTTTTAGCTGAAATGANACGACAACAACGGCTCATTGACATACAGCACCCGTTTCGACCTAGCCATTAAAGCGTTCGAACACACGGCTGAATACGACGGTATGATTGCCAACTACTTTGGTGCGCGTTTAGACAGCACAGGATGCGAGGCAGACTGTGACCACCAGCACAGTGAATTCCCGCGCACCTACAACATACAGCTGACTAAGAAGCAAGACCTTCGCTATGGTGAAAACAGCCACCAAGAAGCGGCGTTCTATGTTGAAAACAACATTCAAGAAGCGTCGGTTGCTACTGCTACACAGCTTCAAGGTAAAGAACTGTCGTTTAACAATATTGCTGACACCGATGCAGCGCTAGAGTGCGTTAAAGAATTCGAAGAGCCAGCATGCGTTATCGTTAAGCACGCCAATCCATGTGGTGTTGCTATTGGCAACGATATTCTAACTGCCTACGATCGCGCGTTTAAAACAGACCCAACGTCAGCATTTGGCGGCATTATCGCGTTTAACCGCGAGCTTGATGCAAAAACGGCACATGCCATCGTTGACCGTCAATTCGTAGAAGTCATTATTGCCCCAGCGGTAAGCGATGAAGCAAAAGAAGTAGTAAGTGCGAAGAAAAACGTACGTCTTCTAGCGTGTGGTGACTGGGCTGGTCAGCTAACTGAAGGTTATGACTTTAAGCGCGTAAACGGCGGTTTATTAGTACAAGAGCGCGACTTCGGCATGGTTGAAATGGAAGACCTTGAAGTAGTGACTAAGCGTAAGCCTAGCGAAGAAGAACTGCGCGACCTTATGTTCTGCTGGAAGGTAGCAAAATACGTGAAGTCTAACGCGATTGTTTACTGCAAAGACGGTATGACGGTAGGCGTGGGCGCAGGTCAAATGAGTCGCGTTTATTCTGCAAAAATTGCAGGTATTAAAGCAGCTGATGAGAACCTTGAAGTGGCTGGTTCTGTTATGGCGTCTGACGCTTTCTTCCCATTCCGCGATGGTATAGACGCTGCTGCACATGCCGGTATTAAAGCGGTTATTCAGCCAGGTGGCTCTATGCGCGACCAAGAAGTGATTGATGCCGCTGACGAACACGGCATTGCCATGGTGTTCACAGGTATGCGTCACTTCCGTCACTAAGAAGCATAGAAAGCATCTTGTGAGGGGTGATTAACGCTTTACTAAACACGCAGTATGCCAATATTTTAAAGCATACTGCGTGCTTTATTCCCCCTCATCAAACCAACGCGTGTATTTCAAATTTTCTGGTATCTTAGCGACAAAATCGCGAATTTCTCTGCTAAGGCGTAAGTGCAAATAAGGGTTAGCTGATAGGCTTGATCTAACCTGTGGTAATTTGTAGTAATAGTGTTACTAATAGATGTTATGTTATTTGCCTACCCTCGACAGAAAAAGGAAATAAGAATGAAAAAGTTAGCCCAAATTGTGTTAGCTGCAACACTTGGTGTAACAGCAACCTATGCCAGTGCCGATGCTATTTCTGACGCCGTGACGAGCGATATCCGCTCTGATAAAGCCAAAGTGCGCGACGAATATCGCAATCCGCAGCAAACCTTGCGCTTCTTTGGCCTTAAGCCAAACATGACCGTTGTGGAAATCTCGCCAGGCGGTGGCTGGTATGCAGACATTCTTTATTCTGTTGTAAAAGAAAGCGGTAAATACGTTGCAGCACACTTCTATGTTGATGAAGAAACCAGTGGCTACTACAAAAAGTCAGTGGAAGGCTTTAAAGAAAAAATGAAGCCAGGCATGAAGTACGAAGGTGCAGAACTTACTGCGTTCGACCCTATGAAAGCGCTAGATATTAGTGAAGCTAGAAGTGCTGATATGGTGCTAACCTTTCGCAACGTACACAACTGGTACATGCGTAACGGTGACGAAGGTATCGACAACGCATTTGGCGCTTTCTTCAAAGCACTTAAGCCGGGCGGTGTGTTAGGTGTAGTAGAGCACGAGCTGCCTGAAAGCGCTGATGATGAAGCGATGAAGAAAAGTGGCTACATGAAGCGTTCATACGTTGTGGCTGCTGCAGAAAAAGCAGGTTTTGTACTTGAAGCAAGTAGCGATGTAAACGCAAACCCAATGGATAGTGCCGACCACCCGAAAGGTGTGTGGACGCTTCCTCCGCGTTTGGCGCTTGACGATGAAGACCGCGAAAAGTACATGGCGATTGGCGAGAGCAATCGCATGACGCTAAAATTCACCAAACCAAAATCATAATATTAAACACTCAAAACGGAACAGTTAATGAACGTACTTGTAATTGGCGGCGGTGGCCGCGAACACGCGCTAGCGTTTAAAGCAGCGCAGTCTTCTGATGTTTCAACAGTATTTGTAGCACCGGGTAATGCCGGCACCGCTACAGAGCCTAAGCTTGAGAACGTAGCGATTGATGTAAACGACATCGCGGGCTTGGTTTCTTTTGCGCAAGGCAATGATGTTGCACTTACTATTGTAGGCCCAGAAGCGCCGCTAGTTGCAGGTGTAGTAGACGCGTTCACTAACGCGGGTTTAATGATTTTTGGCCCCACTCAAGCTGCCGCGCAGCTTGAGGGTTCAAAAGCTTTCACCAAAGACTTCTTGGCTCGCCACAGTATTCCTACGGCTGAGTATCAAAACTTCACGGAAATTGACCCTGCGATTGCCTATGTTCGCGAGAAAGGCGCGCCTATCGTAGTAAAAGCTGACGGTCTTGCTGCCGGTAAAGGCGTTATCGTTGCGATGACCCTTGAAGAGGCTGAAGAGGCTATTCGCGATATGCTAGCGGGCAATGCCTTTGGCGAAGCGGGCAGCCGCGTAGTTATTGAAGAGTTCCTAGACGGCGAAGAAGCGTCGTTTATTGTTATGGTAGACGGTAAGAACGTCCTGCCTTTTGCCACCAGCCAAGACCACAAACGTGCAGCTGACGGCGATAAAGGGCCAAACACGGGCGGTATGGGTGCCTATTCACCGGCTCCGGTTGTAACACAGGACATTCACGACCGCATTATGCAAGAAGTGATTATGCCAACGGTTGATGGCATGGCCGCTGAAGGCAACGATTATGTTGGCTTTTTATATGCGGGGCTAATGATTATGGCCGACGGTACACCAAAGGCCATTGAATACAACTGCCGCTTTGGCGACCCAGAAACCCAGCCTATTATGCTTCGCTTAAAATCTGATTTGGTTCCACTTTGCCAAGCAGCGTGTAAAGGCGAACTTGCAGGCAAAACCATTGAGTTTGACGAGCGCGCATCGGTAGGTGTTGTACTTGCCGCNGGGCGGCTACCCGGGTAGCTACGACAAAGGCGACGTGATTACCGGCTTTGAAGAAGCCGCTAAGTTAGACGGAAAGGTTTTCCATGCTGGCACCGCCCTGCAAGATGGCGAAGTGGTAACCGCAGGTGGCCGCGTACTTTGCGCTACAGCTTTGGGTAACAACGTTACCGAAGCGCAGCAAAAAGCCTACGAGCTACTTAAAGCCATTCAGTTTAAAGATGTGTACTACCGCACTGATATTGCGCACCGTGCGATTGCGCGTGAAGCTGAAGCCAAGTAGCCGAAAGCCTCATAGAAAGTGCTAAATGAACGCAGCTTAACGCTGCGTTCTTACACAATTACATAAAGCCAGGGTGTGAATTCTACGCCCCCACTTCTACATTTACCACTTACTCACCATGCTAACGTGCAGTAAACGCAGAAATTGTAGTTTCCCAGCTACATATCACTGTTTAACCTGATACTAACGCTCAACACAAAAGAAAACTCGCGCTCAGTACATAAGCAATAAGGTATTGAATTTCACATCGAGTCTGATTTGGTACTTGCCGATAGTACTGTATACATTATAAATCTTTAATTTACTGGCTCTCTCCATATGTTGCAGCGCATACAAGAACCTGTATGGTATTAATATCAATCCGCATAGATGATTAACCACTTAGCGAGATTTAATAAGCTCAGGTAGTCCGCTTAAAAAGCGTATTATTTCATTCTAATAAAAGAGGTATCACCTGATGTCGAACACTAAACTTATTGCTGTGTTGCTTGTAGCAGTAGTGGCGAGTACCGCAGCNGTGGTTCGCCTTTTTTGCCAAAGAGTCTGCTCCAGACTTTACTGCTTATGCCGCAGGCCCTGACCGAAAAGCGGCATTTTTTGAGTATTTCACTCCCATTGTGGTCGAGGTGAACAAAGAGCTAGCCGCCGACAGGGAGCAAATTAAAAGCTTTTGCAACGCGGATGAAGCAGACAACCTAGACCAGTTCCTAACAAAGTTTCGTGTTGACGATGCTGACCTTGAACAAGAGTCAGCCTGCGAGGTTTTGTTAAGACGTGCCGACATTGTTCCTGCGTCGTTAGCTATTGCACAAGCAGCGAATGAAAGTGCATGGGGTACCTCTCGTTTTGCAAAATTAGGGAACAACTTTTTTGGTCAGTGGTGCTTCTCTAAGGGCTGCGGTATCGTTCCAAAATCGCGGGACACTGACAAAAATCATGAAGTTGCTGATTTCCGTTCGCCTGCCGACTCAGTAGAAAGCTACATGCTAAATTTAAACACCCACGATGCTTACAAACCATTGCGTAACATTCGCCAATCCTTACGTGAAGACGACAAGGCTGTCACCGGGGTTGCGCTTAGCTATGGCTTAGGGAAGTATTCTGAGCGTGGCGATGAATATGGAAAAGAAATACGTGAGATGATCAGTTTTAATAAACTTGCAGTGCTGGACAAGTTAGATCTGAGTAAGCAGGAAGGCGAAGACAATTAACTCAACCAGCTAGAGCGTGACGAGCTCTGTTGCGCATTTTTTTATCGCCAAATGGCATGGCTTTTAGCCAAGGTGAGTGATTGCAGATTAAAAAGGAGTGGCATTTCTGCGACTCCTTCCAATTACGCGCAGCAAGTCAATCAATTAAAGTAGCGACAAATTATGGTTCACTACTTTGTCAGCTTCACCTTTCCAAACACCGACGCATCCTTATACCCCAAGTTTTTGTCGCCGTTTGCGTGGGTTATCTCGTGGGAACCTAAAAAATGTTCTCTGTCGCCGCCATCTGCATCGCAATAGGCAAGCATAAAGCCCAGTGTCATGCCGTCTTTTAAGGTTACTGGTGAATTGTCTTTCCCGTACTGATAGCTGTCATCAAACACACGCACCGCTGCTTCCCAATGAATCTTATAAGGCGCCAATATATCTCGCTGCCATTTGTTCTCTACGTGATCATTGTAGAGTTGTGGTACAGCCTCTCCTGCTTCGTTTGGACCTATATCAACAACCTGATTATCTAACGCTAAGTGATAGGCAAACGCATTGTAGTTATTAAAGTGATCGCCACCAGAGGCGTCTGCATCAATGAAAATTTCTAAACAGTCATCATCCCAATAACGTTCAAGGGGATTGGCATAGGTATCTGAGAGGTGATCGTCTTGTATTTCTGCCAACAGATACAGCGCATCCTTGTTCCATCGCAGTTTATATCGACCAGAAAAATCACCGGACTCAGGAGCCGAGCCCCACATAAGCGACGTCATATCATGCCAATCGCCCCCTTTCCATGCAGCGTCATTGGCTACACCATCTATAACAGGTGGCGTTGATGAAAAAAGTACGCTGTCAGACTTAGCTTGTGCTGTGGGCACAGACATAGCCACAAGCAGTGCCGAGGTTAGTACTGACCCTAAATGTTTTGCACTTTTCAATTGGATACGCTCTTTGTTTGCTTATTTGTATTTTAAACTACCACGTTTTGACCCCATCCGCGCTTGAAAATAGCGCCGAACACCTCCTTCTTTTTTAGAAGCATTACCAATTTGCAACGGTAATTGGTATAAAAAGGACATTCATTCCCTGACTACCATGGCTATGTCATTTCGAAACGCGTGCTATCACATTCTCGCTCCTGCTAGCGAAGCTCACGAGTACAAAAAACGAAGCCAGTTGTTTGATGTACTTCTTATTGCGCTAATTATCGTAAATGTAGCGGCCATGATGCTAGAAACCGTACCGGGCATCCCTGCTGTTTGGCAGCATGAGCTTCATATTATCGAAATAGTGTCGGTACTGATATTCACCGTTGAGTACTTGCTTCGCCTATACAGCAGCGCTTCGGCGCCGAATCGCCCTTCCCGCGAACAAACTACGCCTTGGCAAAAGCGTTGGGCTTATATAAAAAGCCCTATGGCGCTGGTCGATTTAATGGCGATTTTGCCTTTTTACCTAAGCGTGTTCGTGGCCTTTGATTTACGTATTTTACGGGTATTTAGGGTGCTGCGAATTTTGAAAATTGGGCGCTATTCCCGTTCAATGCAAACCCTTGTCACCGTTTTGCGCAACGAATCTCATAGCCTTATTGCTGCAATCAGCGTACTCCTGCTGTTTACCGTCATTGCGGCAACCTGCATTTACTATATCGAGCACACCGCCCAACCCGACGTTTTCAGCAGTATTCCTGCCTCATTGTGGTGGGCTCTGGTCACGCTCACTACGGTAGGCTATGGCGATGCCGTTCCCGTTACAGCGTTAGGCAAGGTATTTGGCGGGCTTATTACCATTTTGGGCATTTGCTTTTATGCACTGCCCGCAGGCATCTTATCGTCAAGCTATACCACCCAAATGCAGTTAAAGCGCGACCGGTTTAAAGACACGGTAAGAAGCGTATTGGACGATGGAAAGCTTAGTGAGCACGACGTACACCACCTTGAACACGTGCGAGCGCTACTGGATTTAGATGAAGAGGAGGCAAAGCTAATTGTGCGCTTATTGCAGCATCACCATAAAGGGCTAGACAATTGATTATACGCAGGCTCACACAGCATTTGCGAGGTGAGCGTTCATACGCCCCCCTTGATTCTTAGCGCACATCAGCTTATAACTAGTACCCGTCATTTCCAAAAAGAATTTCTATGTCTGTCAAACACCCTATTATTGCTATAACAGGTTCTTCTGGCGCGGGTACTACCACCACGACCAATGCTATTCGCCATATATTCAGGAACTTAAATGTTAATGCTGCAGTAGTCGGCGGTGATAGCTTCCACCGTTTTACCCGTCCAGAAATGGAAGTGGAAATTCGTAAGGCCCAAGAGCAAGGCAGGCATATCAGCTACTTTGGCCCCAAAGCCAACGACTTCGAGTTACTCGAGACGCTGTTTAGAGAATACGGAAGTTCAGGTACTGGCCAGTTCAGACAATACCTACACACCTTCGATGAAGCTGTACCTTTCAACCAAATGCCAGGTACCTTTACACCGTGGCAAGATTTGCCTAATAACACCGATTTACTGTTTTATGAAGGGTTACACGGCGGCGTTAAAACAGAAGAAAATGACGTTGCAAAACACGTTGATTTACTGGTAGGCATGGTACCCATTGTAAATTTAGAGTGGATCCAAAAAATTGTGCGCGATACCACTGACCGAGGTCATTCCCGAGAAGCGGTAATGAGTAGTATTGTGCGAGGGCTTGATGACTACTTCCACTACATCACGCCGCAATTTTCGCGCACTCATGTTAACTTTCAGCGCGTGCCTACAGTCGATACCTCCAACCCGTTCAGCGCCCGGGAAATTCCAACCCAAGACGAAAGCTTTGTTGTAGTGCGTTTCAGACGGGAAATGAAAACCGTCGATTACCCCTACTTGCTTCAAATGATTGATGGGGCTTTCATGTCTAGGATCAATACCCTTGTTGTGCCCGGCGGAAAAATGGGGCTAGCCATGGAGCTTATCTTAACCCCGCTGCTTGAAGACATTTTGAATAAAAAACGTCGAGCCGGTCATCAGATGGATTGGCTAAATAGCGACGGCTAATTACCCGCTTTTACCTGCATACCCCCTATACGTTTCTTCTATAGGCATGTATTTAAAACCGTAAGTCGTAATACTTTTGAGCCTGCGCCAATCTAGTTTTGTTGAATTCGCTATTTTTCACTAAAGCAGGCCTTAATAATGACCACAATACACAGCCAACAAATTTGGATAAATCAGCAAGACCTTGCCGATACCAAAGTCGTCGAACGGGAATTAAGTACTAGTGACTTACAGCCAGACGAGGTATTGCTAGAAACAGACAGCTTTGGCTTTTCTGCCAATAACATTACCTATGCGGCACTCGGCTTTAAAATGGGGTATTGGGGGNTTCTTTCCCGCCACAGATAGTCACGACAGCAGCGATACTGGCTTTGGTATTGTGCCTGTATGGGGTTTTGCTACTGTGAAGGCGTCTCGTCATAGCGGAATCAAAGAAGGTGAAAAAGTATTTGGCTATTTGCCCATGGCAAGTCACTGGGTAATAAAAGCCGGTAAAGTTGCACCCCACGGTTTTTCAGATATACACGAAAAGCGCAAAAGTATCAGCCCGGTTTACGACCAATACCTTCGCTGCTTTGCCGACCCCGGCTACGACGCTAGCCGTGAAGCATGGCAACTTAACTTCAGGCCACTTTATATGACGTCGTTCGTTCTGGATGACTTTGTCGCCGAAAAGGCTCGCGATGAAACCTTGTTACTTTCTAGCGCTTCAAGTAAAACAGCGTTAGGAACTGCGCAACTTCTCAAAGATAAAAAAGCGCCACGAAAAGCCAGTTACCGCGTTGTTGGGCTAACCTCAAAAGCGAATGTGGATAAGGTAAAAGCCTCTGAATGCTACGATGCGGTTTATAGCTATGATGACCTATCTGAACTTGGTCACGATTCTCGCTATTGGCTACTCGACTTTGCTGCCAATGGCACGCTTATCAATAACCTCGCTAAACAGCTTGGCGATAACTTAAGCGCAGTAACGCTTATCGGCGCTACCGATTGGAAAGCACAAGAAAAACCCAACCCCAAGCTACTAGATGCAGAGATCTTCTTTGCGCCGGCGCGGGTGAAATTACGTCAAAGCGAATGGGGACACGATGAGTTCTTGACCAAATATGCCAACGCCTGGCAGCGCTTTGCAAGCAAAGTTAGCGATCAGTTTTTCGAGCAGTCTCATTGCGGCACTGAGGCTATAACACAGTTATATTTAGACACGCTTAACGGTTCTGGCCAAGCGAGAGCCCTTAACGTGGCGTCCTTCGATTAACATTGTCTTAATGCCGTTGTAATTGACGTCAAACCACTTGTGAGCACAAGGGCTGACTAACGCTTCAGCCTTTGCCTTCTAAGCGAAGGAGTAAGAACGTGTTTCTTTAGACACTATTTGTAACAAACATACCGCCCCTTTTGCCGCTTTCTCGCTTTTGTATTTCACATCTAGTGGTTATAGTGAAACAAAAGTAAAACTAAAGGTATGACTATGGGTCAGGAAACCTCAAAAATTCTCGTTGTTGATGATGATATGCGCTTACGTAGCCTGTTAGAGCGTTATCTGCTAGAGCAAGGTTATCAAGTGCGCAGCGCGGCAAACGCTGAGCAAATGGACAGATTGCTAGAACGTGAGAATTTTCATCTTATGGTTTTAGACCTTATGCTGCCCGGTGAAGATGGCCTGTCTATTTGTCGGCGCTTGCGCCAGCAAGAAAACGACATGCCTATTATTATGCTTACCGCCAAGGGCGATGAAGTAGACCGCATTATCGGCCTTGAAATGGGCGCAGACGATTACTTACCTAAGCCCTTTAACCCTCGTGAACTGCTGGCGCGCGCTAAAGCGGTGTTGCGCAGACGCAGCAGCGAAGCGCCCGGCGCGCCTTCAAAAGATGTTCAAATAGTCGAATTCGGTGACTATAAGCTTAATTTAGCCACCCGCGAAATGACCGCTGGCGATAAACCGCTAACCCTGACTAGCGGCGAGTTTGCCGTATTAAAATCGCTGGTGACTCACCCCCGCGAGCCGCTTTCGCGAGATAAGCTAATGAACCTAGCTAGAGGCCGTGACTACAGTGCATTAGAGCGAAGCATCGACGTTCAGGTTTCTCGTTTGCGTAGAATGCTAGAAGAAGACCCTGCTAACCCACGCTACATACAAACCGTATGGGGCTTAGGCTATGTCTTCGTTCCAGACGGTGAGCAAGTATAGGTATTTATGCGTGATGCAGCGGGTGTTAAAGGCTTAATTACAACGATAAGCCTTTTTTTTNAGAAAAGGCTGTCTTATGACGCAACGAAACGGTGAGCTATGCGTTTAATTCCCAAAAGTGCATTTGGCCAGACCGTTATGCTGATTGGTGTGCTTCTGCTCATTAATCAGATAGTGTCCTACATCTCTGTCACCTATTACTTTATTCAACCTAGTTACCAACAGATCAATAGCCTATTAGCGACGCAAGTTAAGTCAGTATTGGCCAACGACTTACTCGTCACTAACCAAGAAACCCGTGACCGGTATTTTCAAAAAACCCAGGTGCACGTCTTCGATGAAAGTGTTGCTAAACAAAACGGGTTAGAAAGTGCCGTTTACTATGGCTATATATCATCTCAGGTTAGTGAACAACTTAGTCAGTTAGCTGACGTACGCATTAGCACTACCACACAGGCCAGCGACGAAAACGCCCCTTACATTGTGTGGATATCTTTAAACCGATATCCAGATACATGGATTTCAATACCGATTTCAGGGTTAAACGAAGCCAATATTTCACCGCTTACCATGTATTTAATGGTAATTGGTATATTAAGCGTAGCCGGCGGCTGGCTGTTTGTACGACGTATGACCCGCCCCTTATCTGCCCTTCAAAAGGCAGCTATTTCCGTGGGTAAAGGTGAACACCCGGCGCCGCTTCGCGAGCAAGGCAGCACCGAAATGATTCAGGTTACCCGCGCGTTCAACCGCATGAATCAGGGTATTAAGCAGCTAGAGAACGACAGAAACATTATGACGGCGGGTATTTCACACGATTTGCGCACCCCACTTACCCGAATTCGCCTTGCCTCTGAAATGCTGCCTGAAGACCAGGACTGGATAAAAGATGGCATTGTAAACGACATTGAAGACATGAACGCTATCATCGATCAGTTCATTGATTATGCCCGCTATGACACCGAAGAAGTAACCCAAGAAACCGATTTAAACACCATTATTGCTGAGCTTGTTCAAGCAAGGCACCTTGACGACAAGCACCATATTGAGCTGAAACTCAATACTATTCCCCCGTTGCCCTTAAGACGCATTGCAATGAAGCGGGTAATAGATAATCTAATTGAGAATGCATTTAAATATGGGTCTGATGAAATTGCGATTAGCAGCTTTTATAACCGCCATGAGAAACGGGTTTATTGCAAAGTACGTGACTTCGGGCCGGGCATTCCACATGAAGAATTAGCAGGTGTATTCATGCCGTTTGCCCAAGGCGATAAGGCGCGTAATTCGTCCGGGTCTGGGTTAGGGCTTGCCATTATAAGACGTATTATTGAAGCCCACGACGGGGAAGTCACCTTACGCAACCATCCTCAACAAGGCCTTGTCGCTGAGTTTTACCTGCCCTATTTGGCGGAACTACCCGATAAAAAATAAGCCCTGGTCGCCCACTTATTTTAAAACCCCAGCGTTAAGCTGGACTGTTGCGGTACTTAATTTTGCGACTATAACCGTAAGACGCTAACCACAGCAAACACCCGCCAATAGGAATAACCCAAAACGCCGTGGTAAGCGGCGCAAAGTTTGCCCATAATCCAGTAGAAAATGACGCCACCTGTACACCTGTTGAGTTGCCAATAATAGCTATACCGGAAAGGACCGGCCCATTATCACTATCGATATTCATTGCTGCAGATAACATTAACGGGAACAAGCCGCCAAGCCCCAACCCAAGTAAAAGGTTACCCGCGCCTATGCCGTACAAACTAGGCATAAGCTTAAGCGTAAACACACCGGCTAAAGACGCCGTCGCCATTAAAACAATTAAGCGATGCACAGATACAAAGCGCAGTAAAAAAGGAAACGTTAAGCGGCTAATCACCATGCCCGCTGTAAAACAGGCCAATAAGTTACGAGACTGCTCACCGCTAAACCCTAATCCGTTTTGCGCATAGCTAACAAACCAGTTCGCGTTACCAAACTCTACCGCACCATACCCAAACGCAAGTAGCGCCATAAAAATAAACACGGGCTGCTTGATAATGACGCCAAACGCCAGAGTCTTTTTGGGCGCTTTCGGTTGCCCTTTAAGTACTTTAGCCTGAGAGCGCGCCGCAATATAGGTATAACAAGATAAGATCATCATAACACCGGCGAGTACTTGGATTGGCAAGCGCCAGTTGTGTTCGACAAGATATAACAGCGTTACAAAAAACGAGGCTGCAAAGGTACCTAAGCTAAACATAAAGTCCATTAAGCCCATCATGGTGAATCGCTTTTCAGCGTACATACGTGCGATAAGCGTGTGGCCTATAGTAAAAATAGTTGAACTCACCACACCTATTAATACTGCCAATACTAAAAACCACTGCCATGACGACAACACCGACACTAAAAGCAGTAGCACGGTATTGATGCTTAATAGTGCTGCCAATAAAGGCATGTATTCAAAGCGACTGGCGTACTTCCCTCCAATCACTGCGCCTAACATCATGCCTACTGAAAAAAGAGAGAAAAGCGCGCCACTGATGAGTTCCGACATCTGAAGATCGGCGGCTATATCAGGTAGTAGTATTCCCCATAAAAGAAATAACTTACCTATTAGGAAAAAACCGGCAAAAATGACGATAGTGGCGGGAAGTCGGCTCATTAAAGCTCCATGGTTGATATCGTTGAAGAGACATCTTTTTAATGTTCAAGGGTACACGCACACGCCGTACCCTTTACCATAAAGTGAACCAGCTATTATTACATGATCACTATCTCTACAGATTGCTGATAATCGCACGTAAATGCAAGTGAAAGCGTTTTCCCTTTCTCACTCCAGGTAGCAGGCGCAGGCGCCCCGTCTACCAATACTTTCTGCGGCCTTTCAGTGAGTCCGTGAACCACGTAGGTTATATTTCGCTGCTGCGGCATACCGATATAACTACCTTGACTATCAAGTGTCAGGGTGAGATCAGCGCTCTCATCTACCGATGCGTTAAGCTGCAACGTCGTGTACAAGCCCTTTTCAACAGAGTTAGGGCTTTTGCCGTCATCCTCATAATAGGTGTAAGACGATGAGATCACTGAATGGTCGTGCCAGTAATGCATTTCTAGCTCCCGAGCATCAAAATGTTCTGTGCGCGAAAGCCCCTCAGACATAGGCATAAAGCTTCCCGCTTTTACCCAAACCGGAAAATTATCCTGAGTGAGTGGGTAATCAACCGTTTTACCTCCTTGATACTTGGCACTTGAAAAAAAGTCGAACCAAATGCCAGGTGGCAACTCAACGGCCCATGTCTGTTGGTTCGGCTGAGTCACAGGTGAAACAAACAGGGCATCGCCCCACATATAGCTTTTTGCGCTTTCGAACCACTTATTTTCATTAAATACCATGGCAAGCGGGCGCATTAACGGCGTGCCGAATAGCGCGTTTTCAAAAGCCAATGAATAGTTATAGGGCAGCATGTCATAGCGAAGCTGAATAAATTCACGCGCAATAGACTTTACTGGGTCGTCGTGAAAAACCGGTTCTGGCGCAATGTTATCTTGAGCATGAGGCCTAAATACCGGCGAAAAGGTGCCAAACTGAAGCCAACGCGTGTAAAGCTCTGCGTCAAAGGTGTCGCCTCCTGCAAAACCGCCTAAGTCGGAGTGAGTATAGGCTAAACCAAACACACTCATTTGAAGTGCGAGTTCTACCTGCGGTTTAAGCCCGCCCCAGCTTCGGCTTACATCGCCCGTCCACGGCACCATACCGTAACGCTGGCTGCCCAAAAAGCCTGAACGCATGAGCACGAACGGGCGCGTATCACTTTGAAGTTCAGTTAAGTTGTTATACACGGTTTTCGCCCACTGATGGCCATAGCCGTTATGCACTTCGGTACCGCTCACCGTCTGATTACCAAGGCCGGCTTCGCTCCAAGCGTGCTGAATATCATCAGGATGAACCTCCGGCTCTCCTAAGTCGCCCCACCAGCCAGCAACGCCTTGTGCGGCTAGCTTTTCATAATATTGCCAAAACCAGTCTTGGCCCGCTTCGCTGAACACATCAACAAGACCAGTATTGCCAAAGTAGAAGTCAAAGGTGTACGGCGTACCTTGATCATTTTGAGCAAGGGCGTTATTTTCTACCGCGCTGTCCCACTGCTTTGATGTAGTAAGAATAAATGGCTCGGTAATAAGCACGGTTTTCACGTCTTGCTCTCGAAGCTCGCTAATCATCTTCTCAGGCTCAGGGAACGTGGCAGTGTCCCAACTTAAGTTCCCCATGTGTCCTTTTATGTCTTTACCAAACCAATATAAATCCAGAACCACTGCATCCACTGGAATATCTTGCTTGTTAAATGCATCCACAACATTCATTACTTCATCTTGGGATTTATAGCCAAATCGTGACGCGAAGTTACCCAGTAGCCAGCGTGGCGGCAGTGGCTGTTTGCCCGTTATGGCAACCGTAGATTTCACAGTGTCAGATAAGCTTTCACCCAACACCATAATGTAGCTGGCGCGCCCGCCTTTGGCAGAAAACAACAGTTCGTCGGGCGTACTGCTGCCCATATCAAGCTCACCTGATGCCGTGTTATCAAACAGTACACTGTAGTGCTTCGATGACATGACCGCAGACAGACCAAAATACATCTGGTTCGATGACGTGGTGTACCCATAATGCGCTTTGTTATAAAGCGGCATGGCGTTTCCGCGACGATCCATGCCCAATACACGTTGACCACCGCCATAGAGCTTTTCATCATCACTAAGAGCAAACGATAAACTCACGCCGTGGCTATTTATCGAAAGACCGTCCCGCTCTTTGGTAACCACTTCACCGTTAAGCGAATAGCTTATTGCATGACTTTGTTTATCGATACTCGCTGAAGCATTGTCGTAGGTAAGCGTAATGGTATTAGGTGTATCAGATACGTCTACGGTTAGTTCATTAGCCGCCACATGTTCTGGTAACGCCATAGACGACAGATTCTCATAGGGTTTACCGCTGTTATCCGTTACGTAAGTGACTTGAAAGCTCTTATTGCCTAATGCTGTTAGCGTAAAATCGTTAGTGTCTGTATCAATGTAAAGCGTGTTGCCCTGTAAAGAAAATTGTTCAACGACGGCCAACGCATTCCCTGATATCAACGCGAGAGCCGGTAACGTAGCCAATAAGCGGCGAGATAGGGTTGCGCTAACTACGGCTGATAAAACTGAACGCTTGTGCTTTTTCGACATACTAAAACCTTTCTTTTCGTTTCAGCATCAAGCAATTTCGTCGCACGCTGAAAACCTTATTATGTTAACCAAATGATAACGGCAGGCAGTGTCGACATAAATAAACATACGTATTCATTGTGTGAAAAATGTTAATGCAAAGGTAAGTAGCAATGTTCAGCCATAAAAAAGCCCGCAACACGGTGCGGGCAAAACATCAATCACGTTGAGTGTGATGAACGTTGGGAAGGGGCGAACCGAGTATTAGTTACCCGGTCCGGCTTTAACGATAGCGTCGCTAACGTCGTATTTTTCAAAGTTCTGTTTGAAGTCGTTAACTAAGTTAGCGGCGTATTCGTTGTATTTTTCTTTGTCTGCCCACGTGTTTTGCGGCACAAGCAAATTGCTGTCTACGCCGTCAATGGCGACAGGCACATCAAGGTTTAACGCATCAATGTGCTGAGTTTCAACATCGGCCAAATTACCCGACACAATCGCATCGATAATGGCGCGGGTAGTAGGGATATCAAAACGGCTACCTGTGCCGTAAGGGCCGCCCGTCCAACCGGTATTGACTAAGTAAACCTTAGCGCCAAACGCTTTAACCCGCTTAATAAGAAGCTCTGCATACACGCCTGCTGGACGCGGGAAAAAAGGCGCACCAAAACAGGTTGAGAAGGTTGATTCAATATCGCTTGTAGAACCAATTTCAGTAGAGCCTACCTTCGCTGTGTAGCCGCTTAGGAAGTGATACGCCGCCGCTTCTTCACTTAATACCGAAACGGGAGGCAATACACCACTTACGTCACAGGTTAAAAATACGACTGAGCGCGGCTCGCCGCCTCTGTTTTCAGCTACGCGCTTTTCAATGTGTTCTAGCGGGTAGGCTGCACGCGAGTTTTGCGTTAACGATGTGTCGGTATAGTCTGGCGTGCGTGTCTCGTCTAACACAACGTTTTCTAAAATTGTGCCAAATTTAATCGCGTTCCAAATTACCGGCTCGTTCTTTTGAGAAAGGTCAATACATTTAGCGTAGCAACCGCCTTCAATATTAAATACGCTACCTGGTGCCCAGCCATGCTCATCGTCACCAATTAGAAAACGCTTGGGGTCGGCTGAAAGCGTGGTTTTACCTGTCCCTGAAAGACCAAAGAACAAGGCCACATCGCCTTCTTCACCCACGTTGGCTGAACAGTGCATAGGTAGCACGTCTTTAGCTGGAAGCAGGAAGTTCTGTACTGAGAACATCGCTTTTTTCATTTCACCCGCGTAACGCATGCCAGCTAGCAAAACACGCTTTTTAGCGAAGTTGATGATAACTGTGCCGTCGCTGTTTGTACCGTCACGTTCTGGTTCGCAAGTGAAACCTGGCACGTTTAAGATTTGCCACGGCGTATCGCCTTTAACATTCCATTTTTCAGGAATAATAAATAGATTACGGGCAAAAACGTGCTGCCAAGCGGTTTGCGTTCTTACCTCAAGTGATAACGCATGTTCAGGATCTGAACCTACTTGAAGGTGTGATAAAAAGTGTTCTTGAGTAGAAAGATAAGCCTCCACTCTATCCCACAGCGCGTCGAATTTGTCAGCGTCGAATGGTTTATTTACCTTGCCCCAATCAATATCCTTCTCTGTCGAAGGTTCTTTGACGATAAATCGGTCATTGGGAGAGCGACCGGTACGCTTACCGGTTTCAACAACAAGTGCACCGTTTTTATCGAGAACGCCTTCGCCGCGCAATACAGCGCGTTCGATAAGTTCTGCGTTCGGCAGGTCAGTAAGTGGCGTTACTTTCAGTTCCGTTTGAATTGAGGCTGCTGCGGTCATGGCTGTTACCCTATATGTAATTTTTCAAAAGCACTTTCAAAAAAGTATCACCTCTTCGAGTGTAATGTAAACAAGGCTTGAAGGGCATTTTTAAAACACATACTCACTATTTACTCGTCTACAATTTCATAAATATTGTAAATTAATTACAAGGAAAGCCTTTTCCTTCGTTAAAAATGTAAAATATTGGATTTGTAAGACCGTATTGATCGATGAATTTCAAAATAAAAAGCGGGCAAAAAAATTTAAAATAAAGAGTGAAAACTTTCAAAAGGAGAAAAAATTAAATAAGGGAGCCCGTGGTGAAAAGCTAAACACTTACTGCTGAGTGCTTTTTAACCAGATGTTAAGTGTTAAGGCCATGCTTGAAGCTTTCAATCATAGCAAGGAGAATCAAAAAAGCACCACGTTCAGCGCTATCGCATCCGTTGGTGCTTTTATCTATGACGTAAAGCCGCTACCTTCTTGGCAGGCTTTAACCTATAGAGGTTATTGGTTTGATGACGATACGTCGAAGTTACCGTTATGAATAGCTTCAACGTCGATACTGTCGAAACGGTACTCTGCATGGCAGTACTGACAGTTCATTTTTATCGCCCCTTCTTCGGCAATAATGGCGTGCAGTTCAGATTTTTCCACATGACGCAGCGCTTCTGCGCTTCGCTCTTTAGAACATGAGCACGCAAAGGTTACGTCTTTTGCTGGGTACATTTCCACGTCTTCTTGGTGGTAAAGGCGATACAAAATGTCTTCAACCGACAAAGAAAACATCTCTTCTTTGGTCAGCGTTTCGGTAAGCTTTGAGATGTGAGCAAACTCATTGGCTTGCGATACATCCGTGGCGCTTGCATCGGTAGGTAGAACTTGTAGCAACACGCCCGACGCTTTAGCATTTTTAGGGTCGCTCATATCTGTCATTAGGTGAACACTGGTTGCTAGCTGTTCTGACTGTGCAAAGTAGCCTTCGATACACTCAGCTAAAGATGGCTTATCTAATGCCACAACGCCCTGATAGCGCTCGCCTTCATCTGGGGTAATGGTGATAACCAAAACGGCTTGGGTCAATAGCTCAGAAAACGTGTCAGGTAGGGTTTCAAGTGTTTCGTCCCAACGTGCTACACCGCGCAGTGTTTGCTCGTGAGTGGCATTTAACACTGCATAACTTACCGGGCCTTTGCTTTGAATTTGAAGTGAAATCTCACCTTTAAATTTAAGCGTTGCCGTTAACAGTGACGTCGCTGCCGCCATTTCACTCAGTAACGTTTGAATTTGCACAGGGTATTCATAGCTGTGCACAATGTTCTTTAAGCTCTCATCTAGGCGAACTAATTCGCCGCGAACGTTAGCTTGTGTAAATAAGAAGCGGTGTAATTTATCGAAATCACTCATAAATAATCCTGTTGCGCAGCTCACTATTGCTGCTTAAATTTAATAATCTGTCGTCGCTGCTTTTTATCAGGTCTATGATCTGGTTTAGGGCTGTGAAATGCGCTCAATTTACGGGCAGCTTGGTTTTCTTCACGTTTTGTTACACTTTCAGCCGTTTCTTCGAAAAGTGCTTGTGCCAAAGGCGCACTCAAGCGCTTGTCACTTAAGCCTAGCACCTTTATTTCACGATTATCCCACCCTGCGGGAACTTTAATCATGGCACCAAGCTCTACATGTTTACCAGGCTTGGTTCGCTGCCCGTTGTACTGGACCTTTCCCGACTGCACCATGTCTCTAGCAATGGCTCNGGGTTTTAAAAAACCTTGCAGCCCATAGCCACTTGTCCAGCCTGACGTTTTGTGTTGTATTGTTGCTTTCCGATTGGCTCATGTAATAATTTCGTAATGGTGTAGCTTTAGTGTTGTGACCCTCACCTTTACTAGGCTATTATGGGTTTGCTAAAGCACGGTTAACCAAAAATTCACTATATTATAATAAAGCAGTACCATCAGTGGCAGCATGACATTTAATAGACCCAACCCACAACCTCTGGTTGTTTATCTAAGCCAGCATCAAAAACAGCTACATACCATCGTAGTGGTTCTGCTTAGCCTGTATTTAATTGCATTCGCTGCCAAATTTGTGTGGCGAATTATACCCGAACCTCAGCTATCTGCGACACCCACAATAAGCCGTGCTCCAGTTATTTCTTCGTCATCAGGCAAAAGTGGGGTCAACATTGCCAAAATACAACAGCTGAATTTATTTGGTAATGCGGCAGCAAAGCCAGCCGAGCCCGTAGCGGAGGTGACTGACGCACCAGAAACACGCTTAAACTTAACGCTAACAGGGGTGGTGGCAAGTTCAGACCAAGAAGCAGGCACCGCTATTATAGAAAACCGCGGCAGCCAAGCGGTATACGGTTTAGGCGAAAAAANTTGAGGGCACCAACGCCACGTTGCAAAAGGTGTATAACGACCGTGTAATCATTAAAAATGGGGTGAGAAACGAAACCCTAATGTTAGACGGCATTGATTATGACGAAGCCAACAGGCGCCGTGAAATGCAGGCAAGACAGCGCCCTGCACCTCAAGAAGATGAATATGAAGACGATACCGTTGAACTAAGCGAAGAAGCGATAGAGGCCACTGCGGCACTAAGAGAACGCCCAGCAAGCTTTACTGACTTTATTTCAATATCGCCAAAAACAGAAGAAGGCCAACTTATTGGTTACCAGGTGAGCCCAGGAAAAGAGCCTGAACTATTTAAATCGGCAGGTCTTGAAGCTGGCGATGTCATTACACAAATTAACGGGCTAGACCTTACCGACTTGCAGCAATCGCAAGAGGCACTGTCTGAGCTACGCAATGCACAAAATATAGAATTAACGATTATTCGAGATGGCAGTTTAACCACGCTATACCTAGATTTACCCGAGGCGTAACAACAACTAAAACGGTAACGGCTCATTCGTCATCAGGTAGGCATTAAAAATTGCAACGCAAACCAGCCATCGACAAGTTAGGAAATGAAGGAAGTTAGAATGAAAAGGCGCACTAGCCAAAAACTATTATCTCGCTTAGGCACAGCAATGTGTACAGCGCTTCTGTGTTTCTCGGTGACCGCTGCTGAGTACATGCCTAATTTCAAAGATACTGACATCAATGAATTCATCAATATCGTTGGTAAAAATCTTGAGCGCACTATTATTGTGGACCCCAACGTACGCGGCAAAATTAGCGTACGCAGCTACGATATGCTCAATGAAGATCAGTACTATCAATTTTTCCTAAACGTACTTCAGGTTTACGACTTTGCCGTTGTAGAAATGCCCAGCGGTATTTTAAAAGTGGTACGTTCTAAGGATGCAAAAACATCAAACATTCCGGTTGTCGAAGGCGCCAAGCAAGACGGTGATGAGTTCATTACTCGCGTGGTTCCAGTTTATAACGTGCCGGTACGTGAACTTGCCCCTATTTTGCGTCAATTAAACGACCAGGCGGGCGGCGGAAATGTGGTAAGTCACGACCCTTCTAACGTTATGATGCTAACTGGCCGCGCTGCGGTGGTTAATCGTCTTGTTGAAATCATTGAGCGCGTAGACCGCGCTGGTGACGAAGAAGTAGAGATTGTTAAGCTTCGTTATGCTTCAGCTTCTGAGATGGTACGTATTATTGAAAGTATCAACAAATCACAAGGTAAAGCCAATACAGGCGCTAAATCTGAACCTCGCGTTGTAGCAGACGACAGAACGAACTCTGTGATCGTAAGCGGCGACATTAAAGCGCGTCAGCGTCTTATCAATCTTATTCAACGCATGGACCAAGAGCTGGAGTCCAATGGCAACACTCGCGTACTGTTTCTTAATTACGCTAAGGCAGAAGATTTAGTCAAAGTTCTGCAAGGCGTATCGGCCAGTATCCAAGCAGAAGAGCAAGGCAGCGGCGCCACATCGCGCAGAGCAAGCTCAAACCGCGAAATTAGCATCGACGCACACGAAGATTCTAACGCCATCGTTATAACTGCAGAGCCAGACATGATGCGCTCGCTAGAAGAAGTGGTGCGTCAACTGGATATTCGCCGTGCACAGGTACAAGTTGAAGCCATTATCGTTGAAGTTTTTGAAGGCGACGGCAACACATTAGGTGTGCAATGGGTGTCAGAAGAGGGCGGTGGTACACAGTTCAATAATGGTGTTATAGGCGTCGGTTCATTAGCTGTGGCACTACGACAGGCCGAAGATAGAGAGACCACGCAAACCAACATCACTGCCAACGGTGAAGTGGTAGAAACAACGGACACGATAGAAGGCGACTTCACTGCTCTTGCAAGCTTACTTGGCGGTGCAAACGGCCTGATTGCTGGCGTTATCGAAAATGGCTGGGGCGCAGTGGTACAAGCGGTAAGCACTGATACCAATTCAAATATTCTTGCCACACCTCACCTAACTACCATGGATAACGAAGAAGCGTTTTTCATTGTTGGTCAAGAGGTACCTATTATTACCGGTACGACAACCGGCTCGAACAACTCTAACCCGTTCCAAACGGTGGATCGTCAAGAAGTGGGTATTAAACTTAAAGTTACGCCGCAAATTAACGAAGGCGATGCCGTTCAGCTTCTTATTGAACAAGAAGTGTCTAGCGTTAGCGGTGCGACATCAGTAGACATCTCTATCAACAAGCGCGAAATCAAAACCACAGTGATTGTTGACGATGGTGGTACTATCGTACTAGGCGGCTTGATTGACGAAGACGTACAAGAAAGTGTGTCTAAAGTGCCACTTTTAGGCGATATCCCTGTTCTTGGTCATCTTTTCAAGACGACGTCTACAAGCAAACGTAAGCGCAACTTAATGGTGTTCTTAAAGCCAACTATTGTACGTGACGGTGCAACCATGAACGCCATTAGCCATCGTAAATATAACTACATTCGCGCACTCCAGCTTAAACGTCAGCAAGAGGGTGTATCGTTAATGCCGTCAGCTGAAACGCCAAGCATGCCGCAGTGGGACGATGCATTAGCCCTTCCACCGTCGTTTGAAGAGTACCTGACTGAGAAAGAGAAGCAAAAAGAAGGTAACGAGTAGTATGGCGGATGAACAACTTACTCAAGCACTAGAGGCCCAAGAAGAAGCCCTAGAAGCCATGGGTGATGACGCCGGCTTACCTGAAGCAGAGGCCGGCCCTAAGCAGCTCTCTTTTAGCTTTGCTAAGCGCAACCAGGTGCTGCTTGAAACCAACGAAACGCCAGCGGTGCTGTATTTTACAGAAAACACGCCGTTTGACGTGTTTGCAGAAGTGCGTCGCTTCTACGGCGAGCCTTTTGTACCGAAAACTATACCCGCTGACGAATTTGAAAACTTACTGACTAGCGCGTTTCAGCGCGATAGTTCTGCAGCGAAGCAGTTAATGGAAGACTTAGGCAACGAAAGCGATTTATTCGCCCTTGCAGAAGACTTACCCGACACTGAAGACCTGCTAGATAGCGAAGACGACGCCCCTATTATCAAGCTTATTAACGCCATGCTAGGTGAAGCAATTAAAGAAGGCGCGTCAGATATTCATATCGAAACGTTTGAAAACCAGCTTGTGGTTCGCTTTCGGGTAGACGGTGTGTTGCGGGAAATTTTGCGCCCCAATCGCAAGCTTAGCTCTATGCTGGTATCGCGTATAAAAGTAATGGCCAAGCTAGATATTGCAGAAAAACGCGTCCCCCAGGATGGCCGTATTACACTGCGTATTGCCGGGCGAGCGGTAGACGTTCGTGTTTCGACGATGCCTTCTAGCCACGGCGAACGTGTGGTACTGCGTCTTTTAGACAAAAATAACGCCCGCTTGAATCTAGAAGATTTGGGCATGACGCTGCAAAACCGTAACCATTTCTCGACGTTAATACGAAAACCACACGGTATTATTTTGGTTACTGGCCCTACCGGTTCCGGTAAAAGTACCACCTTGTACGCAGGGCTTACCGAGATAAACTCCCGCGATAGGAATATTTTAACGGTAGAAGATCCTATCGAATTCGACCTGCCAGGCATTGGACAAACGCAGGTTAACCCCCGTGTAGACATGACCTTTGCACGAGGCCTTCGCGCAATTTTGCGTCAAGACCCCGATGTTGTCATGGTCGGTGAGATTCGTGATATCGAGACTGCGCAAATTGCCGTTCAGGCCAGTTTAACCGGTCACTTAGTGCTTTCTACCCTGCATACTAACACCGCCGCTGGCGCCATTACTCGCTTAGAAGACATGGGCATAGAGCCTTTCCTTTTATCTTCCAGTTTATTGGCAGTACTGTCACAGCGACTCGTTCGTACGCTATGCCCAGACTGTAAAAAGCCG
Organism: Alteromonas mediterranea DE; assembly: GCF_000020585.3. Taxonomy (NCBI): domain Bacteria; kingdom Pseudomonadati; phylum Pseudomonadota; class Gammaproteobacteria; order Alteromonadales; family Alteromonadaceae; genus Alteromonas; species Alteromonas mediterranea. Next base: position 4,333,427 of record NC_011138.3, read on the forward strand.
CATACGCCGGATGCGTCTGAACTTGAAATATTAGGCCAAGGGGCCACCAGCAGCACTACAATTTACAAACCTCACGGCTGTGCAGCGTGTAACCAAACCGGGTATCGTGGCCGTACGGGTATTCACGAATTGCTTTTAGTTGATGAAAAAGTGCGTGAAATGATGCACGAAGGTGTGGGCGAACAAGCCATTGAGCGCTACATCAGAACCTCTACCCCAAGCATCCGTGAAGATGGCTGTAGTAAAGTGCTTATCGGTGAAACCTCTCTTGAAGAAGTGCTTCGAGTAACGAGGGAAGACTAGATGGCGGCTTTCGCTTATAAAGCGGTTAATGCCCGCGGTAAGAACACAAATGGCGTGCTTGAAGGCGATAATGCCCGTCAGGTGCGCCAACAGCTGCGCGAAAAGGGCTTAATTCCTTTGGAAGTAGAGCAAGTTGCAGAGCGCACACAAAACGAAGGCAAAGGGCTTTCATTTTCACTGTTTAAACCACGCATTTCAGCCTCCGATTTAGCGCTACTTACACGGCAAATGGCTACCCTTGTAGAGTCGGCCCTTCCGGTTGAAGAAGCCTTGCTTGCCGTTGCGGAACAATGCGAAAAGCCCCGCCAGAAAAACATGATGATGGCAGTACGCAGTAAAGTCGTGGAAGGTCACGGGCTTGCCGATGCATTAGGACAGTTTCCCAGTGTGTTTGACGAGTTATACCGCGCCATGGTGGCGGCAGGTGAAAAGTCAGGCCACCTTGATACCGTGCTTAACCGCTTAGCCGACTATACCGAGCGCAGGCAGCAAACCCGCAGCCAAATTACTCAGGCGATGATTTATCCATCGTTAATGCTGTTTTTTGCAATGGGTATCGTACTGCTGCTTTTAACCGTGGTAGTACCAAAAATTGTGGGGCAATTCGACCACATGGGGCAAGACCTTCCGGGTATTACCCAATTCCTTATTTCAGTGAGCACTTGGCTTCAAAACTACGGGTTGTTCATGCTAATCGGCATAGGCGTGCTTATAGTTATTATACAGCGCGTATTGCAGCAAAAGCATATGAAGCTGCGCTATCACAAAGCGCTTTTAACCTTACCTTTGATAGGCCGCGTGTCGCGCGGTCTAAACACGGCCCGCTTTGCACGTACGTTAAGTATATTAAGTGCCAGCGCAGTGCCGCTACTTGAAGCTATGCGTATTTCAGGCGATGTCCTTGAAAATCAGCATATTAAAAATCAAGTAGCCGACGCCGCTATTAACGTTAAAGAAGGTAGCAGTTTGAGGGCTGCGCTGGATAACACGAAAATGTTTCCACCTATGATGATGCATATGATTGCGTCAGGTGAAAAGTCGGGCGAATTACAGCAAATGCTAGCTCGCGCCGCAGATAATCAAGATAGGGAATTTGAAGCGCTTATTGGTGTCTCACTTAAGGTATTTGAACCCTTACTTATTGTATCGATGGCGGGCATTGTTCTGTTTATCGTTATGGCAATATTGCAACCAATTTTAGCATTGAACAACATGGTGAATATTTAATGAAAACACTTAATCGCAGTTCTGGTTTCAGTTTGATTGAAGTCATGGTCGTACTTCTAATCATCGGTATTATGGCCTCTATGGTTGCACCGCAAATCTTGGGTAACCAAGAAGAAGCGCAGCTTAAAAAAGCCGCTGTTGATATACAGCAAATGGAAAGTGCGCTTGAAATGTACAAGCTTCGCAACAACCGCTTCCCAACCACTGAGCAAGGCTTAGACGCCCTGGTAACCGCACCTACCATCGACCCAATTCCACGCAACTACCCTGAAGGCGGCTTTATCAAGCGTTTACCTGAAGATCCGTGGGGCAACCCTTACGCGCTAATTAGCCCGGGAGAGCTTGGCGTAGTCGATATTTTCTCAAACGGTCCAGACGGTGAGCCAGGCACTGATGATGATATTGGTAACTGGAATATCAACGAGTATTTGAACTAACTCTTATGCAAAGCAGCGGCAGTACCTACAAACACAATATAGGCTTCACCCTTTTAGAAGTCATGTTAGTACTGCTACTAATGGGTCTAGCCGCTGGCTACGTCATGTTTAACGCTTTTGGGGCGAGTAAGTCTGACTTACTTAAATCACAAGCCCAGCGCCTGCAGGTCATTGTTGACATGGCCAGCGACTTCGCAGTGTTAAATCAGCAGCAGCTTGGTGTACGCTTTGAAGCGGACAAAAATGAGTATTATTTTGTTTATTTAGACGACGATGACCAGTGGCAACGCATAGAAGGTGAAAAGACCTATGAGCCCTACACCTTGCCCGAGCCCTTCACCTTCACCTTAAACCTTGATGACTTGCCGTGGGACGTTGAAGACCGACTGTTTGACCGTGAGTTGTTTGACGAGAACTTAAGCGTGTCTGACGAAGGCGTTGAGATAGGCAACGAAGAAGAAAAGAAGCTTCCTCCCCCACAAATTCTCATTATGTCGAGCGGCGAAATTACCCCTTTTACGCTGTCGTTTAACTATGAAGGTGATGATGGCGACGACCCCGTCTATTATAGCCTTCAAAACCAAGATCTACCGCCTTTAGTGCTTGAAGGGCCGCTGGAGCGTCCGTTATGAAGGCATCCATCTTTAAGCGCAAAGCAGATGCAAAGACACCGTTGACAAGGTCGTTTTTCAAACCTGCACTGGATAAAAGCAGCAACTTACCCTATGCCCCGCGCTACCAAACTGGATTAACCCTGCTTGAAGTGATGGTGGCGCTACTTATTTTTGCGCTTACCGGCACCGCCGTACTCAAAGCGGCAGGCGAGCATTTATCCAGTGTTGGGCAGATAGAGTCGGTGACCTTCGCCAACTGGGTGGCAAGCAACCGCTTAAACCAACTTCAGCTAGATACTACGTGGCCGCCTAAGAACAATTTGAAAGGTACCATGGAGATGGCCGATCGCACCTGGTACTGGCAACAAACCGTCACTAAAACCAATGACAATGATTTACGGTCTGTCACCGTTTCTGTCGGCGAAGACGAAAGCTACGACAGCTCCGTAACGTCTGTGACGACCTTTGTCGCAAAGCCGACGGCGGGAAATTAGTATGCAGCGCGGTTTTACGCTTATTGAAATACTGATAGCCATGGCCATTTTCACCCTCATCGGCTTGGCATCAACAGGTTTACTTACCACGGTTATCGACAGTAACGATATTTCAGAAGAGCGCTTTGCAAAGCTTCAACTATTACAGCGCGCCATGATCACCATTGAACGAGACCTTCAACAAGCAGTGCCTCGCGCAGTAAGAGTTAACGGTGAAAAACAAGAAGTGGTAATGGCGGGCGGCGAAACAGACGACAGCGATGGTGATGGCATTGGCTTTGTGCGCGGAGGCTGGCACAACCCTCAGCTAATGCTCCCAAGAAGTACCTTACAGTACGTCGCTTACCGCTTAAAAGAGAACAAGCTAGAGCGTTTATACAGTAACTATGTTGACAATGTTATTGGCTACGAGCCCAAAGTACGGGTGCTGCTAGAAGACGTAGAAAGTTTAAAAGTTGAGTTTCTTGCCACCTCGAACAGCAGTTCATTAGATGAGGATGACGATATCTCTTGGAGTGAGAGCTACAAGGGTTCAACACTTCCTCGCGCCGTAGCGGTGGAGTTTGTTAGCAAGGACTTTGGCAAAATTCGCAGGGAATTCACCTTAACAACGGGTGAATCATCATGAGCATAACAAACAATAACACGCCGCTAAAAAAGTACAGACAAGCGAGCTCAGCTATTGCAAAGCCGCAACTTGGTAATGCACCGGGCAAGCAGCAGGGTGTGGCGCTAATGATCGTTTTGATGATTGTGGCGCTAGTTGCCGTGCTGGCTACCGAAATGGGCACGCGGCTGCAGCTTCAAGTTCAGCGCACCATGAACTTAAAAGACAATAATCAAGCCTACTGGTATGCCATGGGAGCAGAAGCGTTTGCAAGAAAGTCCATCCAATCTCTTGTTGAAGAAAGCCCTGAGGTCATTTCTATTGATCAACCTTGGGCGCAGGAATTTAGCTATCCGTTAGAAAACGGCGGCCTAACGGCAAACTTAGAAGACCTACAGGCCTGTTTTAATCTTAACGCTATCACATCGGGTAGCGCTTCGAATAACGCAAATAGCGCCTCGAGCAATACCACTGAGGCTATGGAAGCCTTTCACACTATGCTGCTATCACTTAGTGTTGATGGACTAGATAACTACACCGCTGACACGCTACGCGACAGTCTTGCCGACTGGGTGGATGACGACGACAACATGCGACCGTATGGGGCAGAAGACAGCGAGTATGAATCGAGAGAATTTCCATACCTTGCAGCTAACGGACCACTGGCATCAAAAAGTGAATTGCGTATTATTAACGGAGTGTCACCAGAATGGCTAAACGCATTACTGCCTTTAGTGTGTGTGATCCCAGATTACAGTGAGTTAAAAATTAACGTTAACACGTTAGAAGAAGAAGAAGATGCACCGCTGCTGGCAGGGTTAACAGGGCTTGATATTCAACAAGCTGCAAGTTTGCTAAGCAGTCGCCCACAAAATGGGTGGGACGATACCAACGCGTTTTTAAGCGAACCGTCTATTCAGGCACTGAATTTAACAAGCTCTCGACAAGACTGGTTTTCAGTTAAAACTGAATATTTTATGTTGCATACAAAAACACAATACAACAAAGCAACCTTTAAGCTTTCCACCGTGTTTCACGCTAGCGCCGATAGCGGCGTTAATGTTGTGAATCGCGAGTTTGGGGGAACCTATTAATGGAACAATTATTGGTGCGTTTAGGCGCCAACTACACCGATCCGATAAGCTGGCTGGTTTATTCAAAAACAGAAGATGAAATTATTGCTTCTGGTGAATTGCCAAGTGCAGAAGACTTATCTACGCTAACCGAACGCGCAGGCCAGCGAAGCGTTATTGCTTTAGCCCCTAGCAGTGACATATTGCTCAAATGGGTAGAGCTACCGCCTAAAGCGGGTCGCAAGATAATCAGCGCTATCCCGTTTATGCTTGAAGACGAGTTGGCTACCGACATTAGCCAACAGTTCTTTGCCATTGGCCCTAAGCGTGGCGATGAGCAAGCGGTGGCGATAGTCAGTCACGAAAAGATGCTTCAATGGCAAGCTTGGTTAAGCGAAGCTGGTCTTTTCTGCGACACCATTATTCCTGACGTTCTCGCTGTTCCTGCAACGCCTAATGGCTGGTCGGTGCTCACATTAGGCGAGCAGTTACTGGTTCGCCAAGATGAGTTTAAAGGCGTTCAGGGCGAGCAAGCGTGGTTACTACCAACCCTTGTGCACTTCACTGCGCAGCAGGAAGCCCCGGTGACTATCACAAACTACGCGGGTATCGATTTAAGTAGCTTGCCCAATATCGAAGAAGCACAGGCACCACTTGAATTGCCCATGCAAGTATTGGCTAAAGAAGCCATGCAAAGCAGCTTTAACTTATGCCAAGGCGAGTACAAACTTAAACGCAAACGCAGCGGTGTGCTAAGCCAGTGGCGTGTAGCCGCTGTGCTCGCGGTACTTGCACTGTGTACCAGTCTTATTGATAAGGGCGTTACCCTTTATCAGCTAAAATCGGAAAACCAAGCGCTTAGCAGTGAAATAAATGCTGCGGTAAAAGCAGGCTTCCCCAATATTGGCACTTATCGCAACGTTCGATTAAAGCTACAAAGTGAGCTTGCAAAGCTAGAGCAGGGCGGCGGTGATGCCTCTATGCTTATTATGCTAGATCAGCTTGCGCCAGCATTCACAGCAACAGACGTTAAGCCTCAAACCTTGCGCTTCGACGCCTCGCGCACTGAAATTCGCATTCAGGCACAAGGTAAAAATTTTGAAGCATTAGAGCAGTTTAAACGCAGCGCCGAAAACGCGGGCTTTCTGGTTGAACAAGGTGCTATCAATAACCGTGACAACGGCGTTGTAGGTACAGTGTCAGTAAGGAGTACGTCGTGAACGCACTATTAGAAAAATACAAAGCCCTCACTGAACGTGAGCAAAAACTGGTGCTTATTTCCGCTGTTATGATTGCGATTGCGCTGTTCTATTTTGCTGTTTGGTCGCCACTTAATACTGCTTTAGACAAACAGAAGCAGCTGCTTGATAACCAGCAGTCGCTTTTAGTTTGGGTAAAAGACAGCGGTGCACGCGCACAGCAATTACGCCGCAGTACGGGCAGTAAACGCGCCTTTTCTGGCTCTTTACCCCAAGCGGTAAACCGCACTACCGCTCAGCACGACATTGCTATTTCACGCATGCAGCCTCAGGGTGATGAGCTTCAAGTGTGGGTAGATCAAGCGCCTTTTAACGCGGTTTTAGACTGGCTAAAAGCCATGGAAAACATGGGCGTAGTTATTCTTCAAGCCGATATTGCCGAAGCAGATGCCCCAGGCTATATCAAAATTCGCCGACTACAGTTAGGTAAAGCATGAAGTCGAAAGTTAGTTGGATAATAGGCGGCATTCTCGCCTTTTTATTGTTTGCCATCGCATACATCCCTGCAGTACAAGTGATTGGCCGACTGTCGCTGCCAAATAATGTTTCTATCAGCGGGGTCAGCGGCAGCTTATTTTCGGGTAAAGCGCAGACGGTGGTAGTGAATAGCCTTCCAATTAATAACGTAAAATGGGAGCTTAATCCGCTACACCTGTTACTGGGTAAAGCTAAGCTTGACCTCAAAGCAGGTAACATTCGCGATAAAAACGACATTGCCTTTGAAGGGCCTGTTACCACCGGGCTTTTTAGCCAAAATACGGTTAATACTGAAAACTTTACCCTTTACCTTCCTGTAGACAGAGTGCTTGCGCAGGTTCGCTTACCTCTGCCCGTTAACGCAGGCGGGCGCTTTAAGGTCTCGCTTAATGACCTAACCTTTGGTCCAGCGTGTGAGTCGCTTGATGGTACGGGAGATTGGCTTAATGCAACGGTAGCAGGTACCCAAGGGCCCATTGATTTCGGCACCTACTCTGCGACACTTCGTTGTGAAGGTGAAGATATTGGCATAATGGTGAACGAGCCTAATTTGCTAAGCTTATCTATGGATGCGGTTATACCGACAAACATGAAAAACATTCGAGTGAGCGGTCAATTTAAGCCTGATGCGAGCTTGCCCAATGAAGTTCATCAAGCGGCACGCTTATTTGGTACGCCTAATAACAGTGGCTTTATTGCGTTTCAGATTCCTCGAACGTAACTTATAGAGCAACGATAAATTGTCTAGGCCATAAACCGATTATGGCCCAGGCCCCATGTAAATTGATTATTTCTGAACAAAGGATTGTACAATGAACAAACCTCTTTTAGCCGGCGCAGGTATTACTTTAGTTGCGCTTGGTGTTGCCCCTTACTTTATTGGCTCTAGTGTTGAAGATAATATCAACGCAGCAGTAAACGAATTGAATGAACAAGCCGTCTACTCGGCCGAAGTACTTTCGTACGACAAAGGCTGGTTTTCGACAACGGCAGAAATCAAACTTGCTGTCGACTTTCAAGCGCTAGTCAATGCACAAAATGTCGATGCAGCTGAAATGCCTATTGAAGAAAACCCTAGCGTTACCGCTACCTTGGTTGCTCATCACGGCCCTGTATATTTTGGCGACGGTGTAGGATTAGGCCGCGTTCACTACACGGTGTTTATTGATGGCGATAAATTAAGAGAGTACGTTCAATGGGATGCGCAACAACCCATTTATCGCAATGAAGGCGTGGTTGGACTATTTGGCGGTCTCAGCTACGCAGATGTTATTCCAGCCCTTAGCGCAACCAATGAGGAAGAAGGTTTCACCCTGCTTTTCTCTGGCTATAAGGGTGAAGCTGCACCTGATGGCGACCAGACGTTATATACGTCTTTTGGTGAATCGCTAAGCATCAACGCTGATGAGTTTTCGATGAAATTATCCAATTTATCCATGGATGTAAGCTATAACGGCAGTATGGTAGAGGCCTTCAAGGGCGACCTGTTTGAATCGAAAGTCAAAGCACTTATCGAAAATATGGAAGTTACCGGCCTTGAAGCAGGAGAAACGGTAAAGCTTGAGAATATTGCCCTTGTAACAGACACCGATATTGATGAAGACAGCAACACAGCCAATGTTTACGTGGAATACGCTATTGATAAGGTAACGGGGCCCGACCTTGAAGCCTCTGACATGGTGTTAGGTGTTGCCCTAAATAACTTAGACGTTGATTTCATCAAAGCTTACCAAGATTTTAGCAATACATCACTGCTCGTGCCCTCAGAAGAAGTCCCCGCCAAAATGATGGAATTTATTGAGGCTAACTTGCTTACTCAGCTTAAAGCAGAGCCTGAGCTTAACATTACCAAGCTTAAAGCAACCTTACCTGAAGGCTCGTTTAACGCCTACGCAAATACCAAGTTAGTTGGTATTGATGCGCTGCCAGGTACGATGGAAGATGTGGCTTATTGGGTAACACACTTACTGGCCGATGCACAAGTAACCGCCGACAAAGCCTTTGCGCAAAGCGTAGCGTCTGGCTACATGATGGGGCAGTTAATGGCAACGCCGCAAGCGCAAAATATGTCGGCAGAAGAGCTTGAAGCCGCTGTCGAGCAGCAAACCCCAATGGTTTTAAGCACCTTTGCTCAGCAAGGCTTGATAAAAGAAACCGAGAATGGTTACGAGACAAAATTAGTGCTTAAAGATGGCAAAGCCAGCGTTAACGGTACGCCTATTCCGCTACCTTTTGCGCCTCAATAGCAAGTAACAACACAAAAGGCGCCAGACACGTGCAGTGTCACCCGATACAGCTAGCGCCAAATTCTAGCTTATTTAGCCTAAATAAAAAAACGGGCACGTAATACGTGCCCGTTTTTAATTAACGATATTAAATAGCTAATGACTATTCAGCAGCCTTCTCCGCTACCATAATGGTTTTAATGTTTACGAACTCACGCATACCATATCCACCGTGCTCACGACCATAGCCGCTATCTTTTACGCCACCAAAGGGTAGGTTAGGCTGGGCTAACGAGTAGCCGTTGATATTTACCATGCCCGTATCGAACTCGTCTTTAGCAAGTTCTACCGCTTTGTCAGTATCTGTACTAAAAATACCGCCGCCTAAACCATAGCGAGAATCGTTCGCTACCTCCATGGCTTGCTTATCATCACGGGCGCGTATTAATGAGGCTACGGGACCGAACAGTTCGTCATCGTATGCAGGCATACCAGAGGAGACGTCTTCAAGTACCGTTACCGGGTAGAAGTACCCATCCGAATCTGGGATCACGCCACCTAACGTTAACGATGCACCGGCATCTAGCGACTTTTTCACTTGCTCATGAAGCTCATCACGTAAATCTTCTCTCGCCATTGGGCCTAAATCGGTATTCTCATCGGTGGGGTCGCCCACTTTAAGTTTTTTACACTTCGCGACGAATTTATCTCTAAATTCATCATATACGCTATCGACTACAACAAAGCGCTTCGCAGCAACACAAGTTTCGCCGTTATTGATCACACGACCTTGAATACACATCTCTACCGCATTATCGATATCTGCATCTTCAAGTACCACAAAGGCGTCGTTACTACCCAACTCCATTACGGTTTTCTTCGATAAACTGGCGGCTTCTTTTGCTACCTGTTTACCAACTTCATCACTACCGGTAAAAGTTACGCCACGAACATATTTGTGTTTTATTAAGTCACTGGCCGTACTGCCGTCTATAAGCAACGACTGATAAACATTTTTCGGGAAACCCGCATCTTCATACATTTGTTGAATAGCCTGGGCCATACCAAATACATTCTGCGCGTGTTTAAGTACCGTTGTGTTACCCGCCATAATGTTCGACACGCTGTAGCGAATAACTTGGTATAGCGGGAAATTCCAAGGCTGAATACCTAAGATAACGCCAATGGGTTGATAGGTAATAATAGCGCGACCACCTTCGAAGATACGGTGCTCATCTTCTAGCATTGATGCACCATGCTCGGCGGTATAACGACATATTTGTGCACATAATTGCACTTCTTGCTTACCCTGCGCCGTTACTTTCCCCATTTCTCGGGTCATTAAGCTTGCAAGGTCATCAATGCGTTCTTCCATTAAGTCAGCAAGGTTGTTTAGCAAATCGGCGCGGGTTTCAAATGATGTACGGCGCCAGTTCAAGTAAGCTTCTTGTGAGCGTGTTACGGCTTGCTCTGCGTCCTCAGCTGACATCAAATGATAATGATCGATCTTTTCACCTGTAGCAGGGTTGTAGGTATTGATTGTCTCACTCATTGTCACTCTCCTTAATCCGTTTGGTCTAAAGATGGTGCAACTAAAAAGCCAAGGTGCCGCAAAAGTTTTTAGCCATAATTTTCAATAGGTTAAGATTAAAATCAAGTGTGACGCGTAAAAGATAAAGTAAAACTAATTGGAAAAGATTCCCTAACGCAGTAAAGATTTCAGAGCGAGTGCTCAGTATTTGAGGCTGATCACAATGTATTGCTTAAACCCAAGAAAAACTCACCATTATCGAAGATGTTAGTGAGTTTTCGGTGAATTCCAGCCTTTTTACTGTATCTAAAAGAAGTAACCCAGATTTACAATATTTTTATGAAAGGGAGGTTAGTCGGTATAAAGATCGGGAAAGTGGAACTTCGCCATAGCGAGGGTTAACGCGACTTCATAGACGCTTTGTCGCGTGGCGTGATTTAAGGTGAGAAGACCTATAGCTCCGCCTTTTTGTTTCACGTTGACCGTATCGAAAAGCTTATCCATTACTGCCCCTAGCTCTTCACCGCGCTGCAATGCCTGATACACACTAACGGGGATAGGCAGGCTGGCGCTTCTTGAAACCGACCAATGCCCCTCGTGATATATCGCTACATAAGCAAACGTTGCAGGGCCATCTTCGAAAACGTCGACACCGCCTTCAATCGCCACGTACCAAGCATCGGTTAACCCGCCTTGATGGTGTGCAAGCATGGCTTTAATACGATTGATGGCACCTAGGCGGGTTTCATCTTCATTCATAGGCTGGTCAGGTACGCCACTTGGCACTGCCACACCTTGTGCATCAAAATCATGCTCTAACGTGTCAGATAGAGTGTTGAGTGCCGCATTCACTTTTACCGGGTTTATCGACCCAACGTAAATTGTATCTGAGACCATTGGCTTTCGTCCTTCAAAAACGTGTTTTTGCGACATTAGTCACTGGATTTGCTTTGATATCTTCAAGCATCAAGCGATAGTCTCGCACTGCCGGGAATTCACTAATATTGCGATTAGGCAACGTGCTGTCTGGGTTATCTACTGCCAGTAAATGCTTAATACCGTAAGTCTTAGCTGCATTCAATATGGGAAGAGAGTCATCGACGAATAACGTGCGACTGGCGTCAAATTCAACCCGGGCTTGTAATCGCTCCCATAGCAGCTGAGATTCTTTTGTCACACCAAACTCATGGGTAGAAATTAAGTTATCAATGTGAGAATCAAGCTGAGTATGCTCAATTTTAAGCGCCAAACTATGAGGGTGAGCATTGGTGACCAGCACAACTTCTCTGCCCGATCCATGGAGCGCATCAAGGAATGGAATGGTGTCTTCGCGAAGTGCCAATAAATGGGCGAGTTCCCGTTTTAGCGGCATAAACTCGTTTTCTAAGTCGAGTGCCAGTGACTCGGCCCAATAATCGAGGCAATACCACTGAATTTGACCAAACACTGCCTCGTAGCGCTTAGACATTTCTTGCTGAGTTTGCGCCTCTGAAACCCCTCGTAATTCAGCCAGACGCTTTGGTAAATGATGCAACCAGAACTGATTGTCATAGTGAAGGTCCAACAGGGTACCGTCCATATCGAGTAGTACAGTGTCTATTTCATTCCAGGGCAGAAAGGGCAAGCGATTTTCCTTATAATGAAGTAAGCTAATAAATTGTATACAAGTATGATAACAAAGTTGTAGCGAGAGACATGCCGAAAATTGATCNCGAACAANGCCGTTACCACACATTCATTCTCGTGAAATCGTAGCCCAAAGCAAGCTCTTTAGGGTAGAACGCCTAGACCTTGAGTTTTCTAATGGCGCCACCCGTGAATTCGAACGAATGGCAGGGGGTAACCGGGGCGCAGTAATGATTGTGCCTATGCTAGATGAAAATACCATGGTTTTAATTCGCGAATATGCTGCGGGCACACATTCGTATCAACTTGGTTTCCCAAAGGGCCTTATTGACCCCGGCGAGACCGCTATTGAAGCTGCCAACCGCGAACTTCAAGAGGAAGCAGGATTTGCTGCTAACGATCTCATTGAACTTCACCAAGTGAGTATGGCCCCCACGTTTTTCAACGCCAATATGACCATTGTATTGGCTCGCGACTTGTATCCCAAACAACTAGAAGGCGATGAACCCGAGCCTCTTGAGGTGATTCATTGGCCTTTAGACGAAGCAGATGCTTTACTTGCTCGAGAAGACTTTATAGAAGCACGCTGTATTGCCGCGCTGTTTTTAGCTCAAAAGTGGTTTAAGGAACAATAAACATGCCCGATGACGCCCATGCCGACCTACTAGAACTTGCAAAGAAAATTGCCGTTGAAGCTGGTGAAGCCGTATTAGAAGTCTACGACAAAGGTGAGTTTGACGCTTACCAAAAAGAAGACGAGTCCCCTGTCACCAGCGCAGATTATTTGGCAAATGATATTATTAATAAGCGACTAAAAGCCGCTACACCTGATATCCCTATTCTTTCCGAAGAGAATAAACACGCAAGTTTAGAAGAGCGAAAGCATTGGCCACGTTATTGGCTTATAGATCCTATTGACGGTACACAAGAATTCATCGCCAGAAGCGGTGACTTTGCCGTTAATATTGCGTTAATTGAAAATAATGAGCCCACCATTGGGGTTATATTTTGGCCGCCAGGTCAGTCTTTGTATTACGCCGAAAAAGGGAAGGGTGCATTTAAGTCTTCTCCTGATGGCGACCACCCCATAAAAGTACGCAAGCTAGACGACCCCAAAAGCAGCGTTGTTATGATTGCGATTAGTCGTCGTCAGTCTCGCGAAAAAGTGTTAAGTAGAATGTGCGCTAGGCGCGTATACCAAACACTACCGTTAGGCAGCTGTTCGCTGAAAGCCTGTTTCATTGCTGAAGGCAAAGCCGATGTATTTATGCGAATCGGCATTACCGGTGAATGGGACACAGGCGCATCTCAGTGCATAGTCTCTGAGGCAGGCGGTAGCATTGCCGCAGCTAACTTTGAACCGCTTACCTACAACCAGCGTCATTCGTTAGAGAACCCAGATTTTGTGGTAATGGGCGATCAACGGGTGCCGTGGCAAGACGTTGTCCAGTATGATGACTTCGTAAACCCACATACGCATTAGCACGTAACAAATTACATAGCGCAGCGTGCTAACCTACGTATAATAGCGTAGTAATGTTGCTGGGCCACATTACTCTGGTCGTGGTTAAATCAAGCCAGATGGAACCAATTTGTAAAAGGAGTAACCTATGATGACTACACGTATTCGCACGTTGTCGACAGCATTGCTCGCTTGTGGGCTAGCATTTCCCGCTGCAGCCGACTGGTCAATTGACAGCGAAACAAGTGTGCTGCATTTCTTATCTACGAAAAACGCACAAGTTACAGAAGTTCATAAGTTTGATAGCTTCAACGGCACCCTGTCTGATAGCGGTAAGTTAAGCGTTGCGGTAGATTTATCGTCTGTAAATACAGCGATTGATATTCGCAATCAGCGAATGCAAGACATGTTATTTAATGTATCAAAGTTTGCACAAGCAACATTTGAAGCTAACCTACCTGAGTCGATGATGAATCTGAAAGCAGGTGAAGTGGCAAACGGAAACGTTGATGGCATTTTAGTGCTTCACGGCAAGGCGGTCCCTACATCATTTTCAGTAACCGCAAGTAAGGTAGATGAAGGTACATTAACCGTATCAACTACCGCACCTACGCTTATTAAAGCCGAGTCATTTGGTCTCGCAGAGGGTGTCGCGGCACTTCAAAAGATTGCTGGCCTGAAGAGCATTACAACCACTGTACCTGTTACCTTCGCGGTAACGTTTGAACAATAGTAAGGGTGCAATGTGCGCAAAGAGGAACCTCGCGCCTTAAGGTAGCTTGAACACCTCGTGCTAATGCGCAACTGACCTCTTATTTCGTAAAGGTACAAAAAACCGCACTTTATGTGCGGTTTTTTAATTCTCGAAACAAAATCAACCTATTGGGTGTTATTAGAAAGCCTGTAACGCATAGGCAAGGGCTTTTCACTGAGCGTCTGTACCGGCATGTTCTGCCATGTATTTTCCGGTAAAGCAGGAACTTCAGCGTTATGCTGTGAAATAGCAAAGTAATCCATGGCCACACGTAAACGCTTCAGGGCTTTGCATTCCTTTACCTCTTGGTCGATAACAAACACACCCCACCGACGCATTGCTAAGCCGAGCTTATCGCTACTGGTTAAACGAATAACCGGGGCTGCTAACACCATGCCTACCAATACTGGCAGCAGCCACATAAATAGCGATGGCGTGAAATAAAACGTGGTTACGCCCCACGCCACTGCTAGACAACTCATTATCTGCGTGTGCTTGATAGCTACCGTCCAAGGTACTTTGCGACCTTCCCGTTCTTGTGCTTCCCATTTAACTGAATGACCGACGAATACACTAATAACAAAGTAGCTGTGATAAAACATCATCAGCGGCGCAATGAGCACAGCCATTGTTAGCTCTAATGCTGCGCCTTTTATCAGCGCCCACGCGCCGCCAAACTCGCTGCGACGCTTCATGAGCGCAAGAGCAATACCCAGAAGTTTAGGTAGGAATAATAAGGCCGCCGTGCCCCACATGGTCACCATCATCATATCTTGGCGTGCCACCTGCCAGCTAGGGAATAATTGGTATTCAGACACGAAGAATTCCGGTACCGACGTAGCGCGAATAAGCGCATCTGCCGTGCCTAACGCCAGCATACAAAACAATATAAGCGAAGAAATGTAGGCAAAGGCACCAAACAAAAAATGCAGTCGGTTGGCCATTTTCAAGCCTTTCACGTTTAACAACCCTAGGTGCTGAATATTGCCCTGCACCCAACGGCGGTCGCGGATGGCGTAGTCGACAATATTGCTTGGCACTTCTTCATAACTGCCCGTGGTGTCGGTGAGCAAGTAAGCTTGCCAGCCTGCTCGGCGCAATAGCGCCGCCTCGACAAAGTCGTGGCTTAGAATTTCGCCGCCAAAGGGAGCGCGACCTTCAAGAGTAGGAAGCCCACAATGCTGCATAAATGGCGCTATACGTATAATGGCATTGTGCCCCCAATAGTTAGCACTGTCGGTTTGCCAAAATGACAACCCAGTGGCTAACATAGGGCTATATAAGTGCGCCGCGAACTGCACAAAGCGCCCGAAGAAGGTATTTTGACGTACCGGCATAGGAATAGTTTGAACAAGCGCCGTATCCGGATTTTGCTCAATACGACGAGCAAGGTCCTGCATACGCTCCCCCGTCATTACGCTATCGGCGTCTAATACAATCATCGACTCATAGTTAGCACCCCAGCGCTCGCAAAATTCTTTAAGATTGCCTACTTTTCTATGCAGGTTCTTTTCTCGCCTGCGATAAAACACCTGGCTTGAATACCCACCAAGACGTTTTTTCAAACGTGTGAAGGCACGAAGCTCTGCATCCGCTTTCGCCATATCACGGGTGTCGCTTAGCATATAAAAATCAAACTGCGCGCTATTGTCGCTATCCATCAGTTCGCGAATACATGCTTCAAAACCCACCATAATGCGACGAGTATCTTCGTTGTATACCGGCATTACTACGGCGTGCTTTTGCCCAAGTGGTGTAGCGGAATCTGGCTGGGCTTGAATTCGGCGCAAGCTTAACGGGTCAATGTTGAAAAGCTGTAAGAAGAATCCAATAATCCCCGTCCAAAACGCCATACATAACCAAGCAAACAGGGTTAACCCCAGCCCTAGCTGTGCAATTTCTAAATTGGTGAGGCCGTTAGGTAAAAATATTTCGTATAAACTCCAACCGGCCAGCGCCGTGCTTGGAATCACTAGCATTGCCATGATAAACAAACGCATATGCTCTCCTTTTAATATGAAATGTGACCCGCGTTTTGCGGTGTCGCTTTTAACCTGAGGCACGGCTTTAGCCCCGTTAGATAATGCTGTATCTGTGCGCTTAGTTTGGTTGATAGACATAATTCCACACCTCACTGACACGTTGCCCGTCTTGCTCGATATAAGCGCGCATATCAACCGTTTGCTTCTCGTTCGGTTTAACAAAGAAAGTAGCGCGCCATTCCTGTCCATCGGCTACGGGGTAAAGGCGCTGCTTAGAGATTGCGCCATTAGCGCCTTGAACCACTAGTTTCATAGATTTTTCATCAAAACTAAGAGACTGCGGTGCGCTGAAATCCACACTAAACTGACGGGTATTATTCAAACTGTCGTCTTTAAATTCGTCACCTGGCAGTACCGCTTTACCTTGGCGAGTGCGCACTACTGACGCCAGTTCGCTAACGAATGGGTTTTGCTCAACGGTTTTAAGATCGTAGGAAAAGTACAGCGACTCACCGGAATTAAAGGGCTTTTCAGGCGTCCAGAACGCCACAATGTTGTCGTGAATCTCAGATTTTGTAGGTATCTCGACGACTTCAAGACGACCTTTTTCAAAACCTTCTTGGGGGGTAACCCAAAGACCTGGACGTATGTGATAGTTAGCTTCTGCATCTAAGTAGTTATCCCACTCACCATCGCGCTGCAGCATACCGAAACCTTTGGGGTGCGTATCGCTAAGCGAGGTCACTTGAAGGCGAGCTGGATTTGTAAGGGGGCGCCAAATCTCTTCACCCGCGTGGGTAACCATAAGTACGCCATCGCTGTCGTGAACTTCCGGACGATAATCGTCGTGGCGCTTCTCTGTATTTTCACCGTACAGGAACATACTGGTGAACGGCGCGATGCCTAGCTTGCTCACATCATCTCGTGCGAACAACCAGCTTTCCACTTTAACACTGGTATCGATGTCGGGCTGAATGACAAACTTATAAGCGCCGGCTACCGACGGACTTTCTAAGCGCGCGTAAATAGTAATAGGTTTGCCTTCGCCAGGCTCGATAATCCAAAACTCGGTAAAGTGAGGAAACTCTTCCCCTTTCGCGAGTGCCGTATCGATAGCCAGCCCGCGGGCCGATATGCCATATACCTGATTTTTACCAACAAGGCGAAAATAAGAAGCACCTAAAAATACAGCAAACTCGTCTTTATACTCTTCATTTTTAAGTGGGTAGTGAACGCGAAAACCCGCAAAGCCCGACTTATCATCGGTCAACCCTGCCAACGCTGATGCTGAACCATCGTAGTTAAACATCTCACTGTTAAACGCAAGGCGCTCAGGTTTATTACTTTCGCCTATCGTATGAATGGTAACTGGGTATTCGTACAGAAACCCTGGGTGGAAAAATTGCAGCTCATAGTCGTTTTCACCGTGCCAAAGACTTTGTTCGGGTTTAAAGCGAATAGAACGATACGTTGTGTAGTCAATTTCTTTTAACTTGCTGTTTAGCCCATGATCGTCTTGCTCATAGCTCTGAGTGGCTGATTGACNGAGCCGCATCAATAATAGATTGTAAAATTGGCGATGTTTTCTGTGGCTGATTGTCTTCATTAACCTCAACAGCCCCTGCCTGATGAAATGTCACTAACGCGATAACGCTGGTCATCGCCAAAAGAATGCGTGACAACCCTAGCTGTCGGGGCTTACTCGCACTCTTTTTTGAAACTTTATTAAAAATAAAAACTGGCTTAGCCATCCGTCCTCTCCTTATGAAAACAATGGTTGTCCAGGTGGCTATGTGGCTTTGGCTTGCTATCCGAGTTATCGAAAAAAATTAGCGTAAGTAATCAAATTAAAAGACTTTACCAAAGCGTTCGTGATTCAAACCACACGAGGAAAGGTGCTCTACTCCTTTCTTATTCACCCTATCGTTGTGAAGCAAACGCCCTGTCAAAACGGTAGGAGTGAAAATTGGACAACGCATAAGCACTTCAGCAAAAGCCGTTCCAATACGAAGAAGCGCTGCGTTACTTTATATTTTTCACAATACTTACAATGATTTACTTCTAATTTAATTGAGTTACAGCGGGTAACCTTGTTTTGTAAATATGTCGAGAGGGTTAGACAAAAGGTTAATTGTTGGTTTTTAGCGACACCTAGACGTGCCAACTTTTCCTCGCAGTATAAAAAAGATGCGACATATCATGAATTCAACGTTGTGACATTATTTAAGCGAAGTGAAAATTACGCATATTTATTAATGACATATAGGAAATTTACCGGCTGGTAACAGCACGCATTATCGGTGTTGGCAAAGGCCTTGCTACTCACCATGTTGATAATTAAATCGGACACGATTTCTTTACGGAAATAGAAACGGTGGCGTGAAGCATTGTTATGCCATCAACACAGTGACTTGTTAGCAGCACGTTATTTGCGCTTACTCTATGACACATGGGTATTGCGTAAGTAGAAGCAAGTAGCTGAACACATTAAGGAGTTATCACATGCGTAAAACAATCACACTTATCACGGCAGCACTTGCTGCAGCAACACTTCCTCTTTCAGCAATGGCTGACAAGCCTGACTGGCGTTACGTAGAAGGTGGTTACACCAAAATGGACTTTGACAACAACGAGTCTTTTGAGCCAGACGGCCTAACGGTTAATGGTAAATATCTTTTAAACAGCAACTGGTACCTAAACGGTGAGTACAGTTTTTTCGAAGAAGGTAACTTTGACTTCGACATGCTTACGCTAGGTGCTGGCTATCGTTTACCCGTAAACGCAACAACTGACGCCTACTTTGGTGCTAACCTAGAGCGTATAGACGGTGACGTAAATGACGAAACGGGCTATAGCATTAATGCTGGCCTACGCTCAATGATTACAGAGCAAGTTGAGCTAGCCGGTGAAGTGGGTTACTACGACGTAGATGATGGAGAAGCATCATTTAGAGTAGGTGCAAATTATTACATTACGCCGCAATGGGCTGTGGGAGCTAACTACAGAGTGATTGATGACCTAGACATTATGCAGGTTACTGCACGATACGCGTTTTAAGCCTCCCTCTCCTCAGGTAGGTNTGCCGGGTTGCTCGACCCGGCTTTTTTGGTATCTATTCTGTTTCGTCACTAGGCTGAATATCTTCCTTTCGCTTAATATCCACGCTTTCATGAAGTTCTGAATACACCAAAACCGCGTCACCTTGCTTCAATCTCTCTAACACTTGCTGCACCTTCACCTCTAGGGCAACCTCTTGTTCGCCATAGTCGGTGCCTTCGCGCAGCACAAACGCTTCTGCCAAACTGTAAAGTGTATCGGCTTCTAGCGCATCTATTGGAATTATCATTCAGGCTCCTGAAAGTATGTTGCGTTTATCGTGTTTACACTATGTGGTATTTATCGGTTTAGATAGCCACAGGTGGTATTCACCGGCAGGGCTTCACTAACAAAGCGTTTCACGCGGTCATGCAGCCAAACCTTGGGATTTAATACAGAGCCCTGCATGAACCCTACGTGACCACCTCGCTCGCTAAGCTCTACCGTCACATTACGCGCAAGCTCTTCTTCTTGAGGCACAATTAGGTGGTTCATAAAGGGGTCGTCGATACTGTGCAGGACTAACGTAGGGCAGTGAATTGCGCTTAAAAAATGATAAGCACTGCATTTTTCATAGTAATCTTGAGCGTCTGCGAAACCGTGCAGTGGCGCGGTTATCTTCTCGTCAAACTGCGTAAAACTGGTTATCTCATGCACATCGCTTTTCGTTAACTGAATGAGCTTGCGATAGTCAATGTACTCCATCTTCTTAAGTAATGTGTTTTTCATGCTAGTAAGCAGATACTTTTGATAAACCCTAGAAAAGCCTTGGTTTATCGATTTAGCGCATTCAGACAGTTTTAGCGGAGAGGAGATGGCCACGGCCGCTTTTAGCCATTTTTGAGCTGGGTTTTCACCAAGTAATTTCAGCAGCATATTACCGCCTAGGGAAAATCCAATGGCGACTTTAGGAATACGTGGAAACTTATCGTGCAACCACGCCAAGAAATAACTGGGATCTTCGGTTTCACCGCTGTGATAGGCCCGTGCTTTCAAATTTGGTACACCGCTACAGCCACGGTAATGCATCATTACCACCTGCCAGCCATTCACAGAGAGCTGCGCCATCATATCGTTAGCATAATGAGACTTAATGCTGCCCTCTAGGCCATGAAACATCACGACTATGCCTGAGGTTTCTTGCGGTTTGGGGCCCCAAGCGACGTCTACAAAGTCGTCATCGGGTAACGTTAAGCGCTCCATGTCGTAAGACAAAGGTAAACGCTTTTGAATAAAACGCGGCCAAATAGTCTGGATGTGACGGTTTTTCGCCCATCCCGGCACCTTAAAGCTGCTTTTTATTATTTTTCCATGCGATAGCGCTGATTTACTCATTGTTATTTCTTATTTTGTTTTACGATAGTTGTTTGATCACAAGGCTCACCAAACGTCGAGCCTCGCTATTGTCGCGAAGCGAGTAGGCATTAATTAACGCTGCGATAGATGCGTTAAATATATTTGAAGAAGATAGCTGCGCCTGCCCTAAATATGTTACCGATTGCCCGTTAAACGATGTAACGATGTCGCGCTGCTGCGCTCGTTCAAGTTCAAGCTCTTCTTCTTTTAGCGCATCATAAACGGTTCTATCCCCCCCGTTATCAGGGTGTGCGGCTTTTCGTTTGGCTCTATGGGCTTGCAATGTTGAATCTGTCGGGGCCGCGGCCTCGATAACCGCCTTAAGCTGAGGCAAGTTTATAATGGTATTGTTCTCTAAGCACCAACATATCAGCAAGAGAACGTTAACATTCACCTTGTGATTGTCTTGCAGCAAAATAGCAAGCGGCGCCATGTCCCCTTTGGTATAGCGAGAAACGCTGTACGCCCAGAAAGCACTGGTCTCAAGATTAAGCGGTTGCATTGTCGTACTCTTCTCGTTTTAGCTCAATTTGCTCTTGCGCATCCAGCCACGCCATCTCTTCTTCTTCAAGCTGCTGTTTAAGCTGGGTTTGCTTGTCGAGCAAGGCCATTAGTTCGGCTTTTTTATCGTCGCTATAAAGCGTGGTATCTGCCAGCGCTTCTTCTACGTCTGCAAGTTGTGCACTGCACTTTTCCATGGCCTTTTCGTGTTTGTCGATGGCTTTTTTGAAAGGTGCTACCGTTTGCCTGAACTCAGCTTCACGGCGTTTTTCTTCTTTACGGTCTACTTTACGTTCTGGCTTACTCGGCTCACCAGAGGCTTGCTGTGCTTCGTCCTTGGCGTCGCTATTGGCTTTCGCCTTTTCTGCGGCTTGCTGCTTTAAGATCCAGTCGCGATAATCGTCTAAGTCGCCCTTGAAGGGTTCAACCTCTTTGCTATCAACAAGATAAAAATCTTCGCACACCGATGACAATAGGAAGCGGTCGTGCGACACAAGGACCATGGCGCCTTCAAAGCCCTGCAGCGCGATATTAAGGGCATGACGCATTTCTAAATCTAAATGGTTAGTGGGTTCATCGAGTAGCAACAAGTTAGGCTTTTGATAAACAATTAACGCCAGCACCAACCGGGCTTTTTCTCCACCCGACATGGGGGCTACAGGCGCTAAGGCCTCGTCACCATTGAAACCAAACCCGCCGAGGTAATCGCGAAGCTGTTGTTCTGTAGCTTTCTCGTCGATGCGCTGCAAATGCAAAAGGGGCGTGGCATTGGCATCTAGCGTTTCCAACTGATGCTGGGCAAAGTAGCCAATTTTTAGGCCTTTTGCCGTATTAAAAACACCTTGCTTAGGCGCATGCACGCCAGCAAGCAGTTTGATCAATGTAGACTTACCTTGCCCGTTGCGCCCTAAAAGTCCAATTCGGCTACCCGGCACCAAGTTAAGCTTTACCTGCTGCAACACAATATGCTCATCGTAACCCAGCTGAATTTTTTCCATTTGAACTAACGGGTTCGGAAGCGCGGTGGGCGGCGCGAATGAAAAACTAAACGGGCTTGCCATATGGGCAGGCAATAGCGTTTCCATTTTTTCTAACTGTTTAATTCGGCTTTGCGCTTGCTTCGCTTTACTCGCTTTGGCTTTAAACCGCGTAATAAAAGAGTTGAGGTGCGCAACCTTTTGCTGCTGCTTTTCATATTCAATGTTTTGCAGACGTATACGCTCGGCGCGCTGGGTTTCAAAAGACGAGTAGTTACCGGTATAAGTAACGAGCTTTTGTTGTTCAACACTGATAATTTGCGCCACTGTGTTGTCGATAAATGCCTTATCGTGTGATATCAACAGCAACGTGCCAGCATATCGCTGCAGCCATTTTTNCAAGCCATATTACGGCGTCTAAATCTAAGTGGTTAGTAGGCTCATCCAGCAGCAGTAAGTCAGACGGACAAAGCAGCGCTTGGGCGAGGTTTAATCGCATACGCCAGCCACCGGAAAAGTCACTCACCGGTGCGTTCAGCTGCGCATTAGTGAACCCGAGGCCTGAAAGGATGGTCGCTGCGCGGGCTTCCACATCATAAGCCCCAGCTTGTTCGAGCTGCCCATGAATTTGGCCTATTTTCACACCATCACCACTCTCTTCAGCGGCTTCTAACTGGGCCTGTAAGTCACGTAAATGTTTATCACCGTCCACCACATAGTCGATGGCCGTACGCGTCGTTGCGGGGGTTTCCTGCGCCACGCTTACTATGCGCCAATCACTGGGTACGCTACAGTCGCCCGCATCCACACTCAGCTCGCTACGTAACAGTGCGAAAAGTGTAGATTTCCCGCAGCCATTACTGCCAATTAGCGCCACTTTATGGCCTGGAAACACCTGTGCCGACGCCTCTTCTAGCAGCATTTTACGACCGCGTAGTAGGGATACGTTTGAAAGCTTTATCATAAGCAACCTGTGATGGAACAAACTTGGCCGCGTATAATATCAAAAACTTAAGGCAAAAGCTGATCAACAGGCAGCATTTCAAGGTATAATATTGGCGAAATTCATCAAAGGTGTATGTATGTCAAAACGTGTAAAACGCCGGTTTGTGGCCGGAGCTACCTGCCCTAAATGCCAAGAGCTAGATACCATTTCGCTATACTTCGAAAATAATGTAGAGAAGCTTGAGTGTGTGGCGTGCGGCTATAACGAAGCGCAAACCGATGAAAAAGTAAGTGCAGCCACCCGTTCAAACGAAAACGTTATTGGTATTTTCAAGCCTCACTAACATTCCTACTCACCGCTAGGTAAAATTTACGTTTATTTAGTGCTATACCGCTTAACCCTTGCCGATATGAGCGTATAGCCGTTCCTCTTAAGACCACGCCAACCCTTAGCCTGCCGCTTTTCATCATGTAAAAGTGGCACAGGTATAGTTTTTGTATCCTTAGCCCCTAAGGAGTGAAATATGAAGCATGCTAAAAAACGGTTTTGTTATGTGGTAGCAGGGTTATTGCTCATGCTCATTGCGTTTAGGTTATATCTTCCATATGCCGCAGCCACATACATTAACACCACACTAAGCCAATCGAAGCAATACGACGGCCGAGTGGGCGACGTAGATTTGATGTTGTGGCGAGGCGCCTACAGCTTAGAGTATGTTTTGCTTTATAAGGCAAACGGGCAAATAGACAAGCCCTTGTTTAAAGCAGACTATGTGGAATTTACGCTGTCGTGGTCACAGCTTTTTAAAGGCGCTGCGGTAGGTAGAGTGGTTGTTAACTCCCCCGAAATTAATTTTGTAGACGGAAACTCGGAAGAAAAAAGCCAGTCGGGTAAAAACGAGAATTGGCTGTCTATCGCCGATCAACTGTTTCCGCTGCGGATAGANCAAATTGACCATTAACCAAGGAAAAATTGCCTTTCACAATCCCGATACCTCTCCGGCTATCGACATTGCGCTGCACGACATTCAGCTTGAAGTGAACAACTTGGTCAATAGCGATGACTTATCAGACACCCGTGTAGCAACGGCCAAAGCCAAGGGACAAACGGCAGAGCAAGGTACAATTTCCTTAAACGCCAAGCTTAACCCGGCGACAGAAGCGCCTACGTTTGACCTAGATATACAAGCTGACAATGTTGGGCTGGTGAACTTTAAAAACCTGCTTGATACCTATGCGCCCTTTGATTTAGAAGCAGGGACCCTTACCCTTGCAGCCGAAGTGGCGTCTAACGAGGGGAAAGTAAAAGGCTATATCAAACCCATTTTGCATAATGTGGAAGTGTTTTCTTGGAAAGGCGATATTGAACGTGACGGCGACGGTTTTATTGAAGGCAGTATCGAAGCCATTTCCGCGTTTGTCACAGAGCTTTTTGAAAATCAAAGTGAAGATCAGATTGCTACACGCATTCCTATTGAAGGCGACCTATCAAACCCGGATACGCAAACATGGGACGCATTTACAGCAATATTGAAAAACGCATTTATTAAAGCGTTTAAAGGCGATGTGGAGGAAAGCGTAGAACTCGACAGACTGGAGTTAGACAGATTGGAAAACCCTAAGGGGTCCAATTAAAAACGCTGAGGGGAATTTCATCGGTTAGGCCTCTGCAAGAGCCCTAACCGCTTTAGATGGTACTATATGGTACAGCTATCACCACAATCGTTGGCACCGTCGCGCATGCCTTCAATTTCTTGGCTTTCCTGCTTGTCTTTTTCAGCCTGCTTCTCTGCTACTGACTGCTCCACTGAGTCAAAATCGATGCTGTCGAATGCATCCATATCAAAATCGCTCATAGCTTACTCTCTTAAATTAATAGTGCGGGGGCGGGGTTTCTTCCGACTGTTTAGCAATATTAGAAGGCTCTATACTTTTAACACGGTCTATTACGTGACTTACTTTAAACGCTAAGTCATCAAGCTGCTTTTGTTGTGAAGCCAGCGCTTCATTAAGTGCCTCGATAGTGTGCTCTTGAAAAGCTACTTTCATCTGTAACTCTTCAATATAGCTATTGGCGCTATCTATTTGCTGTTGTAGCTGCTCAGCGCTTTTATCTGTCATGTAAACTCTCTATCTCTCTCGTTGCCATTCTTCGGCAAGACCACTACTGCTAATAGATACTATATTATCATTGGGAAGGAAGGCGACGCCATAAACAACTGCGGTAGGTGGTGAAATAGACTCTCTTGAAGCAACTTGTATAGACTGCACCTGCTCACCGCTTTGCAAATCCCATAAGTACACCTTCCTTGCTGGCGACCCTGTAAGCAAAAATTGACCGTCTTTTGAAAACTCCACATCGGTGAAAATCTTTTGTCGTGAGGCGAATTTTAGCGAGGTAACGGGCTGCCCGGTTTGCACATTCCATACTTGCGACTTACTTTGACTATCCGCGGTAAAGGCAAAGCGCCCTTCGTCGTCTAGCGCAACTTTCGTCACGCGAGTAGGGTGAGTAAAAGTATGTATAATCTGCCCAGTATCGGTACTCCATAAATAAGCGATGTAGTCATTC
The DNA here is from genome assembly GCF_000020585.3 of Alteromonas mediterranea DE. Taxonomy (NCBI): domain Bacteria; kingdom Pseudomonadati; phylum Pseudomonadota; class Gammaproteobacteria; order Alteromonadales; family Alteromonadaceae; genus Alteromonas; species Alteromonas mediterranea. Next base: position 4,358,945 of record NC_011138.3, read on the forward strand.
CCACCAGTAAGGGCAAACTTTCCGTTAGGTGAAATGTCGATTGAATTGACTTTTTCTTGATGGCCAAAGAATTCAAGCCGACGAGAGGTGCGAGGTTCAAAGTACATCACTTTACCATTTGAGCGGGCCACCAAAATGCCGTTGCCGTTATTGGTAACCACTACGTCGCGAATAGACGATTCATCAATACGCCAAAAACCTTCAGGCTCGCCGGTTTCTAAGCTCCACAGAGCAAACGCTTCACGGTCGGCAGTCACTACATAACGCTTGTCTGCACTAATGTGCACCGACATAACTAAGTTATTGCCTTCCCCTTGATGACTCCAGTGGTAAAGCGGTTCGCTTTGCCCTATTCGCCATACATTCACCCCGTTATTTACGCCAGATACCACGGCCAAGGTGCCGTCGGTGGATATATCTGCCGCGTATGCGCCCTCTTCTACATGACGCCACTGCTGTATTGGCGTAGTATCAGGGATAGAGCATCCCATGGAATTGCCAATAAGTACGATGAGTAACACTATTCTATGGAACAATTGAGGCCTAAACATAATCAAATGGGTTTCGCTTTGTAAACGCTAGGTTTAACATAGCATGGATCACGCATCTTTAACTATCGTGCACACTGCCTTAGATGCAGCAGTATAGACATAGACGCATGATGATAATAATTAATGGAGACGTTTTTATGCAGAAGTCGCTCGTTGCCTTATCTACTATCGCTGCGCTAGGCCTTTTCGCTTGCCAGCCAAATACATCTGATGAGGCCGCTTCTACAAGCGCTGATAGTGCAAAAACAACTGCTGTTGCAGCAGAAGAAATGACAGATACGCAAAAACAAGCTTACGCCATGGGCGCAAGCATGGGTCTGTTCGTAAGCAACCGTGCCGAACAACAAGAACAACTTGGCCTAACGCTAGACCAAGACGCGCTACAACAAGGTTTTAAAGACGGCCTAAACGACACGCTAAAATTTACACCTGAGCAAATTCAACAAATTGCTCAACAGGGTGAAGAAGTATTGCGTGCTAAACAGCAAGAAATGGCTGAACAAGCTGCTGAGAAAAACATTGAAGCAGGCATTGCTTACCTAGAAGAAAACGGTAAGAAAGAAGGTGTTGTTACTACTGAATCAGGCCTTCAATATGAAGTGCTCGAAGAAGGCGAAGGCGCAAGCCCGGTAGCAACCGACATGGTAAAAGTTCACTATCGTGGCACTTTGCTAGACGGCACCGAGTTCGACTCTTCATACAAGCGTGGCGAGCCTGCTGAATTCCCGCTTAACCGCGTTATCGCAGGCTGGACCGAAGGTGTTCAATTGATGAAAGAAGGCGCGAAATATCGCTTCCACATTCCATCTGAACTAGCCTATGGACAGCGCTCTACTGGCGCTATCACACCTAATTCAACGCTAATCTTTGACGTTGAGCTTTTAGAGGTGGTTAAGCCTGAAGCCGAAGCACCAGCTGAGTAAGCAACCGCTTTAGAAAAGAGAAAGCCGACGCATAGCGTCGGCTTTGTTGTTTTAGTGAGTCAGCGTGATCCTTGCTTACCTTTTCCCTACGAGCTAGTGGGTTTTCACCACGCGCGTACCCAAATAGTAAAGTGGGTTATTCAATATGCTTGGTGCCTCGAATTACACTTATAAGCTTAGCCTAAATTAGCGAAACTTCACGCTCAGAACCCTATTTTCTTGTAACGATTTAGCCTTAAAACTCAAAGCTTAAAACGAAAGGTTTTAACGCTGAGGCGCACGGCGTCTTTCTGTGTGCACTTTAAAGGTGGCAAAGTGGTTTAATAGCGTCTGCCCCACTTTGTAAATGGCACAGCCTAAAATAAGATAGACCACGGTTATCGTGCTATTTAAGCGAACCACAATATCAAGTAGAGCGTACAGCAATAACAACGCACCGCTTAAAAACAGCATAAAACCGATGATAGTACCACTTATTTGAAGAGGTTCATTGCCCGGCCTTCGGCGGTTCAACACAGGTATTCGGTTACGCATTCGNCTTCCCCTAATAATTTGTCTAGTATTTATACTGTGACATTGCATGAAAGGTTTATGTTCAATAATTATTCAATCTGCCCTTTTTGTCACTTTTTCCGAGTATCAAAGATTGCGTTTTGTGGTATTACCCACATAAAGTAGGGGTAATTAGCTGGAATATGTATAGGACATTGTGAAGACACCGCTTATCACTCGAAAAGGCTACCTTAAGCTGAAACAAGAGCTGGACTTCTTGTGGCGTGAAGAACGACCAGAGATTACTCGCAAAGTAACCTGGGCTGCCAGCCTAGGCGATAGAAGTGAGAATGCCGACTACCAATACAACAAAAAGAAGCTGCGTGAAATTGACCGCCGCGTTCGCTACCTACGCAAGTGCTTAGAAAACCTTAAAGTTGTGGATTACGACCCACAGCAAGAAGGAAAAGTTTTTTTTGGCGCCTGGGTTGAAATTGAGAACGAGGCAGGAAAAGTAATGGAGCTGCGCTTGGTAGGCTATGATGAAATTTTTGGCCGCAGGGACTACATTTCTATCGACTCTCCTATGGCGAGAGCATTGATTGGCAAAGAAGAAGACGATGAGTTTGTTGTGAAGACCGAAACGGGCACCAAAGAATGGTGGATAAACCGAATTTGGTACGATGCCACAGACAAACTATAACCAGAGATAGGCGCCATTAGATTACCCTTTAGAACCCAATGATCAGACGACTTCCCCTACACCGCGGTGATATACTCACCGCTTCTGTTTTCACTACCGACGCTGTGTACGTAAGCCTTTCGCACACCGTTTATTCGCTATTGCCTAACGCGAATTTTTAGTATCTTAGAGCGACTTATGATTATCAATAAAATTGCAGATGAACTTAGCGTTCAACCTTCGCAAGTAACTGCCGCCGTAAAACTTCTCGATGATGGAGCTACCGTTCCTTTTATCGCCCGTTACCGAAAAGAAGTCACCCAAGGACTTGATGATACGCAGCTGCGAACGCTAGATCAGCGCTTAACCTACCTGCGTGAGTTAGAAGAGCGCCGCGACGTTATTCTTAAATCAATAGAAGAACAAGGCAAGCTGACTGACGAGCTAAAAAGCAGTATCAGTAGTGCTGACAGTAAAACCACCCTTGAAGATTTATATTTACCCTATAAACCTCGCAGGCGCACTAAGGGCCAAATTGCTATTGAAGCGGGACTAGAGCCACTTGCTGACGCCTTATTCAATAACCCAGACACAGACGCTGAAAGTGAAGCGCAAAAGTACGTTAATGCAGAAAATAGCATTGCTGATACTAAGCTAGCGTTAGAAGGCGCCCGCTATATTTTAATGGAGCGCTTTGCAGAAGATGCGTCGCTGTTAGCTAAAGTGCGTCACTACCTTATCGAAAACGCACATGTAAAAAGTACCGTTGCGCCGGGTAAGGAACAAGAAGCCGCGAAATATAAAGATTACTTTGAGCACAGCGAAAAATATAAAACGGTACCCTCTCACCGCGCCCTTGCTATGTTTAGAGGCCGCAACGAAGGCATGCTTCACATTCAGCTTGATGCCGACCCGCAGTCAGAAGAAAAAGGGCCTTCACACTGCGAGCACATTATTGCGAGCCACTACGATATTATGCACCGCGGCCGCGGTGCGGATGATTTCTTAGCCCAAGTTGTGCAGTGGACGTGGAAAATCAAAATTGGCCTACACATGGAAACCGAGCTTTTCAGCGCGCTACGAGAGCGNAGCCGAAGAAGAAGCCATTGAAGTGTTTGCTAAAAACCTGAACGACCTGCTGATGGCAGCGCCTGCTGGTGCAAAAACCACGATGGGCCTAGATCCAGGTTTAAGAACCGGCGTTAAAGTAGCGGTAGTAGACAACACGGGTAAAGTGGTTGCGACCAACACCATATTCCCACACGCGCCGCAAAACCAGTGGGATAAATCTATGCGTACGCTTACCACGCTATGTAAGCAATACAAGGTAGATTTGATCAGCATTGGTAACGGCACCGGCTNNCGCGTGAAACCGACAAACTGGTTGGCGAAATGCTTAAAAACAACAGCGAACTTACTGCACAGAAAATTATGGTTAGCGAAGCTGGCGCATCGGTATATTCAGCGTCTGAGCTTGCTTCAAAAGAGCTACCAGAGCTTGACGTGTCAATTCGAGGTGCGGTTTCCATTGCGCGACGCCTACAAGACCCGCTCGCAGAATTAGTTAAAATTGAGCCAAAAGCCATTGGCGTAGGCCAGTATCAGCACGACGTAAGCCAAAGTCAGTTGGGCAAATCGCTTGACCGTGTTATTGAAGACTGTGTGAATGCGGTGGGTGTTGATTTAAATACCGCGTCACCTGCGCTGTTAAGCTATGTGTCGGGCTTAAACAAAACCCTTGCCCACAATATTGTTAATTTCAGAGACACCAACGGCGCCTTCCCTGACCGTAAAGCACTATTGAAAGTAGAGCGCTTAGGGCCAAAAGCCTTCGAGCAAGCGGCGGGCTTCCTGCGCATTGTTAATGGCTCAAACCCACTTGATGCTTCGGCAGTGCACCCCGAAGCGTACCCAGTGGTTGATAAAATTGTAGATACCACCGCTGTTGCAGTAAATGACATTATCGGTAACACCGAACTACTAAAAAGCTTATCGCCTGATACCTTTACCAGCGACGAATTTGGTCTTCCTACGGTAAAAGATATCCTTAAAGAGTTAGACAAGCCAGGCCGTGACCCTCGCCCTGAGTTTAAAACTGCCGCGTTTAAAGAAGGCGTTGAAACCATTAACGACCTTAAGCCAGGTATGATTTTAGAAGGCGTAGTTAGCAACGTGGCTAACTTTGGCGCATTTGTTGATGTGGGCGTACATCAGGATGGATTGGTGCACATTTCTGCGCTTACCAACAAATTTATCTCTGACCCACGTGAAGTGGTGAAAGCAGGCGACATCGTTAAAGTTAAAGTGCTTGAAGTAGACGTTGCTCGCAAGCGTATTTCCTTCACCATGCGCTTAGATGATACGCCAAGTCAAAGCAACAATGCTGGTGGCCATAGCGCTACAGGTAAGGGGGCTTCAAGTAAGGGCGCTAATAACCAGCGTGCAGGTAAAGCACAAAACAAAGGGCCTGGGCGTTCGAATCAGGGGGGCGGCAATCGCAACAGTCAACCGCAAAACAGCGCTATGGGCAACGCGTTTGCCGATGCGTTTGCTAAAGCGAAAAAGTAAATATTTTAACGCTTTTCTAATCAAAAAGAGCCTGCTTTAAAGCAGGCTCTTTTTTATTTCAAGCCTTTATCCCGCTTCCATTAGGCCTGTTATTTTTGCTACATTATTAACCGCGCAAGGTAATTCGTGTGCGCACTGAGCACCGAAATGATGAAAGGTGTTGGTCGCACTACAACCAAAATTCGTATGCTGTGAACGTATAGCGAGGGTAATGTTGCGCCTTTGACCAAAGCCTTTGTTTCTAAGGCTCTACTTTCGGACAACGAAACGCTAGCAATCAAAGGACGATATAATGAACTCGCCTGTTTCACAAAAAACACTCAATGTCAGCGCTGACTATCCCGATCTTAGGGACCGTTACTATCAACCAAACCTCACTCCACTTAAGCCGTTTATCGACCCGCCAGGTAACCTTGTCATATTAGATCAAGGCAAAGACGGGGCATGTACGGGGTTCGCCCTTGCTGCCACTATTAACTTCATTTACCGCCAACAGGGTCGAAAACAGACCGTAAGTCCGTGGATGCTTTATGCCATGGCAAAGCGTCATGATGAATGGCTCGGTGAAGCCTACGAGGGTTCTAGCTGCCGCGGCGCAATTAAGGGCTGGTATAACAGCGGTGTTTGCCATGCTTCACTTACCGAAGACATTACCCATAGCAATGAGTTTGAAATGTCACTTGCTATCGCCAATAACGCAAGCAATCACAGGCTAGGGGCCTACTATCGCATTGAAAGGGAAATTAGTGATTTCCACGCTGCGCTTAATGAAGTGGGTGTTATTTTTGTCTCCGCCAGAATTCATGAAGGCTGGAACAATTGCGAAGGCGATACCATCACCCTTAGACCAGAACCTATGGGCGGCCATGCTTTTGCCATCGTTGGCTATAACGACGAAGGCTTTTGGATTCAAAATTCATGGGGCGCTGACTGGAAGAAATCTGGGCTTGCCCTTTGGCGCTACGACGATTGGGCGCTAAATGTAATGGATGCGTGGGTAGTGCAGCTAGCGCTACCGATTGCCGGCACTGGCACCTTTCACCAAGCCACTCGCTCTATTGCACAAGGGCTATTCTCGCGCTCTACGCCGCGGGTGAGTATTCAAGATCATTTCGTTCACTTCGACGACGGGCACTTCGATACAACCAGCAAGTATTGGAGCAATAAAAATCACGTCGACACCATTATTGAAAAACTATCTCAAAGTGAACATAAGCACGTAATGCTTTACGCCCACGGCGGGCTAAATAGCATAAAGGCCTCGGCTAAGCGTATTGCCGCCATGAAAGATACCTTTCTTAAAAACGAGGTATATCCCATACATTTTATGTATGACACCGGCATGCTGGAAGAATTAAAAGATATTTTAGGCTTTAAGAACCAAGAACTGAGTAACAAAGTTGGCGCGTTTACTGATTACACAGACCGTATTTTAGAGTGGGCTACAAGAAAAGTAGGCGGCGCTCTATGGCGAGAAATGAAGTCGGATGCCTGTACGCCTTTCACCCGCGTCACTTCCGATGGTACCTATTTCTTAACCCGACTGGCCGACTATTTAAAAAATAGCACGCACATTCAACTTCACATAGTGGGTCACTCAGCGGGCTCTATTTTTCAAGCTCATAGCCTTGCTCGTCTATTTAAAATTGATGAAACGCTCAAAGTAGATAGTCTACATTTAATGGCGCCGGCAATAAGCTATCCGTTATTTAATGAAACATTGGCTCCGCTAATTGAAAGTGAGCATATTGCTTCAACAACGGTTTATAACTTATCCGGGCCTTTAGAGAAAGACGACCACGTGGCGCGTATTTACCAAAAATCACTGCTTTATCTCGTATCGAATGCCTTTGAGTCGAAAACGGCAATGCCATTACTAGGTATGGCGGCCTTTAATGCGCCAATTGCTAATGTAACGTTCAAGTATAGTGAAGGGAAAGAAGGTGATTCTACCGCGGCGACCTCACACGGTGGCTTTGATAGCGACGTAGACACCATGAACTCAGTGCTTACCGATATTACCGGTGGCTCCCCTAAATACCCCTTTACCAAAGCAATTTTAGATTATTGATGCGGGCGGTATTTGCAGTAAAAAGCACGTGTACGTGGAAGTTATGTCAGTGAAGCGTGCAGGTGCTTAAGCCTGAAGCGAAAGGCCTTCAGCAGATGGCGTGTACGCCTGTAAATAAGCACTTTGAATACGCCCAATTCTCGCCTGCATAAACTGAGAATCATCATTGGCGCTACCCGCGCTTGAAGTAGAGTCAGCAAACTGGGGTTGGGACGATAGCACAGCGTTCGGTGCTGAGTCGGTCGGTATATCTTCATTGGTGACAGAGCCAGCTTCTTGTGCAATATCAGTTTGTGGTGTGATACTGCTATCAATATTCGTATCTAAAGCACTTTGAGCGGTATCATTGCCTTGGGCTTGCTGCCCTTTAGCAATGTCGCTGCGAGCTTCAGTGGCTTTTTGAGATGCCTCTGCCGCTACTTTTAAATCTTGTGAAGAAGGCTCAGCGGGCGCGAGAGCGGCAGCTCGCACTTGTTCCATCTTTTTCAACGTTTCTTCTGGCGTTTTTTCTTCTGAGACATCAATAGACACCTCGCCGTCGGTCACATAGCGCTTATTATCTGGGCCTGTTGTATACTCATACTGAGGCGCACCAGCATATTGGCCGCCCGTTGAAGCATGGGCCTGTTCGTGGACTCTTACTTCCTGATCGCGGGCTTTTAGTTGCTCAATTTCCGCGGCGTCTTGCTGCTCTTGTTGTTCTTCCTGTGCTTGCTGTGTTGACTGGTCAGATTGCTGCTGGTCTTTGGCGTTCTGTTTACCCGCACTTTCATCCTGAGCATTATCTTTTTCCTGCCCAAATACATTTTGAAATGCTGCTTGCAGTTCAGATTGAATTTGCGGTCGTTCATAGGTAACGGGAGCAGGAGGTTGTCCTGGACTTTTCGCTTTGTCAGCTTCAGACCCCAGCCCTTTCTGAGACGCACCTTGCTCAGCATCTGATGCTTGAGGTATGGTTTCACGCTGCACATTGTCTCTGCGCGCAGACTCGGTATTGATGTTAGCGGTAGGATAGGCAATGGCGTTAAGGATAGGTGTAATTATATTCACCGTGAGCGCTCCCGTTACGCCAGAACGTCGATAATAGTGCCAAGCATATCGTCGGCTACGCCTAGCACTTTGGCAGAGGCTTGCGCGTTTCGCTCATTTACGTTCAACGCGATGAGATCATCTGTCAATCGTGGCGCGCTAGATGAGGTGTTGTTGGTGCCGTTAGCAGCCGTATTGGGCTGGATTGGCTGCGCTGGGGCTACAGCATCTTCAGCTGTACGNTTGGGCAATACTAGATGCCGCCTGCGAAATACCTTCGCTAGCACTTTGTAAGCCATACTGGGCCGCTACAAATGCAGAACTTGCACTGTTACCGTCAATACCTGTCATACACTACCTCTACTCTCTCATGTGCAATTATTGACCACTTTTACACAAATGAAAAGCTAAGACTTAACGCAGCGTATTAAACCTTTGTCAGAAGGTGCTTTTTATTTTACCCAATTTAAAGGAAGCTGTACGAAATAAGCTCCTGATTATAAAAGTCAGGAGCGCAATTCATGCCAGTCAGATTAGGATGCCTTTTGCTGGTAAATACCTGCCATGAAACGAAACAGGATGTCAGCGGTTTGCTGAGGATGGGAAATAAATGGTGCATGAGAAGCATGAGGCAACACCACCGTATCAGCCTGCGGATGCAGCTCACATATTCTGTCAATTCCGCTAGTCGGCACCAAGCTGTCTAATCTTCCGTAGAGGCGCAGTGTTGGCACAATTATGCGCCCCACATCTTGTCGCATGTCTTCGGTGGACAACATGCGAAGCCCTTTTTTAAGCGCTTCTTCCGCAGGAGCAGGGAATTGGGTTACCTGTTCCCTAATGGCTTTAATATCCTGCTTAGCGGTTTCACTTCCCATCGCTTGGATAGCCAAGAAGCGTTCTAGGGTTTTTTGATAGTTTTTCTCAAGCTGCGCTTCAAACATAGAGAGTAAATCGGCTGCAATACCAGGCCAACAAGGCCCTGCAATAAAACGCGGCGTTGAGGCGATGGTGACGAGACCGGTAAGTTTTTCAGGCGCTAATAGGGCAAGCTTCTGCGCAACCAACCCGCCTAAAGACCAGCCAACCACGACGCATCGCTCTGGTAGTTTATTCACTACAGCCTGCGCCAGCGAATCTGCGTTATACGGGGAAGGAACGATACCCGCATTCTCTCCGAACCCGGGAAGATCAATAGTAGTCACGCGAAAGTTATCGCTTAAGTAGGGAAGGAAGGATGTGAACGCACCGCTATTCATCCCCCATCCATGAAGAAATACAAGATCTACGCCTGTACCCTTTGTACGGGTGACAAGCTCGCCGTTTGTATGCAAACTTTCCATTTACACCTCCTCTGGCTGTAACGTGCTTTTTGAGACTACACGTAATGATGAAAATAGGTCGACGTTCGACAATTCAAGGAAGTTGATGGAATCAACACTATGAACCTTTCATGCTTGCTATGTTATCAGGCAAGTCCTGCGCCAGTATGTCACTGGTGTGAAGATGACATCTTTTTTTTCGATGAGCGGTTACACGGAAGTAATCTACTTCACTACGGCCCTGTTGCAGGCCACGTCAAGCATAGCCACTACGATGCACTTAGTGTGCTAGGGCTTCATACATGGCCCATGTCATCGCTGGTTCACCAGTTGAAGTTTACGCATTCCCTTACCGCAGGAAAAGTGTTAAGTCGCTGGTTTGTCCATAAAAAGCGACAGTGCACGCTAACAGTGCCTCATTTACTCCTTCCGGTTCCTATTAGTGCATGGCGGTTAGCCACACGACACTACAACCAAGCCGCCGTATTAAGCCACCAGCTTAGCTATACATTTGGTATCCCGATTGAACACCAGTGGGCAAGAAGACAGGGATTGAGTGTACAGCACCACCTATCTAGAGTAGCAAGGGCAGAAAATGCAAGCCGCGTATTTCACTTATCGGCCTCCTGCATAGACCACTCAATCAAGGCTCTGGGACACAAGAAAAACGGACGTGACCTCACCGTCGCTATTGTTGATGACGTACTCACCACTGGGGTAACAGTGAACACGCTGAGTAAGCAGTTAAAAATGCGCTACCCGAAGATAACGGTTCAAGTGTGGGCAGCGGCGTTCACGCCGCCGCCGAAAAGCAGCTTATTTCAATACGCGTAAGCGGCGCGGCCAAATAGCCCACCTTAGTGAGCGCCCACTTACCGCTTACACAGACTGCTGCCGTCGTGCATTACCGAATGAAGTGAGATTGATAAATCGCATTCGCAAGCATTTTATTTGTGCCATACCAATACCCTCTAAATTGCGTATTGTCCGTAAAGCCTATAACCACACCACGCCCCATTTTTTGCGTTGTAACGGCCGTAGACTCTGCCATTAAAGCGACCATAGCGTTATCACTAAACCCCGCCATTAACGGTTCATCGGTATAGCGCGCTGGGGTGACAAATGGCGAATTGCTGGCTTCAACTATCATATTGTTGGTTTTAAACATTGGCAGTGTATCGTCATCGTAGCCGTAGAATAAAGGATGTGATTTATCGATATTGGCCTCAAAAACAGCCCCCNGCCACTAACTTTCTAGCGTAAAGCGAGGCTCCATCCTTATAGCTAAGCTCACTGTCATCAAACGCATTATCTATGCTCTCTTGGCTAACCATTTCGATATCCAGCCACTTATGCTCGGCGAAATAACGCAGCGCAGACTTTTGTCCGATGACTACACCACCCGCTTTAACCCAGTCTTCTATCTTTTCGTTTTCCGAATCAGAGAAGTGATAGCGGCCACTTGGAAACAAAATATGGGTGTAGGTTACACTGGGGTCGCTTAGCGCCCTCGCCACATTGTGCTGATCTACAATGCTCGCAGGCAGGCCGACCTTCGTATCGAAATAGTGCCACATCTCACCCGCTTCATATTCACTGGTGCCTTCACCACCGACAATAAGTACCTGTGGTAAAGCTACCGGCTTCATGCTTCTGCTGCCTAAGTCGTTTCCGGTAGGCGTTAAGCCGCTGCGAAGGCTAAATACTGGTACCTGCAGCTGTTGCTGTACGCTTTTAAGAATAGACGCCACATTTTCCGGCTGGCCTAAGCCTTTAGGAATAATGATACTGCCTGGCTGCAGCGCGATATTTTTGCCATTGTACTGAACGGCAGAAAAGGGCTTTTCGCTGCTACGCACTTTAACGCCGGCTTCAAGTAAGGTTTGAAGCATGGCCGGGGCATAGTAGTGCTGCCAAGAAAATGCGTAGGCATAAGCATCGCTTTGAATTGAATTTAGCGTTGCTTGCTTTAGTGTGTCTCTAGCACCTAACTCGAGACCGCGCGCATCGCCTTTGTCCAAAGGCGCATAGTCTAAGTTAAAAGCTAACGCTAAATTCCACGTGGACACATCGTAAAAAGTATTGTTTTCAAACGACGTTTGCGTTGAAAAAATAGATTTAACCAAACGATACTGCGGCTGATTTGTGGAAATATATATCGCCTGACCTGCGCTATAGCGAACCTTATTCACCTCATGGTTTTCTGTTAGCACTTCATAGCGGATGTGATGCTGATTTAGCAGCGCGATAAACGCATTAAAGCGGCCAGTATCGTTTGACACACCAACTACAAAGCCGGAATGTTCGTCCTTTTTAGCAAGCGATTGGGTGCTTTTAACAAACCCAGATTGGTAATCAAGAATTGCGGCTTTATTTGCCAATGCGCCTCTAAAGGTGCTTAGAGACGTGGTAATTTGATTGGCAATGGTGTCTTTGAAGGCAAGCTTGCCATTGATAGAGTCCTGAAGGTGACCTCGTGAACTGGCCTGCTCAAAAAGAATACCTATACTGCCGTGCAGATCAGGGTAAGTTGACCCTTTCCCTGCATAAAAGTCATCAAAAGCTTCTTGAGTGAAATACAGTTCCCCTTGCTCGTCAAAGGCAGCAGCATGATATTGCGCAAGGGCCTCGGTTAGCGTTACGTTTTCATCTGGCGTTAAAGGGTTTTTGCGCGAGCGAACACCGGGCTGAAAGAAGTAGGTGCTATCGGTACCCATTTCGTGAAAGTCGGTCAGTATATGCGGGCGCCATTTATGGAACTGCTTAATACGTGCTTGCGACTCCGGGTGGGCCAATAACAACCAGTCGCGGTTTAAGTCGAACCAATAATGATTGGTGCGCCCAGAGGGCCAGCCTTCGTCATGTTCGCGGTGACGACTGTCAGAAACCAACTGCTTTCCCTTGTGCATATTCGCCCACTGAGCAAAGCGTGATAGACCATCGGGGTTGAAAGACGGGTCGAACAGCACAATATTATTGTCTAACAAGGCATCAATTTCTTTACCTTCGCCAGCAGCGAGGTAATAAGCCAGTGCAAGCGAGGCATTTGTGCCCGAGGGTTCATTACCGTGAATACTGTAACCCATATAGAAAACTAGCGGTGCGTCGCTACCGACCTTGTCGCCACTTTCCATAGCGTTAATGTGCTGTTTTCGAAGTGTTTCGATATTCTTGCGGTTTGAAGGCGACGTAATAGTCAACAACAAAAGCGGACGATTTTCATGAGTGCGACCGGTTTCCTCAAGGGTGATACGATCGGACTTTTCGGCTAATACCTTCATGTAATTCACGACTTGGTCGTGGCGAACATGCCACTCGCCAATGTTGGCACCAAGTACCGATTCCGGTGTAGGGATATTCGGGTTATATGTCACGCTATCGGGTAGGTATGCGGTAACCGGCTGTCCACCCACATCTGGCGTTAGGGTAACCGTTGAATTTAAGGCTTGCTGTGCATATGCTTGCTGGCTAATCGTTGCACCAAAGGCAAATGAGCTAAGGGCCAATAATGCGGCAAATTTAAATCGGCTGTTTTTGGTGGAGTAATGCAATTTCGCTAACATAGCGCTTCCCGTCTTGTTGTTATGGTTGAGAAGTGAATGCTATAAGCACGCTTCCCAACAAATTCGATTTACTGGAATAATTTATTTAATTAATACCTGACTGTTTTAGTCAGGTAAATTTGTTACAATAATCCAAATTTCAAAATATGTAGGACTTGCTGATGATAACTATATCAGAAGAAGCCCAGGCTCACTTCGTAAAACTGTTGAGTAAACAAGAGTCTGGCACGAATATTCGTGTATTCGTCGTAAACCCAGGCACTTCGTCGGCAGAGTGTGGCGTGTCCTATTGCCCGCCAGATGCTGTGGAAGAGACTGACACACGCTTAACGTTCAACGGTTTTGACGCGGTCGTAGATGAAGAGAGCGCACCGTATTTAGACGAAGCTGAAATTGATTATGTAACCGACCAAATGGGCTCGCAACTCACGTTAAAAGCGCCTAACGCTAAAGCGCGTAAGGTGTCTGATGATGCGCCGCTTATTGAACGTATTAATTACATGATCGAGTCGGAAATTAATCCGCAGCTAGCTAACCACGGCGGCCAAGTTGTACTTACCGAACTCACTGATGACGGCTATGCTGTACTTCAGTTTGGTGGTGGCTGTAACGGTTGCTCTATGGTTGATGTAACGCTTAAAGATGGCATTGAAAAACAAATGCTTGAACAGTTTGCAGGCGAGCTAAATGGCGTACGCGATGCAACAGAACACCAAGCAGGTGAGCACTCTTACTACTAANGGGCGACGCCNAAGCCGTTATAGGTTCTCAACCTTATGCTAACGCAAGATATACACAAAAGCTGGCAACGATTTAAAATGGGTCTCACCCTTTTCGTTGTCGGCGTCTTGCTTTTATTTACCACAAGTCACCTTCACACTACGCTTTACTATTTAAGCCTTCTCGTTTTATTTGTGGGCTTCGCCCTAGCCATGTTGGGCTATTTCGGTATTTTCATTCAGCGTTTTTCGTTTCTAAAAAATAAAAAGCCGCCACCTAAGTTTTAATCACGCTTTGACGTATCAAAAGCCCTTACCAGCATTAGCTTAGGCTCAGCACAGTTTCAAAAAGCCACAACCTACTTTCTTTTAAAGTGCTATCTCTTTCTTGACACATAACGATGTTATGGCATGTAATGAAAGTTCAGATGGCAAGTAGTCAATGCAGCTCCAAACAGGTAGATTAGTTTAAAACACCCATGACGCAACGGTAGATATGATGAAAAAACTTGGTTTGTTAGGCGGAATGAGTTGGGAGTCTACGGTCAGTTATTATCAAGCAATAAACCGAGGGGTGAATGCCCGCCTTGGCGGCTTACACAGCGCTCAACTCGTTTTGAGCAGCGTTGATTTTGCGCAGATAGAACAGCTTCAACATAGAGGAGACTGGAGTAAAACCGCAGATATTCTCACTCAAGAAGCCAGAAACCTTGAGCTAGCTGGCGCAAAAGCCTTGGTTATCTGTACCAATACCATGCACAAAGTAGCCGACACCATTGAGCAAAATATTTCAGTCCCGCTTATTCATATCGCCGATGCTACAGGTAACGAGCTTCAACAGCATAGCGTTAAAAAAGTCGGGCTACTCGGCACACGCTTTACCATGGAGCAACCCTTTTATAGGTCGCGCATAGAAAATAATTTTAACATTGATGTTATTACGCCCAATGCACGACAGCGAGATATTGTGCATAAGATAATTTATGAACAATTATGCAAGGGCGTGATTTGTGTTGACTCCCGTAACGCGTATATTGAGATTATTAACGCACTTGCAGGCAAAGGTGCTGAAGGCATTATTTTAGGCTGTACGGAAATCGCATTATTGATACAGCAGCAACACACCCAAGTTCGGTTATTCGATACCACTGCTATTCACGCATCTGCAGCCGTCGACATTGCATTAAGTGATTGAGGGTCTATTAACCCTATTTGATCGATGGGGCTTACCCCAGATTTAAAAAGAGGACACAACTATGTTTAGCCACGTTATGTTAGGTGCAAATGACCTTGAAGCGTCGAAGAAGTTTTATGATGCCGTTTTAGGCGTACTGGGCTACGAGCCCGGGGTTTTTGATGAACACGGACGAGTATTCTACTACACGCCAAAGGGTATTTTGGCGCTAACCAAACCGATTAACGGTGAAGCCGCCACACATGGTAACGGCACAACACTCGGCCTTGCTGCCCGCACACCAGAGTTGGTAGATGAGTGGCATAAAGTAGGAAGCGAGAATGGGGGTGTTCCATGTGAAGATCCACCAGGCATTCGAGGCAATGGCGAACGCCAACTTTACCTTGCTTACCTGCGAGACCCTGCAGGCAATAAGCTTTGTGCCACGCACATCGTCAAGATGTAACGGTTAAAAATATTAAGCCTGCCGAGGCTTCATTGCCATCTGCAGGCTTAGTTATACGTTTTACTACCCGTTAGAAGACGCCAGTTCTTCACGCTTGTCTAACCGATAAAAGCTCCAAGCCAATGTCACGCCCCTAGCTAGTAAAAAGGCAAGTAGGGCATACCATAGGCTTACATTACCCTGGTTTTTGGTGAGGTACCACACGGGGAAGTAGACGCCTAGCGCACTTATTATCATAGTATTTCGCATTGCGCTGGCTCGGGTAAGGCCAACAAATACACCATCGTATAAAAAGCACCAGTGCGCCAACAAGGGAAGTAAAACCATCAAGCTAAGGTAGGGCAGTGCTGCCCTTACAATGCCACCATGCTCGGTAAGTAGCTCAATAATGGCTTCACCTGCTGCGTAAAATATCAGGCTATAGATAAGGGCAAAAATACTCGACCAAACTAGCCCTTGATAAGTACGCCGTTTAATTTCGGCCGTATTTGAAGCCCCTTTGGCTTCCCCCACCAGCGCTTCCACACCATAGGCAATGCCATCTAACCCCAGAGCAATCAAAANCGAAGAACTGCATAAGTATAGCGTTGACCGCTGCCGACGTTTCGCCGTAGCGGGCGCCTTGAATAGTGAGGAACGCTAAGCAGCCTTGCAATGCTAAGTTGCGTAATAGCATGTCACCGTTTAGCTTCATCAACACTTTTCGGGCAGCGCGGTTAAACCACGATGCACTTACCGCTACACCGCCAACCTGTTTAAAAGCCACCACTAGCGCCATTATTGCCATGGTATATTCAGCGATTACGCTGGCTAGCGCTACGCCAGCCACAGACAGGTTCAGGCCAAACACAAATATCACATCGAGCGTGGCATTTAATAAATTCCCCACAATTTGAATGGTCATAACGCTGCGCGTTTTCTGTTGCCCCACTAACCACCCCACCAATGCAAGATTCAGCATGGCAGCAGGTGCCCCCCACACTCGGGTCGAAAAGTAATGTTGAAGGTGAAGGGCTACGTCACTGTTTGGCTGGGTTAAGGTTAAGCCTACAGAAAGAATAGGGGACTGAAGAACAAGCACGGCGCCCCCCAACAACAAGGCTACGGCCACCGTTTGCCATAATACTTTCGCCGACTCTAATGTATTGTTCTGCGCGCCTTTAGCTTGGGCACTTAACCCCGTTGAAGACATGCGAAGAAACCCACATACCCAGTATATTTGGGTTAATATGAGCGCACCTACCGACGCCCCCGCAAGCATGGCGGGTAACGACATGTGCCCGAGAACCGCAGTATCCACTAAGCCTAATAGCGGTGTAGTAATATTCGCTAAGATCATGGGAAGCGCTAGGGCTAACAGACGGGTATGATCGTCAAAAAAGGAGCGCTGAGTTACTTGGACACGGGACATAAATGATCTCAGTAGGGGTTGGTTTCGCTATATACTATCAACTTATGGCGCAGCATAACTAAAACGCGCACTGGCTCATCTAAGTAGCAAACAGGTAAAGACGCGTTCATACAAGAGTTTATCATGCTATTAAATTTGATCAGGCACTCAATGGATGATGATATGAAAACAAGCAATGTGGTACACAACAGAACGATGAAACGCACGAAT
This sequence comes from Alteromonas mediterranea DE, assembly GCF_000020585.3. Lineage (NCBI taxonomy): Bacteria > Pseudomonadati > Pseudomonadota > Gammaproteobacteria > Alteromonadales > Alteromonadaceae > Alteromonas > Alteromonas mediterranea. The sequence continues at coordinate 4,376,126 of NC_011138.3, forward strand.
GTGAAATATCTAGCAATAATGTTCATGGGGGTTTTTAGTGTATTGTTTTTCGCGCCAGCCCTCTCTGCAACCCCTGCGGCTGATATCAATAATCAAGTTGAGGCAAGCAGCGATTCAACGCTAATCACCACCCCAAACGCCGCAATTCTGCTTTATCACCATGTATCGTCTTCAACGCCTGCCAGCACGAGTATATCGCCTGAGACCTTTAAATCACACATGGAATACTTGGAAACGCACCACACAGTAGTGCCGCTTGAGGACGTTGTTTCCGCGATACAAAACAACACCACACTGCCTGAAAAGGCTGTCGCTATTACGTTTGACGATGGCTATGCCAATATTTTAGACAATGCTCACCCAATTCTCGCCGAAATGGATTTTCCTTATACTGTGTTTATTAACCCCAATGAAATTGGCGTAGGCCCGCAGCAGTTAACATGGGAGCAAGTCGTTGCCATGCATAACGACGGCGTTGTGTTTGCCAATCACACCCTAGACCATTTACACATGCTAAATGGTGAGCAGGAAATGGGCGAGCGCACATGGCTCGACACCGTATGGCAAAACGTTGAAAGTGCAGAACAGAAGATAGCAGATAGGCTGGATATCAGCCTTAAATATTTGGCCTTCCCATTTGGCGAATACAATACGGCGCTCGCCAATAAGCTTGAAGCTGAAGGTTATGTAGGGTTTGGACAACACTCGGGAGCGGTAGGCCCTAACAGCGATATGCAGGCCCTCCCACGTTTCCCCGCGGCGGGCCCCTACGCTAACTTAGCTACACTTAAAACCAAGCTAAACAGTCTAGCTATGCCAGTCACACATACCACTCATCAGAACCCACGAATGACTCAAAGAAGGCTGACCTCTCCTATTAGCCTTACTATCGACAGTGACGATGTGCGCCTTTCTCAGGTAAATTGCTTTTTTAGCGGCAAGCCAATAGAAACAAATATTGAAGGTAACGTACTGACCTTTAGCGTAAATGAAATGCTCCCCGTAGGGCGGTCACGGGTTAACTGCACGGCACCATCTAATACACAGGCCGGGCGCTACTACTGGTATTCGACGCCTTTTTTTGTGGCCGATGAAAAAGGGAATTATCCAGATTAAGTAGAAGCGATTGTTTTAACATACAACAAGGGCTGCTATGTATATTAAAGCAGCCCTTACATAACGAATGGTTTACCTACACGGGTTTGGAAAAGCGGATAAACCCTTTGTTTATCGACTCTTCTACAAAGTCATGGCGTTGATAAAAACGAATGGCGGGGATATTCGATACTTCAACGTCCAACACCAGCTTACGCTTTTGCAGCTTTGCAGCGCGGGCCTGCATAGTGTCAATCAGCTGTGAGCCTACTCCCGAACGGCGCGCACTTTCAGCAACAGATAAATGGCCAATCATAAGCTCGGTGTTGGTTGGCGGCGTTAAATTTATGGCTACCNGTTTGGTTGCGCATCAGAACCGTCATGGCTTCATCAAGGGTAAAATAAGACGTTATACTGTCGAGCGTTGCTCTATCAAATGCTGCGCCTAGCTTGCTATGCCAGCAGGTAACGACACCAAGAACCTCATCACCTTTGCATGCCACCCAATGATTATTGAAACCATACTGACCACCACCAAGCGCCCACGCATGGGAAAGATAGCCATCGGCCGTTTTGTTCTTATTGTGTCCAAAGATAGACGTTAATAATGACTGCGCCGCATTTAAAATAAGTGGCGCAATTTGCGCAGCATCAGAAGCTACGCCTTGCCTGATTTCAATTTCCATACTACTGCTTTGAGATAATTACTGGCATGTCTGCCAATATTTGCTGGGAATCACTTATCGATAGCTTTCCTGGCTCTCTTTTTGGTTTAAATCTTCCTATCACCCTAGCTTCAGGGTCGATAAGTACAACGGACGCACTGTGATCAACTAAATAATTGGGGTTGTCGGTACTTTCTGCAATAGCATACATCATTCCCAAGTTGCGTACGAAGGGAAAAAGCGTTTTATGCTCGCCGGTAAGGGCAATGAACTCTTCATTAAAATAGCTCACATACTCTGCCAGTCTTTCAACTGAGTCGCGTTTTGGGTCCACAGATACAAAAACAATGCGAATTGGTTCGACGCTATTTAGGGCTTGAAGTTCTGGGTAAATATTATTGAGCTCAGCCATGGTAGTAGGGCAAATGTCGGGGCAAAAGGTATAGCCCACAAACACAAGGCTCCACTGGCCTTTTAAAGACGACGTATCAAAGCGTTCGCCCTTATGCGATACCAAGGAAAAAGGCGATATAGCACGTGGTTCTGGGTAGGTTTGAAAATAGTCAGGCTCGCCTTCAACACTCGGGGGCGCAATATAAAGCGCCCCGACTATGCCAGCACAAAGTGCTAAAAACGCAACAAGGCCGACAGTGATTCGTTGATTCATAAACTCAGTGGTATGTAGTGATCTAAGAGTAATACTACAAACAATACCATGAGATGAATAATTGAAAACCTAAAAGTTTTCATTGCGGTTTGTGAATCTGCGTCGAACTTCAGCTTTAGCGCGTAATATAAAAAGCCAATATTCAATATACTCGCGCCAATTAGATAAATAAGATCACTCATGCCAGTCAAGTAAGGTAGCAAGCACACAAGCCCTAACAATACTGTGTATAGCAACACGGATGTTTTGGTAAAAGAAACCCCATGGGTAACAGGCAGCATAGGCACTTTCGCTTTCGCGTAGTCTTTTTCTCTATGGATGGCAAGCGCCCAAAAATGCGGGGGCGTCCATGTAAAGATGATAAGTACCAACAAGAGCGCGTGGGCATGAATCTCGCCCGTTACCGCAGTCCAGCCTAAAAGCGGAGGGGCTGCACCTGCCAGGCCGCCAATAACGATGTTTTGAGGCGTTGCACGCTTTAAGTACATGGTGTAGATAAAGGCATAGCCGACCAAGCTAGCCAGCGTGAGCCATGCCGTTATCATGTTTACAAAAAGAGCGAGGACCGCAAAGCCCACTACACCGAGTATTCCTGCAAACCAAAGGGCGTTATTTATACTCACTTTACCTTTCGCCACGGGACGGTTAAAGGTACGCGCCATCACGCTATCTATTTTGTGATCGACAACATGATTAATCACCGCAGCTGACGCTGACAACATGCCTATACCGAGTAAGCCACAAATTAAAACCTCAGCCGATACCCAAGTAGGCGTGGCTAAGCACATGCCCACTAGCGCAGTTAACAGCAGCAGCATCACTACATTCGGCTTAGTCATTTCATAATAATCGCGCCAGGTAACCTGCTGGTATTGGCGAGAAGCGCGTGCCTGTAATGGAAGTGATTTAGCCATGGAAACCTCCTGGAGCTCTAGGGAGAATATGAGAAGCGGTAGACCCAGAAATAGGGCCAGGTGAAATTGCGTGAGTGCTAAACGCGCCCGCGGGATTAAATGGTGTAGAGGGTGGCGACGGTGTAGCGATGTCCACTGAACTGTCTTTTTCCCCTTCTTTTTTGTACACGCCATTGCGTTGCAACACGGTAACCACAGTAAAAATTAGGTTTAGCAAAGCAAGCAGTAACACAGCGGCTACAGCGTTGTGCAGTACCGCCACCGCTAATGGCAACATGAAAACAACATTGCTAACCCCTAGTGCCACCTGCGTGCACAACGCGATTATCATAACTACACTGACGTACTTTTGTTTTTGCGTAGCAAAATTGCTTACCAATACGCGAACGCCTAATGCTAGCAAATACAAAAAAGTGATAACTGCGCCTAGTCTATGCACAATATGCATCGTTACCCGCTCGCCATAGTCGTGAGCGCCAAATTCATAATTATCCGCATTGGGTACGCTAAAAGCGCCTTTAAAATCGATACGCCCTTGCCAGTCGCTTTCACACACCGGAAGCTCAGTACATGCAAGGGCTGCGTAGTTTGCCGACGTCCACCCCCCTAAAGCAATTTGCGTAACTAATACGCCTAAGCCAACAAACGCAAAAAACTTAACAGAAGACTGAAACGCGGTAGCGCGAGGCCCACTAAAAGGGTGCTCTTCATATTGTAAAGCATCAGTATTGGCCGCTTGATGACGGCGTAGCCGAAGGTACAGAATAAAGAGGCATGAAAGTACCGAGAAGCCGCCGAGAAGGTGCCCCATCACAACAACAGGAAGTAGATTAAGTGTTACCGTCCACATGCCAAGCGCCGCTTGAAATATAATTAACCCCAGCAGCAGTAACGGCAGTTTAACCGGCGTGCCCTTGTCACGCTGCCGAAGAGCGATAAGGGCGATAGCAAGTACACAAACTCCCAGCGTGCCAGCAAAATAACGATGAATCATTTCGTTCCACGCTTTAAAGGCCTCGACAGGACGTTCTGGGTAGGCCGCGTTTGCCTGAGCCACTTTTTCCTCACTTAGAGGTACCGTTAAATTACCATAGCACCCTGGCCAATCAGGGCAGCCCAGCCCAGCGTCCGTAAGCCTTGTATAAGCACCCAAAATTATGACTACCACCGCTAAGAAAATACTGAATAGGGTTAACTTTTTCATCGTTATTATCCTATGCGAGACAGTTTTAGAAGCTTTCTCATGTCGGCTAGCATATTGCGACTTTCCATCACCGCCTCTTTTCTGTCGTTGTTTATCTCATAAAAGAGCATGGCGTTGTTTTGGGTATCTACGATGTAAACACTGCTTGATAAAAGAGCCGTGGGGGACGTAACCTTTAGCGTTTCAACAAAAGGGTATTCGCTCAACGCGGCGAGCGCTTTTTGATCGCTTGAAGACGTAGAGACGACCAGCGCCTGAGCTCGGTCCGACTCTTTACCTAGTGCTAACCACACTTGGTTAATGCTAAATAGGGCATTCTCGCACACGCTATCGCACGTTTCGGGCATGACGTAAAGCAATCGCCATTTCGGCTCTGCATCTTTAAGCAGAGCACTCATATCAATGGTAGGCGCTAGCAAATTACCTTTATTGGTCGCGCCTTTGGTGAACCAGTCGTTATCAAGGGCAAGCTTTGCCAACACCACAGGCAAAACAAACACCGCCACCATAATAATTAACGTCTTTTTTGAAGCAGTATTACTCATAACTACGTCCTTTCTTACTAATTGCAAAGCCGCCAATAGCAGCGGCGGCTATGGCTAAACCAAACCATTGCAGCGCATAGCCAAGGTGCTTTTCAGGAGACATTACAACCGCCTTATGCTCGCGAATAAATGCGGGGTCGGGAGTTGTAAGTTGAAGAATAAAAGGTAAAAAGTTGCGCTCTAACGCATGGCTTAAAGCAGCAAAATCGATGTACTGAACAAGTGCCGGGCTTTGCGCAAGTGCCATATTCGTTTCTTTAACTAACGGATTTTCACCGGGCGCACTGATAATGCCGGTAAATGCCCGCATTTCGCTAGCCAAGCGGATATCCGGTAAGGTTCGGGTTAAGTCTGGCGCCGGCACCCAACCGAAATTAACCAATAGCCAGCCTGCATTGGTATACACCGGAGCGAGAACATCAAACCCTACCCGTTGCTTGTGAATTTGGTTGTCTAAAAGCAGTATGTGATTGGCGTCTAATGCGCCGCTAAACGATACCGTAATATCTCGGGGATCCTGATTTAAAAGCGCTTCTTCTAAACTCAAGGTTCCATTGCTTTGCTTATGCGCTATGCTAGCTAAGCGTTGTTGCTTTTGGACCATGCGATCAAGTTGCCAATACCCTAAACCGCACATTATCGCCACACTAAAGCCTGTGAGTAACCAAGGAATAACGCGGCTAGTGCGAGAGAACATAGTTATCTCGCCCCGTGCACAAATAAAATAAAAACAGAGGTGAGTATGCTAATAAAAATAATCCTTGTTGCTCTTGTGCTGTACATGATTGTGAACTTGTTCATGGCAATGCGCGTTATGATGAAAAACGACACGTCGAAAGGCCCTATGAGTAAATATATTGGTCGGCGTGTACTGACTTCAGCCATCATCGTCATTCTTATTCTTATCGCTATTGGTACCGGCTTAATTACCCCAAACCCAAGGCCTTATTGAGTTTGGGGCTTCTTGCTTTATAGCACGTAAACAAAGAGATAAAGCATGACCCACACCACATCAACAAAGTGCCAATACCAGCTTCCGGCTTGAAACGCGAAGTGATTATCTGGCGTAAAATGCCCTTTCAAAACCCTAAAAAACATCACGATAAGAATGATAGTTCCAAGGGTGACGTGCATGCCGTGAAACCCAGTAAGCATAAAGAAAGTATTGCCATAAATGCCTGACTGAAGGGTTAAACCCAAGTCGCGATACGCGTGGACATATTCCTCCACCTGCAAGAATAAGAACCCACACCCAAGTAAGATGGTAATGCCAAGCATAAGGGTTAATTGCTTGCGTTTATTCTGCTCTAGCCCCACATGCGCAAAGTGCAAAGTTATAGAGGAAATGAGTAGAATTACGGTATTAATAGTCGGTAGACCGGCGGCGCTCATCTCTTGTGTTGTCACTCCGCCCGGCGTACTTACCAGCGGCCACATAGCTTCAAATGTGGGCCACAGTACCTCGTTGGTCATGGCATTATTTGATGCGCCTCCCAACCAGGGAACAGCGATAAATCTCGCGTAGTAAAGGGCGCCGAAAAACGCAGCAAAAAACATGACTTCTGAGAATATAAACCAGCTCATTCCCTGTCGATACGAGCGCCCTAACTGATCGCTGTACAGCCCCGCCATCGACTCGTCAATTTGGTTTTTAAACCNAGCCGATAAGCATCACTAATAACACTGCGACACCCGCAAGAAGGATATGGCCTCCGTAGCCAGTTTCCCCTTTTGTGGCTTCTACAACATAGTTTCCTGCCCCCACGGCGATAAGAAATAATGCGATAGCACCAACAATGGGCCAAGGGCTTTGCGCGGGTACATAGTATTTTTGGTATTCATCTTTTTGAATTTCGGGCTGCATTTTTTTCTCCTTATCCCTTGTGCCTATTCACCGGTCGACGGTGTCGAAGCCATAAAGGGATTCGGTGTTGTCGTTAGGTCACTTGCTCGCGCTGTGACGTCATAGAGTGTGTACTGCAAAGTAAAAAAGGTAATATCTTCAGGTAACTGAGGGTCTACATAAAACTGCATAGGCATGTAGGCTTCGCTACCTGCGGACAAAGGCTGCTGGTTAAAACAGAAGCATTCCGTCTTATTTAAATAAAGTGCTGCCATGCCTGGTGATACAGAAGGAATGGCTTGAGCCACAATATTGCTAGAGGCTGGGTTTCGAACGTAAAACGACACCGTGTTGAGCTCACCGGGGTGAACTTTCACACGCTTCGTCTCGGCGCGAAACTCCCACGGCATGCCGGTATTTGTGCGGGTAATAAACTCGACGGTCACTGTTCTGGACGTATCAATTTCAACCGATTGATAAACTGCTGCAGTCCCTTCAGTTTTGCCGTTAATTCCCGTTACATCACAAAACACATCGTAAAGAGGAACAAGTGCGAAGCCGAAGCCAAACATGCCGATAACAATGGCGATAAGCTTGATCACCATTTTGTTGTTTGTACTTTGTTGTGACATCACGCTACCTCCGAGTAAATTCAAAGGTAAGGACTGTTAAACGCTATGATAAGCGCCCCAACATCCCTACCGTCTGTGGTGTGTGAATTTCCTTACTCACACAGGCCATGTCTCACGTATAACACGCCCAACCTAAGCCCTTATTTAACAACAGGTGGGGTTTCGAACGTGTGGTAAGGAGCAGGTGATGGAATTTCCCACTCAAGACCTTCAGCGCCGTCCCATACCTGCGCTGACACGCCTTCTCCCTGCTTTTTGCAAGCCTTAATAAGCAATGCGAGGAAGATAAGTTGAGATAAACCAAATGCGAAGCCGCCCAAGCTTATCCACTTGTTAAAATCGGCGAACTGTAAAGCATAATCTGGAATACGACGTGGCATACCCGCTAAACCTACAAAGTGCATAGGGAAAAACAAAACATTCACCGACACGAGGGAACACCAGAAATGCCATTTTGCCAATGTAGTGTCGTACATTTTGCCGGTCCATTTAGGTAGCCAATAGTAAACGGCTGCCATGATGGAAAAGACGGCCCCTGTCACAAGTACATAGTGAAAGTGAGCCACTACGAAGTAGGTATCGTGGTATTGGAAGTCAACTGGCGTTATCGCAAGCATAAGTCCCGATAACCCGCCTATGGTGAAAAGCACGATAAAGGCAATCGCAAACATCATCGGCATTTCAAAACTTAGCGAGCCACGCCACATAGTGGCCACCCAGTTAAACACTTTTACGCCAGTTGGCACCGAAATCAGCATGGTGGCAAACATGAAAAACATTTCCATATAAACTGGCATGCCCGTGGTAAACATGTGGTGAGCCCAAACGACAAATGACAACAGCGCAATGGACGCGGTTGCATAAACCATAGAAGCATAACCAAATAGCTTTTTACGGGAAAAAGTAGGAACAATTTGCGAGATAATACCAAAGGCCGGCAATATCATTATGTACACTTCAGGGTGACCGAAGAACCAAAAAATGTGCTGGAACATGACGGGGTCACCGCCACCTGCTGCATCAAAGAAGCTTGTTCCAAAGAATTTATCGGTCAATACCATGGTTACCGCGCCTGCTAGCACTGGCATAACGGCAATAAGAAGGAATGCAGTGATTAGCCATGTCCACACAAATAGCGGCATTTTCATCCAGGTCATGCCAGGGGCACGCATATTGAAAATCGTCACAATAACGTTAATCGCCCCCATAATGGATGAAATGCCCATTATGTGAACCGAAAACACAAACAGCGCTGTAGAATCGCCGCTATATGTTGTGGAAAGTGGCGCATAGAACGTCCAGCCAAATGCTGGGCCACCGCCTTCCATGAACAGCGAGCTCAACAGTATGAGAAACGCGCCGGGCAGGATCCAGAAACTCCAGTTATTCATGCGAGGCAATGCCATATCTGGCGCACCTATCATCATGGGGATTAACCAGTTAGCAAGCCCGGTAAAAGCAGGCATTACCGCGCCAAAAACCATGATAAGCCCATGCACTGTGGTCATTTGGTTAAAGAAATTTGGTTCAACAATTTGTAAGCCAGGCTGAAACAGTTCAGCCCGGATAACCATTGCCATCGCACCGCCCACTAAGAACATGATAAAGGCGAACCATAGATAGAGTGTGCCTATGTCCTTGTGGTTAGTGGTAAACAACCAACGGGTAACCCCCTTTGGAATATGGTCGTGATGCTCATGATCATCGTGTTGCGCAGAGGTATCTGGCGAAATAACTTCAGTTGCTTTGCTCATGATCTGCTCCTAGTTTCCGTTCGCAACAGCGTTGACATCTTTAGCCTGAACCATGTCACCGGTGTTGTTACCCCACGCATTTCGCTCGTAGGTAACAACAGCTGCTATTTCTTTAAGACTTAACATTTTGCCAAAGGCTTGCATGGCCGTGCCTGACTTACCGTGAAGCACAATGTCGATATGGCCTTGCTGATCTTCTTTGGCCATTTTGCTGCCTTTGAGTGCTGGAAACACGCCAGGGAGACCTTCACCGTTTGGCATGTGACATGCTGCGCAAGTCGCGTTATAAACACGCTCACCTTCTTGCATTAACTCGTCCATCGACATATTCATAGAAAGGAGACGCTGCTCCTCTTCTTTTGCCTGACGAACCATTGCTTCTTGTTCACTCATCCACTTATCAAACTCAGCGGGCTCTTTGGCAATAACCACAACGGGCATATAACCGTGATCTTTTCCGCACAATTCAGCACACTGTCCGCGATAAATGCCGGGCTCATTTACATTGGCCCATGACTCGTTAATAAATCCAGGGTTGGCATCTTTCTTAACGGCAAAATCTGGAACCCACCACGAATGAATAACGTCGTCAGAGGTAATAAGAAATCGTATTTTTTTGCCCGTAGGTATCACTAGTGGACGGTCAACCTCAAGTAAGTAGTTATCGGTTTTCTGAAACTTGTTTTCAATCTGCTCTCTTTGTGTGGCAAGAAGCGAGTAGAACTCCACGTCACTGTCCATATATTTATAATGCCACTTCCATTGCGACCCTGTGACCAACACTGTCATATCGGGTTCAGTGGTATCTTCCATCGCGATTAGCGTATTTGCAGCCGGTACCGCCATAAAAACGAGAATAAGGAAAGGGATAACGGTCCACGCGATTTCTACTTTTACATTTTCATGAAAGTTAGCGGGCTTAGCGCCACGAGACTTTCTATGTAGATACATAGACGCGAACATCACGCCAAACACGACCACCGCAATGCCAACACAAATGAAGAACATCAACATATGGAGGTCGTAAACCTGACCACTAATGTCGGTAGCACCGCGTCGTAAATTAAGTGAAGAGATTTCTTCACTTGCTTCTTGCGCGAAAATCAATGAAGAGAAAAGCAAAAATGGTAGGCTTGCGCACCACCTTGCCAATACGGTCGTTAGTTGTTTCACTCAGCACCTCCGGAATGGTACGGCTAAAGGCGCTATCTTGTTTTGCGCTAACCCTACCAAATGAATTGCGAACGATTGACCCATAACCTCAACTTGTAAAACAAATTTAGAGTCATTGTTATTATTTTGTTAATCTCTGTATAAGAATTGCGCAATAATGTCGTGCCGTCTAGTCTTTTCTATTAAAAACTTAACGAAGTGGTTAATATTTAATCATTTGGTTAAAAGTCAGCATAAGATGAGGTGTGCAGGAAGTAAGCTTTAGAATGTGCAAACGCGCAGTAAATCAAACGCCCATTTTGAACGTGGAGACAACGTCGATGTTACATTAACTTGCTATTAAATAGACAAGTTAATCCACCTTGAACGACAGTTTTAAACAGTGCTTATATTTTGTAATAGCTGTCGCGGGAGGTATTCATGGACGAAATAAAGAGAAATCTACCGCACAATAGTGGATTCAAGGATTTCTAGTAGGAATAGGATATTCAAACCTAATTTGCTTAAAGCAGAACAAAAACGGGGAGTAAAAGGCACAAAAAAAGCGGCTAATGCACCGCTTTTGATCAAAGAAGCTAAAACCTTACATCCAATCAGCGTTTCGTATAACGCCTACTGCAATACCTTCGATTGCGAAGGGCTCATTTGCAAGGTCAACTTTTATCGGTGAAAACTCTTCATTTTCAGCATGAAGTAATACCTCGCGACCGCGTTTTTCTAGACGCTTCACAGTAACATCTTCATCAACTCGAGCTACCACCACTTGTCCATTATGTACATCAGTCGTGCGATGCACAGCTAGCAGATCACCGTCTAAAATGCCAATGTCTTTCATACTCATACCGTTTACACGAAGTAAAAAGTCTGCTTGAGGTTGGAATAGGGCTGGGTCTACCTTGTAATGAGACTCAACGTGCTCTTGAGCTAAAATAGGCTCTCCAGCAGCTACACGCCCAATTAAAGGCAGGCCTTCTTCCTCTTCAGCTTCATTGTCCAGAGGAATATTGAGCTTTATACCTCGCGACGTACCCGGCAAAATTTCAATCACGCCTTTACGCGCCAAGGCTTTCAAGTGTTCTTCCGCGGCGTTGGCAGAACGGAAACCAAGCTGACGGGCAATTTCAGCACGCGTAGGCGGCATTCCCGTTTCTTGCATGGTTGTTTTAATAAGTTCTAAAACTTCAGTTTGTCGAGCTGTGAGTGGGCGCATAAAAGACCTGTCTGTTCATACAGTTCCTGTAAGTATATACACCTAAAACCAAATAACAAGCACTTAGCGCGTCTTTTGCTTATTGTAGTTGATGAAGAGCGTATACCTTGCTCTTATCGAGCTAGCAGAAGCATAAATCGCAGCCGCTTGATAAGCGCGCCACTATCTTAAATACCTTTTTGTTTTTGAACTTGTTCAAATACATGGAGTCATTACAGCAAGTAAAGCAATGATATTGGCTTATCGCGAGATTGTGACGCGATTGTGTTACACTCCCCTTGTTTTTATTTCATAGGATTACATAGTTCATGTCGTGGATGCGAAAAGCCCTTTTGTCGGTATTTCATTATCCTGTAAAGTTACTGGTTAAAGCCCATAGTATTCCAGTTAACGTTGAAACCGAATTAGGAATAGATAAAAGCAAACCTATCGTTTATCTACTTCCCACCAACTCAGTGACAGACCAACTTTCATTGAGAATGTCGACCCAAGCTCTAGACTTACCCAGCCCAACTAAGACCTTAACGTTGGCAGGGAGAGAGTATTCATCGACGTTGTTTTTGCGAAAAACACAACCGCTTTTCCGCTCGTCGGCAAAAGACACGGGAATTGAAGAAGTCTTTACAGACCTTTTCCACCTGCACAGAGACCATGAGAATCTCGATTTACAAGTTGTGCCGGTTTATGTGACATGGGGCAGAGCACCAGGCCGCGGTAACCCGGGACTGAGCGACCTTATTGCTGATAAGGCTGCACCCAGCTGGTTGCGCAAGTTATTCATCGTGCTGTTTTTAGGCCGTGACAACTTTATCAATTACTCTAAGGCCGTTTCGGCGCGCGCCATGTCTAACCAACACGGTAGCGATCAGAGTATCGCTCATAAGCTCGTTCGGGTTGCCAGTACGCATTTTCAGAGAAAGCGCCAAAGTATGACGGGCCCTACGCTATTAGAGCGTCAAGAGCTCAATAATAGCGTATTGGGGTCTGATGCCGTACGCCGCGCCATTGCCGAGGAATCTAGAAGCAAAAAAGTATCTCACGACAAAGCAAAAGCGTGCGCCCAGTCATACATTACCGAGATTGCTGCAGACTATCGCGAGGGCCTTATCCGGTTTGGCGACAGGCTGCTTACGCGTATCTGGAACAAAATCTATAACGGCATAAGCGTAGGGCACGCCGAACGAATTCGCGAACTTGCTGCAAACGGACATGAAATTATTTATGTGCCGTGTCACCGCAGCCATATGGATTACCTACTGCTCACTTACGTGATTTATCACGAAGGCATGGTAACGCCCCATATCGCAGCGGGTATTAATCTTAACTTTTGGCCCGTAGGTAAAATGTTCCGCCGTGGCGGTGCGTTTTTCCTGCGTCGCAGCTTTGCAGGCAACAAGCTGTATACTGCGGTTTTCAGAGAGTATTTAGAGCTACTTTTCAACAAAGGCTACTCGGTGAAATACTACCCTGAAGGCGGTCGTAGCCGCACAGGTCGTCTTATTCCGCCGAAAACCGGCATGTTAGCCATAANCCATTCAAGCCATGTTGAAAGGGGTGAATCGCCCTGTGAGCATCGTGCCTGTTTATATTGGCTATGAAAACGTGATGGAAGTGAAAAGCTACCTTAACGAACTTAAAGGGTCTAAGAAGAAAAAAGAGTCAAACCTTCAAGTCTTCTCTGCTATTCGTAAACTTAAAAATTACGGCCACGGATATGTGAACTTTGGTGAGCCCATTGCGCTGAACCAGTTCCTTGAAAGCCATGTGCCTAACTGGCGCGACTGTAAAGATGCTGAGCCCGAGAAGAAGCCTGCGTGGTTAACGCCTGCGGTTAATGAACTTGCTAATAACGTGATGACGCGAATTAACCGCGCAGCCGCGTTAAATGGTATGGCGCTTACATCGCTGTGTTTACTCTCTTCAAAAACACAAACCATGAGTGAGGCCGAGCTAAAACAGTCTATTGGCGATTTTATGGATTTGTTTAAAGCTGTTCCATTTAGTGACGACGCCACCATTCCTGATTCAACGGCAGAAGCATTGCTGCGCGATACGCTGAAACTCGGACGCTTTGATATTAAAGAAGATGACTACGGCCGGTTAATTAGCCCGCAGCCTAAGTCAGCGGTTTACCTGACATATTATCGCAACAATATTTTGCACTTATTTGCGATCCCAGGTCTTGTTATGGCCTCTGTTTTCGCGAAAAAAGGCACGACTAAGAACGATATACTTCAGCTAATTGCTGCACTTTATCCTTTACTGCAAAAAGAGCTTTTCTTGCATTTAACCCAAGATGAAGCCCTTGCGCATACTGACGCACTGGTTACCGCACTGCTCAATAATGGGTTATTGCGTCAAAAAGACAAAGAGCTATTGCCTCCTGATGCTCACTGTAAACAATTCCATTCTGCATGGCTGTTAAGCCGCTGCATGCAGGAAACGTTACAGCGTTATGCCGTTGTGCTTACCATTCTTGATAAAGAAAAGGTAATTAGTCGAGGCGCCTTAGAGCGTGAGAGTAAACAAGTGGCCGAGCGTTTATCCGCCCTGTACGGGCTAAGTTCACCAGAGTTTTACGACAAGAACGTGCTGTCTAGCTTTATCGGCGCACTTAAAGAAAACCATTGGTTAGACTCTGAAAAAGATGGCAGCCTAAAGTACTCTGAAGAATGTGAAGCGCTTCGACAAGATGTAATGGCGCTAATATGGCCTGAAATGATGCAACATTTAGAGAATGTAGCGCTTAATGGTCAAACTAATTAAAGCTCGCCATTAACACTATCTATCAAAACGTAAAAAGCCCATGCTGCTGCATGGGCTTTTTTGTGCACTCTTTACCTTTGTTTGACAAAGGTAAAAGGTAAGCCGTTTTTCACTTAAAGGTAAAGTGGCTCGTTGTAATGCCGCCTTGTATCGCTTCTCGGTAAACCATGGCTTAACGTGAAACAATGCAAGGCGATAACTTGAAAAGCCAAGCGCCTGCGCTCAGCGTTTTAATTTAGGCGGGTTGAGACAAGAAAAAACGATAAGCTGGATTATCCGTGACTTCTTCCACCTTGTAACCTAATTCGGCGACGTGCTGGTTAAAGTCATCCCGGCTTTCAGGCGCAATATCAAAACCAGCTAACACTAGCCCCTCGGCTGCACCGTGGTTGCGATAATGGAATAAAGTAATATTCCACTGCTCGCCTAAGGTGTTTAAGAAATTCAGCAATGCTCCCGGGCGCTCCGGAAATTCAAAGCTAAATACCTGCTCGTTCAAGATAGTAGGTGGGCGACCACCAACCATATGACGTACGTGCAGTTTTGCCAGCTCGTTGTCACTTAAATTAACGCAGTCATAGCCTTTGCTCTCAAGGTCACCTTGCAGTGCAGCAAACTCTTGCTGACCGCCTTTAAGCTTCACGCCTACAAAGATATGCGCTTCACTTTCACTGGCATAGCGATAATTGAACTCGGTAATGGCCTTAGCCCCCACGCACTCACAAAACTGCTTGAAAGCGCCTTTGGTTTCAGGAATTTTTACCGCAAAAACTGCTTCTTTCTGCTCGCCTAATTCACAGCGTTCAGAAACATAGCGTAAGGTATGAAAATTGATGTTTGCGCCACATAAAATGCCACCAAGCTTCTTGCCCTTCAAGTCGTACTGCTTAGCGTATTTGCGAATAGCGGCCACAGAAAGGGCGCCAGCAGGTTCAGCAATAACCCGGGTGTCGTCGAAAATATCTTTAATTGCGCCACAAATTTCATCATTGGTAACGGTAATGGTTTCGTCAATTAAACGGTTACATAAACGGAAGGTTTCCTGCCCCATGACTTTGACAGCCACGCCATCGGCAAATATACCGACGCTTTCCAGTTCCGTAGGCTCGCCTTGTGCTTTCGCTTTAATGAAACACGCCGACTCTTCAGACTCCACCGCCACAATTTTAATGCTGGGCTTTAGCTGCTTTAAATACACGGCAATCCCGGCAGCTAAGCCACCACCGCCCACGGCGATAAATAAAATATCAAGGTGTGGGTTTTGCTCTAATAACTCTCGCGCAACCGTACCTTGGCCTGCAATTACATCAGGGTCGTCAAACGGCGGTACGAAGGTATAGCCATGGGTCTCACACAGTGCTTTAGCATGGTTACTGGCNTTGGTCAAAGCTAGTACCGTGCAATACCACATTCACGTTTTCACCACCAAAGCGACGTACTGCGTCTACTTTAATGTCAGGGGTGGTTTCCGGCATAACGATGGTTGCCTGAATACCCTTCATTTTTGCGCTATACGCCAAGCCTTGCGCATGGTTACCGGCAGAAGCACCAATAACCCCGGCTTTAAGCTGAGCTTCACTTAATGAACAAATACGGTTGTAGGCACCACGCAGTTTAAAGCTTTTAACCGGCTGCTGGTCTTCTCGTTTCAAAAAAATCTCGTTGCCAAGCTCAGCTGAAAGCAAAGACATATAAGAAAGCTCACTGGCCACCGCCACATCGTAAACGGGAGCGAGCAATATCTTTTTTAGATACTCGTGATCGCTAACGTGCTCTTTTTCCATTACAAGTCTTCCAACTTACTGACATCGCGCACTGCACCTTTGTCGGCACTGGTTGCCAGCGCTGCAAAGGTCTTGAGTGATGTAGAAACTTCGCGTACACGATCTTTAGGTTTCCAAGGCTTATCGCTCGCTTCCATTTTTGCACGGCGTTCGGCGAGCGCTTCATCGGAAATAACGATGTTGATGCTTCGGTTAGGGATATCTATTTCAATCTTGTCCCCGTCTTCAACTAAGCCAATACCGCCACCACTTGCCGCCTCAGGAGAGCAATGACCAATAGACAGGCCGCTAGTACCACCGCTAAATCGGCCGTCGGTAACTAATGCACAGTGCTTGCCTAAGCCTTTTGATTTTAGGTAAGAGGTTGGGTAAAGCATTTCTTGCATGCCCGGTCCGCCGCGCGGACCCTCGTAGCGAATAAATACCACATCGCCTGCTTTTACTTCGTCACCTAAAATACCCGCTACCGCATCGTCTTGGCTTTCATAAATGCGCGCTGTGCCGTTGAATTTTAAAATAGACTCATCCACACCTGCGGTTTTAACAATACAGCCGTCTTCTGCCACATTACCGTAAAGTACAGCGAGTCCACCTTCTTGACTAAACGCGTGTTCAATCGAGCGGATACAGCCGTTTTCGCGGTCGTCATCGGCTTCATCCCAGCGACAGTCTTGGCTAAACGCCTTAGTCGTTCGAATGCCCGCAGGTCCCGCGCGATAAAAGGTGATCGCGTCTTTATTTTCAGGGTTAGTGATATCCCACTCGCTGATAACCTCAGTAAGCGGCTTACCAAGCACGTGATTAACATCGCTGTTCAGCAAACCCGCTTTGTTAAGCTCGTTCAAAATACCTAACACGCCACCGGCACGGTGCACGTCTTCCATGTGGTATTTAGGCGTCGACGGCGCCACTTTACATAAGTGAGGCACTTTGCGAGATAGCCTATCGATATCATCCATAGTGAAAGGCACTTCACCTTCCATCGCTGCTGCTAACAAGTGCAGAATGGTATTGGTTGAACCACCCATGGCAATGTCAAGGCTCATAGCGTTTTCAAACGCTTTAAAGTTAGCAATATTACGGGGCAATACGCTTTCATCATCATCACCGTAGTAGCGCTTGCAAAGCTCAACTATTTGCTTACCTGCTTGTTTGAACAGCCCTTCACGGTCAGCGTGAGTAGCAAGCATTGAACCATTGCCCGGTAGTGATAAACCTAACGCTTCGGTTAAGCAATTCATGGAGTTAGCAGTGAACATCCCTGAGCATGAACCACAGGTAGGGCAGGCTGAACGCTCAATTTCATCGGTATCAGCATCACTCACTTTATCATCAGCAGCCGCTACCATGGCGTCAACCAAATCTAGCTTGATAAGCTGGTCTGAAAGCTTGGTTTTCCCCGCTTCCATCGGACCGCCCGATACAAAGATTACCGGCACGTTAAGGCGCATTGATGCCATCAACATTCCCGGGGTGATCTTGTCGCAGTTAGAGATACAAACAATGGCATCGGCGCAGTGCGCATTTACCATATACTCCACCGCATCAGCGATGATTTCTCGTGAGGGCAGGCTGTAAAGCATCCCGCTGTGGCCCATAGCGATACCGTCATCTACCGCTATTGTGTTGAACTCTTTTGCAACACCACCGGCTTCCTCCACGCTGCGCGCTACCAGTTGACCAANGTCTTTGANGTGAACGTGCCCAGGTACAAACTGCGTAAATGAGTTAGCAATAGCAATAATAGGCTTGCCGAAATCAGAATCTTTCATTCCGGTGGCACGCCATAGCGCACGAGCGCCGGCCATATTTCTACCTTGTGTGGTAGTTGCAGAACGTAACTTGGGCATAAATCCTTCCCGTTAATTTTAGGTGCTAGGGTTTAATGCTAGACCTTTATGTGAAACTTAAAAACAGTGGTAAACCAGTAATGCTTTGGCTTGTTTTCCAATACGCGCTGTTTTACTCAAAATTGCATGTCATACTGATGATGTATTAAATCATCTTAGGTCGTTCAAGCGAAGGGCGACAAAGCCTCACTGCTCACAGACCAGTAGCGCTTTGTTTTATATGATATCTTTGACTTACAATGCCGTATTCCTTTGGCATTATAAAAATGAAATGTTGTTTGTTAGGGGTTATGGCTTTACCCCTACACGCAACGCGCGGTAAACCGCGAATTGGTATTGCGCAAAGAAATAGCATGAAACACACGGCTTGATCAAGTTTTTTGCGGTAGAAATAGCGAGTTCTTAAGAGTAGTAAAAGGGTAATAAGCATGTTCGATTGGTTTCACTGGCTAAACCTGGCAGGCGTTGCGGTATGCGCAATTTCAGGCACTCTTATGGCCTATCAAAAACGCATGGATGGGTTCGGCGTTGTGGTGCTAGCCAGTGCCACGGCTATCGGTGGCGGTACGCTGCGCGACGTTATGTTAGATGTACCTGTGTTTTGGATTGCCGATACCGACTATTTGTATACCACTCTCATTGCGGCTTTTGTCCCCATCATCTGGCTTCGAATAAGCCCACGGTTTCCTTTTCATTACCTACTGATTGCCGATGCCTTCGGCTTAGCCTTGTTTAATGTGGTGGGTATAGAAAAAGCTTTGGCGAATGACACCGGCATAGCAGTGGCGGTAGCAATGGGCACCATTACTGGTGTTTTCGGAGGGTTGTTACGCGACGTCATCTGCCGCGAAGTACCGCTGGTACTAAACGGCGAGCTTTATGCGATGACCTGTATCGCTGGCGGTATTGTATATGGCATCGCACTTGAATTTGACCTTGCTACCCAGTGGTGCGGGATCGCCGCTCTTGCTACTACCGTGCTGTTTAGACTAGGTGCCATGCGCTGGCACTGGCAATTACCCGTCTTTTATAACGATCACCATTAAGCGCTTTAGTTAACGCTTCGCTGAGCGCATGCAGGCCAGTGAAGCGTTAAAATAGGCAAGACCAGCACCGACCTCATTTCCTCTTTAAACAATAGGCCCGCATTTTTTAATTCCGTCGATATTCACTCCCTCAGTACAGTTACAAGTTTTCTTCACACCCACTACAGTTGAGCCTTGCTGCGTTTGCTCTGCATGAGCGATGGATGCACTAAACTTTGAAATAAGAGATAAAGACACAGGGGTGAGTAAGGCTTATGGGCATGGCTGTGGTTAAAACTTTTGCAGGCCAAGGCGTTACTGCGCCAGAGGTGAGCGTAGAAATTCATTTGGCTAACGGCTTACCCGCCTTTCAACTAGTGGGCATGGCTGAAACCAGTGTAAAGGAAGCCCGTGAGCGTGTGCGCAGCGCCCTTATCAACAGTGGCTTTGAATTTCCTGCCAAACGAATAACCGTTAACTTAGCTCCCGCTGATATTCCTAAGTTCGGCGGGCGATTCGACCTTCCCATCGCCGTAGGTATACTCGCCGCTTCCGGCTATATTTCAGATACAAGCTTATTAAATATTGCCTTTGTGGGCGAGCTTGCTTTAAACGGAGAAATAAAGCCGGTTAACGGCCTTATTCCCGTCGTAATGACAGCCGCAAACGAAGATATTGCTTTGGTTTACCCTGGTGACAATGACGTTGAAGCCGCACTCGTATCCCACGCTACGCGCTTTCCCGCGTTTGATTTACTGTCTGTTTATGAACACCTTACTGGTAATAAGAAATTGGCAAAGGGGCAGCCTTTTGCTTCACATTCGCCTAATAAGGTGCAAACAGGTTGGGATGATATTATCGGGCAGGAACAGGCTAAACGGGCGTTAATCATCGCCGCTAGTGGTGCGCATAATCTACTAATGGTGGGGCCTCCCGGCACGGGAAAGAGCCTGCTAGCTAGCCGTATGCTCTCGTTACTACCAGATATGAGCGAAGAAGAGGCCCTTGAAGTAGCCGCCATTCATTCGGTAAAAGGTGAAACCTTACACGCCGAGCGCTTTTTAACGCGTCATTTGCGCTCCCCCCATCATACCAGTTCTGCTGTGGCGCTTACTGGTGGCGGTTCTAACCCGGTGCCGGGCGAAATATCGCTGGCCCATAACGGTATTTTGTTTTTAGACGAATTGCCTGAATTCGGACGCAAAGCGCTGGACGTATTGCGTGAGCCCCTTGAAACTGGCGATGTACACTTGTCGAGAGCTTCAGGAAGCGCTACGTACCCGGCTAATTTTCAGTTAGTAGCTGCGATGAACCCAAGCCCGACGGGCGATATTGATGATAATCGCCTGACACCACAGCAGCAGCTTAACTACTTAAACCGTTTGTCTGGCCCGCTACTAGATAGAATAGATATACAAGTCGAGGTGCCTAGACTACCAGACTACGACTTGCCAGAGCGGGGCAATAGACCTGACGACTCGTTACATGACATGCGGGAAAGGGTGATAGCTGCACGGCAAAAACAAGAGTCTCGACAAGGCAAACCCAATGGCGCTTTACACGCGGGTGAACTTGCCGACATCTGTTTGCTAGATGACGCAGATCTCCTCTTTTTACAGGCAGCTGCGAAACAACTTAATTTATCTATGCGCGTATTTCACCGCACGCTAAAAGTGGCTAGAACCATTGCCGATCTGGAAGGGTCACAGGGCGTACTTCGCGCTCATATCGCGGAAGCGCTGGGCTATCGAGCTCTCGATAACCTTATAAAGCAGCTCAGTGCTAGCTAAGCGCAACTAATAAAGTAACCTACCCTCGAGAATGCAAGTTTAGCTGCATAAAAGCGTTGATAAGCGGTTCGTTTTGCTTATCTTGTAAACAGCATAGGCCAAGGGCATAAGGCTCGATATCTTCAACCTGAATTTGGGTCACCGCATTAGCCATACTGGAGTGATCGAGCACTACCTTTGGCACAAAGCCTACACCACACTCTAGCGCTACCATGCTTACAATAGCTTCGTTACCGCCTACATAGGCATAAACATTAGGCCGAATACCGTGCTCGGCAAACCAGTGATAGGCGGTACGTCGCGTTGGCCCTGTTTCAGGCATGATCACTTGATGTTTGGTCCAATCTAGCTGACTTAATTGGGTCAAGCGCCATTCTCGAGGAGCAATAAGCACCAAAGGCACGTTATCAAGCGCTGTGAAATGTAAATCCGTTGGCATATCAGGGGTGTAGATGGCAATAGACAAGTCGCATTGTTTACCTTTTACTTTTTCAATGGCAAGGGCTGGATCGCCTGTGATAAGCCGTATATCAACACCCGGGTGTTGCTGCCTGAACTGCCTTAGCATAGCGGGCAAATGGCTTTGACTGGCAGTTACCGAGCAAAATACACTTAGTTCCCCCTGAAGTGCATCGCTATCTTCTTTTAAATCAATTTTCAATTGCTGCCAATCAGCTAACGCTTGTTTTGAGAAGGACAATAACTTGTGCCCGCTATGGGTGAGCGCGACTTTACGGTTATCCCGTTTAAACAAGGTGCAGCCTAACTCGTCTTCAAGACGCTGAATTACACGGCTTAACGTAGATGGCGATACATACATGGCCTCAGCGGTGACGCCGAAGTGAAGGCTGGTAGCCAGGTGGTTAAAGAGCTGTAGACTGCGAAAATCCATATATATTTCACTTTATGCAATATTATCTTGCAAATATATCATTTTCCAAAACAAAAGAAATCTTTTAGTCTCACTACCAAGTCGTCATAGACGAGGTCTGTCAACGCCAAGGTCGGTGTTTGATATTGACAAAAATGAATGTTGTTCGGAAATTTTTATGGCTAATTATTTCAACACCCTGTCACTTCGCCAGCAGTTAGACCAGCTTGGCCGCTGCCGCTTTATGGCACGCGATGAATTCGCTGACGGTTGTCAGTTCTTAAAAGGCAAGAAAGTTGTCATTGTAGGCTGCGGCGCGCAGGGCCTTAACCAAGGCCTGAATATGCGTGACTCAGGGTTAGATGTTTCTTATGCGCTGCGTCAGGCAGCGATCGATGAGCAACGCGACTCTTACAAACGCGCTTCAAGCAATGGATTTACTGTTGGTACATATCAGCAGCTTATTCCAGAAGCTGATGTAGTTTATAACCTAACACCTGATAAGCAGCACGCAAGCGTAGTAGAGGCAGTAATGCCGCTTATGAAAAAAGGTGCAACGCTAGGTTACTCACACGGTTTCAACATTGTTGAAGAAGGTCAGCAAATTCGTAGCGATATCACAGTAATTATGTGTGCGCCGAAAAGCCCAGGCTCAGAAGTACGTGAAGAATATAAGCGTGGCTTTGGTGTACCAACATTAATAGCTGTGCATCCAGAAAATGACCCTGAAGGTAAAGGTTGGGATCAGGCTAAGGCACTGGCAAGTGCAACAGGCGGTGACCGCGCAGGTGTACTTGAGTCTTCATTTGTGGCTGAAGTTAAATCTGACCTTATGGGTGAGCAAACCATTTTATGTGGTATGCAACAAGTTGCAGCAGTACTTGCGTTCGAGAAAATGGTTGATGACGGTATTGACCCAGGTTATGCAGGTGCGCTTATTCAGTACGGCTTAGAAGCCATTACTGAAGCACTTAAGATTGGCGGCGTTACTAATATGATGGACCGTCTATCAAACCCTGCAAAAGTGAAGGCATTTGAGCTTTCTGAGCAGTTAACTGATTTACTTCGTCCGCTATTTGAAAAGCACCAAGACGATATCATCAGCGGTGAGTTCTCTCGCACTATGATGGAAGACTGGGCGAATGGCGATGCGAACCTACTTAAGTGGCGTGAAGAGACCGGTGAGACTGCGTTTGAAAACGCACCAGCTTACGAAGGTGAAATCAGTGAACAAGAATTCTTTGACCACGGTATCTTATTGGTTGCCATGATCAAGTGTGGTGTTGAAGTTGCGTTCGACGTAATGGTTGAAGCCGGTATTCTGCCTGAGTCTGCGTACTACGAATCGCTACATGAAACGCCGCTTATTTCTAACACAATCGCGCGTAAGCGTTTGTATGAAATGAACGTGGTTATTTCAGACACAGCAGAATACGGAAACTATTTGTTTGCCAATGCAGCAATTCCGATTTTGCGTGAGAAATTTATGCCTACCATTGATACCACCGTTATCGGTAAGGGTTTGACTGCTGCTTCTAATCAAGTAGAGAACAAACGCCTTGTTGAGATTAACGAAGCCATCCGTTCACACGGTGTGGAATCGGTAGGTAAGACCTTGCGTGGCTACATGACTGATATGAAAGCCATAGTTGTGTAAAAACAGAGGTTAGGACAGTTTCTGTCGTTAGGTGCTTAACTAAGCCCTCTTGCCCGACCATTTTGGTCGGGCTTTTTTATTTCTATAACTCAGCGAGTCTCGCTCTTCTTACTACGCCCCGTACATAAGAAGCTATTAATACTTATACGGTTACGAAGTAACACCTTCCCGAACACGCTCAGCGAAGCGCACTGATGCGTAAGCTAATGCAAAAAAGATAAGAAAGCCCCAACCAATGGGCATCAAGTTTCCATTCAAAAAACTATCAACGATAAGGGCAACGGGCACCGAGAATAAGCTTGAGAAGCAGCCGATAATAGCTGCACCTAGCCCAGCCATATCGCCTAGCGGCTGCATGGCCATGGCGTTTAAGTTTCCAAATAAAATACCGACAAAAAAGAACCCTACAAACATCACAGCAATAGTAAGAACAAGAGGCGGAAGCCCGTCGTAGGCAAATAACAAGGCAAGGTAGACAACCGCAAACCCGTTCACCCCTTTAAGCGCAAATCGACAAAGCTTGCGCATGCCGAAACGCATTACCATTTTACCGTTGAAGTAAGAAGCAAGCCCGATAGAAAAGGCGAGGGTAGCGAAGATATATGGGAACCACTCTCCTACATTATAAAACACGGTAAATATGGTTTGTGACGCGCTTAAATACGCCAAAAACGCCCCGAAGATACAACCCATGGCAAAGGTATAACCCATAACTTCTGGATGGGTCAGAATAAACTTTGATGATTTAAAAAAGTGTGCACGCGAGAATTTTCTGCGCTTTGCACGAGGCAAGGTTTCGCCTTGACGAGAAAAGAACCAAATCCCCGCCATAGTAGCCACCAGCAGAAACAGCGTGAATATATGGAACCAAGATGTCAGTTCCATTACGGTTTGACCAATTATTGGGGCAAGCATGGGCACTAAAATAAACACCATCATGATAAATGACATGACTTTTGCCATAGCGTCACCCACGTACAAGTCGCGGATAATTGCCATAGAGGCTATGCGCGGGCCAGACACCCCAAAAGCTTGAATAACGCGCCCCACCAGCATGGTTTCTAAATTAGTGGCAAGCATACAAACAAACGTGCCTAAGGCAAAAATGCATAAGCCCACTAGTATTGTTAGACGGCGGCCACGGCTGTCTGAAAACGGACCGAAAAACATTTGCCCGAAAGCCATGCCTAAAAAGAACACGGTTACAATCAAATGGGTATGATGTGCCTCTTCTACATTAAGTGACTCACCAATTTGGATAAGTGCGGGCAGCATAGCATCTATGCTAAGGGCAACCAGCGAGGTCATGGTTGCCATTAACGCAACAAATTCAACAAGGCCAAGGGCGGGCTTTTGCACAACTGCAGTATCATCAGATACGCCATTAGATGTCTGGGGCATAAAGTCTCGAATATGAAATTAAGTGTGGGGAAGTAAAAAGGCGCGAAATAATCGCGCCTATATAAGTGTACCTGAAATTTGGTTAAAAAGCCGCCAGCACGAAGAAATCTTGTCTTAAATACTGGGGCGTTTAACGGGTACTATTCAGTGGTAAGACCGGCTTTCACCGCATCGTCCTTTGAAGCAGGTTTCAAATACTGATTCAAAAACATATCCATTTCTTTGAAGAATAGGTGCCGATTACGCTGAATAGATAAAAAATGATCGCCACTTTCAAGTTCAACATATTTAAAAACTTTATCGTAATCTTCCAATTCATCTGCCATGTAGCGACTATGTAGAGGCGGGACTATGCGATCTTCCTCTCCATGCACTAGCAAAATAGGGGTCTTGACGTACAAAAAACAATCCATGATATTTTACTCTGCCAAGTGTTAGCGCAAATATTTGATCTCTCATCGTAGTTTGGGGATACAAAACGCAATTGTGGTATCATTAACCGCGTTCACAATACGGACTTTACTATCAAGCGGTATGCTTCTTAGCCCAGCGTTATCTTAAGGATTTAGCCTTTTCATGCCTTCAATTTGGACCGGGCTTGCCAGTTTGCAAGACCCACTTTTCCGACAGTTTATGTTGAAAACATTCAAGACTCATTTGGTTTTGATGTGCGGCGTACTGCTTTCGCTGATCTGTACGTTAGCATCGACCGCGCAAGCGCAAGAGGGCATTTCCTATAATATTCAAGGCGTAAAAGACGATAAGCTACGCAACAATATTCGGCTTCACTTGAACAGCCTCGATGTTGAAAAAGCACTACTTACTGACCCATATTGGCAAGGGGAAGTGAGCGATACAGTGGCAACAGCACTGCAGCCGTATGGCTATTACAACAGCGAGACTAACGTTGTTATCGATGACGGCGACAAGGTTACGGTTAATGTTTCGTTAAACGCCCCCCTAACCATTAATAAAGTGACCCGTGAAATTATTGGGGCAGGGCGTGAAGATAAAGCGTTTAGAGAGCGTTTTAACGCACTTAAGCTTAAAGAAGGCGATGTACTCAACCAAACCATCTATGAATCGTTTAAGTCTTCGATGTTTAACTATGCCCTTTCCAACGGCTATTTTGACTTTTATTGGCAGGCTACCCGACTTGATCTAGTGCGTGGTGCGAAGCAGGCAAACGTACTGTTAATTGCGCAAAGCGGGCCTCAGTACCAGTTTGGTGAACTCAAAATCGTCGGCGAAGACAAAGCAAAAGCCATTATCAGTCGCCTTAAACCATTTGAAACCGGAGACGCTTATTCATCAGCGGTGTTGTCTGATTTCAATCGGCGATTGAATCAATCTGGGTATTTCAATCGTGTGATAGCCAGGCCGGTAGTGAGTGACGCTGAGGGTTTACGTGTACCTGTTGAGGTGTCACTACAGCACAGGCCTACCGACGCATTTAATGTGTCACTTGGCGCGGCCACCGATACCGGCCCGCGGGTCCGACTTGGCTGGGAGCGCCCTTGGGTAAATGACAAAGGGCATTCGGTATCATCGGATATCTTTATATCTGAGCCCGAACAGTCTGTTACCGCCGACTACCGCATTCCCATGAAAAACATCACTCGTGATTACGCCAGCATTGAGGCGGGTTACCAATTTATTGAATACGCCAACACGTCCTTTGAAAGTGAAACCCTATCGTTGTCTGCCCACCGCTACTGGCAAAAAAACGACTCGCCATGGCAGCACGATGGTTCGATAACTTACCTTAGGGAAACGTACGATCAAGGGGAGCTTAACACCAATACCACGTCACTGGTTTTACCGGGGTACTCGTTAACCTATCGCAATAAAGACAGCGAGCTTAACATCAGCAACGGCAGCTACATTCAAATGCTTGCACAATATGGCAAAGAAGGCTTTGGCTCTGACATCGACTTTGCTAAAGCGGTAGTAGAGGCTACGTTGATACGCACGTTTAACGATGTACATAGAATATCCTTACGCGGTGAAGCAGGCGCTATTAAAACCAACAGCTTCGATGAAGTACCCACCTCTTTGCGTTTCTACGCTGGGGGAGACCAAAGCGTTAGGGGTTTTGACTATCGAGAAATATCGCCCACCGCAGATGTTATCGACCCCGAAACCGGTGAACTTGTGACCGATTCAATAGGCGGGAAATATTTGCTTACCACAAGCGTGGAATATGCCTATCGCGTAGCCGATAATTGGCGCGTCGCGGCATTTGTTGATGCCGGTACCGCCACCAACGACACCAGTACAACACTAACCTATAGCGTTGGCCCGGGTGTCCATTGGCTTTCGCCAATCGGCCCCGTTCGTCTTTATGTTGCAAGGGGGTTTGCCCCCGATGAAAATACATGGCAGTTACATATCATGCTGGGGCCTGAGCTATGAGAAAACGCACTATTTCGGCCATTTTACTCTCACCTATTCTTTTGCTGGTAGCTGTATATGCGCTGCTAATTAGCCCATTAGGCGGACCAACCGTTAAGCTTGTAGCCAACACTTTTGTAGATAACTTGTCTATCGATGCGATAGACGGCGGCTTTGCCGACACGCTTGAAGTACACAACGTACAGTGGGAGAACCCGCAATGGAAAGTGTCAGCCCAATACGCCTATATCGATATAACATGGCGCTGCCTGTTTGAACCTAAAGTGTGCGTTAATGAACTCACGCTTGAAAATGCGACGTTAACCCAACTTGCCTTAGCTCCAGAAGCGCCAGACGAAACCGATGCTAACGATGAGTTTGCTTTGCCACTTCCCATCGAAGTCGAGTACTTAGCGTTAAGCAATATTAAGCTTGCGCTACTCACCACTATCGTCGAAATTGATGAACTAGAACTCGTCGACTTTAACGGTAATGAGGCACTTTCACTTGATAGTTTAGCGACGAAAGGGGTAAAGGTAGCGCTTGTTGAGCAAGGCACAGATTCACCATCGACATCACCGGCTAACGCCCCTAATACGCCACCCAAGAATCAGAAAAACGCAGAGCCAGAAAAGGTAAAAGACAGCCCTTTGCCTACGTCGTACTCATTGACCTACGATGTACCACAGTTACCTACAATTACATCACCGATTCCTTTTTCCCTCGGCACCTTATTAGTTGAAGACTTACAAGTTATACAGGGTGAAAGTATCGAACGAGTGGCGCTTATCTCGCTTTTGCAAACCCGTTTTAAAGGCAGCGAAATAGCGGTTGAAGAAATGACAGTGGTGCATGAAAAAGGGGAGCTTAGAGGGAGCGCAAGTGCCACACTTGAAGACAATTTCCCGCTCAATGCCAAAATTAAGGTTAACACTCAATTTGACGATGCGCCGCAAACACTCGTTATGGATGCATCCGGTGCTGCAGACGACCTCACGCTATCGGTTAGTGCCACAGGAGCGATTAGCGCTGATGCCAATTTAAAAATCAATATTCTCGACGAAAATTTACCTATTGAGTTCACCGCAAATTGGCAAGAGCAGGCTATACCAACCATGGAAAATGCCCTGTTAAAAGAGGGGCAATTATCCCTTTTTGGCACCATGGGTGATTACCAGCTTCAAGGTGATGGCGCGGCAACGCTGCCCGACCTTGGCAATATCCCCGTATCGTTAGATGTGGTACTTAAAAAGAATAATATTTATGTTAACCAGGCCAATATCAGCGCACTGGAAGGAAGCTTAGCGAATACGGGAACGCTGTATTTAAATGAGACTATCGCCTGGGAAGGCAAAACCACCTTAACTGATGTGTCAGCGCAACAATTCAGCACTTATGCCCCTCAACAGCTAAACGGCGAAATTGACAGTATTTTGCAATATTCCGAGCGCGGCGGCCTGCACATGAGCTTAAGAGACTTGAACATTTCAGGTGTACTGCAGGGTAAGCCGCTTCAAGTAAAAGGCAATGCAGTATATGCAGGCCCGAGCGACTTATTCGTTACCAACGTCAATATCATCCAAGAAAACGAGCAAGAAAAAAATACCATTCGTGCTATCGCTCAGGTTTTAAATAAGCGTCATTTAAATGCAGATATTGATATTAGCGTTAATGCCATCAATAGCCTTTACCCTGAAGTAACCGGGGCCGTGAATGGCAATATCAAAGCATCGGGGCCTTGGCAAAACCCTCGCGCAAACGGCGCGTTAGCGCTTTCTGATATCACCGTATCTCCTAACTTAAATGCTTCAGCCGCTCAGCAAGGGCCGTTAAACGGGAACGTTGCCATAGACGGCACCTATAAAGATCATCACGCTGAAATTGACCTTGCCGTACCTGATAACAACATAGCCCTTAGCCTCAAAGGGGCGTGGAGTAATAACCACTGGATTGGCGAAATTAGTGATACCACGTTAAAGCTTGCCAATATGCAGTGGACATTATCAAGCCCGTTCAGTCTAGATATCGGCACAGCCCCCGTCACGGCAAAGATAGGCAAGCACTGCTGGACCTCCCGCAGAGACGGCGAATTGTGCGTATCAAACGTTAACTATCAAGAAAGTAAGGCCAACTGGGACATTAGTGCCTCATCCTTACCAGTAGGTCTCTGGGCCAATGAGCTGGCACCCACCATGGTTTCAAGCCCCTCCAAAGCGACCCTTAGTATAAAAACAAAAGGGAGTTACTCACAGCAAGACCCTATAGACGCCACGTTTACGGCGTCAATGAGTAAAGCCCCTTGGCAGCTGGGTGAAACCAGACCGCTAACCCTTACCATTAACTCAATCGAGACAACCGGTAAGATTAAACAAGGGCAATTAGCGTCAACCTCACTGATTTCGAGTCAAGACATTGGTGATGCTACGCTAACCCTAAATACGCGACCATTCGACGAGCAAATCCCCCTTGATGGAAAGCTGGTCATGGAAGGGCTAAATGTAGCACCGTTTAAGCCACTTTCTCCTGCTATCAGGACGCTTACAGGCCTACTCAACGGCAACATTACACTTAGTGGCTATGTTGACGACCCATCGCTGAACGGTGAGCTTACTGTTTCAAACGGCGCTATCGATATACAAGATACCCCAGTCACCCTCGCTGACTGGAACCAAAAAGTGGTGCTTAACGACCAAACCGCCTCGCTAGACGGAACCTTTGTATTGGGCGGCGGAAAAGGTACGCTAAAAGGGGAACTGGATTGGTCGTCTACCCCTAGCGCCACCTTCAATTTAAAAGGCAACGGCTTTGAAATTAGACAGCCCGACATTCGTCTTAAAGTGTCGCCAAATATTGACATTGCCGCGACGCAAGAAAAGGTCGATGTGAACGGCGAGGTCAACATACCGTGGGCGCGAATTGAAATTGAGTCGCTTCCAGAAAGCGCAGTGTCGCCGTCTAAAGATGTCCACCTGCGGGGGGAACCGGATAGAGAAGAACCGCTAGATATCGTACATGCGTCGGTGCTTGTAAACATCGATAAAAACAAAACCGAACAAGTAAAACTTGAGGCCTTTGGTCTTACCGCCAGCTTATTCGGCGGCATACGAGTGAATACGCAACCAGCGTTAGTTGGCTATGGCGACCTGCAAATAATAAACGGTCGCTATAGCGCCTATGGTCAGCAGTTGATTATTCAAACCGGCGAAGTTCAGTTTAACGGCCCTATCGACCAACCGTTGCTACTGGTAGAGGCCATACGCGACCCAGCTAAAACTGACGACGATGTCATAGCCGGTATTCGTATAGACGGCGCGGCTGACGCCCCCAGTATAAATTTGTTTTCTGAGCCCGCAATGGACCAGCAGGGCGTATTGTCATACTTATTGACCGGCTCGGGCCCTAATTCGGGCACCCAAGATCCTAACTATGCTGCACTGCTATTGGGCTTTGGGCTTTCTAATACAGAAACTCTGACAGGGCAGGTAGGAAGTGCGTTGGGCATTGATGAATTCAGCTTAAGTACCAATGAAAATATGCTCTCGGTCACTGGGCAAATTAACGACCGTTTATCAGTGGAATACAACGTAGATGTAGGCTTAAGTAATAATGATGCTAACAGCACCCTTCGACGCAGGCAGTTACCGCCAGACTTGGCGCTTAAATACCAGCTGCTTCCAAGCCTTTACTTAGAGGCGATTCAAACCACATTAGAAGATCAGTCGGAGTTTGCTTTAGATCTCTACTATGAGTTCTTCTTAGGCGATAACAGAACCGATAGCTCCCGTAATGACGATGAAGACGAAAATGGCACTGATGAGGCTGATGAGGCTGATAAGGAGGATGAGCCTGTAGAGCAAAGCCAAAAAGGCAACGCTACCTCGGATGGCAACACCCCTAACGCAAGCCCAAAAGACTCATTGTTTTAAGCTGAAACAGCGCCTCGGCGCCGCCTTTAGTGCTGCTGCGCCATAGCTTCCAGCGTTTTGAGTTGTCGCTCAAAGCGTTTTTGTCTTTTGTGTGCCCATACATACCAAATTAGCATACCAATACTCATTGATGATATTACGATGATTAGTTTGATCACCTTTTCTGGCGCAAGGTCTCCCAAAAAGTAGCGTTCCAATATGAAAGCGAACCCAAAAACTACAGCTACCCATGTTGAATGCTTGGTCATGAACGCTATCTTTACATTGTTCTTAACTTGCTTTGTTAGCTGCATTAAATGATCAGCAGTTTGGCTATCTTTGTAAAACGCTGCCACTCTTCTTAACCATAATTGATAAACAAGCAATGGAAGCGATGTAGCCAGCATAAAGACAAACATCAGTTGTGCTACCAGCGACATATTGCCCCAATATTTCGCAAGGATATAAATAGCCGGAAAAACCATCAATGAATCCATCACCATATAACAACGCTGTTTTTTTCTTTCGCTGCTAAGGTTGGCTTTTACTTTCTCTAGGTTAATAGCGGTAACTGGCTGAGCTTGCCAAAGGGCTGAAAGACTATCGTCTTGCTTTTCGTCGGTTCTATCTGACGGTGTCTTTTGGTTCTCTTTATCTGAGTTATGCATGAGGTTGCTCCTGCATGATACTTTGTTTGGCGCGCTTTAAAATAACGCCAACATGGTTTTTGGTAAGGCCGCACACGTCTGCAATTTCATCGTAACTTAAGCCCTCAAGGGAAAGCGTAAGCACTTGCCGTGGCTGCAAAGGTAACGCCCGTACAGCACGGAGTAAGCGCTCTAATGACTGGTGCTGGCTCGATACTTCCTCGGGAGAGCGAACCTGGCTTACAAACCCATCCGAGCCCTTATCGTCTTGATCGTATTGATGGGTATCGAGGCGCTTCACCTGATTTGCCACGTGGGTTACCGCCCGGTTGTGCGCTATCTTTAATATGTAGGTTTTTACGCTGCTGTCGCCCTTAAAGCGAGACAAGCCTTGCCATACGGCAATCGCAATTTCTTGCAAGAGCTCTTGCTGCATTGCCTCGTTTGCCTCATAGCTATTGGCTACGCGACTTAGCAGTGCGCCGTGCTTTGCAAAAATATCGTCAAAACCCTGCCCCAACGTCATATCCCTAATCAAAAAAACTGTTGTTATTTTATTATGTTACTTCTATCAGTCTGCGTTCTCTGGCTTTTATTACAAACTTTTTTCTTAAACGCTGTAATTTTTTTGCGCACCTCATGACTACGGGTAATAGAGCGTGCTTTAACGTGAAGCTATAGAAAGTGGTGAAATAGCAAGAAACACAACGCATGCTCTTTACGTTAAACCGTTTGGCACTAGCGGGCCTTTACAAAGGGCCTTAAAAATTCGATGGGAAAAACACTATGTCTACATTAAGTTTAGTTTTGATAATTGGCAGCATCACGTCACTTGTACTCTTGGCCAGCTACCTAGATGCAAAATTTCAGTGGCGATTAAACGATTGGATGAATGGAGAGTGTAGTAACCCGTTCGTAAAAAGCGTGACCGACAAACAGCAACAGCGTTTAGAAGAGAAAGACGCACAAATTGAAGCCCTCATGGCACGGATTGAAACCCTTGAAACCATAGTGACCGAGCCCGCGTACGAGCTAAATAGAAAAATAAATGCGTTAAAGTAAGCCGAGTTAAATGCCGCT
Source organism: Alteromonas mediterranea DE (assembly GCF_000020585.3). Lineage (NCBI taxonomy): Bacteria > Pseudomonadati > Pseudomonadota > Gammaproteobacteria > Alteromonadales > Alteromonadaceae > Alteromonas > Alteromonas mediterranea. Next base: position 4,408,998 of record NC_011138.3, read on the forward strand.
TTACGGCTTTATCATTGCGGACGTCGCGCTAACTGGTCACAGGAGGGCGACGCATAAAGCGCGGTACTTTTCCCATAGCAATCGCATTGCCTATAAGCACGATAATCACGCCGGTAACAGACAACACGCTCCACGTATAACCTTCAAAGAACGTTGAAATAACCAGCGCAACCATAGGGTATACCAATACCACATAGGCCGCCTTGTCCGCGCCCATTTGCTTTAAAAGCTTCATATACGCACCGAAGGCGAACACAGAGCCAAATACAGCTAAGTAAAAAAGCGATAAATAAAACTCTACGCTGCTGGGAATAATCAGCTCCCCTGGCATGGCCAAAGACGTCACAAATAGCAACACCATGGCGTAACTCATGGCATAGAAGTTCATTTGAATAACGGGTGTACCGGATGTCAGTATGCGTTCCGAAATAACATTGCCCGTCGAGGCACAAAATAAACTGACAAAGGCAATAGCGAGACCGGTAGCAAGAGCAGCATCCATCGACACCTTGGAAAACTCAGGCACAAATAAACACACAATGCCGAGCAAGCCAAAAGTAGCACCAATCACTACCTCCTTTCTAATCGGCTCTTTTAACCACCAGCGACGAAGCACAACGTTAATATATATTATGCAAGAACTCATCAGCGCTAAAAGAGCGCTAATAATGTGCGCCTGCGCCATGTACAGTAACGTGTAGTTGAGGCTGTAGAGAAATAGTCCGACGGCGGCCATTTTTATGTGAACATGCAGCGGTAGCTTCAAAGGTAAGCGTTTTATTACGCAATAGGCGCCCAAACACGCCGACGCCAATAAGTACCTCAGGGCAATAGCAAAGGTTTCAGAGGTGTGGCCGATTTGGTAAGTAATAGCAATCCAGGTAGAACCCCAAATTAAGCAACACAATGCAAACAGCGTAGCGTTATTCATATCGCCATTACTGCCCTAAAAATGTCGCTAAATGTGCAAGGGCTTTATCAAGCAGTTTTTGTCTTGCTCCGTTGCCAATCCACGCGTTGTGAGGGGTTACCAGCAAGTTTGGTAACGATTCGTTAAGCAACACATGGTCAGCTGGCGGTGGCTCCACACTTAATACATCAAGCCCAGCGCCACCTAATTTGTTGTGTTTAAGCGCATGGTATAGCGCCTGTTCATCAATAAGCCCACCCCGGGCGGTATTGATAAGAAAAGCCGTTGGCTGCATTAGCGATAAGGTATCGGCGTTAATGAGTTTGTCGGTATCTTCTGTAAGTGGACAGTGAAGACTTACTACGTCTGCGTGAGGCAAAAGAGAGGCGAGGCTAGGGCGGGGATCATCTTTTTTGCCGGGACGAGCAGCAATGCTCACCTGCATTCCTATAGCCTTAAATAAGGTTTCAACACGCTTGCCCAGCTCGCCATGCCCAACAATCACCGCATGCTTACCCGCAAGCTCCACCACGGGGTGGTTTAGCAAACAAAAGTGTGAGGATGCAGACCACGCCTGATTGCGCACATCGTGCTGATACGCCACAAAGTTTGTGGCCAAATTAAGCGCCAAGGTCAACGTGTGCTGGGCAACACTGTCAGTGCCATAGCCTTCAACGTTTTGCACAATAATACCGGCTTGTTGGCAGTAGTCATGGTCAATGTTATTCATACCTGTGGCGGTGACGCCAATATAGCGCAGCTTCCTAGCCCGCTGTAATTCATCTGCGCTTAATACCACTTTGTTGACAAGCACTGCGTCGGCATTGTGTATGCGCTCAGCTACGTCTTTATGTTGGGTTTGTTGGTATAAAGTGACGTCTGCGTTAAGGCTATCTAAGGCTGACGTATCAAGACTAGGTAAGTCCATGGTTTCAGCGTCTAGAAATACCACTTTTTTCATCGTGTTTGCCTCGTCTCTTTTATTGTTTCTTTCGCTATGCCGATCACTTGTTAGTGCTGTGCTGCTATAAGCCTTTTTATTGAAATTTTTTTTGAAATAAAAAAGGAATCACATTGCCTCGCAAATTGATTCTAGGGCCGCTTTAACGTCTACCGGAATAGGGATGGCTTTGTCGGTTTTTCTATCAACAAATACATGCACAAATTGGCCGTGTGCTACGCGGCGCTCATTTTCGCCAGCATAAACCGATAAGCCATAGGTCACAGAACTTCTGCCAATTTTAACTACGCGCAGCGCAACAAAAATATCTTCAGGATAGGCGGCGGGCGCAACGTACTGGCACTGACTGCTTACCACATACGCCACCGTTTGCCCGTGGTGAATGTCTAACCCGCCTTCTTCAATTAAAAAGCGGTTAACGGCGGTATCAAAAAAGCCATAATAAACCACATTATTAATGTGCCCATATGCGTCGTTGTCTTGCCACCGCGTAGCAATAGTCACCTTATAAGGATAATCGGCAAGTGTTGGCGTGATATCAGTCATGGTTGTCCCTTTGCTTGAATCTTTGTGATGTTTAACGGTAGGGCACGTTACATCCGTGCCTCAGGCTTATGCCGCTGAAGTTAAGCAAAACGTATCCCACCGGCTAGACTAGGGCAAGAATACAGCCTTGATGTTAATACAGCACCATGTCGTCGCGATGAACAGCGACATCGGTTGTCTCATAACCTAACACACTGGCAATGTCTTTCGACTTTTTCCCTTTTATGAGGCCCAAGTCTTTTGCGTTATACAAACAAAGTCCCTTAGCGACAACGGCACCTTGGCAGATGACTTCAACCGCATCACCTTGCTCAAATTGTCCGACGACATCGATTATTCCTGAAGGTAACAAAGATGCACCTTTTTGCATCAATGCTTCTTTAGCGCCGCTATCTACTTCTATTCTGCCAGCGGTTTTAAGGGTGTGAGTAAGCCACAGCCTGCGTGCATTGGCCGGTGTGCTGCTTGCTTCAAACAGCGTACCCGGCACTTCGCCTTCAAGCAGTGCATCAAAGGTTTCGCCTTTTCTACCGTTAACGATAAGCGTTTGAATACCGCTACTGGTACATTTGTCTGCGGCTTCTATTTTCGTGCGCATACCACCCGTGCCGACCGCAGTACCAGCACCACCAGCCAGTCCATAAATGGTGCTATCAATTTTCCCAACATGAGGAATAAGCGTTGCGGTGTTGTCTTTTCGAGGGTCAGCGGTAAACAAACCATCAATATCAGAGCAAATAATTAAGGTGTCGGCTTGGGCTACCAATGCGGTGTAGGCGCCTAAATTGTCGTTATCTCCAACCTTTAGCTCGTTAGCGGCCACCGTATCGTTTTCATTCACGATAGGCAGGGCGTTATGCTTTAAAATTTCTCGCAAGGTGTTTTTGATGTTGACGTAACGGGTTCTATCCCGCAAGTCATCCGCTGTAAGTAACACTTGCGCACAAGGAAAGTCGAAAAAGCGCTGCCAGTTAGCCATCATAAGGTTTTGACCGATTGCTGCCATCGCTTGCTTCTCGGCAATAGAAGCATTGTGCCTTACCTTCACTTTGCTGCGCCCAGCGGCCACACTACCAGAAGAGACCAGAATAACTTCTTTGCCCGCCTCTCGGCTTGCGGTAATAAAACGCGCTAAAGAAAGTAAGTAGCGACCACTGCATTCATTTCCCTCTGGCGCAATGAGGGCACTGCCAACTTTAATAACGGCACGTTGCCAAGTAAAACGGTTCATAATGGGAAGAAAAGAAGAAAACAAGGGCTTAAGAATACGACAGTTAAAGCTTGAAACAAAACGTTCTGTTACAGTTTTTTTGCGTTAAAACATGGTTAGTTTACGGCCAAAAAATTGGATTGTGTCGGGCATGCTTATATACTAGAAGCAGTTATCTTATAACAATACTAACTTACAAGTTGCAAGGAAACTGCATGAGCACCGCAAAACGACACTTTTTCTGGCTAGCGCCAGTGTTGTCTATGCTGATTTCTCTTCCAAGTACCGCCGCTATAAAACAAACTAAAGGCGATTTCGAAGATAAATTCCGTCAGCTAGACGAAGTTCTCCCTACTCCAAACGTATACCGTAACGCTGCTGGCGAGCCGGGTCATCAATACTGGCAGCAACAAGTAGATTACGATATTGACGTAAAACTACTTGAAGACGAGCGCCGCATTGAAGCAAGTGAAACCATTACGTATCACAACAACTCGCCAGATACGCTTAAGTATTTATGGATTCAGCTTGATCAAAACAAATTCCGCGATGACTCTATGTCAGCCCTTACCACAACCTTTGGTGGCATAGGTAACCGTGGGCCAGGCACACAGGCAGCGAGCGGCGATAAGCCCGCCAAGCTGAGCATGGGTGCGCTACGTCGCCAGCAGTTTGTTGACGATAACGAATTGGGTTACACCATCTCTCGTGTAGAAGACAAATCGGGTAATGATTTACGTCATACCATTGTTGGTACACTAATGCGTGTTGACCTTGCAAAGCCACTTAAACCTGGCAGCGAAGTCACTTTTGATATCGATTTTGCGTTCAACATTGTAGAAGAGGATGCAGTTTCAGCCCGTGCAGGTTACGAGCACTTCCCAGATGACGAGCGCGAGGGTGGCAACGACATCTTCTTGCTAGCCCAGTGGTTCCCACGCCTAGCTGCATACACTGACTACGAAGCTTGGACCAATAAAGAGTTCATTGGTCGCGGTGAATTCACGCTAGAATTTGGTAACTATGAAGTAGATATCACAGTTCCAGCGGATCATATTGTGTCTTCTACAGGTGTGCTTCAAAACCCGAAAGACGTGCTGACTAAAACGCAGCGCGATCGTTTGAAAAAAGCAGAAAAAGCTGACCGCATCGTATTTATCGTTTCTCCTGAAGAAGCGATTGAAAATGAAAAAGAAGGCACATCTAAGCTTAAAACTTGGACCTTCAAAGCCGATAACGTACGTGACTTCGCCTGGGCATCTTCGCGTAAGTTCGCGTGGGATGCACGCGGTTATCAACAAGGTGGCGACACGCAACCATTAGTTATGGCGATGTCTTTCTACCCGAAAGAAGGTGGCGAGCTATGGCAGAAGTATTCAACAGAATCCATCATCCACACTATGGATGTTTACAGCCGCTTTAGCTTTGATTACCCATACCCTGTTGCTCAGTCGGTAAATGGCCCGGTGGGCGGCATGGAATACCCCATGATCACCTTCAATGGCCCGCGTACAGAGCTACGCGATGACGGTTCACGCACTTATTCGCTTGCTGAAAAGCGCTTCCTTATTGGCGTGGTTATTCACGAAGTGGGTCACATTTATTTCCCTATGACAGTGAACTCTGATGAGCGTCAGTGGACGTGGATGGATGAAGGGCTAAACAGCTTCCTAGATGGCGTTGCCGGTCGTGAATGGGATCCTACGATTCCATGGGGTGTTGAGCCTCGCGATATTACAGGCTACATGAAGTCTCAAACCCAAGTGCCAATTATGACACAGTCTGATTCAGTACTTCGTTTAGGCCCTAATGCTTATACTAAGCCAGCGGTAGCACTTAACATTCTTCGTGAAACCATTCTTGGCCGTGAGCTTTTTGACTTTGCGTTTAAAGAATATGCGCAGCGTTGGATGTTCAAGCGTCCTACACCATCTGATTTCTTCCGCACCATGGAAGAAGCGTCAGGTGTAGATCTTGATTGGTTCTGGCGCGGGTGGTTCTATACTACCGACCACGTAGATATCAGCCTAGACAGCGTTTACAAGCTGCGTTTAGACACTGAAGATCCAGATATTGATTTTGCTCGCGAGCGCGAAGCAGAAATGGAAAAACCTAAGTCACTTACCGATATTCGCAACAAGGAAGAAGGTAGAAAGCTGTGGGTAGACCGCTTTGAAGATATCAGCGATTTTTACGACGAAAACGACCGCTACACGGTAACGAATAAAGAGCGCAATAAGTACAAGAAGTTTCTTGATAAGCTTGAGCCTTGGGAACGTAAAGCGTTTGAACGTGCAGTAAAAGAAGACAAAAACTACTACGTGCTAGATTTTAGCAACAAAGGGGGTTTGGTCATGCCGATTATCCTTGAGCTAAGTTTTGAAGACGGCACAAAAGAAGAAATGCGCATTCCTGCAGAAATCTGGCGTCGCACCCCGAAAGCGGTTAGCAAACTTATCGTTACCGATAAAAATAAAGAGCTGGTTAGCGTAACGGTTGACCCACACTGGGAAACTGCAGATGTAAATGTGGAAAACAATCACTACCCACGCCGCATCATTCCGTCGCGTATTGAAGCGTATAAGAATAAACCGCGTAATACCTATGAGTATCGCGACCTTATGCACGATTCAAAAACCGAACTGAAGACCGATGACGACGAGGATAAAGATGACGAGTAAGTTGTCTTTGACCCGCCTGCAGCAGAGCCCTCGTGCTCTGCTTGCAAGCGTGTGTATGTTCATGCTTACCGCGACGGTATTAGTAGGTGCAGCCTCGTACAGTACTGCCTTGCAGGCTCACCAAATTAAAGCGGCTATCACTACAGTGTTATTCAACCCACGAACTGAAAATATTGAAGTGATGCACCGGTTTAATCTTCACGACGCTGAGCATGCGGTGAAAGCCTTGTTTGATAAACACGCTGACATTATGGATGACGTGGAAACTCAGCAACACTTTGCTGATTATGTGGCACGTCACTTCGCTATTTTGAACGCCGCAGGCGAGCCTTTAACGCTAGCAGACGTAGGGTTTGAAGTGGAAGGTAAGCACTTTTGGGTTTATCAAGAAACGGCTGAGCCCCCCGTGCTCGAAGGCGTAAAAATTCGCCACGATGCATTGCGTGACTTATGGCCAAAACAAGTAAACACGCTAAATGTAGAAGGAAAGGGCGATATTAGAACTCTTACCTTTGCAGATAGTGTAAACCTGTTAGAAGTAAGCTTTAACAGCCAAAATAGCGATCATCACTAATATCTAGCGGCATTACGCTATGTAAAAGCCCGTAATACAGACATCCTTTGCGGTAAATGTAAGCGGGCTTTCTCTTTTCTTGCACCTTCATGTCAATGTGAGACCGAAGTCTTATAGTCTTTTTCCTACGCCTGCTCTACCTTATCTATGGATCAAGCACGTTACTGAAACCCGTTAGTGAGGTAAACCATGGCTAATAGTACTGCTGCACCAATACCTTCTCAGGTCAAAAAGAATGCATCGCGAAGCGAGCGAAGTGAACGCAAAAAGCGTTTAGCAAAAGCGGCTCAACTTGCCGAACACGCTGAAAGTGCAGAGCAGAAAGACACGATTGAGTCACCGAATAATGCCTTTTCTGACAAAAAGAACATTATGTGGGTTGTGTTGAGTGGGGCCATGGCATTAACGTTTGTTGTTATGCTGTTTTTACCTGACACGGGCATGGGCGATGGGCTTATTTCCTCTTATGCAGCCATGTTGTGGTGCGGTTTCTTTGGGGCAGCACTATTTCGCTATAGAAGCGCCAGTGGTTGGTCTGGCTTTGCTTACGGAAGCGTAATTGGTTTGGCTATTCAGTTTACATCTCAAATTATCTAACGCGTGGCACTTATATGTCATTCCCACGGTTAACGGGATAAAAAGCTAACATCAAATGCAACCATTGCGTCTACTGCGCTTATAAAGCCTCAATAGACGTCGTTGTGAATTTTAATTAATTATCTTGTGCCTGCGGGATCCGTAACGCCCGGTCGTAAGTAAAACTATATATTAGTTCAGCAGTGCTCATACGATACCTCTCTTACTTGCTTTCACACGTGCTGTTGTCTCGCTTCTTAACAAAATTTGAGTGAGTGTATGGCAGATAAATCAGATACCAAAGATGAATTAACACCGCGCCCCAGCAAAGCGATCCCCTCATCGCGACTTTCTCGTATAGGACGCCTTGGTTCATTGGCAGGAAAAATTGCAGGCAATGTGGTGACCCAAGGTGCAGGTCAGCTTTTGAAAGGCGAAAAGCCAGTGTTATCTTCATTGCTTTTAACGCCCAAAAACATTGCTAACATCGCAGATCAGCTAGCCAGCATGCGCGGGGCCGCCATGAAGCTGGGTCAGCTTATCTCTATGGATGCCGGTGACTTTTTACCTGAAGAGCTGGCCGTGATTTTGGGTCGATTGCGCGAAGACGCCGACCCCATGCCTAAAAACCAGCTAATAGAGACTCTCAATAACGCCTGGGGCGAGAAATGGCAAGATGGCTTACTCTACTTTTCCTTTGCGCCAATTGCAGCCGCTTCCATAGGTCAAGTACATAAAGTGATTACGATGGAAGGTGAGATGCTTGCAGTTAAGGTACAGTACCCTGGCGTTAAACAAAGCATCGATAGTGATATTGATAATGTAGCAACGCTTATAAAGCTGACCGGGTTGGTCCCAAAATCCTTAGACATTGGCCCCCTATTACAAGACGCCAAAACGCAGCTGCATCAAGAGGCAGATTATGAGCGCGAAGCAAAAATGCTCAACCGCTATCGCGCGCTGGTTGAAGCGTGTGACTTTTCTCGTCATTGCTCTACCGCGTTTATTATCCCTAATACTCACGCACCACTCACCACCAGCACCGTATTAGCGATGGACTTTGTAGAAAGCCAGCCTCTAGATGCATTGCTAGACGAGCCCCAAAAAATAAGAGATGCCGTGATGACCGCGTTGATGACTTTATTTTTTAATGAAGTCTTCAATTTCAAACTTCTACAAAGCGACCCCAATTTAGCAAACTATAGATTTAAACCAGATTCTAAAGAAATTGTACTATTAGACTTCGGTGCCACGCGAGAAGTCCCTGACCACATTGCCGCGCAATACCAAATTTTACTAAACAGCGCAGCGAACAACGATAAAGAGATGATGCAACAGGCGGCCTATGCCATAGGGCTAATTGATGAAACTCATAGTCAAACGCAATTAGACGCCGTGATTAACATTGGGATGGAAGCCTGTGAGGCAATAAGGCATGAAGGACCGTATGATTTTGGCCAAAGCGACCTCATTACGCGCCTTCATGAAAAGGGAATGACACTCACCATGGAGCATAACTTCTGGCACACACCGCCGGTAGATGCCCTTTTTATACATCGAAAGCTGGGTGGGCTGTTTCTGCTTGCTAAGCGACTAAGCGCAAACGTTGATATGCGAGAAGCCGCTAGCACTTGGCTCACAGCGTAGACACCACACTTAAATTAATAAGGCAACTGCATACTAAACGGTAGCGCCATTTGCTCTTCGCTTTTTGGCGGGTTGCCTATCATTTCATCGTAAGGCGTGTCGTGCTTCATTACGGCTTTGTGCACGTGGCAATGGGCAAATGCCTCACGGATATGCCCGGCGCTAAAAAAGCGCATAGGTTTGTCTTTACTGTCATAAAGCATACCGCTTTGCTTTCCAATTGATAAATAAACGAGATAGACATTCATCTCGTAAGACTGAACCTCTAAATAATCGATGACTGTTGGCGTATCTTCGATATCCCGAAAGTAAAATTTTTGCATACCTACCTCATGAACATAGCGAGCGCGTCTAACGCTTTCTACCTCCCTTTACGGTAAGTCATTCTCTACGTGATAAAATGCCAACCGCACTATCAAGGGCAATATAAAACAACGCTTATACGCTAAGCGAGGTTTTCAGGTTCATTAGCGATATTAAGTGGGCGGCGGTGGTTGCGATGGCGCACGGCATTAGCCAAAACCAACAGCGAAGCAATGGACGATGCGCTATATATCAGCGCCGCATAGCCCATTCCCGAGGCAACCCACATTAAAGGAAATACAAGTAGCCTTGGCCCCTCGACAGCAAGTGCCACCTTAGCTTTTGAGAGAATAAACGCATTTTGAATACTCATAACCACGACTGTCGCTACAGCGATCAGCTGATGCTCAATCGGTAAGTTGTTAATATTCAAAAATAGGTATAGCGTTACCCCAAGCATAATTAAAAGCTGCATATGACTGTAGCGCTTTACTGGGGTGTGAAGTTTCGGGTGATACTGTCTAAATCTACTCACGCTAGTTTTCCTAACAAATGCTTGTAACGTTAAAGCCTCATTACACCTCACGACAAATTCGCTAAAAAGCGCATTTTTTCGTGCAATATCCAGTACTTTATTTCGTTGAATCAACACATTAATACATAAAACAAAATGTTAAACAAATGTTTTAATGCTCACCATTCTATTTACACGATAGCGCCACTTTTTCTCCCTAAAAATAAGGGTTTCCCCTTAATTGATGAATAAAACCAATCGAAAACCGGTCTTTTTACGTTAAAAAAGTGTCTTAAATAAGGAATTTACGATGAAGGGGAACAATTCTCTTGATTGATTTTCTAATTTTGGGTGTTATCTCTGATAGTATTACCGAAAGGATATTTTTGTAGCGGAGTCATTATGAGCGAATCGTCAGAAAAGAAATCGTTAGGCCCTCATTTTATAATTGTTGGCATTCTTCTTATCGTTATTCTGGCCATAGTCTTTTGGCCCAGCGAAGATGAGCCCGAGCCAGCAGTTACACCTGAGACTGAAGTTACTGAGCCGGAAATCACTGAGCCTCAAGAACCAGAAGTTTTTGAGCCTACCCAACCAGCGCCAACGGTTGAGCTGGAAGAAAAAGATGAAGTTGAACCTCTCCCAGAGTCTGTTGAGTCAGACCCTGAGCCTCTCGATACTAGCGACCCTGCGGTGAAAGCATCGTTAATTGAAAGCTCATCAGCAGATGAAGCAACGGTTAATCGCATGCTGGTGAACGAAGGGCTTATTCAACGCTTTGTGGTATCGGTTACCAACTTAGCGAACGATGAAATGGCACCTAATCATCAGCTACTTACACCTCCCGAGCAAAACTTTCGCGTTTACTCACAGGCAGGTAAGCAGTGGATTGATGCGGCAAGCTACAAGCGTTACACGCCTTATGTAGATATGCTCGAGTCGTTTGATAATGACGCATTACTTAATATCTACGGTATTTATAAAGGCGATATTCAAGCGAAATTCTCAGAGATTGGAAACCCTGACGAGGACTTTAATCAAGTGCTATTAGAAGCTATTGATCAGCTTTTAGACACCCCTGAAGTACCAGTTCCAGTTGAGGTCTATTCCGACTCAGTAGCCTATAAATATGCGGATGAGCGCTTGGAAAATTTAAATGAACCGCAAAAACAATTACTTCGCACCGGGCCAGATAACATGCGCCGTATCAAGGCAAAGCTACGCGAGCTGAAAGTATTGGTTGAAGAACGTGGATCTAACTAGATTTCAACAACAGCTTAAGGGCACGTCGTCAAAAGCGCGCCCTTTACCGCCTGTTGAGAAATGGGACCCCGATTTTTGCGGAGACATTAACCTTACGATTGCCCTGGATGGCAGGTGGTTTTACGAAGGAAGCCCGATTGGGCGAGCGAGTCTGGTCCAACTTTTTGCCTCGGTCTTAAAGCGGGAAGATGAAAACTACTTCCTGGTAACCCCCGTGGAAAAAGTAGGTATTACCGTAGAGGACACGCCTTTTCTTGTTACTCAATGGCAAAAAGAAAAAGGCGAACGCACCGATGACGACGTGTTCACCTTTACCACGCAAACCGGTGACGAAATACGTTTAGAACATGCAGAACAACTTGAACTACGGGTTCCCCCCAAAGCCATCCAAGACCCCCAAGCTACGCCCATTCCCTATATAAATGTGCGTAGGAACTTATGGGCTAGACTACACCAAAATGTTTACTATCAACTACTTGAGCATGCCGACGAACACGCAAACGAGTCTGTAACATCGTTTTCGATTCGCTCAAGTGGGAAACGTTTTATACTAGGTGAAGTTGCTAGGTAGCATTAATAGCGCCTTAATAAAGACGCAAGTGCGAGCACGTTAGGTCACTTATCACTGAAAAGACGCCATTGATAGCGCTTTACTTTGCGTTATATCAACAGGTGCATTACATTCGATATAGTCTATAAAACAATCAACAAGAAGACCTATATCATGAATAAGCCTCTCATTACGCTGACGGTAGCCGCAGCCCTGTTGTCGTCCTCTTTTTCAGCCACAGCAGCAACCCTTATCCACGCTGGAAAAGCCTTTACTGGTACGTCAAAAAAGCTGTTGAGCAATGTGACTATTGTTGTAGAAGATAACAAAATAGCTTCCGTGCAAAAAGGATTTACGCGAGCACAGGAAGGCGACACGGTTATTGATTTAAAAGGCGCGACGGTTATGCCTGGGTTAATGGATATGCATGTGCACTTGTCGTCACAGCATGGCGGGCCACAAACGTACCTTGAGCGCTTTTCATTGAATGAAGCCGACTATGCGTTGCGCGCAGCTAATTACGCCGAAGTAACGCTAAACGCTGGCTTTACTACGGTAAGAAATCTGGGTGACGGCTATAATGAAACCGTCGCATTACGCAATGCTATTGCAAAAGGGTACGCTTCAGGGCCACGTATATACACGGCAGCTAAATCTATCGCTACGACCGGGGGGCATGCCGACCCAAGCAACGGCATGTCACACCTATTGCGCCCTGATGTAGGCCCCAAACAAGGCGTGGCGAACGGAGAAGTCGAAGCCCGAGAAGCCGTTCGCGCTCGCTATCAGGACGGCGCAGACCTCATTAAAATTACGGCAACCGGGGGCGTGTTGAGCGTAGCTAAAAGCGGCCAAAACCCACAATTTATGACGGATGAACTGGAAGCTATAGTCGCTACAGCAAAAGATTATGGCATGACAGTAGCCGTACACGCCCACGGCAAGGAAGGGATGATGCGAGCCATTGAAGCAGGTGTGGATTCTATCGAGCACGGTACTTTCATGGATGATGAAATTCGCAACCTTATGAAAAAACACGGTACCTACTATGTGCCTACCATACTGGCGGGTAAGTTCGTAGCCGATAAAGCTAAAATAGACGGCTTCTTCCCAGAACTCGTTCGCCCTAAAGCGGCAGCAATAGGTCCGCTCATTCAAAATACTTTCGCCGAAGCGCACAAAGCGGGCGTAAAAATTGCTTTTGGTACAGACAGCGGTGTGTCGGCCCATGGCGATAATGCCCAAGAGTTTTCGCTTATGGTCGATGCCGGTATGAAGCCGATTGATGCACTGCTTAGCGCCACCGTTAACAGCGCGGAATTACTGGGTATAGACGATATTTTGGGCACACTGGAGCAAGGCAAGTTAGCCGATATTGTAGCCATACCGGGTAACCCGCTAGAGGACATCTCGCTTATGGAGCGCGTGTCATTTGTGATGAAAGACGGTGTTGTATACAGGCAGTAAAAAATAATTTAAGTAGTAGAGATTACATGGCACTGGGTAAAAAGGTTAAACATAAAACTAAAAAGCTGATCGACTCTAAACATATGCTAAAAGGCATCACCTTAGCGTCGTTTTTAGAATCTACGATAGTGCCTATTCCCCTTGAAGCGGTAATGGTTCCGCTAATGCAGGCAAGACGCGAGTCGCTGTGGAAAATCGCGTTCATGGCAACATTAGGCTGTGTTATTGGTGCTGTTTTCGGCTATGCACTTGGATATTACTTATTTGATATGGTAGGGGAGTGGTTGATTAACACTTTTTTCAGCCAAGACCAGTTCGATAATGTTAAGCAGCAAATGCAAAACCAAGGCTTTTGGTTTGTTATGACTTTAGGCATCGCGCCTATTCCCTTCCAAGTTGCCATGCTCGCAGCAGGGGCGACGAAATTTTCGCTACCTCTGTTTCTTTTAGCGACCGTCATAGCACGGGCTATCCGATACTTCGGGCTTGCGATTGTCGTGTATTACGCAGGAGATAAAGCCGAACAGCTTATCAAACGTTATAAAATGAAAGCCGTTGTCGCCATTACCCTTGCTGTGATCTTTTTGTGGTGGCTGTCTAACGCACTCGGATAGCCTACACAAAGTTTGACGTGTTAATCGCTGCAACAAATTAAAGACCTCATGACCCCAATTTCCTGAACACCGATTGCTGCAATAGATTTTTTGAACTTTACATTTGATAATGATTCTTATTTGCACTAATGTTATAAAAAACAGGAGGTGCTTATATGAATGTTCAGCGTTTGTGTCCCGTGTATAAAAAGTGGCTACAGCTAAATCCTTTAAATGCCCGACAACATCGCCTTGCTTTGCAAGCGCAAACCCAGCAAGCCCATCAGCAGGGAAAGCGTGAGCGGGCCAGGGAACTGGGCTATCAAACCTTTGAAGCAGCCAAAGTCATTCTTAATGCACTACAGTCCACCTCATCGAATAAAGAAAAAGCCATACAAGAGGATGTGCTCGCGTTTGGCACCATGGGCATGTATTTGTCCTCTCTTCTCGCACAAGAGCAAAAAAAGCGTGAGGCCCACGCCATATTGCAAGAGTGCCAACAGCAACTTATTGCAATATTACCGCTTCACGCCACTAGCCCTTCTATTTGTAGATTGATTGCATCATTACAGCAAACGCTTGAACACATTCACTTGCCTGAATGCACAAATCGATTGGCCTGTGAAACGCTGCATTAAACTATTCACAAAGGGGAAATGATCATGACACCAGAACAAATTTCAAATCAAGAAGGCTTCGTTTCGTTAAACGTAAAAGCGTCGGTATTGCAAAAGATGTTAAGCGTGGAAGTCTTGCATATGACCGACATCCACTGCACCTGTGCTCAAAGCAAGCGTGTATTACAAAAGCTGCTATTGCAAGTAGCGGCAAATGGCGCAGAAAGCTGATGCCCCTGCTCGCTAGATGAATTTTAAACGGGAATAAAAAGCGGAATGCAACTTGATAGGTAACGTAGAAGTAGATGAATTAATGATGCCATTAGGTTATGAGAGGAACTCGTGAAATCTTCGTCGAAATGGAAAAAGGCTACGGCTAAAGCGGGCTACAGCGCGAAAACCGTTATGTATATCATGCTGGGGGCATTCATTCTTACCTCAGTGTTAAATACGATGGGCCGTGAAAAAGCCTCCCAGTCCCATGTCTTTATTACACTTAAACAACAACCCCTTGGACAGGTATTCTTAGGTATTCTTGTTCTCGGTCTCGCCTGTTACGCCTCTTGGCGCTGGCTGCAAATTTTTATCACTGATAAATCTACTGACGACAGTTTCTTTATCTACATGATCAATAAAGTCTTCTTCTTTGTGTCTGGCGCTTTCTATTTTATCGCCGCTTATGCGGGTGGAAAAACCCTTTTAGCACTAAAAAGTAGTTCCTCTTCTCAAGGAAGTGGAAAAAAGGTCAGCGAGTTTTTAATGCAGTACGAATGGGGTTTAGTATTAGTGGCCGCCATTGGTTTTTGTATACTCATATTTGCTATTGTGCAGTTCAAGCATACCTATACCACCGACTTTTTAGAAAAGTTTTCTTTACCCGCGTTAAGTCAACGTATCGAAAAGAGTGTGACCGTAACTGGTCGGCTAGGGTACACCGCTAGGGGCGTTGTTTACTCGCTAGTAGGAAGCTTTTTTATTCTCGCCGCTTTTTTAAGTAATCCTTCAGAAGCAGGTGGCTTACAAAAAGCGCTTGAAACCTTAATGCAGCAACCCTTCGGCCCCTATCTTATCGCGGCCGTGGGAGCAGGATTCATTATGTTTGGACTTTATTGTGCACTTGAAGCCAAGTATAGAAAAATCGACTAACGATTTAAAAAAGAAGGGCGCCTATTCGCGCCCTTTCTTTATAACGTATTGATACGGTAAGGTCTCAGTTTGGGATGCCACTAAGGTATGGTCCATAAAGCGGCAAAAACTGGGAATATCTCTGGCCGTTGATGGATCGTCAGCCGTGACCGAAAGAGTTTCCCCATCGGCCAACTTTCGAATATTCAAACGCACCATCATCACCGGCTCAGGGCAGCGAAGTCCCAAAGCATCTAGGTGCTGACTGGCGGCGTTAAACACGTTGTCAAACTTAGATGCCATAGTTTTCACGATAGGTGTTTATTGCAGCGATCTCGTTATCAAAACCGCCTTTTTCACCAAGGTATGACACCACATCGGCAAGGGAAACAATCGAGATAACCTGCGTGTTGAAGTCGCGCTCTACTTCTTGAATCGCAGAGAGCTCGCCTTTACCGCGCTCTTGTCTATCTAACGCGATAAGTACGCCTGACAGGCTTGCTTGCTGCTGCTCTATGAGTGTCATAGACTCACGAATAGCAGTGCCGGCTGTGATCACATCATCCACCAGCATAACCTTGCCCTCTAGCGGGCTTCCCACTAGATTGCCACCTTCACCGTGTGTTTTGGCTTCTTTGCGGTTAAAGCAATAAGGCACATCAAGGTTATGGTTATCCGCTAACGCCACGGCAGTCGTAGTGGCAATAGGAATGCCTTTGTAGGCCGGGCCAAACAGTACGTTAAACTCAACGCCGGCATCCATTAGTGCATTGGCGTAAAAGCGGCCCAGCTTGGCCAAATCACCGCCGCGGTTAAACAAACCAGCATTAAAGAAGTAGGGGCTCACGCGGCCCGATTTTAGCGTAAATTCGCCGAACTTCAGTACGCCACGTTCAATAGCAAACTCGATAAAATCTCGCTGAAACGCTTTCATGATGACCTCTTTATTACTCGCTTACGCCAAGGCTGCTTTTTGAATATCGAATAGTTCACGTAGACCGTGCTTACCAATTTTCAACAGCTCATCAAGTTCTTCAAACGAGAAAGGTTCGCCCTCAGCAGTGCCTTGCACTTCGATAAGCTTACCTGTCTCTGTCATTACAATGTTCATATCGGTTTCAGCTTCAGAATCTTCTGTATACTCAAGGTCAGCAATGGGTGTACCTTCGTAAATACCGACTGATAGCGCAGCAATCATGTGCTTAAGTGGGTTTGTTTTAATAATACCTTTGCTGCGCATGTATGTAAGCGCATCAACTAAGGCAACACATGCGCCGGTAATTGAGGCTGTGCGGGTACCGCCATCTGCTTGGATAACGTCGCAATCAAGCGTGATGGTGTTTTCACCCAGTAATTTTAGGTCAAGTGCAGCGCGAAGTGAACGAGCGATGAGACGCTGAATTTCTAACGTACGGCCACCTTGCTTACCGCGTGCGGCTTCACGACCGCTGCGAGTATGAGTTGCGCGCGGAAGCATACTGTATTCCGCCGTCACCCAACCTTTGCCTTGGCCTTTCATAAAGCGTGGTACACCTTCTTCCACCGTCGCATTACACAACACCTTGGTGTTACCAAACTCTACAAGAACAGAGCCTTCTGCATGACAAGTGTATTGGCGAGTAATAGTAACGGGGCGAATTTGACTGGCGGTTCTGCCGCTTGGACGCATAGTGTTCTCCACAACGTAAATGCTTAAAAATGAATTGCGATTTACAGTTCTGCCCTGCGTTAAAAATACGAGAAAGTTAACGCGCGGCCAAACGCTGCAAATACAAAATAGCTACGAAATTGCGCTTAAGTATAACGCAATACCCGCAAGCGTTAAAAACGAACTTTGCATGTTTACTTATTGAAAATCGTAAATGTGGGGTAATATACAAAATACAAGAAAACCTGCCTTCGATTTTCACGTATACAACACGACGTTCGGGTTGTTTTTGCAGGCTTTTATAAAAATTAAAGGATATTTATGATTTACAGCATGACAGCGTTTGCGCGCGTAGAAACGAAAAAAGAGTGGGGCTCAGCGGTTTGGGAAATACGCTCAGTTAACCAACGCTTTTTAGAGACCTACTTCCGCCTACCAGAGCAGTTTCGCTCATTAGAGCCTGTTTTACGCGAGCGTTTCCGCAAAAAGTTGGCGCGAGGAAAAGTAGAATGTGCCTTGCGTTTTACCGCAAACGATGCAGCTGTAACCAAGCTTAGCTTAAATGAAGAGCTAGCAAAGCAAGTTCTACACGCGGCCGACTGGGTGCAGTCGCACGGTCAATCAACTGGCGTTAATCCGCTAGACGTATTGCGCTGGCCTGGCGTAATTGCCGCCGAAGAGGCCGATATGGATGCCATTCACGCCGATGTAATGACCGCGTTCGACCAAGCGTTAAATGACTTCATTAGTGCCCGTGCTACAGAAGGCGAAGCGCTTAAAGGCATGATTACGCAGCGTCTCGATGCCATTGAAGCAGAAGCGGAAAAAGTGGCGGCGCGCATGCCTGAAATTATGGTGTGGCAGCGCGAAAGAGTACAGGCGCGCTTTGAAGAGGCAAAAGTAGAGCTAGACGCTGGCCGTTTCGAGCAAGAGATGATCATGCTTGCGCAAAAAGTGGATGTGGCAGAAGAGCTAGACCGCTTAAACGCACACGTTAAAGAAACCCGCAATATCCTTAAGAAGGGCGGGGCAGTAGGCCGCAGACTCGACTTTATGATGCAGGAATTTAATCGTGAATCGAACACCTTAGGTTCAAAATCTATTAGCACTGACATAACGCAATCAGCTGTAGAGCTTAAAGTATTAATTGAGCAGATGCGCGAACAGATCCAAAACATCGAATAGGTTCTTGGGTTGAAATTTACCCGTCCAAGAATGCCTTAAAAGCCCTGTATTACCTTGTGAAGAGCATCGAAATTACAGGGCTTTTTTATTTTTCCCGTCCAATTCGGTTGGTAGATTTCCATTATCAACTACTTGTTTAGTGGGGGCAGAATGGTGGGCAGTCCCCTCATTTTTGCTCAATAAGCAAATCGGTGGTGGGCAGCCATTATTGCCCCCTCCATTATTTCAGCAACTATGGAGTAAACATGGGAAAACTCACAGCAAAACAGGTTATTGCATACAGCAAAGCCGACCCAAAAAAATATTCAGATGGTGAAGGGTTATACTTTTGCGTCCGCAAACAAGGCTCGCCTTACTGGATGATCCGCTACACCACAGCCAAAGGAAGACGAGAAGCAACCTTGGGGCAATTTCCTTTAATGTCGTTGGCAGACGCCAGAATTGCCGCCGCATACTTTCGAAAGGAAGTACGTGACGGCATAGATCCTCTTCTGGAAAAACAGAAAATCGAGTTACCTGACATTGAAACCGTGGATCAACTGTTCCATGACTGGTATCGAACCGATCTGAGTAGACGACTAAAGCATCCCAAGATCCCGTATCGGGTTTACACCAAAGACATAAGCCCTGTCATTGGCATTAAGTGTATTGCTGAGGTGACCGCACGTGACGTACGCGAAGTATTAGAGCGCATTCGAGAAAGTAACCGCCCTACCATTGCCAACGACACCTTGATGTACATGAAGCAGTTGTTTCGACATGCGATAAAGCTCGACTTAACGCTGAACAACCCAGCCGCAGCCTTTACCGTGGACGATGCCGGTGGCGTGGAGTCCAGTAAAGATAGGATGCTCAGCAAAGAGGAAATTCACTACGCCTTTAGCGTGTTTCATACCCATATCAATAGCTTTGGCCGCGACAACTACCTCGCTTGCTGTCTTTTTTTGGTATTGGGCGTACGCAAAAGCGAACTTTGCCAAGCCATGTGGCGTGAAATGGATTTAACCACGGGCGTATGGGACCTACCCAAAGAACGCAGCAAAACCGGCGTCCCAATCAGCATTTCCTTACCACGCCAAGCCATTGCTTGGTTTAACGAGTTGCAAATCCGCGCTTGTGGCTCGCCTTATGTTTTCCCAGCCAGACGAGCAAGCCATCGTCCACATATGGGGCCAGATACGCTTAACCGCGCCATTTCTAAACTCTTTGGTCGCGAGCCTGGGCGCAAAAAACAGCCACTCAATAAAATGGGTAAACTTGAATACTTCACCGTACACGATTTACGCCGCACCTTTCGCAGCCTTGCCGCCTCTTTGGGCATTGCAGGAAATGTGGCCGAACGCTGTCTTAGCCATAAGCTAAAAGGCGTTGAGGGTATCTACGACCGGCCCGAGCTTTTTGAAAACAGTACTTTGAAGAGCGCCGAATTGCCCATCAAACCGTGGCTGATGTGGTTGAACCATTGGTGGTACTCGCCCCTTGGCTTTCGCTAAAACTCACGTTCTACGTGATTGTCAGCCTAGGACGCAAACTGGGGCTTTGATTGACAAAACAAGTCACTAAACATAATCTTCAAGCCAATATGACCGACGCCTCTGCATTTCTGTACGCGTCGGTTCTCATTTTAGCGTAGCGGTATGCTTCGCAAATGTGTTTCGATTGCTTCAATCATCGACTTGGTAAGTGGTAAATGCGCTTTTTCTTTCGCCCAGATTTCATGAAAGCCTGCCACGGTTTGCTTGGCAGTATCTAATACCAATTTTTCTGGCAGCATGGCTTTAGCCGCTAAGTGTGACAGCTCATCCAGCGTGAAATCACTGAATTTCTTGCTACGGCTCACCTTCAGCGACGCACTATCATCGGGGATATAAGGAATAGTCGAGACAAAGTCATAGGCAGGCGCGATCGATGCGGTGCGCTTGTCTTTGTAAATCACAGACCAATTCTTCAGATGCATATCCGCATTGCCAATTAGGGTATTGAACACCAATCGACGCGTAAATTCTGCAATGTCTTCGTCTTGACCTTCGATGCCGATAACCTGAGCAATATTGCGCATACTGGCTTTTTTGTATTTATCTTGAGGATAGACGCCAAACACTTGCGCAAAATCTTCAATATGCACGGCTTGATCATCTGCACGATCAAAGCGCTTGATCACAAACGCCTGAGCATTTTTAAAAGAGTCACCATATTTGCCAATGCCATCTGGGATATTAGCAATCTGGTTAATCGGGAGTAGCTGCGTTTCTGGCACATCCATCCCCAACATGCGAGCCAGTTCCATCATCGAATATTCATTTTCTGGCACAGCGTCAAAACGAGACGATGGCAATTTCACAATCCAAGAACCACCTTGACCGGTTGCTGGAATAGTCAACCCACCGTTTGCCTGTTGTACGGCCGAAAACTTCAACTGCACACCCGCCAATGAAAAACGCATTGGAACATCTATTTTCGTTTCTTCGTCAATGTCTTGATGCACATTAGGCGGCAGCGCTTCACCATCAGCAGGTTCAACCGTGATCGCACCTGCTAAATCTTGTCCTAACACCCACAATAGAAAAAACTCCCGCGCTGGATTCACTCCGGCACGCTCTGCCAGGTAATGACGCATGGTTTCTTCTGGCAAAAGGTTAGAGAAAAACGGAGTTAATTTGGTTTGGGTCGGTTTAAAATTAGTCAGTAAGCCACCCAGTGCATCTTTAAAACCCAGCCCTAACACGGGCCGTGATTCATCATGAATGTACGAATCCATAAAGGCAAAAAGCGTTCTGTCATTGCCCACGTTGGTGATCGTTGCTATGGGTTCGCCATAGAGCAACACGTTGAGCGTAGAAACATGATTAGTCATCAATGTCTTCCTCTAGCTGATATGCGGGCGGTATTGGCTCAGCTTCATCGCTGATACCGTTAATACCTTGGCTGCTTCGAATGATTGACTTGATGGCAGGAACGGACTTTTTAGGCGCAACCAATAACTCTAGGTCGAGTACACGGGCAAGTGCAATCAAACTGGATATTCTTAAATCAACGCCGCCAGACTCGATTTTCGAAATATGACTTTGCGGCACCCCCGAACGCGCGCTTAACTCTCTTTGGCTAAACCCCTTGCGTACCCGAGCTTCTCGAAGACTTTCTAGTATCTGCTCTGTTACATAGCTCATTTCGATACGCCTTAATGCATCAATTAGGAATAATTATATACAAAAACATATCACCGTAATCCCACAAACACAAGAATGATTAGCTATTATGTATCACTAAGTACTTTTTGATATGCAATTATAGATAGATCGTAACATGCGCGCTCAATTACTGTGGGCAGTTGGGACAATGGGGCAACACTTGATATGCCGAGCTTCAGAGGGTGAATAAGAGGGATGTGAACCGCCCCAAGGAATGGGGCAATTGGGGATGCGGTAAGAACTCCTAACCGCATCAAAAATGCCAAACTTGCAAAAGTCCCAAATTGGGACTAACATCTGTTTATGAGAATTATCGCACTATCAACCTTAAAAACATTTTGGGAAGACAGCCCAGAATACATTGACACGAAAGAGCCAACGTTAGCGTGGTATAGGCATGCATTAAACGCTGATTGGGGAGCACCGGCGGATGTGAAACAGGACTTTAGAAATGCCAGCATCCTCAAAGATGGGCGTGTCGTGTTTAACATTGCCGGTAATAAATACCGGTTAGTTGTTTGGATCAATTATGCCTACAAGGTGGTTTACATACGGTTTATCGGCAGCCATGCGCAATACGATAAAATTGATGTGCAAACGATTTGAAGCCAAAAGGTAGTAACAAGAGGTATATAATGGACATCAGACCTATTAAAACAGATGCCGACTACCGCGCGGCATTAGACGATATCGAAAACCTAATGATGGCGGAGCCTGATACCGTCGAAGGCGAAAAGCTGGACATTTTGGTTACGTTAGTTGAAGCCTACGAAGCAAAGCATTTCCCAATGGATTTGCCAGACCCTGTTGAGGCAATAAAGTTTGAGATGGAGCGCAAAGGCTTAACGGTTAAAGATCTTGAACCCATGATAGGTAAAAGCAATCGTGTTTATGAAATCCTAAACCATAAGCGGTCACTCACGCTAAAAATGATTTGGAAACTTCATGAAGGGCTAGGTATTCCAGCAGAGTCGCTCATCAAACCGCCGCAAGTTCGCGCGTCATAGTGCTGCACATAAAAATTATGTTGTCATGAATGACGCTCGCTACCCAAACATTTCGGCTATTGATAACAGGCTAGCTGAGCTTGAAAACGAAAAGCAGCAGCTTCTCGCATTAAGAGAGGCTTTGCGTAGCGCTCAAAACGAGTGTTCAGTACAGACATTCACGCCAGAACAAAAAGTCGCCCTATTCAGACAACGATTTCGTGGGCGAGAGGATATCTTCGCCAATCGTTGGCAAAACCAACAGGGCCGCAGTGGCTATTCCGTAGCCTGTGATAATGAGTGGGTAAGCGGGCTATGCAACAAGCCCCGCATTAAATGCCAAGACTGTTCACACCGAAAGTTTAGCGAATTAAACGAGCACATTATTTACAGGCACCTTGCCGGTCAACAAGTGGTGGGGCTGTATCCCTTACTGAGAGATAATTCGTGCTATTTGTTAGCCGCCGATTTTGACAAAGGCTGTTGGCAAGAAGAAGTCAAAGCAATGTCTAAAGCGTGCCAAGCGTTTGATATTCCCCACGCGATAGAAATCTCGCGTTCTGGCAACGGGGCGCACTTATGGATCTTTTTTGAAACCAATATCCCAGCGAACCAAGCTCGGGCACTGGGTTTCGCTTTGCTTGATAAAGCCATGGAAATATTTCCAAATCTATCGTTTGACTCCTATGACAGGCTATTTCCTAACCAAGATGTCCTTCCTGAAGGCGGGTTTGGCAATCTCATTGCGCTACCACTTCAAAAGGAGGCTCGCCTTTCAGGCCGTAGTTGCTTTGTTGACAGTGACCTGAATGCGATTGACGATCAATGGCGGCACCTTGCAGATCTTAAAACGCTCACGCAATCGAGTATTGATCAACTCATAACAACTATTTCACCCAACACCCTATTACTGTCCGAACAAGGGCTAACAGATAACCGCCCACCTTGGGAAATCACAGCCAAAGCCGCACCAATAAAATTAGAGTCTTTGCCGAAAAACGTGACCATTACCTTGGCCAACCATATCTACTTTTTGATGAGCGAGTTACCTGGACCACTACTAGCAGGACTAAAGCGATTAGCGAGTTTTTCTAATCCTGTGTTTTTTAAAACACAAGCGTTGCGCTTTTCAACCCATGGCATTCCGAGGTTTATTTCCTGTGCTCGTATTGAAAACGGTTATCTAGCACTACCGCGAGGCTGTCTCGATGACGCGATTGCTTTGCTACAAGAGCGAAATATTTCGCCACTATTTGACGATAAGCGCGAAACCGGCAAACCATTATTAAAACTTACCCCCGAGTTCACTTTGCGAAAGAACCAGCGTGACGCAGTGGCCGCAATATCTAAACACGACTTCGGTATTTTGCATGCGCCCACCGCATTTGGAAAAACGGTTACAGCCATTGGTATGATCGTAAAACGCAAAGTAAATACCCTAATACTGGTTCATAGCCGACAACTGCTTGAGCAGTGGCAAGAGCGCTTACGCACGTTCCTACCCGAAGTAAACATTGGCAGTATAGGAGGAGGTAAAAGAAAGCCGAATGGCATTATAGATATTGCTACCTACCAAAGTTTGGTCAATAAAAAAGACAATTCCATCGCTCCTCTCATCCAAGACTACGGCCACATTATTGTTGATGAATGCCATCACTTATCCGCACCAAGGTTTGAAATGGTACTCAACGAGGTAAGAGCAAAATATGTATTGGGCCTAACAGCAACACCTGAGCGACAAGATGGTCATCAAAAGATCATTTTCATGGCGGCAGGGCCCATTCGCTACAAAGTGAAACAAAGCCCTGATGAGCAATTTACTCAAACCGTGATGATTCATCAGCTCTACGATGTACCAGCAGCAGAGCTAATAACAACAGATGAGCGCCCCAAAATAAGCGATGCCTACCGCTGGCTCGTCGAAAACGAACAGCGCACGTCAAAAATCGTCTCAGACGCCTCTCAGTGTGTTCAAAATGGCGGACACCCGTTAGTCCTTACAGAGCGTAGAGAGCACGCAGAATACATACACTCACGACTTACCGAGATTGGTATTAGCACTGTCGCACTCAAAGGCGCTATGAAAGCTGCGGAACGCAAGAACGCTGACAATCATCTGCAATCGGCTCAAGTTGTCGTCGCAACAGGAAAATATGTGGGCGAAGGATTTGACCTGCCAAGACTGGATACGTTGTTTTTGGCCATGCCAATCGCATGGAAAGGTACATTGGCCCAATATGCTGGTCGTATTCATCGTGAATCGGAAGGAAAAACACAAGTCACCATTCACGACTATGTGGACTGCGCCCTCCCTATGCTGCAACGCATGTTTAAAAAACGTGAGAAAAGCTACAAGGCCATGGGGTACGCCCTTGAGTACATTGATGGTAACAGTGACAATCAGCCTTCACTAAAGCTGGAAAAGGCCTCTTCATAAAATACCAGGTCAAATTAGCAAGCTGCTCTTCGTTCAACACTTCCCCATGCCTTTACCCCCCATACGCCAAAACCACTATCCGTTTGGCTTTTGGATCGAAACGCCAAACAGGGAAATTAGTCCATTTACTGTTTGGCTTCTCGATTGAAATCCAACGCTGGTAGGCCATGCCAATACTCGCTCAAAACAAGGTTTGGCACTTTTTGCCCCCTAAACCAACCTCGAATCCAAAGTACAAACCGTTTGATTTTTTAAACCCAGAATGCAAACGATCGTTTGGCGTCTCGATTTTTTTGCACTAGCCAAACAGCGCTGTATTGGACTATGTATCTCAAACAGTTAGCCGCGCACAGGTCATCATAAAAAACCGATTTGACTGGTTAGTTTGATGGCCATTTCTTTCATCTATTTCACCACCGAGTCTGCACCCGACCACTGAAAATAGACGGCATGAAAAACCAATAAGGTGATAAGTGACGTGTTGTGGGCAAGTGGTAACGATTGGGATAGAGAATGGATACAGCAGGTGGTCGCTTTACTGGTTGGGCATGGCGCGTTTACCCTCTACCCAGCATTAAGCCAGTGCGATAATGCAGCCGAACGCTTAACCCGCTGGCTGACTTTTCAGTTACCACGCGTTAAACAAGCACACCCAGGCTGCCCGATTCACCAATGGCTAAATAGCATTGGCGCACAAGTGATCGTAGAAAAATGGCAAAGCCCCGAGCAATGGCCAAACCTGTATTGGCTACCTTTACCTGAGGTTGATGACCACGCGCAAGGCGGGTTGGTTTTGTTACCGGCACATTTTTTACCGGTATATATGAACGGCACAATACAAACCAGAACATTGCAAGCAAACACACCGGCCAACGCCTGTATTTTTTGGTGCATTACGCCTTTATCTAAAACAGGAAAACGTACTACCTTGCACCCCAAACAGCAAAACCGCGGCTTTTGCCTGCCCAGTTCGCCGGAGCAAATAGGAAAATCATGCACAGGGTTATTACTGAGAGGTTTGAAAAAAGAAAGCCAAAAACGAAACGGCAACGTGATCAGCCACCAGATCAACCTAGCACTGCTGCACCACCTTTGTGGGCCGGAGAATGATATTTGGATTACGAACAAATGCTTTGGTAACGAGAACCAAACTCAACAACAAGGCTAAATAGCTTGATATTTGTTATGAAGAAAACCACAATTTCACTCAAGCTCTTTAAAGCTGGTTGAGCCTTTACCTAGCGTTTTGGCTCGTGGCTGCGCCTCAGTCGCCGTTAAGACTGGGGCTTATCTCTTACAAACTACCCGAAATCACAATCTCAAGAAACGAGTAACCCCTCACAGGGCGCTGTTCTAACGGGTAGCGGGAGGGGTATTGTTGGTGCGATTTTAATATTAACAATGCAAAATGGCCATCTATTCGTACCATCTCGTGATGATCCACGAAATGGTTAGTAATCTTTAGCTGCTTGATTATATGGCCATTAGTAATTAACTATTTTTTCCTGAAATTACCTGGTACCGACATAAATGTCGGTACCATCCTCTATAATAAAAACGACTTTTTAAGCTTCACCTGAAAGCCGCTTCCATACTTTCAAATAGTCTTCGCCGGACAGCGAGGAATTATCAGGTTTCAAACGCGCCCAATCATCCGGTTTCAAAGACTTCAGATATTCGCTGGCTTTTCGAGGTGACAGAGTATTTTCTGCACCGGCTTCAGTTCGAGCCTTAAAGTCTTCACCGGCACGTTCAGCAATGCTTCGTGGAACGTTGTTCATGCGCATCAACACGCCTTCTTCGGTTTTCACGCCATGGTAAAGCATCGCTGGGAGGTTATTTAATCTGCGCTTTTCTTCGTCTGTCATGGCTTCAAAATCAAGCCCTGAAGTTGGCATTTTGCTTAATGCCGACAACCCCCAAGCGCCATTATTGGCCAAATCTCTATAAACAGCTCTGCAAGCTTTAGATATTTGATCCGTAAGGCTATCACCTTCAAAGTAAGTCTTCGCTATAGATTCAATGGAGCTACCTGTTACCCAAGCCTGGGTAATATCAGCAAGTTTACGATGACTATTCCCTTGTCCTTTACTGATCTCTCGTAAACTTTCTTGTAACTGCGGAACCCGCAGCATAATCCCCATCAAGCTTGGCAGCACAGACTTCGATTTATCGCCAAATAGACTCGAAGGCTCCCAATCTGCAAGCGTTAACTTGTTTTCAAGGTTATTCAAATCCAATAAAGTTGAACGAACACCCTCAGGAGAGAAGCCTGTAACATCAGCAAGAGAAGCATTTTCTGGATGCTCAGCTAACTTTCTAACATATCCTTTGGTAGCCTCAAGAAGCGCATCAGCTTTCTCTTGCGAGGCTTTATCAGCTTTAGCGCGAAGAGAACCAAACCCGTAGGTATTTCGCAGTAATTGTTCTGCTTCACCAATTACAGCGTCCAAGTTACGTTTTTCATTCCATAAATGAGCGATATAGCTTCTGAAGTCTGCCCATTGTTCTTGCTGCATAACCCAAGATAAGTCTGCTAATTTCCCCGCAGTTTGAAGATCATCCAGCATCCCTTCCAAACGGGAAACTAACGATGCGGTTGCATCACTAACATACTTTCTTACCTCATTCGGCTCTTTGCCCGCAGCAATACCGATTACGCCTACGCTATCATGGCCGATACGCCCAGCTCGCCCCGCGAGGTTCCAAAATGCCCGATGTGACATTTCATTATCATAAGGTGGTTTGCTAGACGGCAATTTTCTCGTCGCAAGAAAAACAGATGAAACAGGGAAGTTAAGCCCTTGTGCAATGGTTGTCGTTGCACACATCACTCGAATACGGCCAGCTTCTGTCAGCCACTCGATTAATGAAAGCGCCTCAGCGGGTAAGCCTGCATGATGCACAACAACACCTTTTGACAGCATATCAATTAGCTCAAAGTCCTCACTAATCTCAGCCGCAAGAAAACGTTGAACCAGTTTAATGTCTTCGTGCGCCTGCTCAAAAGGTTCAAGCTCTGCGGCAACTTTACGAGCAATACTCCAAGCATCTGGAATCGTCTGCGCTACAGCAATACTGGTACCGCGCTTAGAAAACACTTTAGCCATAGCAACAGCCTGTGTTGCGAGCCCTTTAGCGCTAGAGTACGTCAGTTTTTGCAGAGGGCGGTTACCATCTACATTGTGGATTCCTTTAAGGTGAATCGTACGTTGAGTGGTCGTCAACGTTTCAAAACTTAAATTCCAATCACCACGTTTTTCACCTTTATGAATATCAAATAGACCAACAATTCTCTCATTCGGTTGCCAAGCAGAGGTGCCCAAGCTGATGCTTCGGCCACGATCAGCAGCGAGCCATTGAGCTAAATCGTTAGCATTCGGAACAAATGGCATCAATAGTAAGAAGTTTGCCCGAGGTGATTCTTGCTTAATCGTTGCAAGCAGAAGTTCAATGCGTAAGCCACGAGACTCATCTTCAATATTGTGAGCTTCATCCATCACAACCAGAGCCAATGGGCGAGCAACTTTTTTGTTTCTCATCACCAATTGAAGTTTCTCAGGTGTTGCAACCAAAACCTGAAAAGCACGTGCTTCACCCAAAAGCGCTTCTTCAAAAGCATCGACTTCAATCGCGCCAGTTAACGGCTCAACTTGAATACCTAATGGGCCAAAATCTTCACGTAATCGTCGGGTAATTTGCGAAACCAAAGCGCGAGTTGGCGCAACATAGGCCACCCAACCATCATCCTGATCAAACTGATTCAGCGCTTGCAACATGCGGAACTGTGCCAGCGCTGTTTTACCACCGGATGTAGGCAAATCAACAATTACCGCTCTGCTAGCTTGGTCGAGTAAACCTTGCTCTTGCAGTGCCGCTCGTTGCGGCGGTAACAGTTCAAATAAGCTCTTGTGTTTAGTCACATGGGAAACAAAGCGTGTCACACGGGAGTTAACCGTATGCGCCACCCACCATAAAGACCCAGCAACCATTTTTCGGCTTGCGACATGTAACCAGCGTAAAATCATTTCGAGCTGCGGGTCTTTAGAGGCTTGTGCCGCTTTTTGCGCCGCTTCAAAATGCTGATCTAATTGCGCATCTATCGCTACCGGTTCGCCTTGCAGCATGTACACAGCTAAACGCTCTGTTGCTTTGGCCCAATGATAAAGCGCCACTAAACGCATGGCGACGCTTTGCGCCTCTGCACCTTGGGTTTGTTCTAGTAACGCTTTTTCGTAGTTTGCTTGATCGTTTCGTAAGCCAAGCACAATCTCTGAAATCTGATCTAAGTCATCCCAGCGGTTTTTGCGAAGCAGTCGCAACCAACAATCAAAAATTCGGTATAGCAGACGCTTATCCCAAGTAACATCAGCCACACTGGGTACTGCTACTGTACTGTTCTGCTCTTCAAACCATCGACGTAAATCGGTCCAGCGATCGGCGCAGTAGGCCAAACCCGACACATGCAAAACATGAAACAAGCGCGCCTCATTGTCACTCGGTACGGGTAATACACGATAAAGCCCGAACGCTCGAAACGCGCCAGCTTGTGCAAGCTCTCGAATATTTTTATTGTCCTGATTGGCAACAGGGTGCAACAAAGCGCCAATGCCTTCGATCGCGGCTAACTCATACGCCGTTGCTACTTGCTCTAACAAGTCACTGTCAAACTCAGTTTCCGCATATTCAAGTAGATTACCCAGCGCCACATCAACCAAGCGTCGTTCCGCCATTTCCATAGCCGTATCACGCAATTCAGCGCTAATGGACTGAACAGCCCAATGCTGATCTACCTGTAGTAAGTGCTCTTGTGAAAGCGTCATGACGCCTCCTGCATAGCCGCTTGAGCACGAGCAGACAGCGTACCAATCATGTTTAGGGGAAGGTATAAAGCGTACATTTCTATATCAGTTTGCACTGGACAATCGGTCGCCAGTGCTTTTGCTCGACCAGCAATATCAGAAGCGCTTGGGGCAATATCGCGCACTAAAACACCATAAACAGCAACGTCCGTTGTGTTCGAGCTCAAATAGCGTTTGGCAGCGCTTTTAAACATCGGTTCCCACGGAGCTCGCACCGCATGGAGTCCTAAATAACGTAAGAGGGCATCTTTTACTTGGCGATTATCTCGTAGCCCAAACAATTGGGTTCCCAAACTGGTCATCACGCTTGGCGGTGCTTTATTCTCTTCAGACGTTTTTACTTCACCAAACGCAAAACGGTAGGGACGCTCAGCATCGTTTACAGGCTGAAATCCAGTCAAATCGCACCCTGCTGGGCTGGCGTTCGGGTTTTTAAGATCACGCCCTGTGGGCCACGGAAACACGCAATTGCCTTTATCTGCCACAAAGGCTTCGGCAATCGCTTCGCCCACTCGCCAATTATCTGGCACGGTTTCATCGATCAGCGCTTGGCGTAAACCCTCTTGCTCAAATTCCGTGCTCACCACACTGCCAAGTAACTCCTGGAGCTCATCATTGCCTGCGGTATCTTGCAAAATATGCTTTACGGGGCCAGCTAACATCTCGCTCACTTGCTCGTCCTGATAAGACAGGCCATGAGCAATAACAGGCTCGGTACCAGCATCGTAAGCAAGCTGTCCAGAGGGCATTGGCACTTTTAGTCTCTCTTAGTCTTAATTGTTCGTATTAAAAAAGTAATCTGCCAACTGTGTTGTTGATTCATCACAACAGTCAGAAAATTCACGCACCAAATTGGCAAGTTTATTAAGTTCTCTATTGTAGGCCACTATAACCTTCTGCTCCGAGATTGATGGAAGGAATAAAACTTCACTCAAAAAAAGCTCCTCTTTCAATCTTTTTCTATTGGTTGTCCCTTTACTTGCATGCTGGCAAGCATAGGTAAACTCTTTGGAGCGAAGTAAAAAGGCCAAGAACTCAGGCAATATGACATCCCTATTGATATCGAATAATGGAAAATCTTGGGTAACAACAGCACCATCTAAATCATACGGTACAATAGCAAAAGCCCCATTTCTTGCGTCTATTCGGCTCATAATCAGCTGACCACTTTGAGCTAGGAACTGGGATTTTGTTTTAATATCCTTACCAAGAATAGTCTTTCTCAGAA
This sequence comes from Alteromonas mediterranea DE, assembly GCF_000020585.3. NCBI lineage: Bacteria > Pseudomonadati > Pseudomonadota > Gammaproteobacteria > Alteromonadales > Alteromonadaceae > Alteromonas > Alteromonas mediterranea. The sequence continues at coordinate 4,440,069 of NC_011138.3, forward strand.
CCGCACCTTTCCCATACAACTTTACTGTTATTTGTTTGTAATCAACATCATCCTCTAACTCGATACTATTTTTAGAGCGAATTAAAAAATCACCGATCTTAAATTCATTCCATGACTTTTTATCTATATTCCTTATCGTATGAGATTCAGATTGAAAATTAGCATTGCTGTTTTCAATTCTTGAGAGATAACTCGATAAAGCTTGTTGCAAATGCTCGGGATCTTTTAACTCTTGTTGCTCCTTACGTGGATTTCGAAAATCAAAGGAAAAATCTTTACTCCTAATGTCTTCGGACGGAACAAACCAAGCGTATTCACTTTCGCAGGGACTTTCGTACCAAGTCCGTATTTCTGCCATCTCTTCTTCTTTCAAAGCATTTGTTACCGTGTAGCAGGGATTTTTCATCCCCCGACGCTCAACCGGTACCTCGTGCTGATAAAACCAAACACCTTTTGTTGGGCCGTTCCTATCAAAAAAAAGTATGTTTGATTGGATATCAGAATATGGCTCAAATACACCCTTAGGCAAACGAATAATAGTGTGAAGATTGAAGTCACTGAGTAGTTGCTTTCGTACTCGCTGAGCAACTCCCCCGTCATACAAGACGCTTTCTGGAACAACAACTGCAGCACGACCTCCGGTTACTGATCCATTACCTTTCCGCTTAAGTTTTCGCATTATAAGCTGTAGGAAAAGCTGAACAGTTTCGGCGGTTTGCATGTCTTCTGGGAAGTTACCAAGAATGCCTTTTTCTTCCTCACCACCAAAAGGGGGGTTGCTTAGAATCACATCCACACGATCTTTGTCACCCATCTCTCGTAGTGGAAAACGCAGGCTATTTTCTGGGTCAATTCTTGGGTACTCCAAACCATGCAGTAACAGGTTCATTTGTACCAACAGGTAAGGCAACGATTTGGCTTCACCGCCAAAGATACTGCTTTCTTGCAATACTTCGCGGTCTTCGACTGTTTTACACTGGCGCTCTAGGTGTTCGAACGCTTCAACCAAAAAACCACCCGTGCCGCAGGCTGGGTCCAATACGGACTCACCCAACTGCGGATCCATCACCTCAACCATAAAGCGAACCACTGGACGCGGAGTATAAAACTCGCCGGAGTCACCAGCGGCATCACGCATTTCACGCAGCATGGTTTCGTATAAGCGGCTTAAGGTATGCATCTCTTCAGATGAGTTGAAATGAATGCCGTTTATTTTGTCGACGACATCACGTAACAAATACCCGTTGATCATGCGGTTTTGCATGCCTTTAAACACGGTCGCAATCACATCTCTGCGATCACCGCCGTTGTCACCTTGCAGGCTACGCAAGTAGGCAAACAAACCGATGCCACGGGTACCATCAGGTCGCATTGCTTCGTCGTTGTTAATAAAGGCAATCAGCTCGTCGCCGGTGATACCACCTTCAATTGCTGCCCAATCTCGCCAGCGGTATGGCGCTTCGATAGCTGGCTGAAAGCTTTTTCCTTCTAGCACGGCTTCGGTTTCTCGCATTTGTTCTAAGTCGTCGAGAAACTTCAAAAACATGATCCAAGTGAGCATTGGCAGGCGGTCGAGATCGCCATTTAAGCCTTTATCTTTACGCATGATTTGCCGAGACGATTTAACAATCGCACCTAATTGCTGGGCGGTGGTCATCGGCTGATCTGCTTTCTTTGTTCGTGCCATAAATCGTATCGTCACTTCTGTTATTGCTGGCTATAGAGCAGCGTTTGTAATTGGTCCACGGCGGTTTTCATTTGCAATGCGCCGCCAAAGAGATTGGCTATTTCCATCACATTGCCATATTCAGAAATGGGCGGTACCTGTAGCGAATCCGGAATACTGAATTGCTTAGGGCCGTGGTCGGTATATTTGTCCAGTAAAGACGTCAAGATCGAGCGGGCCTCTGGGCCGTACTGATCAAAAAAGTCCGGTTTGTTTTTCTTCAAGTAGTCAGCGCGCTCTTTTCTGGTTCGCAGCGGTACGTTAAATGCTATGTGACAAAGTAAATCCAATGGATCTGCATCGGTTTTACCCGACTCTGCGACCAAATCATCAAACTGGATCCCGCGTTCTTGTAATTCGAGAATGATCTCTTCTCTCTTTAACGGGTTAGCCCAGCTATCTTTTAGTTCGTCCAGTGAGGAGAAGAGGGTCTTTACCTTTTCTGCGGTGTAGTCGGTATATTGGATGACGCGAAGCTGTTTACCGTCTTCGTCTAGCTCATAGACCAAATGAGACGTAATTTTAACGCTGCCACCGTCTACGTAGTACTTTCTCGGTTCGTGCTCCTCTTCATCATCAGCGCCTTCACCTTCAGTGCTCACTTCGTATTCACTCGTATCTTCAGCAACCTCTAACTCTTCACTCTCTGGTGTTAAAGTGTCATCTACCACTTCTTCACCGTCTTCATCAATCACCACTTCATCTTCAATTTCTGGGTAACCGTCAAAGTCAGGATCAGCAAAATTTTGTGTGGCGGAGCCGGTATAATCAATGATGTTGAACCACAGCTTGCCGTAATCTTCGCGTAGACGAGTACCGCGGCCAACAATTTGCTTGAACTCACTCATTGAGTTCACAACACGCGCAAGCACAACATTTTTACAAGTTGGCGCATCGACCCCTGTTGTTAATAACTGTGATGTGGTCAGTATCACTGGAGTACTAGTTTCCAGCTCTTGAAAACGACTGAGGTGCCCTTTGCCAATTTTCCCTTCTTCTGATGTCACACGCGCAACGTAATCTGGATGCTTGCGTGAAAGGTCAGAATTCAAATTATTAAGCACCCGACGCATTTCATCGGCGTGTTCTTGGTCGACACAAAACACGATCGTTTTTGCAAAACGATCGGTTCGTTTCATAAAGTCGGTGAGATGCTTAGCAAACGCATCTGTTCGAGCCTTTAACGCAATAACCCGTTCAAAGTCCTTGGTTTGGTATTCACCATCTGGGATTTCTCGTCCAAAGCGGTCTACATCGCCTTTGCTTGGTCGCCAACCTGCAGCATCGACTTCCGAAATAACTCGGTGTACGCGGTATGGCGCAAGAAATCCGTCATCAATACCTTGGCGCAAACTGTAGGTGTAGATTGGGTTACCAAAATAACGATAAGTATCGCGATTATCTTCACGCAGCGGCGTCGCCGTCATACCGATTTGAAAGGCTGGCTCAAAATACTCCAGAATTTCGCGCCAGTTACTGTTGTCGCGGGCACTGCCTCGGTGACATTCATCAATGATAATTAGATCAAAGAAGTCTTGTGGAAATTCTTTATACAAGCCAGGACGACGCTCATCACTGGCAATAGACTGATAAATGGCAAAATAAATTTCACGACTTTTAACAACTTTGCCGCCTTCAATTTTGTGCCTGGCATCACCAAACGGGGTAAATGTTTTATCCTTTGGATCATCGACCAACACATTTCTGTCTGCCAGAAATAGAATGCGAGGCTTTCTGTAGTCTCCCGTACGATTCCAGCGAGCACTCCACAGCTTCCAACTAATTTGAAAAGCGACGACAGTCTTACCCGTACCCGTTGCCATCGTAATTAATGAGCGCTTTTTATCTTGAAGCACCGACTGAACTGCGCGGTTTATGGCTATTTGTTGATAGTAGCGCGGGGAATATCCCGAAACATGGTGGTAAGGGGACAGCAAGGTATCAAGATCTTCATCCTTTAAACCTTCATCGCCACAAAGCCGCTTGAATAACTCATCAGGGGTTGGAAAGCGCGACAACAATTGCTCTTCACCGGTGGTATAGTCAAATTCTAAGATCTCATGACCATTGGTTGAGTAAGCAAACTTTAGCCCTAAGATTTCTGCATAATCTTTTGCCTGTTGCATCCCTTGGCCGACAGGGCTGTTTTCAGGTTTAGCCTCAACAACGGCAATAGGAAAATCGCGAGTGTACTTAAGTAAATAATCCGCTCGCTTTTGCTCGCCACGTTGAACTTTGCTGCCCTTAAACTGAACGCGACCATCGGTAAATGTGTACTGTTCAGTTATTGCGCTAGGATTGTTTTCCCAACCAGACTCTTTGAGCTTTGGCGTCACATAGACCCGACAAGTATCTGCTTCGTTTAAGGCCATACTATTTTTCTTCCTTGCTGTCATCTGATGCGCCACCAGATCTAACCCACTGATCCACCTCATCTGCTTTAAACTTCCAAGGCCGACCAATTCTATGAGCTGGCATACCCTTTTTACTGATCCATGAGTACACAGTATCTTTGCTTACGCCAAGATATTCGGCTATTTCTTCAACAGATAACCAGCGGTCTGAATTCACAAAAGGTACCTAACGTTATGAGCTTGAGGCTTTTGTAAAATAGTCACATATTCGCTTAGCAAAGTAAACTTGATTTAAGCTGAATAGAGAGGATTTAAAAGGATTAAAAAGCAATCCATTCTTACCTTGTCGGTACACAACCAGTACACTGGCGGTATTGTCTGCCTTAGCCTTTAATCCTCGCCCAGCCTTTAGGTTGACTGGCGGTGCACTGCAAGGCGACAAGCCTACACAGGATTCATCGCCATTTTAGTCATCCAAGATGCTGCCTTTCACGCAGTACATTCGCGGGCGGGTGTTGTCGGGTAGGCTGACTTTGCGCTGAGGTCGGTTGCCATCGGGGATTAGGTAGCCTGCGGCCATCAGTGCCTTGGCTGCGCGATCTGGGCTTAGGCCTTCGGTGGCTTCACGCCAGCCTGTTGGGTAAAACAGGTAGAGGGTTTGTGGGCCGCTGGTGTCTATCCACCCTGCGCGTTGGCGTACTTTGCTGCTGTAACCAATTTGTTTGGGTGTAAAGCGGCTTTCACCATGCTGTTCAATAAAGCTACGCACCTGGCGAATCGCTTGTTGGTCTTCATTGGCGGCCACACCACCGCGGGCAAGTATCCATTGGTTAAGCTGGCTTAAACAGGCAGCTTCGACACTTTGGGTTGGCCAATCGAGTACTTTGGCTTGAATGGCTAACAACCCAGCGCTGGCCAGTAAGGCAAATTTTTCGGCGACTCGGCGCACTTGGCCGTCAGCCTCGGCTGGTAAGCTGGCTAAAAAGCGTTGGCGTACGTTTTGGAAAACGGGTCGCACCTGCGCGCTGTGCTGCGTTAAATACCGTAACCAGTCCAAAGCCAAGCTGCCGTAATGTTGGCGACTTTGTTGTTTTAGGTGATCGGCCAAATCGGCGGCGTTCATGCCATGACTCTGGTTAAACACGCCCATTTGCGCTCCGGCATCGGCACTGAGATCAATCACGCGCACTTGCTGGCCGGCTTTTACGCGCTTGCCGATACTGGCAAGATGGCTTTCGAGCGTCACTTCACCGGTGGATAAAAACACCAAGCGCCAACGGGCGGGTAAGCGCATTTCACCGTATTTGCCTGCTCGTGTTTTACCCTGACCATTGGCAAGCATATAAGCGACATCGCCCGCCTCTTTTGGGTCAACTTCGCCCATTTCATCGAGCGCCAGCAAGGCATCGTTATGCGCTAATGCTGTGCCTTCTAAACCGTTGGCCGTGGCACGCCAACTATGGCGCAATTGATTAGGCTCGCCCCACACCGATAACGCCGGATACAGCGCCGCAGTTTTACCAGTACTGCTGGCACCGTAGAGGTGTAAACCAAAACCATCCACTCCGCACAAGTGCAACAAAGGCGCGGCCAGCGCAGCGCAGACACCAACGATTAATAGCGGGTTATCCAGACAATAACGGCCAACGTGCTGCCGCCAACTGTCGCTACTACCTTGTTGAATAAAGCCTTCTATCGGGTGCATGGTTTGCAGCACCATGCGCGGGTTGTTGCTGTGTTCGCTTGGGTAAAAGGTGAGGCGCGGATGCACATAAGCGTGGTGATGCCAGCCAATACAGTTCACGCTGATAGCCTTTTGCTTGGCCAGTTCGCCCATTTGTTGAATAAACAGCGAGAGCAACTGCCGCGCTTTGACACTGTTACTTAGCCGCATGCCTCGGCTGAGTAATATCCGACGGTACTCGCTGCCGTCTCCAGCCAATAGTTCTGCTGGCATGGCCCAATAGCGATGGCGATTGTCATCGTCTAACCAGTGCAATAAATAGCCGTAGTTGTCCCCTTGCGGATCGCGGGTGCGGGCGGCCACTTGCAACCAAGAACAGATTTTAACTGGGCTATCTTGCCCAGCCGGTTGCATCACCAGCCAGTTTTGCGCGTTATAGGCAAAACCAGCCGGTAATGTTGGCATGTTGTTATTCAACTCATTGGCATGTAACGCGGCTGATGCTGATGGTTTATCCACGGCCATAAGCAGCACCGATACGGCGGGTTTCAATCCACTGGTCGATATCGCTTTCTAACCAGCCCACGGCACGCGCACCAATACGAATGGATCGCGGAAATTCACCATTGGCCATCAGGGCATAAATGGTACTGCGGCCAAAGCCCGTTTTGGCCTTTACCTCGGGCAAGCGCAAAATCCGCTGCTGACGCGCTGGGTGTGTTGATGTGGTGGATGATTGTGTAGTTGGGTTCATCGTTTGCTTCCTCACTGATCTGTTAAGTTCAGTTAGGAGTTTGCCAGTACTAATCGGACGCAGTAGGCAGATAAATGCCCAGATCGTGCAGCTTTCTGAGGGTACAGGTCGCTACTTGCCCCAGAATTTACATAATGCCCCAAGTCATAAATACCCTGTGGGCAGGGTTAGTGTGTGCCTAAGTGGCGTGAATTAAGGCTTTGCCCAGACTGCCCCAAAAGCCCAAGGGATGGCGTACTGCTTTGAAGTTTCCTACTCAAAACTCAGTTTTGGTGAGTCGTATGGATTGAGTGTTGATATGTCGAGTGTATCGACACACAAGAAAGTCATGTCGAAAAAACAGTAAAAAATCGACATGACCTGTTCAGGTCTTGGCTCACTTTACTTCGAGAGATGGCAATTTATTGCTTTACAACTTGAAGATAAAAGTGAAACTATAACTTCACTAAATTAAGATTTAAGAAAACATAGTTTCATTATGGATACTGTCGAGCCAAAATCAAAACGCACTGCGGTCATATTCCCTAGACAAAGGAAGATGTTAAACATCTTGGGCGAAAACTTAACATTGGCGATGAAGAGACGCGGCATTACTCAAGAAATGATGCATAGTAGGACAGGGATTTCTAAGCCAACACTGCGTAAAATATCAAAAGGTGATCCTTCCGTTTCACTTGGTCACTACGTTAAGGTTTTGGCAGTCCTCGGCTTGTTAGACGACCTAACCAAGGTCGCCCGTGATGACGAGCTGGGAAGAAAGCTCCAAGACATCCAATTGCTAAATAAAAAATAAGGCCGTCATATTCTTATAGCATTTGCTCATGTCCACATCGCTAAAACTTGGCAAACAATGCCAGCCAGCTTCAAAGAAGAAAGATAGCTATTAAGGGGCTGATTTATACTCAACCAGAACCCGCTTACACTTTTATGCGCATAAAAATGTAAAATACCGCACTTTTCTGCGCGTAAAAGTGTGCAATGCAAGTTGAGTCCTCTATGCGTTTTACCGAACGGGGGAATGCAGAGGTTGGAGGTCTACACAAAGTGACTTTATGGGTAACAATTTGTAGACCTGAATGCGGCATTCAAGCTTTTAACCAATCAAAACTGAACGATATTTTTTGCTAACAACATTTGACCTGTCTATAACTTCATAGTTTATCGTCATCCGTGTTCTGGTCTGCTTGAGCCAGCCGCGCCATTATTAAAAAGAACGGAAAGGACGTTTTATCTGTGTATCGCATTTCTGAGTTAGCTGAAAAAGTCGGGCTGTCACGGTCAACCTTGCTCTACTACGAGAAGCTAGGTTTGTTGCAGGGTGTTCGCCAAACCAACGGCTATCGACTGTATTCAGATAAAGATGTTCAGCAGTTGCACTTGTTGCAACAACTGCAAGTGGGCGGTTTAACACTTAAGGAATGTAAATCCTTTTTGGACAGCAAGGTGCAGCGCTCTGTACTTGAAAAGCGCTTGCAGCAGCTGGACGAAGACATCGCTCAAAAGCAACAAGCTCGCGCGTTACTTGCCGCCATGCTTGGTGAAGGTTCGCTGCGTCTTTGGCACCAACAGACCGATAAATTAGCACCAGATGCCCATCTGGAGTGGTTAAAGCAGCAAGGCTTTAATGAACAACAAGCCCTGCATTTGAAATGGTTATCAAAAGATATGAACGCACACGAGCAATACATGGCTGACTTTATGACGGTATTCCAACGCTTAGAACGCTGGGGGCCGAGTTCTGATGCTGATACACTAAAAGCATTGTCCAGACTGCCAACAATACCCACCAAGATCATTGATATTGGCTGCGGCAAAGGCTTTTCAACCCGGTTATTGGCAAAGCACACCCAAGCCGAGATTGTGGCAGTGGATAACGAGCAAAGTGCGCTGGATGAACTCTGTGAACGCCTCACTGAGCAGGGGTTAGATACCCGCGTTACCTTAAGCTGTGCCAGCATGACGGATCTGCCTTTTACATCTGAAAGCTTTGATTGCATCTGGTCAGAAGGCTCAGCTTACATAATGGGGGTTGAGCAAGCGTTAACCCAGTGGCGTAAACTACTGACTAATCGTGGCTATATGGTCGTCAGTGATTTGATCTGGTTAACCGATAACCCAAGCCAAGAGGCGGTCGCATTCTGGGAAGGTGAATACCCAGAAATGCAAACCATCGAAAAACGCTTAGGCCAAATGCGCCAAGCAGGCTTTGAAGTGATTGATCATTTCACCTTAAGGGAAAAAGCATGGCACGATTACTATCAACCACTCAAAGCGCGAGTGGCAGAAGTAAAAGCAAGCATGCCAAATTCAAACGCCATCGCAGATATCGAGCGAGAAATTGCGATTTATGAACGCTACCTAGGCGAGTTTGGGTACCACATGTTTGTGCTACGCAAAGGGGCGTAACGGAACGCCCTATAAAAGTAGACTTTTGAGACGATTTAACAGCGCTTTCCGGCTATTATTCGCCACAACAAAGCGCTTAAAACGTTGTTCGAACACCGCTTCATCCGCTTTGAACTGATAGGCCTCAAACAGCTGATACATATAGCGTGATGCCGCATCATAACCACTGGCGCAAGTTCGATCCGCTTGCTCTTGTGCTTGCTGCCAGTAGTGCTCACGCCGATTGTAAACATCCGTCAACGCTTTTTCTTTTTCCGCTTTTTCGATAGCTAATTTTTTTGCGAGTGCTGCGGCTTGCTCTTGCTGTAATTGACTTTGCGCTTGCTCAATGAAAGGAGAAATGACGGCGGAGGTTAACCAGTATTGATAGATCTCGTCTGTGTTGACAGGTTCTTTTCGCGTCAGCGCTAAGGCTTGGTGACGGGTTAGCTGGCCTTGCTCAAACAACGTGCGTAATAGCGTGTCTTTCTCTGCTTGCGAGAGATTATGGATCCACGCATCAAGCGTAAGCTGAGTTTGTTTGGCTTGGTGACTGGGTTGTTCGCTCAGCACCATGGCGAGCGCCTTAACCAATGCTAAGGGAATATTATACAGCGCAGCAAACGCCTGCTCCTCTTCACTGAGGTGCTCAAAATCGAATTGAATTAACGGCACTCGCTCAACGTCATCATTAAAATCAAACATTTTGAGCCACATAAAGTACACAAGGCGCCAATCCCCTTGCATTAACCCGCTGCGTAACCCAGCTAAATGCTGGAAAAATTGGTCGGCATGCTCATCGTCAAAATATTCGTCATACTCCTCAAGGGAAAAAATCAGCAACTGCCACTCATCGTTTTCGTGAATATGAAGCCCATCACTTGAAAAGCAAAGTAAAGCTTCAGGGAGCGTTCCTGCTGGTAGCTTGATGTAGGCATCGATTGAGCCCCAATCGGCATAGTAAAAACCGATATCAAAGTATTTTAACATCAGCTCAAAAGGCTCTGCCTTTAAGTCACTGTAGGTGTAATACACCTGAAAGGACGTAGCGCTGATCTCGGCACGGCTTGAAATGGCCCTGAGTGCTTGACGTGCTTTAGCATCTAAATACCCATCCAGACGCTCAAATTTATAGTATTGATATTCGCTCACGATGACCTTGCTATTTATTTATTGTGAATTGAAAAGTTTGTTTTAACAAAATTGTTATAGAAAAAGCGCTGCATTTTCTTGTTTACGCTGCTCCAATGTCTTAGCAATCACGGACATTGTTGTTTTACTGATCCCTTGTTGCTTGGCAAGATACGTAAATTGGCTGATGGCTTCTGCGACTTCTTCAATAACTTGCTTTGCATCATTCCAATTCGCAAAGCCAGCACTAGTAGCAAGTTTTTGCATCACCTTAAGCGATGGCGCTTTGCCATAACCGCCGAAAGCAGTGGCGTGTTCGTTGAATGGATGTGGGCTGTAAGTCACATCGTAAAAAGGTGCAGGATTCCATTGACCGTCATCCGCTTGCAAAAACGCCCAGTTTTTACTGTGGTCGTCTTGATTAGACGACAGCAGATTAAAAATGGCGCGGCGAAATTGCAGCTGTCCAGCCGCTGGCGATTTACACAACTGACGGCTGGCTTTAATTAAATCAATGTAATCTAAACTTGGCGTTCGAAAGTCTGCATCCAGCAGCCCGCAAGCGCTGTGCATATGCAATCGACCTGAACTGCGCTTTCTGCCTAAGTCGGCCTGTTCAGTGACATAATCAAAACGCTTAAGCGCCAACCAAGCAGACGCACCGCTTGTAGGTGGTGCTTCAATGAGTTGCCATTGCGGCGGTTGACACTTAGCAAGTTCTGCCATTTGTAAATAAACCGCCTCACACAAACCTTCTTCATGGCCAAGTGCGAGATTTTTAGAGGTAAACTTCACCAGCCAAGCCTCATCTCCAGGCTGAGCGAAGGTTCGACAATGCTGAGTTTCCCCAGCAGGCATATAAATTTGTGCCTTAGGTCTTGCCCCACCCGAACTACCTCCGGCGACTAATGCGGCCAATACCTGTTGTGTATGCCCATCTAACTCATCGTGATTATCAACCATATAATCTGACATCGAAGAATCGAACAACGTTTGTGCTTCTAAGCCTAACGTCGCTAAATCAATATCCACGTGCGTGGTGGCTGAAAACTCAGACACCGGTGAAAAAGACAATGCTCCCATGCCTTTATCACCGACAAAGGCCAGTCTATCCATCGCCGTTAATTGATTAGGCAGGATGCCCTGTTGCCGGAAAATACGATCTTGTAACAGCATGCCCCAGCCATCGGGCAAACAATCTCCAAATACGCCATGTACACCTTGGTGTGGCTGCTTAGGTGCGACTTGAACTTGCGCGTTCGCATGCAAGGTAAAAGGAGATAAGTTGCCAAACTGCTGCAAATAGCTGTCTGCATACTGAAAAAAAACGCCTTGCCGATTCTGCGCCAAGACTCCAACAGATATCTGCTCACCTGAGCTTAGCGTACGAGTAACATTAAGCTTCTGAATCGGTTTAAAACTCATCTTTTAGCACCTCATCAATACTCGTGGGTATAGCAGCGCGTTCTTTGCTAGGTTGCGTGAGCTCGTACAAACGCCCAAGCGAGTCGAGGGTCTGCCATAGCAACAGCAATTGGCGAAATGAAATTTGCCCGGTCAGCTCAAATTTCTTAATGGTGGCCGCAGGTACGCAGCTTCGCTCAGCAAGCGCCGCTCGTGACAGCTTTGCCTGCTTTCGTAACTCACGTAAATAAGCCGCATAGGCGTGGCTTACATCGGTATCATCAAGTAAGGTAAATTTCATCCGCAAAGGCCAAATGGATACAGTCATATCCATTATAGCGAAATAAAACAGAAAGTGGATATTATTGTATCCATTATTAAATAAAGTGTTGAAAAAATTACTCGATAAAGCCCTTCAAAACTGCTATGTTTTAGCTCTAACAGCAGCATAAAAACGACACTGTTTTTCCATTGCTAACCACTAAGATTTAGTAAAAGCCATAGGCAAGTGGTGGGCAGTTTGGTGGGCAAACAGGCATTTTTGAACGGTTTCTTTTCGGTAACTTATTGATTTTTTGAGGGTCTATACCGCTACTCAATGAGCAGATCCAGAATATTAAGTAGGTTCTTGGGTTGAAATTTACCGGTCCAAGAATGTCTTAAAAGCCCTGTATTACCTTGTGAAGAGCATCGAAATTACAGGGCTTTTTTATTTTTCCCGTCCAATTCGGTTGGTAGATTTCCATTATCAACTACTTGTTTAGTGGGGGCAGAATGGTGGGCAGCCCCCTCATTTTGGCTTAAAGAATCACTCTATTGATTCAGAGTATTGGCCTTCTTCGATGGCAAACGCAGCCGTATGCCGAAAAAGCCAACCAGGCGAAACTAACTAGCCACCCATTTGCTTACTTACCGTGGGCAGTTGGGACAATGGGACAACACTTGATATGCCAAGCTTTAAAGGGTGAATAAGAGGAAATTAAACAGTCCCAAGGAATGGGGCAATCGGGGCCGTGTCAACAGCTCCTACCAGTCAATCAAACTACAAACTTGCAAAAGTCCCAACTTTAGCGTGGTATAAGCTTACATTAAACGTTGATTGGGGATCACCGGCGGATGTGAAACAGGACTTTAGAAATGCCAGCATCCTCAAAGATGGGCGTGTCGTGTTTAACATTGCCGGTAATAAATACCGTATGGGCAGGGTTAGTGTTTGGCTAAATGGTGTGAATTAAGGCTTTGCCCATACTGCCCCAAAAGCCCAAGGGATGGCGTACTGCTTTGAAGTTTCCTACTCAAAACTCGATTTTGGTAAATCGTTTGGATTGAGTGTTGATGTGTCGAGTGTATCGACACACAAGAAAGTCATGTCGAAAAAACAGAAAAAAATCGACACATGGAATTGATATGTCGATCTAATCGACATAAACTGACCCAATAGTTCATGTATGTCGATATAAACTGGAAATTTAAACATGATTTGGCAAGCAGAGCTGCCTTACAACCAATTACCCACATTACCGCCAAATCTACATTCCATAGAAACGAAGGCCGTTCTGAAAGCCTGTATTTCTGCACGCGCCGCTGTAGCAGAATTAAAAAAGACAGGAGAACTCATACCTAACCAAAGCATGCTAATTAACTTATTACCTTTGCTGGAAGCAAAAGACAGTTCAGAAATTGAAAATATTGTCACCACTACCGATAAGCTTTTTCAGTATGCGCTAGAAGACAAGGGCGCTGATCATGCAACGAAGGAAGCTTTACGCTACAGAACAGCGTTGTATCAAGGTTATATACAACTTGAAAGAAAGCCGCTTTGCACAGCGACAGCCATTGAAGTATGCAGTACGTTAAAGCACTCTGAAATGGATATTCGTAAAGTACCGGGGACTTTTATAGGCAACCAGACGACTGGAGAAATTATCTATACCCCGCCTGCGGGAGAGAACGTTATCCGCGACTTGTTAACTAACTGGGAGCGATTTCTTCATGATGACGATGATATAGATCCATTAATAAAGATGGCTGTTAGCCATTATCAATTTGAAGCTATACATCCATTTTATGATGGGAATGGTCGAACAGGACGTATTTTAAATGTTTTGTACCTTATTGAATGCGGTCTTTTAACGCTACCTATTTTGTATTTAAGCCGTTTCATCGTTCATAATAAACAAGACTATTATCGCCTATTGAACCAAGTGACCAAAGATCAGAATTGGGAAGATTGGCTGTTATTTATACTAAAAGGTGTCGAGCAAACTGCCATATGGACTAGTGATAAGATCACAGCGATTAGGGCACTTATGGAAAGTACAACCGATTACATAAAAGCACAGCTACCTAAAATATATAGCTATGAGATCGTTCAGCTTATTTTTGAACAACCCTACTGCCGTATCAATAATTTAGTTGAACGTGACATTGCAAAACGCCAAACTGCTTCAACGTATTTAAAGCAGTTAGCGGGTATTGGTGTGCTGCAAGAAATGAATTCCGGTAAGGAAAAATTATTTGTACACCCGCGATTGATGACGTTAATGACAAAAGATAGTAATAAATAGCTTCCAAAAATACACTTCTTATAACTCACCCCAAATACTGTGTTAAAAACACCTCGTGCGCGGGAAGTTTAGCTATGTGGTTGTCCACCTGCTGCTTTAGTCCCGCAAGAAACTGTTTCAAAGATTGCTCACTCATCTCATCGGCCACACGGTGATACTGCTGTGGCTTCATGCCTTGGCCCCCTTAAATGATGAAAAGCAAAGACAAGTTACTCAAGCATTACTGGCTCGACGTAGCACAGAACCGCCGATGTCGGCATAATACAAGAAAGATTACGCATTGATTTATAAACGAGGTTGAATACGTGCCTACCATTTACCAAGTTGCTGAACGCGCGGGCGTTTCATTATCTACCGTATCCCGTGTTTTAAATGGTAAAACGTCAGTAAATAAAGTGCTGAAAGAACGGGTGGAGAAAGCGGTAAAGGAACTGAATTACCGACCAAACTCAGTTGCTCGCTCATTGGCGAACAGTAGAACCGACAGCATAGGTGTACTTGTCCCCGAGCTTAATGCACCTTTTTTCGGTGACTTAATGCAAGCGGTTGAATCTACATTACGCGCTCAAGATAAACACGTCATTATCACGGTAGGGCGCAATTGTTTAGAAACGGAAAAGGATGCCGTAGAATTTCTGATAAGCCGAAATTGCGATGCGCTTATCATGCACGCAGAAGCGCTATCTGATGCGTACCTCTTAGAACTAAATCAATCCAAGCTTCCCGTTGCGCTAGTCAATCGCAAGGTAGATGGCCTCCCCGATGCCTGTACAACCTTAGATAACGAAAAAGGTGGCTACCTAGCAACACGACATTTATTAGAGTTAGGCCATAAGCACATTGCTTACATCTCTGGCCCTACTGACAAAGCAGATGCCTGTTTACGCTTAAAAGGGCATAAGCGTGCGCTAAGTGAGGCAGGGTTAACCGTTACCCCCCAGCTGATATTTAATGGCGATTATTCAGAGGATGACGGTAAGGTAGGGTTGCTTGAGTTGATGGCACAAGATCAACACTTTTCCGCTTTAGTGTGCGCGAACGACTGGATGGCGTCAGGTGCTATTAGTTGTGCAAGAGACTTAGGAATGAGCTTGCCACATGACTTATCCATTGTGGGTTTTGATGATGTCGTTTTTGCCCATCATGTTTTTCCTAGGTTAACCACAGTAAGTAACCCTGTGGCTGAAATGGCCGAAATGTCAGCAAAGTACATATTAAATAAGGTCTATGGCCAAGGCCATGAGATTAAGCAATGCTTCGAACCTACGTTGGTTGTAAGAGAGTCTGCGATTAAATGCGAAGGTTGATGGTTGATGGTTAACATACCGTTAAATAGAGTGTCAGCCTTTCTTCTAAAAGCCTTAAATACTCAAAACAACTTTATTCGCCGTTACAAATTAGCTTCCCGTTGGCGTTAAATGCTTACTGCTGCTTGTCCAAATTTATACGCTTGAGCATGCTAGACGCCTCCCACCTTTACATTTGTTAATTCAGACTTTTTAAGGCAATCGGAGCATAAAATTTGTTCCATGTGAAACATCAACACACCTTTTCATATAGACATCGGGCATGTACGCCACGCTGTTTGTAGCGGTTTATCGCTTTAAATGTACTCGCAATAAGCTTCATAATTGTTTCCAAAATATTATGTGAGCTTTTAAGATAGGCGTTAAGTTAAGCTTTGAGGTAGATAAGAACGTGAAATATGTAACCCTACTAATGCTGTTGTTACTTTCTATGTCGGTAAGTGCTGATGACGATCGCGAGGCGGTGGGCAACGTGCTTGATGCTTTGCACACGAACGCCTCTAACGCAGACTTTGATAGCTATTTCGGCTTATATGATGACAACGCCGTTTTTATCGGGACCGACGCTTCAGAGGTATGGAGTCTGACAACGTTTATGGCATATGCAAAACCCCACTTCGATAAAGGCAGCGGCTGGACATACACTCCTAGAGACAGACACATTTATTTTTCGCCAGACAAGAAGGTAGCCTGGTTTGATGAACTTCTAGATAATGAAAAGTTAGGGGAAACCCGAGGAACAGGTGTATTAATTAAGCAAGATGGTAAATGGAAAGTCACTCAATATCATTTGGCTATTCCCATACCTAACACCATAGCCGACGCAGTTGCTAAACAAATAAAGGCCATAGATAGATAAACAAAGCCCCGAACAAACGGGGCCTTTTATTATATTCAACCGTGCCTACAGTGAAATTAGGTATTAGACTGGGTTAACGGTTGAATTTCCATTTCAACACGGCGGTTCATAGAACGGTTAGCCGCGCTATTATTTGGTACTTTAGGCGAGTATTCACCCATGCCCACGGTAGTAATACGAGTAGGGTTTACCGAATAGTTAATCAGTAAATTCTTAACCGCACCCGCGCGTCTTTCCGACAGAGACTGGTTATATTGTTCAGAACCCGTGTCGTCGGTATGACCTTTAATCATTAATACTGTTTTTTCGTAGTTATTTACTACTTTTGCAACATCTTGCAGAACTGGGTTGAAGTTAGGGCTAATGCTAGCGCTGTCAGTAGCAAAAGTTATGTCGCCAGGCATAATTAGACGAAGGTTATCTCCCTCACGTACTACTTGAACACCAGTATCAGAAAGCTCTGTTCTTAACTCTTCTTCCTGTTTGTCCATATAGTTACCGATTGCTCCACCCGCAATGGCACCTACCGCAGCGCCCCACGCGTATCGGCTTTTGTCATTATCACCTGTTGCTTTACCGAGTAGAGCACCAACTACAGCACCAATTGCGGCACCTTTCTGCGTATTATTTGGATCAGTTGCACAACCTGCAATCGTTAACGACGCAGCGATCAAACTTACAGCGAGAGTCTTTTTCATAACTTCCTCTTATTTAAAGTATACAGCACACTATTGAAAGGTTTCATTTATCCATTGCTACCTTCAATAAGCTCAACATAAATGCTTCAATTAAAAATTAATGGAGCAAATACCGTTCCAACCTCTTGATAACAGATACTTTGTCCCTTTTTCAAAGAGCCAGCCAGTTTTTATAGGGGATATTAACTATTACTTATAATTCAACAACCTAAACCTAAAAATAGCTTCAGGCACGCCTTATTGGAACGTTAATTATAATGCGCCAAACCTGAACGCAAGCTAAATACGAAAGCAATAAACAGTGTATCGAAAGAAGCGAAACACACTGTAATTTGTACACGGTGTTGCTAAAAAGTAACGACAGATTAGGTCGCGACAGAACGTTCGAAAAAACTGTTCACATCAATTTTGTAATCGGAGGCAATAACGGCTTTAGCGATACTCACTGTCTTATCGAGCGCAAGATCGATATCTCTGGGGGGCAGGTAATGGTTATTTCGCACAGAAAAGAACTCTTTTACCAGCGGCGTTAGCGGAGAGTCTCGCTGTTCCAACACCATGCCAAGCCTGTCATTTGATAGTAAAACAAGGCTACCAACAGGGTATACGCCAAGACATTTGATAAACTGCTGTACAAGCGTTTGATCAAGGCGGGTAGGGGCATCGCTCATCAAAATCGAAAAGGCTTTTTGGCTAGACATACCTGATTTATAGACACGGTCAGCGGTAAGGGCATCGTACATATCGGCAATGGCCAACATTCGCCCTGCTTTACTTATTGCGTTCCCTTTAGTACCTGCAGGGTAACCAAGGCCATCTAGCCGTTCATGGTGCTCACTGATTGCTCTAATGAGAGGAGCCGCTATATCAGTGCTTTTTAGGTAATCAACACCGTGTTTTACATGCCCTTTCATGATCTCCATCTCACTATCGGTTAGCCGACCAGGTTTATGAAGAATCTCATCGGGGATTTTAATTTTTCCTAAATCATGAAGAAAGCCGGCATAAGAGAGATCTTGAACGTCCTCTTCAGACATTCCCAAAAACTTACCGAAGTTAGCCAATAAGATAGCGACATTAAGAGAATGCTCTAACAGGTAATCGTCTTTTTCGCGTATTTTGGTTAGGCAGAGTAACGCATCAGGGTTCCTATCTACCGACTCAACCAGTTTATTAGAAAACGCTTTTGGGATACTTGCATCAAAGGGGGTTTCTTTTTGAAGGTTTTCTAACAAAAGCTCTTGGATCGCTTTGCCCTGGAGATGAAGCTTAGATGCTCTATTGAGTTCGTTTGTAAGCGTTACCTTCTTTGGTTTAGCATTGTTCTTTATTTGGCCAGCTTGTGTTGTTTCTGGTACTGCCTCTTGCGCAATCTCGCCTGCATCAAAATTCTTATCAGTGTCTATAGCGAGGGTTTTCACGCCACGCTTTTTGAGGGTTTTCACAACATCGGCAGAAGTCACTCGACCTTGGCTTTTAACCGTCAAAGCTCCGTCCTGTTCAAGTATTTGGTGAACAAACATACCGGGCGTTAACTGGTCAATCTTAATTTTCTTTATCATTATTCTGCACGCAATATACGTTTATCTAACTACTTTGATATAAAACGAGATATTAATATTCTAATGCTACCAGTATAGTGTGTATATCTGGAGTCCAACCGAAATTTTTCATATTAACTCGACTGCGCTTTACCTCAACCCCTTCGGCTATTAATCGCTCCCGCTGTTCGCGTGCTTTGTCAGAGCCGCTAGGCAATGCGATTTTGCCGTCAGCACGAAGAACTCTGTGCCAGTTACAGTCCGTTTCGATTTCCTGTAAACACTTTCCCATCATTCTCGCCCTACCTGGCAAACCGCACAAATCAGCTAATAAACCATAGCTGATAACATTTCCTTCCGGTACGAAAGAAAGGGTTTTCTCAACACGTAATTGTACTGCTTCATTTATCATGTTGTATATTATCCTAACAGTTAAGTTACTAAACTATTTGCTTTACCACCCCGAACGGAAGGATTAGATAACCACATTATGCGTCTTTATTGTGAAGGCTGTCAGTATCCACAAAACACTTGTATTTGCGATCATATAGATAAGGTGAAAACCGCGCTCGACATCATTATCGTTCAGCACGAGAAAGAAGCGCATCACGCAAAAAATACAGTGAGACTGCTAAGTCTGTGCATTCCAAGCACTCAGGTCGTTTGTGCTAGTGACAATAGCGCGATGGCGGCTTTGGAAATGCAGTGTAGTCACAAGCATTCAGCACTTATTTATCCCAGTGAAACGAGTACACCTCTAGAAAATGCATCTGCCACTATGTCGAACCAGATTTCAACCCTCATTCTAGTTGATGGAAGCTGGAAACAAGCGTTTGGTATTGTAAAGCGAAACCCTTGGCTAGGGGGTTTACCCGCGTTTCATTTTACTAACGCCCCTGACTCAAACTATTTGATTAGGCATACTTCTGTAGCCAGCGCGCTTTCAACGTTAGAAGCGACAGCTTATGCCATTAGCTGTATCGAAAACACGAATGTATTGGCCCTTCATAGGGCACAGAGCGCACTTCAGAAAATGTGGCAGGGACCACAATCCCACCGACGAAAAGTGCAATAACGTTTTACACAGCGCTTGCTACGCTTTCATAGGGATAAACCCTTTTTGCTCTTTAATCAATTGTATCCAGTTGCGAATTGCAGGGTAGGCAGAAAGGTCAAACCCGCCTTCATTGGCAACATGGGTGTAAGCAAATAAAGAAATATCGGCAAGACTAATGCTATCGCCTAACAAATACGGCGTGAGATTAAGCTGATGCTCCATCACAGCAAGGGAGCGATAACCACCTGCTTGCTTAGATTCATACTCGGCTTTCTTATCTTCAGGGAGGCCTAAGTAGACGTTGATGTAACGTGCCACCGCAATATAAGGTTCATGGCTATACTGCTCGAAGAACTGCCATTGTAGTAACTGTGAGAAGTGATAAGGCGATGAGGGTACGTAGGGAGAGTTACACGCAATATAATGCATTATCGCATTTGACTCTGATAGCACCCTGCCGTCATCGAGTTCAAGTAGAGGAATTTTGCCATTAGGCGTCTTTTCAAGAAAAGAGGGCGCTCTTGTTTCTCCTTTCATTATATCAACGTCTACCCACTCACAGCTTTTACCTAACAGGGAAAGGAGCAGTTGAATTTTATAGCAGTTACCAGAACGCTTATCGCCGTATATTCGCACAGGGAAACCTCATTGACTTTGGTTATTTATACCATAGCAATGCTTAGTGTCGACGACAATTACTAACAAGGTTTAATTAAGTTAGTTGAGCACTAACCGTAGTAGGGCACCTGAATTAACCATTCAACAACGATTAATAACAACCAAGAAATAGGCACTAATGCGATACAGGCTGCTACCCTTGCCTTATCCCTAGGGGCAAAAACTCCCGCCCCCATCTTAAGAATACGCTCTTTTTCGCTTTCTAATTCTTCTATTGAAGTTGCCGTTAATGATTCTTGCTTTTCCGCACAGCGTTTTATCCCCTCTTCAATGCCAGCTTCAAGGTGAAGGACAGCAGCTTTTTGCTCTAACTCGAGCATGCTTTTAAGTTTTATAACTGGCCAAAATAGATAAAAACCAACGATCCCAGTGAAAAAAGTTACCCCTAATACATCTATAGAGGGAATGTCTTTCTTCAACCAAAAGATAGGGAAAATGGCTAGCGCGCCTGTTGCAAAGATACTGTTCGCTGTGCCCAACTTCAATATGATCAAAATAGATTTGAGCCGGTCAATGTTGCCGCCAGCTTGAGGTAACACATTCGTCGTCAGATACTTAATATTGGAAGATATTTGAAATAAAAATAAAATGGCTAAGAACCAAAACGGAACAGCGGTAGCAGTGAGAAATAGTACATGTATTTCCTGTTTAACGGTTATCAGCCCCTCAAAAATACAGTAAACGATGGTAATCATTATAGATATGATTATAGCGTTGAAAATATGGTGCTTAAATTCATTGGCTAGCTCTCGTCTATGAGCTGAAAACTGGCTGAGCTGATTTGTCTTTACCAATAAGGAAATAAGTGTACTCGCTACGTTTTGATGCATAAGACGCAAAGCGAACCAAAAATAGCCAGTAATTAGCGACATGGCGATCGCAGAATTGAAATCCCGTTGAGCACGCACATTACCCACCTCAGGCCAGTCTAACGCACCCGTAAAGTAATGCACCGAAAGCAAAATCAGTGTGGCTAAAAGCGGAAAAAATCCAATTGACGCACCATTGTGTAAATTGGAGTAGGGGTTGAGCTTCATTTTTATAATTCGTTACAGGCAAAATCGTTATGTTTACTACCGTAAAACACGCTTACAGTAAGATTTGCTAAAACGCTTCAACGATAAGCTATTGTATAGCCAGTTAGCAATAGAAATAAACGTAAGAGAATGTGAACGTTTACTTTTCGTTCGACAATAAAAAACCCGCCATTTGGCGGGTTTTTTCAAAGCTGTGCTTTTTACTTGCGTAACTTCTGAATAAGGCGAAGTTGAGCAATTGCTTCAGCAAGCTCGTGAGCTGCTTCTGCGTAGTTAAAGTCAGCGCCTGGGTTGGCGATGTGCTCTTCTGCACGTCGTTTGGCTTCTTGTGCTGCCTGCTCGTCAAGATCTTCAGCTCGAACCGCGGTATCAGCCAGTACGGTAATATTGTTAGGCTGTACTTCTAGTACACCACCTGCAACATAAATAACTTCTTCTTCACCGTGCTGTTTAACCAAACGCACCATACCAGGTTTAATAGCAGAGATAAGTGGCGCGTGACCTGGGTTAATACCCAATTCACCTTCGCTACCTGTCACCTGAATCGATTCAACGCGTCCAGAGAAAATCGCTTTTTCCGCGCTTACTACGTCCAAATGTACTGTCATTGCCATGTGAACCTCCTGATTAGGTACGTTAGCATGATGCTAGGCTAGCTCACGCTAGCCTCACCATTATGCTTTCTTGGCTTTCTCTAGCGCTTCTTCGATAGAACCAACCATGTAGAAGGCCTGCTCTGGAAGGTGATCGTACTCACCGTCTAGAATGCCTTTAAATCCACTGATTGTGTCTTTTAGCGAAACATATTTACCAGGTGCACCGGTAAATACTTCTGCTACGAAGAACGGCTGAGATAGGAAACGCTGAATCTTACGAGCACGTGATACCACTTGCTTGTCTTCTTCAGATAGTTCGTCCATACCTAGGATCGCGATGATGTCTTTCAGCTCTTTATAACGCTGAAGAACAGTCTGTACGCCACGCGCTACGTCGTAGTGCTCTTGACCAATTACTAGCGGGTCTAGCTGACGAGACGTTGAATCTAGTGGGTCTACCGCAGGGTAGATACCAAGAGAGGCGATATCACGAGAAAGTACTACCGTTGCATCCAAGTGAGCAAAGGTTGTCGCTGGAGAGGGGTCAGTCAAGTCATCCGCAGGTACGTATACCGCTTGGATTGACGTGATTGAGCCAGTCTTCGTTGACGTAATACGCTCCTGAAGTACACCCATCTCTTCTGCAAGTGTAGGCTGGTAACCTACCGCAGATGGCATACGACCTAGAAGTGCTGATACTTCAGTACCTGCTAGTGTATAACGATAGATGTTATCTACGAAGAATAGAACGTCACGACCTTCGTCACGGAACTTCTCAGCCATAGTTAGACCGGTAAGTGCAACACGTAGACGGTTACCCGGTGGCTCGTTCATCTGACCGTATACAAGCGATACTTTATCAAGTACGTTTGAATCGTTCATTTCGTGATAGAAATCGTTACCCTCACGAGTACGCTCACCAACACCTGCGAATACTGAGAAACCGCTGTGCTCGATTGCGATGTTACGGATAAGTTCCATCATGTTTACGGTTTTACCTACACCCGCACCACCGAATAGACCAACTTTACCACCCTTAGCGAATGGACAAACCAAGTCGATTACTTTGATACCAGTTTCTAGTAGTTCTACCGAGCTAGACTGATCTTCGTAGCTAGGCGCTTCACGGTGAATAGACATACGCTCTTCTTCACCAATTGGGCCTGCTTCGTCGATTGGGTTACCCAATACGTCCATGATACGACCTAGTGTCTTCGTACCCACTGGAACCATGATTGGGTTACCGGTATTTTCTACTGTAAGACCACGTTTTAGTCCGTCAGTAGTACCTAGTGCGATGCCACGAACAACACCGCCACCTAATTGTTGTTGCACTTCCAGGGTTAGACCTGACAAGTCACCTTCGGTAACTCGTAGTGCGTCATAAACTCTTGGTACCGCATCTTGTGGAAACTCAATGTCCACAACGGCGCCAATGATTTGGACGACCTTACCTTGACTCATAATTTGTCCTCGTTATCTCTTTTAAACCTTTGCCTACACCGCTGCGGCACCGCTAACAATCTCACTGATTTCTTGTGTGATTGCAGCCTGACGCGCTTTGTTATATACCAGTTGTAACTCATCAATAAGGTTACCGGCGTTGTCGGTTGCTGCCTTCATGGCAACCATTCGCGCAGCTTGCTCTGACGCCGCGTTTTCTACAACACCCTGATACACCTGAGACTCAATGTAACGAACCATTAGTGCTTCCAAAATTTCTTTTGGATCTGGCTCGTAGATGTAGTCCCAACGATGTTGATATTCTTCGTCTTCTGACTTTGGCAAAGGCAATAACTGATTGATCACAGGTTTCTGTGTCATGGTGTTAACGAAGTCATTGAATACCAAGAATACTCGGTCAATTTGTCCTTCGTCGTACGCTTTAAGCATAACGCGTACAACACCTACTACATCGCTCACAGACGGCTTGTCACCTAAACCAGATTCAGCAGCAAGCAACTTGCCACCAAAACGGTTGAAGAAACTGCACGCTTTAGAACCTAATGCAGCGAAATCCACTTCTACACCCTGTTCCCGCCATTTTTTGACGTCTTGGGTGACGAGCTTAAATTCGTTGGTGTTCAAACCACCACATAAGCCTCGGTCAGTGGAAATCACAATGTAACCGACGCGCTTGACTTCACGCTCTTCCAAATATGGATGGCGATATTCAAGGTTACCGTTTGCAATGTGACCAATCACTTTAAGCATATTTTGTGCATATGGACGGCCAGAAGCCATACGTTCCTGCGCCTTTTTCATCTTAGACGCAGCAACCATTTCCATCGCACTGGTAATCTTCTGAGTATTTTTGATACTCCCAATCTTACCTTTTATTTCTTTACCGCTGGCCATGACTCTCTCTCCGATTACTCAACGAATTGCGCTGGTGGTTAAACACCAGCACCATTGATTACCAAGTTTGTGTCGCTTTAAAGTTAGTTAAAGCGTCGTTCAACTTAGAGGCAATCTCGTCGTTGTAGTTACCTGATTCGTTGATAGTCTTCATAAGGTCAGCGTGTTCGCTGTTCATGTAAGAGTGAAGAGCGGCTTCAAAATCTAGGATTTTGTTAAGCTCGATACCCTTAAGGAAACCTTTTTCTACCGCGAACAGAGATACACCCATGTTAGCAATTGATAGTGGAGCGTATTGCTTCTGCTTCATCAGCTCAGTTACGCGCTCACCGTGCTCAAGTTGCTCACGAGTGGCATCATCAAGGTCAGAAGCAAACTGCGAGAACGCCGCAAGTTCACGATACTGAGCAAGGGCTAGACGGATACCGCCACCCAATTTCTTGATGATTTTAGTCTGTGCAGCACCACCAACACGTGATACCGAGATACCAGCGTTAACCGCTGGACGGATACCTGCGTTGAACAAGTCAGTTTCTAAGAAGATCTGACCATCGGTAATTGAGATTACGTTAGTCGGTACGAATGCCGATACGTCACCAGCTTGCGTTTCGATAATTGGAAGCGCAGTTAGTGAACCCGTTTTACCTTTCACTTCACCGTTCGTGTAGTTTTCAACGTATTGCTCGTTTACACGTGCAGCACGCTCTAGTAGACGCGAGTGAAGGTAGAATACGTCACCTGGGTAGGCTTCACGGCCTGGTGGACGCTTAAGTAGTAGTGAGATTTGACGGTAAGCAACAGCTTGCTTAGACAAATCATCATATACGATTAGCGCATCTTCACCGCGGTCACGGAAGTATTCACCCATAGTACAACCAGAGTAAGGCGCAAGGTATTGAAGCGCTGCAGACTCAGACGCAGATGCTGCAACCACGATAGTGTGGTCAAGTGCACCGTGCTCTTCTAGTTTACGTACTACGTTAGCGATAGTAGACGCTTTCTGACCAACCGCTACGTACACACACTTAATGCCTGTGCCTTTTTGGTTGATGATAGCGTCAACAGCCATTGCTGTTTTACCACACTGACGGTCACCGATGATAAGCTCACGCTGACCACGACCTACTGGGATCATGGCATCAACTGACTTATAACCAGTTTGTACTGGCTGGTCTACCGATTGACGTTCGATTACGCCAGGTGCAATTTTTTCAACTGGCTCGAAACCAGCTGCGTCGATTGCGCCTTTACCATCAATAGGCTCACCTAGTGTGTTAACAACACGACCAAGAAGTGCGTTACCTACTGGTACTTCAAGAATACGGCCAGTAGATTGTACTTTATCGCCTTCTTTTAGGTCCGCATATGGACCCATAACAACTGCACCTACAGAGTCTCGCTCAAGGTTTAGTGCAATTGCGTAACGGCTTCCAGGAAGCTCAATCATTTCACCTTGCATTACATCTGCAAGGCCATGAATGCGGATAATACCGTCAGTTACTGCGACGATAGTACCTTCATTACGTGCTTCACTGCTTACATTGAACTGTTCAATTCTTTTCTTGATCAGTTCAGCAATTTCAGTGGAATTAAGTTGCATGCTCTTATCCCCGTTATGCTTGCAACGCGTCTGCTAGACGGTTCAATTTCGACTTTACGGAACCATCAATAACTGTATCACCGGCATTTATTACCATTCCAGCGATCAGGGCAGGGTCCACGTTACAATTAAGCTTCACTTTACGTGCCAAACGTTTTTCCAAAGATGCTACCAACTCAGTTTGTTGGGCATCGGTCAGCGTAGATGCTGAGGTTACGTCCACTTCTATTTCTTTGTCATAGTCTGCTTTAAACGCATCGAACAAAGTAGAAATTTCAGGCAACGCGGCTAAACGTTTATTCTCAGCCAAAACCTTTACAAGGTTCTGGCCGTGTTCGTCGAGTTGCTCACCACAAACATTATTAAAAATGTCGGCAAGCGTATCAGCGGCAACCGCACCAGTTAACAACTGGTGCATGTCTTCATTTGCTGCTACTTCACCTGCGAAGGCGAGCATTTCTTGCCATTTTGCAATGGCATCTTTCTCGACAGCAAAATCGAAAGCGGCTTTCGCATAAGGACGAGCAACAGTAGTCAATTCAGACATTGGCTCATCTCCCTATCAAAGCTCAGCGACAAGTTTTTCAACAATGTCGTTTTGCGCGCTTGCGTCGATTTCACGTTGTAAGATTTGCTGTGCGCCGGCTACTGCTAGTGCAGAAACCTGCTTGCGCAAATCTTCTTTGGCACGATTGCGTTCAGCTTCAATCTCGGCATAACCAGAAGCGATAATTTTCTCGCGTTCCGCATGGCCCTTTTGCGTTTCTTCGTCAACCAATTGGTTGGCACGCTTTTTAGCCTGCTCGATAATTTCAGCTGCTTGCGCTTTCGCATCTTTCAATTGCTCAGTAGCTTTCGCTTGAGCAAGCTCTAAGTCTTTCTCTGCACGTTCAGAAGCTTCAAGCCCATCGGCAATTTTCTTCTGACGTTCTTCAATCGCTGCCATTAGTGGAGGCCATACATATTTCATGCAGAACACCACGAACACAGCGAAGGCGATTAATTGACCTATAAAAGTGGCGTTAAAATTCACAATCGCCCCTCCTCTTAAAGTTCGCTAAAAAAGTGTTTAGTAAAATTAGGCACCAACAGCGAACAATAGGTATAGAGCGATACCAACACCGATCATCGCGATGGCGTCGATAAGACCCGCTACGATGAACATCTTAACTTGTAGTTGAGGTGCTAGTTCAGGTTGACGAGCAGCAGATTCAAGGAATTTACCACCTAGTAGACCAAAACCAATAGCGGTACCTAGGGCACCAAGACCAATCAGTAGTGCAACAGCGATGTATAACATTTACGTCTCCGATTTAAGTTAAATTTAAAGTTAATGTTTAAAAGTCAAACTCTGTAAAAAACGGTGCCAGTATTTCCAGGTTACCAGCACACGTTAATGCTTAGTGGTCTTCACACGCCAGGCTTAAGTACACGATGGTTAACATCATGAAAATAAACGCTTGAAGCGGAAGTACCAGAATATGGAACACAGCCCACATAAAGTGCAGTGGAAGCTGGAAGTAACCAATTGTAGCAATCAATATGAAGATTAGCTCACTGGCGTATAAGTTACCGAACAAACGCAGCGCTAGTGAAAGCGGGCGCGCAAGTAAAGTAACCGTTTCAAGAATGAAGTTCACCGGGATAAAAATCGGGTGACCGAAAGGCTGCATAGTGAGCTCTTTAGCAAAGCCGCCAATACCTTTCATCTTGATTGAGTAGAAAAGAATAAGAATGAATACGCCTGAAGCCAGTGCGAACGTTAGGTTAAGGTCAGTCGTTGGAACAGCCTTGTTGTAAACGTCGTGAGGATCCATACCAAAAGCCGCTTGGCCGATAAGACCAGAAACCCAAGGAATTAAATCAACAGGCACTAAATCCATAAGGTTCATCAGCAACACCCACACAAAGATAGTGAGTGCTAATGGCGCGATTAATGCGCTTTTACCGTGGAATGTGCTTTTTACGTTATCGTCAACAAACTCAACCACAAGCTCAACGAACGCCTGCATTTTGCCAGGTACGCCTGTTGTCGCTTTTGAAGCAACGCTTCTAAAGATGATTAAGAAAAGAAGACCAAGACCGATTGACCATGCCAGTGTATCAACATGCCATGCCCAAAAACCGGCATCAGAACAGGCTTTGTTAAAAGCAATTCCGTTGTCAGTTGAGCACATGGTGGCATTGGTCAAGTGGTGCTTGATGTATTCTGAGGTAGTGTATTCAGATGCCATTGTTTAACCCAAGTTGTAAAGTGTAAAAATTTGGTGACTGGTTTCTATGTCTCAATCGGAACGATACGTTATTTTCGTTATCGCAACGCGTTGCGTTGTCTTTATTCTTTCGAACCGTAATGAAACATCGCTAGCCCGTGGCTAGCCGTTGTAATCACAAATGCCACAAAGATTTCTAATGGCGTGGCGTTTAGGCCTTTAAAAGCAATTACAAATAAAATGATTGTCAGTGCCAGCTTCAATTTTGAGCCTTGGCTAAAACTTCGCGCAACAAGTTGATTTTTGCTCGCTCCTGCATACCGAAATGCAAAAGCAGCGAAAACCATATTGGGCAGTATGCTAATCAGTGCACCCGCGCCTGCTGATATGGCTGAATGGTAGCCTGATACAGCACCTGCAAAAATCGTAACGATAAGGCCCGTTATAACCTGAAAAAGTAGCCCTTTCTTGGCGAGATTTACCCCGCGTTTTGCTAACTTGTTCGTCACGTCTTCTCGCAGCTTGTTCACGTCTTACAAAAAGCGTCAGAAGTATACTGTTTTACCGACATTTTTCAACAGTACATCGCTTTTTGAAAGTTATTCTGAAAATATTCTATTGCTATAACCGGAAAGGAGAGTGTCCGGTACGCTTTCCGGACAGCGTGTCAATTGCGGGTAGGCAAAGGTTCTAACATTATTCTTATAGTTTTAAACTACTGAATTTTCGAAATAATTCCGTCAAGTTGTTCTAAATCACTAAAGCTAATGGTGAGCTTACCTTTACCCTTTGCGTTATGGTCGATGCTCACAGGCGTGCCTAAATTTTCTGAAAGTCTTGTCATAAGGTTTTGAACATCAGGATCAACTTTCTTCTCTGGCTTAGGTTTTGCGGGCTCTAAAAGCTTTTTCACCAGCTTTTCGGTGTCGCGAACAGTAAGACCTTTGCCAGATACTACTTGCGCCGTCTCAGATTGGGTTTCCCCTTCTAAAGCCAAAAGCGCACGGGCATGACCCATTTCAATATCGCCATGCTCAACTAACAATTTAACGTCATCGTTCAAATTGTTTAGGCGAAGTAAGTTTGTCACTGTGGTGCGTGATTTACCTACGGCTTCAGCCACTTCCTGATGCGTGAGGGCAAATTCACTCATCAATCGGTCAAGGGCTTGCGCCTCTTCCATTGCGTTTAAATCTTCGCGCTGGATGTTTTCGATAAGCGCAATAGCAACCGCAGCTTCGTCGGGCACGTTTTTAACAATGCACGGCACTTCATCAAGCTGAGCAAGTTGAGATGCTCGCCAACGACGTTCACCGGCTATAATTTCATAGCGGTGCTCATCAACTTTTCTTACCACAATAGGCTGAATAATGCCTTGTGCACGAATTGAAGAGGCTAACTCCTCTAGTGCATCAGGTGACATGTCTTTACGAGGTTGATATTTACCCGGCACTAAGTATTCAATAGGCAGTTTACTCAACTCGCCGTTTGTTGAATTAACCTCGGCGGCATCTTGTTCTTTTTGAGCAGATGACTGGCTGGTTGCGAGTAGCGCATCTAAACCGCGGCCAAGGCCTCTTTTACGTGCTGACATAGTGTCCTCTATGGCATGTGCTGATAGTGTTCAGCTTATTATCATTTAACTTGCTTTTGCCTGTGCAGGCGTTGTCTTATCCCTGCGGCGCAATATTTCACCCGCCAAGGCCAAGTATGCTTTTGCGCCTGTAGACGACTTATCATAATACATAGCCGGCGTACCGAAGCTAGGCGCTTCAGCTAAGCGAACGTTACGCGGAATGACCGTGCGATAAACTTGTTCACCGAAGTGGCGCTTTAACTGCTCTGAAACGTCATTCGCTAAGCGATTGCGCGGGTCGTACATAGTACGCAATACGCCTTCAATCTTCAATTCAGGATTCACTACCGACGCTAATTTTTGAATGGTATCCATCAAGGCGGTAAGACCTTCCAACGCATAGTATTCACATTGCATAGGAACCATCACAGAGTCTGCAGCAGCAAGCGCATTGACGGTTAACTGGTTAAGCGAAGGAGGACAGTCGATAAAAACAAAATCGTAGTAGTCCATTACAGGCTTTAACGCATTGCGCAAACGAACTTCACGGGCAAACATTTCCATTAACTTAATTTCTGCTGCGGTCACATCACCGTTTGCAGCTATCAAGTCGTACTTCCCGCTTGTTCCCTTTACAATGACGTCATCAATCGGCTTTTCTTCAATCAACAACTCAAAGGCCGTAGATTCAACGTCGTATTTATCAACGCCGCTGCCCATGGTCGCATTGCCTTGTGGATCGAGATCAATAAGCAACACTTTGCGCTTCGTTGCTGCCATTGACGCTGCCACGTTAACTGCGGTGGTTGTTTTTCCTACACCACCTTTCTGATTCGCGATCGCGATTACCTTAGCCACGTTAGATCCTGTTCTGTCTATTCTATTTTTTGGCTATTTCTTTTTTAGCCAAACCAGATGTCGTTCGCCTACTAAATTTGGCACAGTGAGGTTTTCCGTTTTGCTCACATGAAAGTGATCACTCACTTCTTCTATCTCATCTTGCGGAAACTGACCTTTGAGCGCCAAAAATTGTCCTTCTGAATCTACCAGATGTTGACACCAGTGCAACATATCTTTTAGCGAAGCGAAAGCTCTACTTAACACGATATCGTAAGGCACTTCACCGTTGTGCGCTTCCACCCGGCTTTGCACGGGTGTAACGTTTTTCAATCCAAGGGTGTGAACACTCTGCGTCATAAAGCGTACACGCTTGCCAAGGGAGTCGAGCAAAGTAAATCGCTTTTCAGGAAAAGCAATAGCCAATGGCATACCTGGCAGGCCAGGTCCTGTTCCCACATCAATGATGTTGTCACCTTCAAGATGAGGCACTATGGCCAACGAGTCTAGAATATGTTTCACCATCATCTGTTTAGGATCGCGTACTGAAGTGAGGTTATATGCCTTATTCCATTTATCCATCAGTAAAACATAATCGACTAATTGCTGTTGTTGCCTTTCGCTTAACTCTAGTGAAAGGGCGTCAAGTCCTTGGACCAAAATGGTGTGCAATTCTTGCTGTATAGTCATCAAAAATTCTGTCTAGTGGATTTGATTATAGGGTGTTGCTTTACGCAGGCCCAAAACAGATTGGGAAGAGTGAAAGCGCCTAGTATTTCTATATATCGTTTTCTATAGTGCAATGATACGCGAATAAATCGGAAATACTAAGCGCTCGTAGTCGTCTATTGATGCAAGCGCGTGTTTTACGCGCTAATTTTGTCTTGTTTACGCAACATGCCGTGCTTTTTAAGGTAAACCAGCAATAACGAGATGGCCGCAGGCGTAATGCCAGAAATACGAGATGCTTTGCCGATAGTTTCTGGACGCGCTTCCGTAAGTTTAGCTACCACCTCATTTGACAAGCCAGAAATTTTGCTAAAGTCCATATCAATCGGTAGCAACGTATTCTCATGCCGTTGGGTTTTCGCGATTTCGTCCATTTGGCGGGCAATATAACCGGCGTACTTAATTTGAATTTCTACCTGCTCGGCGGCAATGGGATCGTCAATGCCCGGACCCACGCTTTCAATTTTCATTAATTGGCTATAGGTCATTTCAGGGCGTCGAATCAATTCTTCCAGCGAATGTTCACGGCTTACCGGATTTTTCAGCATGGTATTGAGTTGAGGCGTTGCTGCGTGATCAGGATGGATCCACTGACCACGTAAACGCTGAAGCTCTGTTTCTACCGCTTCCATTTTATCGTTGTACTTCGCCCAACGCGCATCATCAACAAGACCGATTTCTCGACCCATCGCAGTTAAACGGCTGTCGGCGTTATCTTCGCGAAGTAGCAGTCGGTATTCTGCGCGGCTCGTAAACATACGATAGGGTTCTTTGGTTCCCATTGTCGCTAAGTCGTCAATCAGTACGCCCATATAAGCCTGATCGCGACGTAAGATAAACGGGTCTTTTTGTTGCACTTGAAGTGCAGCGTTCGCGCCAGCCACTAGTCCTTGTGCACCGGCTTCTTCATAGCCAGTGGTACCGTTAATTTGCCCAGCAAAGAAGAGACCTTGAATAAATTTGGTTTCCAGGGTCTGTTTCAAATCACGCGGATCAAAGAAATCATATTCAATGGCATAACCCGGACGAACGATATGTGCGTTTTCAAACCCTTTGATCGAGCGGACAAGGTTCATCTGTACGTCAAATGGTAGACTGGTTGAAATTCCGTTCGGATAAACTTCAATGCTGTTTAAGCCTTCTGGCTCAACAAAAATTTGATGCGATGTCTTGTCTGCAAAACGGGTGATCTTATCTTCGATACTCGGGCAATAGCGCGGGCCAATCCCCTCGATCACGCCGGTAAACATTGGAGAGCGATCTAGGCCGCCGCGAATAATATCGTGGGTCTTTTCGTTAGTGTGGGTAATGTAACACGGGATCTGTGTAGGGTGCATGGCTCTATCACCCATAAACGAGAATACCGGTGTTGGACTGTCACCAGGCTGAGGCTGCATTACAGAAAAATCTAAAGAGCGTGCATCCAGTCTTGCTGGTGTCCCGGTTTTTAATCGGTCAACACGAAACGGAAGGGCACGTAGTCTATCAGCAAGCGCAATAGACGGTGGATCGCCCGCACGACCACCGCGATAATTTTCAAGGCCGATGTGTATGGTCCCGCCAAGGAACGTACCCACGGTTAATACCACAGACTTGGCTTTAAACTTCAAGCCCATTTGGGTAACCACACCGCATACGCGATCGTTTTCTACAATGAGATCGTCGACACTTTGCTGAAATAACGTTAGGTTTTCTTGATTTTCTACAATGTCACGAATGGCATTTTTGTACAAAGTCCTATCTGCTTGTGCACGTGTAGCGCGAACAGCAGGTCCTTTTGAAGAGTTTAGTGTTCTAAACTGAATACCGCCTTTATCGATAGCTAGCGCCATTGCGCCACCTAATGCATCGATCTCTTTAACCAAATGACCTTTGCCGATCCCACCGATAGCTGGGTTACATGACATTTGGCCAATCGTTTCAATATTGTGAGTTAGCAAAAGTGTATTTGCACCCATGCGTGCAGCCGCAAGCGCTGCCTCTGTACCCGCATGTCCACCACCTACAACGATGACATCAAATGCTTCAGTATAAAACATGGATAAACCTCACTATTAACGTACGACAAGCCTATTAAAATCTAACTTTTTTCTAAGCACAGTCTGCCGAAAAAAGGGCGCGTATTTTATCTGACTTATTGAATAAAGAAAATGATTAAATTTTCCTCAAAACCTGTTTTTAAAGAAGTGTGATCGAATAATAAGATCTTAAGATCTCTTTTAGATCTGTTTATTTTTACTTTTATTAGGATCGACAAGATCTGTGGGTAACCGATCAAAGGAGATAAAGATCATCAAGTTACGCGATCAACAACATTGGGAAACACAGATCCATAACCCCTATTCAAACTTGTGTATAAATACCCTTTTTATCCACACCCCATTTCTTTTTAAAAGTTATTCTTTTTTGGATCAAAGCTTATACACAGTGGTTTGTAGGATCCTATCCACAGGCGTGATCAAGATGTGATCCAACTGGGGATAAAATGTTTGCTAATTATGTTTATAGATCAAAAGATCGTGTAGTGACGTGGCTTATAGGTCGATCTTATTGTGGAGGAGATCTTTTACTAATCCTGTGATTAGATCGCATGATCGTCATTTTCACTTCGCAATCAATATTTCGATCGGCGATGTCATTCGTCGCATTTGACTGACAAAAACGTATTACCTATCGGCTCAAACAATAAAAAAGGGCAGTGAAGAAACGCTTTCACTGCCCTTAAATCAATCGTTTTTTTACTCAATACACGCTTTACATTATCGAACCTGATTAGGTTGATAACGCGGCTGTGCAACTGAGCCCTGCATGTCTTCTTGCTCAATAGTCAGTCCTTCACGACGACTCGGGCCTTGGAAGCGAACTTTGTAGGTATCGTACTCTTTTATCGATTCAAAACAGTAGCGTCCCAGTGCGTTTTCTAGCTCAGCTAAATTGTGGTTGGTGATCAAGATACAGTTTTTTTTGCTTACCAAACGTTGCCTAAGTAGATTGCCAAACCAGCTTTGCGCGTTTTTCTTTAGCGCTGATTCGTTAACACACACCTCGTCTAATATCAGAAGATCCACGTCTAATAGTTCTTGATTGATCTCTCTAAACCGCTGACTCGCGTTGTCAGTGGCAGAAAAGTCAAAAGAGAAATTACGCATTTCCAGTAGTGTTGATAACTGACGATAGAGCACTGAGATTTCGTATTGCTCAATAAGTTGGTGTGCTATTGCACCGGCAATATGTGACTTGCCACGCCCATAGTCGCCGTAAAATATCATCATGTGCGAGCCGCTTTGTCGCCAAGCAGCGTCGT
Source organism: Alteromonas mediterranea DE (assembly GCF_000020585.3). NCBI lineage: Bacteria > Pseudomonadati > Pseudomonadota > Gammaproteobacteria > Alteromonadales > Alteromonadaceae > Alteromonas > Alteromonas mediterranea. Next base: position 4,474,464 of record NC_011138.3, read on the forward strand.
CATGAGCTGCAATGAAAGATTGTGCGATAGAAACCGCTTCTATCACATCATCGCTATCTTCAACTAAGTTGGCAAACGTCCATTTAGGATTTAGATCTGAACGGCCGTGTATGGCCTCTACACGCGCTTTCTTGCTGCGCTGCTGTAGTTGCGACACTTCTTCATTGGCTTTGACTTCATACTGCTTACGCAGCGTTTTGTAGTCGATATACTCACCATTGGGATCGACATCTTTTTTGAGCGCTTTCGCTAAATTGGCAATTTTGTCGGTTATACGGTCCATAACGATTTAACTCTTCTTAGTTGTGGCATACTTTTCCACCAGCTTTCTTGCATTATCATCTGCTTCAATGCCGGCTGCAACTTTCACTTGTTGTGTTCCCACCACTTTTGTAGGAGCGTAGCCAGACGCTAAGCGCTTGCGTTTGATATTGTTAGCAAATTTTTGTGTCCACTGAAATTCACTGAATACTGAGCTTGGCCGACCTAGCCAATAGGCGATAAATTCACCCACTTCGTTGTCATCATAGGTTTTATCTATAATGCCTAATAGTGAGGCCATTTCTTCAAATAGGGCTTTATTTGGGGCCCAGGTAGCTGTCATCGCACTGTGTCTAGCGTGCAGTTGATCAAAGTCTGACTGGGCTTCGCTTAGAAGCGGTAGAAGGAGTGTTTTACCATTAATGGTGTGCTCTAGATCTAACGCTAAGGGCAGGGCAACCAACCCCACTTGTTCTAATTGCTTTACCAGGCTGTTGATCTGACGGCCTCGCTGATACGGCTCGTCTTTGCTATCCCCATTAAGTAAATTTAGCAGATGTTTATAATCAATAGGGGCTGACGATGTGGTAGCGGTGTTAGCACCTACGCGAAGCCCAAGCAAATACAACACGCGGCAGTCATTAGAAATCGGGCATTGCAAAGCGGCAAGTTCTGCTTGGGTGAGGTTGCTATTCATTGCGTCAGCTCCTTAGTATAAAGGCGATTAGGCGCTTGCTAACTTATCGTCAAACCACTCTACGGCTGCATCTTCTGGAATGGGGTGCTCAAGTACATCAATGTAGAGTGCATCGGTGATTAGCGTACCGCCTGCATCAACGATGTGCTTTTCCATTTCCTTTGCGCCAAAGCAGAAAGTGTCGTAGCTGGTATCACCTAGTCCAATAACATAGGCCTGTACCGTGCTTAAGTCTGCGCTTTCAAGCTGCTTGGCAAAGGGCTGGATATTGTCAGGTAGCTCGCCTGCGCCGTGGGTAGACGTACATACAACCCATATTGATGCGGTATTGATGTTATCTAAATTCGGTTCAGCGTGAATAGTATGTGTATGCCCACTTGCATCAAGCTTCTCAGCAATAGCATCTGCCACATATTCAGAGGCACCTAACATGGTGCCGACAATTATTTCGAAGTGCTTACTCATTTATGGGGGGCTTCTCTGTTATCTATTGTACATCTAGCGGCCGCGCCGCCTACATTACTTGCCAATACAGAATGATGAAAATATTTTGCCAAGTAGATCGTCTGGGGTAAATTCACCGGTTATCTCACAGAGTGCCTGATGGGCCAACCTCAATTCTTCCGCTAGCAGCTCGCCTGCCATTGCATCATGCAATTGTTGCTCGCCGGTGCTCACATAGCTGTAGGCTTGATCAAGTGCATCAATATGACGTCGACGGGCAATAAACTGGCCTTCGGTCGTTGTGTCGAAGCCCATGGTCTTGGCCAAATGTGCTTTAAGTGTGTCTACGCCGCTGCCTTCTTTTGCAGAGAGGTTAATTACCGAAATATCCCCCTGCTGGGTATTAACGCTGCTTTGTCCAATACTCAATGTACTCAGATCAGCTTTATTGCGTACTACCGTAACAGGTATGCCTTGTGGCAGGCGAGCCATAAATTCAGGCCATATTTCATAAGGGTCAATAACGCTTGTTGCAGTGGAATCTACAACAAATAAAACATGATCTGCCTCATTGATAGCTTGCCACGCTCGTTCGATACCTATTTGTTCTACTTTATCAGGGCTTTCACGAAGACCTGCGGTATCAATTATGTGAACCGGCATTCCGTCAATATGTATGTGCTCTTTAAGCACATCTCGTGTGGTACCTGCTATGTCGGTTACGATTGCACTGTCGCGGCCAGCGAGGGCATTTAGCAAGCTCGATTTACCCGCATTTGGACGACCGGCAATAACCACCTGCATCCCTTCGCGCAGCAAGGTACCTTGTTTCGCCTGGTCACGTACTTTAGTCAGACTTTGCATGATAGTACTTAAGTCACCTGATATTTTTCCATCTGATAAGAAGTCGATTTCTTCTTCTGGAAAGTCGATGGCTGCCTCAACGTACATACGAAGGTGTACGATTTGGTCTGACAACGTTTGAATTTGTGTGGAAAACTCACCCTGTAGCGAACGTAAAGCGCTACGTGCGGCTTGCTTAGAGCTAGCATCAATTAAATCTGCTATGGCCTCTGCTTGTGCAAGGTCGAGCTTGTCATTTAAAAAGGCTTGTTCGCTAAACTCGCCAGGGCTGGCCAACCTGGCGTGCCCGGTAGCAAGTACGGCGTCTATAAGCATGTCCATAACAACCTGACCGCCGTGGCCTTGTAGTTCAAGCACATCCTCACCGGTAAACGAATTCGGGCCTTTAAAAAATAGCGCGATACCTTGGTCTATTACGCTTTTATTGGCGTCAACAAAGGGCGTATAGGTTGCAAGGCGGGGTGTAAGCTCACTTGGTACTAACGCTTCAGCAATGGCTTTTGCTTTTGGTCCAGATACACGCACAATACCTACGCCGCCACGGCCAGGGGCCGTAGCTTGTGCGGTAATGGTGTCGGTAGAAAGGGTGAGTGATTCCATAATTAGTCGCGGAAATTCTTAAATTGGAAAGGTTGGCCCAAATTTGCCTCTTTAACTAAGGCAATAGCCTGTTGAAGGTCATCACGCTTTTTACCGGTTACACGAAGCTCTTCGCCTTGTATGGCTGTTTGTACTTTTACTTTGGCGTCTTTAATCAGCTTTACGATTTTCTTCGCAGTAGGCTGTTCAATACCTTCTTTAAACGCAATCGTTTGACGGTAAGTTTTACCGTGTGCGTCGTATGGCTTCACGTCCATTGACGAAGTGTCAACGTTGCGTTTAGACATGGCTGTTCTAAACATACTTTCCATTTGCTGAAGTTGGAACTCGGCTTCGGCTTTCATCACAACGGTTTTATCTTTGTATTCAAAGCTGGCGTCGATGCCGCGAAAATCGAAACGTGTAGACAGTTCACGGCTGGCATTGTCCGTTGCGTTACGCACTTCTTCCATGTTGATTTCTGAAACAATATCAAATGATGGCACAGTTTAATCCTCTAAGACAAAACAGCCCGCGTAGGCGGGCTGTGTAATTAATTGCTCAACAGTTTATTTACTGCTGATGCCCCGCTTCTCCATAGAAGCATAAATCATTTTGGCTTGAACCAAGGTAATCACGTTACTCACTAGCCAGTATAGTACTAGACCTGCAGGGAACCACAGGAAGAATACGCTCATTGCCACTGGCATCCACTGCATGATTTTTTGCTGCATTGGATCTGTAATGGTGGTCGGCTGAAGTTTTTGCAATAGGTACATACTTGCGCCGGTAAGAATAGGTAGCACAAAGTACGGATCTTTCGTTGATAAGTCAGTGATCCAAAGTACGAAGTCTGCATGGCGTAGTTCAACACTTTCCATGAGTACCCAGTAAAGTGCTAGGAAGATAGGCATTGCAGAAGAAGTGGTAAACATCCACCCATTGGGTTCACTTTTTCTTTGCGATATAGCTCCATCATGGCTTGAGACATTTTCTGTCTGTCATCGCCAAAGCGGTCTTTCAACTGTTGCATCTTAGGTGCAAGGTTGCGCATACGAGCCATTGATTCGTACTGCTTCTTAGTTAACCAGTACATAGCACCTTTCACTACAATAGTGATAAGGATAATCGCGACACCCCAGTTGTTGACTAAGCTGTGAAGGAAAGTAAGCAGGGCAAACAGAGGCTGAGAAATCCAGAAAAGGATACCGTAATCAACGGTTAGATCTAAACCACGTGCAATTTTTGCTAATTTATCTTGGTCTTTTGGACCCATGTAAAGGGTAGAAGCTATGGTTTTGGTATCGCCAGAAGCAACCGTTTCAGACGGCGATAACACACCAATAACGGCATATTGATTTTTCAGGTTACGTGAATAAACCGTATTCGTTTGTTCTTGCGAAGGCACCCATGCTGATACGAAATAATGCTCGAGCATGCCAACCCAACCTGCTTTTGTAGTTTCACGCAAGTTGTCATCTTCTATTTCGTCAAAAGAGTATTTCTGATAACGGTCGTCTTCTGTCGAATATGCCGCACCGCGGTAGGTTGGCATAAACATATTACCGTCGTCTTCGAACTCCATAACCTGCTTTAACTGAGCATACGGCTGAACCGTAGCGGCACTGCCCGTACCATTGTTAATGTCGTAGCTTACGTTTACGTCGTAGTGGTTTTTTGTAAACGTAAATGTTTTAGTAATAGACAGGCCTTGATTGTTTTTCCAAGTTAATGGAATAACAAGGGTATCGCCGGTCATTTCATAGAATTCGCTTTGCGCTGTATAAACAGGGCGGCCATTTGCACTTGCATCTGGGCCTTGGGCACCGATAAGACCGCTTTGGGCTACGTAAAGACCATTGCCTGAACGAAGCAAGCTATATGGAATGTCTGAGCCTTGCTCTACTGGAAATTTTAGCAGGTCTGCTGATATAACATCTCCGCCGAGCAAATCGATGCGCAGGTCTAACGTATCTGTTTTTACTTCGATAATACGGTTGGTAGACTGCGCAGTCACAGCAGGCTGTGCGGCAGGCACACTATCGCTGCTTGGTACGTCTTCATTACCCGTATCGTTAAAAGACGGTACACCTTGCGTTGTCTGTTGAGCTTGTTGCTCAACGGGTTCTACAGGCTGTGGCCCATAATCTTTTTGCCATTGTTGCCAAAGCAAAAAGCTAACTAGCGCGAGGCCAATTATCAGAAAACTACGTTGCGATTCCATAGAGGTCTCTTTATTTTGAGTGTTTATCTTGTTGTTTTTCCGGCACTGGATCATATCCGCCGGCATGCAAAGGGTGGCATTTTAATATGCGTTTAATAGATAACCAACCGCCTTTTGCCAATCCGTGTGTTTTTAATGCGTCTATAGCATACCAAGAACAGGATGGATGGAAACGACAACGTTGGCCTAACATAGGCGAAATGAACCATTGATAGCATTTTATCAAGGCTAAAGGCACTACAATTAAGAGTTGCCGCAACGCTTGTTTAATTTTTTCCATAGCTTGTCCAATGTAGCAAAAACTTCTTGGTTGCTAAGGTTATCAGCGCCAGACTTGCCTATAACGATAATATCGACGTTAGGTAAATTGTGCTGTTTGTGCCGAAAACTTTCTCTTACCAATCGCTTCAAACGATTTCTATCGTGTGCTTTACGAATACGTTTTTTGGCAAGTGTAATACCAAGGCGAGGTGTAGTGACTGAGTTTTCTAGCTAGGACGGTAAAAGAGGGAGATACAGCAGGGGTTGCGTTATCAAACACATAGGTAAAGTGGGTGGGAGTTAACAGACGTAACTCCCTAGAAAATTTATTCTCGCCCACTTTGGTGTCTTTCTAATTAAGCAGAAAGACGAGCGCGGCCTTTTGCACGGCGAGCTGCTAGTACTTTACGACCATTTTAGTCGCCATACGAGCACGAAAACCGTGAGAACGCTTGCGCTTTAGATTGCTCGGTTGAAATGTTCTTTTCATGACCAAAGTCTCACTTATATTTAGTTAAACATAGGCGTTTTTGGTAACACATTATACTGTTGCCAGAACAATGTGGTGTTTTCACCAGAAAAGCCCATCGAAAAAGGACGCTGAATTCTAGAGATCTCGGGGGCTACTGTCAATGGATATTCTCTCTTTTCGGACGAATAACTGAACAAATTTAGTTATTTTTTAGTCGATACTGTACTTTATCAACGGGTTTACTTGTGAATAAGGCGTAAAAATCAACTATGTTATCCACAATAGATTGTGTAAAAAACCGTACAGCCTCAAATTTGCAAGGTGATCAAGCGGTTTTTAAAGCGTAATTTAGAATGAAAGTAAGCATATCTATCGTTAATTGATCTAAATAGTAACTTTTTATAAATCAATAACATAAAATACAGATCGAAAAGTTTGATCGGGATCGCCATTTACTTTTTGTTGATAACGTTAGATAATCCACAGCGATTAAAACGATAACTTAATTTCTCGCTGATACCCAACACTTCCAACGCTATTTTCTTTAATGGCGCTTTCTAGTGCCTGCTTTCCTTTGTTTGGCTTTTTTAGGAGTTGGCTTTTCGGGCGAGATACGGGAGCAAACAACGTACCATGTCCTTGTGGAATCAATGTCTTGAAAGATTGCGTCAA